>JBBVGE010000310.1:0-477 GCA_040144665.1 Clostridium perfringens
TCATCCAATCATCTAATGTCATTGTTACAAGCCATTCACTTCTATCTTTCCTATGGAATACAGCTGGCAAGTCATTTTCCTTTGCATCAGACTTGGCTTGACTTATGGCATTATATATATTAAGTTTCTCTACTCTCTTACATTCAATATGAATATTAGGTAAACCAACAACATCTGCATCTCCATTAGCTCCACAATACTGTTGACCTCTTCTAGTGTTGTAACCATACTCTTTTAACTTAGATGATAATTCTCTTTCACCTCTAGCACCTTTATTCTTACTATTAGTCATTTGTTATCCTCCTACCAAACCTTAAGCTTTTTTCTACTATCATTTAACTTTGAGTAATATGCTCTCTTTCTATCTGCTATATAATTATCAACGTCTCTATTTTTCTTATTTCTCTTCTCTTGATATTTTCTATAAGTTAATCTTCCTAACTCTTTTGGACCATACTCCTTTAATAAATTCATAAG
>JBBVGE010000311.1:0-1552 GCA_040144665.1 Clostridium perfringens
CTAGTAATATATAAATTAAAGTACTTATTATATTATAAATATGAATAATTCTATAGTGTATAGTACTCTTCAATTATTATTTTGTATCTAAAGAAAGGAAGGGTAAATATAAAAATTTAAAGTTTAAATTAATATATATTAGTTAATTTTTTATATTATCAGTTTTATTATTAACTTTACCTATATTAAATTTATAAAATATAATTTATGTATGGAATAACATTAATTTAAATTATGAAATCGATTCTTTAGAAATTAATTAAATAACAAAGGATAAGAGTGATATTAATGAGTAAACATTCAAAAAAACCTTTAGCATCTAGAAATTTTATTTTTTTATTTGTAATTATAATTATTTTGGGAGTATCCTTTTTTGGAGTTTATAATATATTCTATAAAAATAAAACTAAAAATTTTGAAGTTAAAATAAATAAAGCTGAAAAATTATATACCATAACTTCTGTTGGTAATATGATGACTCATGATGCACAAATTGCAGGAGCAAAAAAAGATGATGGCACTTATAATTTTGATAAAAGCTTTGAGTATGTGAAACATTATATAAAAGATTCTAATCTAAGTATAGGCGTATTTGAAGGAAATGTTAATGGTGGGAAGCCTGAAGGATACCCTACATTTAATTCTCCAAATGAATTTTTAAAAGCCCTAAAAAATACAGGATTTAATGTAATAAATTATGCATCTAATCATGTAATTGATCAAGGCATAAAAGGATTAAAAAGCACCATGAGAAATAGTAGTAATTATGGCTTAATTAATCTTGGAGTAAAATTTAATAAAAGTGATAAAAATTATATAATTTATAATATTGATGGACATAAAGTTGGGTTATTTGCTTATACTTATAAAACCGATGCAAATTCTATAAATAGCATTCAAATACCAAAAGAAGCAAAGCAGCTTATAAATTCATTTAGCTATGATGATTTGCCTAATCTTTATAGAAATGTTCAATCATCTATATCTAATATGAAAAAAGAAGGAGTTGAATTTATTATAGGCTCTTTCCATTGGGGGGATGAATATAGCACAAAAGTTAATAAGTTTCAAAAGGAAATTGCAAAAAAGATGAATGAGATGGGTGTAGATATCATACTTGGAAGTCATCCTCATGTTATTGAACCATATGAAATACTTACAAGTAATAATCATTCAACATTTGTAATATATTCACAAGGTAACTTTTTATCTAACCAATGTTATGAAGAAATTAAAAACTACCTAACTGAAGATGGGTTATTAATTAAATTTACATTAGGATTAAAGAATAATAAATTGTATTTAAAGGAATATAACTTCATTCCTACTTGGGTATATAGGCGTCCTAAAGGTAACGGCTTATATATTCACACAATTATTCCTGTTGAAACTGCTATAAAGGATAAAAATAAATTTGATCTTCCAAATAATGCTTATGCTAGAGCTAAACATTCTCTTAATAATACAAAAGATATTTTAGGAAACGATTTTATTGGTACTAAACCATTTCCTAATTAAATATAAAAAAAGACCATATTACATGGTCTTTTTT
>JBBVGE010000312.1:0-2290 GCA_040144665.1 Clostridium perfringens
GGATCAAACTCTCAATAAAAAGTTTAATCTTTTAACTCATAAAACTTACTTTAATAAAAAGAATTGCTGGTTGTTTAAATGTATTTCTATATTCTGTTCATTTTTCAAAGATCAAATATCTTGTCGCCCTCAAGCGACTTTCTTATCTTATCATCTCTGTGAAACAATGTCAACACATTTTTTTGTGTTTTTCTACACAATCTTTTGTGTTTCTCACCGGTTCCCCGTGACGACATGGATTATTCTATCATAGTATTTCTTCTACATAATTAGATAATTATCATTGATCAAATATTATATTCATTATTCTCTATTTTATTCATTTTTTCTTTATTTATCTTATATAGATACACTTGGATAAGTTTCTGTTATTTCTTTTGTTAAATTGTATATATTTGTATTATATATAGTAATTTTGTTTTTAACTTTTATAATTATAACTTATATTTTTTTATATAATACGACTATATTATTAGAAATTTATTTTTGCAGAATATTATTATTTATATTTAATTACATAGATATAAATACAATAGATAAGCTTGAAGAAGAAATATAACCTGCAAAAGTTGTTATATATTAAATACAGATTAAATTTTAAGAGAAACTAGAACTTATACTAACTTAAGTAAAAATTCTGAGTATATAGATACGAAAAAATCATTCAAAAAAAGAATAAAATAGAATAATAATACTACAATATATAAATAAGAATAGCATATTTATTACATAAGCTATCCCCCATATGATTAAGTCAGTATAGAAAAATTTAAAATTCAAAATATTTTAATTCTTAATTTACTCTTGGTAAATAAGTCGATAAAAAGATAGCCATAATTAATACATAACAATTAAATATAGCTATCTTTCTATTTAATTCTCTTTTTAATGTAAAATAAATAATCAATCTATTTTATTTTTCTAGATACATTTCCTTTATTTAATAATTTTAAACCTAATACATGCTCTCCAGAAGATAAATCACAAATTAATAGATTTAAATCAATATTTTGAGGAGCTAAAATCGTATATATACAAGTATTTTCTAAACTATTCTCATCTCTATTTCTGCTTATTGAATCAAACTCTATATTTTCTATATTTATTTCCATATCTACTAAACAATCATCAATCTCCTTTAGAACTTCAATCTTATTATCATATTTTACTTCAAATTTTATTTCTTCTAATTTAGTTATAAATTTATTTTGAAATGTCTTTAAAAATACTAATGCTATAACTATCCCAAGTGCACTTAATATACTTATAGTATAAAATCCCATACCGATAGCTAGTCCAACACAAGCAACTGCCCATATTGATGCTGCAGTCGTAAGACCTTTAACTGAACCTTTATTTCTTATTATTGTGCCAGCACCTAGAAAACCCACTCCTGATATTACCTGAGCAGTTATTCTTCCTGAATCAACTTTTAATACTCCTGCAAGTTCAGGATTTTTTACTATTTCTTGCATAATTGAATATCCAAGTTGTACTTCAATTAAAGCAGCTACAGTTGCCCCAATACATACTAATATGTGCGTTCTAAATCCAGCTGGTCTATTTTTAAATTCTCTATCATATCCAACTATTCCACCAATGACTATTGCCAACAATAATCTAATAGCTATATCTTCAATACTCATAATATACATTCTTCCTAACCCTATACTTTATATAATATATTTTATCATTATATATTTATAATTATGATTCAATATATATTTATTTATATATTATTAAATTCTCTAATAACTTGGACTTATTACTCACATATTAACTCATTTAATATATGTCCTATCACTTTATTATTTAAATCTAATTTAAATAGCACTTTTCTAATAAAGCATATTAAAATGTCCAAAATTTGATTTGAATTACATTAATTATATTTTAAACACTATATAATCTAATTAAAGATTAAATAAAAAATTAATTTGAGGTGATAATAATGGAAAGAGAAAAAATAAATTTATTTAAATACAAAACAGGTATTAAGAATTTAATTGTTAAAAATGATAGTTTTATATCTTTATATCTTAATTGCAAAACTGGTGAAGGCATACCAAATCATACTCATGAAAAAATGGCTCAATTAGTTGTACTTGAAGGGAAATTCAAGATAGAATTTGAAGATGGCGGAAAATATGAACTATCAAAAGGAGAACTTCTTTCATTTGATTCAAGAGTAATGCATAACGTAGTTGCATTAGAAGAATCAAAAGCATTAGTAACATTTGGAGTTTAAATTTTACTAAAAAAGATCTGTAGTAATTACTACAGATCTTTT
>JBBVGE010000313.1:0-209 GCA_040144665.1 Clostridium perfringens
ATATCATTTATATATCTTTCTAAAATACTTGATCCATCATGGGCTCCAAAATTAGTTCCCATAGGAATATATATAACCATTGGTTTATTATATTGAAATGATAAATTATATAAATATTTCATTGCTAAAAGTATGTCTACATTTCTATACTTAACAGCGTCACCCTTTGCAAAGAAATAATCTGTGTATTTTTTAAAAGCTCTATCTAA
>JBBVGE010000314.1:0-472 GCA_040144665.1 Clostridium perfringens
CAGCCGAATGCTCCACCATTGAGCTATCGCGGAATATTTACATTAATTATTATACCAACTTTTTATAAAATTGCAACTCTTTTTTTATTTTTATTCTTTAATCATAGATTCTATTGTATTACATATAAACTTCTGACTTTCATCATTTTCTATGATAGGAACTATGGCTATAGGTTTATCAGTAATATCTATTATAGTTATATTCTTTAATTTATCACCTTTAAAGTTTATAGCTTTTATCATATTCCATTTATATAGAATATTGCTTTCTCTATCTCTTATCCTAACTCCATCATTTTCAATACTTAATAAATTCTCCATACCAAAAAGTTTACCACCCTTTCATTTAATAAAGAAATTATATCATTAAGCTCTATTAATTGTATATAATAAAAAAAGCAGTGATTTCTCACTGCTTAAAAATTCGTGTTTTGGATAAAAAAATGGCTCCGCGAAGAGGACTCGAACCTCC
>JBBVGE010000315.1:0-100416 GCA_040144665.1 Clostridium perfringens
TCTCTTTTTAATATAAGAACTATTTTTAAATTTTCTATATCATCATTTATATCACTATTATCTATAGTATATTTTTTATATGTATAATACATATAATTATCCAATTTATTTCTACCATAGCTTATTTTAAATGTATCCTTATCTTTTGAATAAAATAATTTAATAATATAATCTCTATCACTTATATTATGTTCTACATCTTTTTCCATATTCTTTATCAATTCATCATTATTTTCTTCAACCCATTTTTTAACTATATTAATTATATTCTTCTGTGTTATCTTTAAATCTTTCATACTTTCATGTGTCTTGTATTTGCTACTATATTTTAAATTCATCTTAAATATAGTTATCCCCCCTAAAAGTATTATGGTTACAAATATGATTAGAGCAAGAGAATTTAATAAAATATAACCTTTTCTTTTTATAAACATACAAAATACTCTCTTTTATCAATAATAATTTCCATATATAACAAATTCTCTTTTCTATATATTTTAAAACTTTCTACATTATCTAAGATTAAATTTGATGTCTTAAACTCTTTCTTTCCGTTATTAAATGAATAATACTTTACTCTTAAATTACCGCTTATAATTTCAAACTCCTTTGACTTTACATTAACATCAATAGAATTTTGATTATCTACAGCTTCTTTCCCCTGTTCTTCTTTTATTATTTCTACTTTATTGTTATTTACAATATATCTTGTATTATCTACCTCATTAAATATCTTTCTAACATTTAAAATAGCATTATCTATCTCATCTTCACGATTAATCATTTTTGTTCTTATAAGAGCATATTTATATATTTCTATAGTAGTATTCATAATTATCATAGCTAATATAGATGAAATAAATATATATGCAATGCATTCAATTATTGTATATCCTCTTTTAAATTTTTTTCTTCCATCCAAAATTCTTTTTTTACCTCTTCCTCTAAAACTACGTTTTCTATATTTTCTACAAGTTTAAACCCTAACAAAATTCCATCATGTTCATTTTTTATTTTGTTTATTTCTACTATTTTCTTTGATGATATATCATTTATGCTCAATATATTTTTAACTTTAAGTTCTTCAAAAATATCTTTACTAATTCCTATTCTAATTTTATTGTCTATCAATTTATTTTCTAGTTCCTGTATACTTGTATTAAACTTAATCTCATTTACTATATTATTAAATATAATACTATTTAACCTCATGTCATTTCTAATTTTAAAAGAGTTATTATCAGACTTACTCATTTCTATAAATAGTGTAAAAACTATTGTAATTATAAACATAGCTATAACACATTCAAGAAGCATAGATCCTTTTCTTTTAATTTTTCTTTTTCTCAATATTTATATAGTCAACTCCTACTCTAATACTTATAAAATATTTTTCTTTATCCTTAATATTATCTAATATAGTAGTATCAGCTTTTGCATGTCCTTCTGAAGTTATATCAATAATCCCATTTCTATTAAGCTGTATATAATCTGGCATATTAATATAATTCATTTCATTGATACCATTCATTAACTTTATTTTTTTACTTGAATTTTCTATTTTTATCTTTAAATTTGCTTGGCTATCTATTGCACTTAGCTTTCCTTCAGTAATTAAATGTTTAAAAGAAGCTAAGAAATTTTCTACTTCAATATCTCTACTTATTTTTTTATAATGTACAATAGATGATCCAGCAAAAATAAATATAATAGATATTATAGCTAAAACTGCAATAATTTCTATTAAAGTAAAGCCCTTTTTCATTTCTACGACATACCTCCATACATTCCATCAAACATTGGTAATATAAAAATGCCAAGAAAAAATAAAACTAAAAATGCCATTAATACTATTACAGTTGGTTGAAATAATGAAGCCATTCTTTTAAATCTATCACTACATCTTTTACTTAATGTTTCAGTTAAGTTTTCAAGTCTTTCATCTAAAGATCCACTTTCTTCCCCTAACTTAATTATTGCAATAGTATATTTTGAAGGATTAATAATACTTTCAATTGCCTTAGAGAGTTCATCTCCTTTAAGAATTCTTTCATTTAAATCTTTATATAATTTATTTTTATTGTTTTCTTGCTCACAATATTTTAGAGCTAATGATAAATTAATACCGCTTGATACAATAACTTTTATAAGTAAAACAGTTTCATATTCTCTTACCTCTTTTAATATATTTATTTTACTAACTATAATAGAAATTATTTTTTTAAAATATGGTTTAACAACTATAATCGGAATTAAAATTCCCCATACAGCTAGAAAAGAAATAGTACTTATAGGTGATTTATTTGCCCATTTAGAAAATTCTAATAATACCTTAGTTAGATACGGTAAATCACTACCTACTGATAAATACACCTCTTCTAATTGAGGGATTAAGAAAAATATGAAGAAAGTACATATCAATAACATACTACCTAATAAAAATATCGGATATATAGAAGCACTTATAACTTCTTTTTTCATACTATCTTTTCTTTTATAATATATACTCATTTCTCTAAGGACATCATTCAATCTACCTGTCTTCTCTCCAATAGATATCATCCCAGTTAAAAATTCTGGATATAGCAAGCTAAACTTATAAAATCCATCACTTAGACTTGATCCTTTTTTCACTTCATCTGAAATATTTTTTATAGATAATTTATAATCCTTTCTTAAAGGAAAATCTTCCAACAGTTCAATAGACCTTGTTATTTGTAATCCATCATTGTATAGAGCATATAAATTTTCACATATTATACCTATATCCTTATAGGAATACCTCTTTATCTTCTTCATATCTTATCAAATCTTCTCCATCAATAAATTTCTTATATTGTTTATAACTTATTATTCCTTCTAGCAATAGCTTCTTACACACTTCATACATTTGTTTATTAGAAAATAATTCTATATCTGAATAAATATCCTTAAATTTATTCTTCTTATCTTCTCCTATAAAATGAACAGCACAAACTAGCCTCCTTCCTTTAATTCCAGTAAAATTACATTCTTCGCATCCATTTTCTTTGTAAAAATAATGTACCTTACCTTTAAATACACCTTCATATTTTTCCTTGCAATTATTACAAAGACAACCTATTAACCTTTGAGATATAGCCCCAACTAAAGAATCCTTTATAAGATAGTTTCTAACATTCATATCCTCTAGTCTTAAAAATACTTCTCTACTCGATTTAGTATGAATTGTAGAATACACTTTATGTCCAGTAATGGCAGCTCTTATTGCCATATTAGCTGTCTCTTCATCTCTAATTTCTCCAACCATTATTACATCCGGATCTTGTCTAAGTGTACTACGTAGACCTTCTGCAAACCCAAATTTAATTTTTCTATTTATATTCATTTGATTTATTCCATCTATATTACATTCTACAGGATCTTCTATCGTTGTTATGTTTATATCCTTTTCTTTAATATTTGATATAATAGAATATAGAGTACTAGACTTACCACTGCCTGTTGGACCACTTATAATCACCATCCCATTTTTTATATTCATTATCTTTTTTAAATTTTTCAATTGATAATCAAGTAATTTTAATCCCTCTATACTATAATCTAATTTTTCTTGATAAAGAATTCTTATTACCATCTTTTCTCCATAAATCACTGGTATAGTAGATACTCTACAATCAAATGTGCCTAACTTATTATCAATTAAAAACTTTCCATCTTGAGGCTTTCTTTTTTCAGCTATATCCATATTTCCATTTAATTTAACTCTTGAAAGTATTTGATTATAATCACTTTTCTTTACTTTTCCTATAATTGTTAACATCCCATCTATTCTTGCTCTTACAATTACAGAATCTTTTGATGGTTCAAAATGAACATCACTTCCATTTTTACTTATTACTCTGCAAATTATTTTTTCTTCTAAATCTTCACTTATATCAGGTCTTAATGAAAAAATAAGCTTATTAAATTTTTCTTTATCAATATTTATAAATTCAACTTGTTTTCCAAATAAAAACTCAATAAAGTTTCTTCCTTCTTCACTTTCTTCATGGGTTATCACAAAAACATTTTTATCTTCCTCATATAACGGTATTACTTTAAGTTCAATCATCTTATCTTTTTTAATCTTATATACGCAATCTAAATTAGCCTTCCTAATTAAATCTTTCATTTTTCACCTCAATTTTATTATTTCCAAATATTGTATATTTATTCTTTTACAAATAAAAAAGTCTCGATAATATTATCAAGACTTTAATTAACCTTTATAAAATCATATTTTCCTTCTATGTTACTTACAATTGAAATACTTTCATTTTTATACGAGAAAACTTCTTGGTTATTCTCATTGCTATTAGATCCTATGAATAATATATTTCCATTTGAATCAATAGATAACCCTTTCTTTAAATCAATACTACTTGGAAAGGAATATACTAATCTTTGAACTTTTCCTTTATTAATTTTATATACTGATGGTGAATCATTAATTGCAGTTCCTAAAACATAGTACATGTCAGACACCTTTATAATATCTTTAACATCCTCAAACTTATTTGAAATATTTTCTACACTCTTATTTTCTTTACTAATTCTCTTTAAAATTCTTTTATTATCTGCTGTTTGTTGAAGTATTATTACTTCATTATTTTCTCCTTTTAAAAATTCAGCATATCCGCTATCTAATTTATATAAAAGCTCTTCTTTATTTGTTTTTAAATTAAATGTAAATATACCATTTACGCCATCACTAGATACTCCATAATAAACTATGTTATCTTTATTTATAAAATCATAAAGTTCTCCTGATATAGCCACTTTAGAGTTTATATTAATTTCTTTATTATCTTTTAATGATAATACTTTTAACTTATATCCATTATCATAAATCATATATGACACATAATTTCCATCTGGAGATATCTTTATAAAATTATAATTTACATCTGTAATTTCTTTTTCTCTGCCATTATAATAAATATAATGTTTACCATCTCTCATAAAGACATAGGTTCCACTTTCTTTATTATATTCAATTACAATATCTTTATTTTTTAAATTACTATATCTACCATCAACAAAATTTAAAGTATTGTATTTTCCGTTTTCTTCTAATAACACTGCCCCGTTTTGTACTTTTATTGCTTCTACTTTATTACTTGTAAGCTCATTATTTTGCACCTTTTTTTGACCACATGCAGTTAGAATAAATGAAAAACCTAAAACAATTAATATATATATTGGTCTTTTTTTAATAACATTCATTCTATTCCCTCTTTTAATTATATTTTATAAAGTTTCACCTATACAAATATATTCAGCATTACCTGTCATATATACTCCGTCTTTTTCAACTTCTATAATCAATTCTCCACCGGGAAGGCTTGCTAACACTTTTTTATTAATTAAATTAAACTTATGCGCAACAACTGCAGATGCACAAGTACCTGTTCCACACGCAAGTGTTGCACCAGCACCTCTTTCCCATGTTTCCACATTTATATGATCTCTATTTATAACTTCAACAAAGTTTACATTAGTTCCTTCATTAAAATACTTAAATTTTTCTATAAATTTTCCTTCATTAACGTCATATGTATTATCTTCTTTTATCACAATAGTATGAGGCACTCCAACTAATACAGATGTTAACTTATAATCTTTATTATTTATATTTGTCACTTCATTTATAAGTTCTTTTTTATTACTTAAAGGGATATCTTTTCCACAAAATGAAGGCATACCCATATAAACTTTAGCTCCAGTTATTTTATTATTTTCTAATATAAGGGTTATCCCCTTAACTCCATCCCCTGTCTCTACAGTAAATTTTGTATCTTTAACGTAGCCTTTATCATAAATATATCTTCCAAAACATCTTATTGCATTGCCACACATATTAGCTCTTGATCCATCACTATTTATAATAGTCATTTTCATATCAGCTAAATCAGATCTTCTTACAATAACTAATCCATCAGCTCCAATTCCAAAATGTCTATTGCAAAGTTTTTTTGCAATTTCAGTTTCATCATCCAAAAATTTATTATCTAAATCCTCTATAAAAATAAAATCATTCCCTATTCCCTGCATCTTTGTAAATTTCATAATTTCTCCTCCTAAAGTACTTATATATTAAATTGATTATTACCTTAATTTAGTGTTATACTATCTTTAAATTATACAAAAGAAAGGATGATACCTTTGGCACTAGATGGTATATTTTTAAATAGTTTATTAACTAATTTAAAAGAATCAATTATAGATTCTAAAATAGATAAAATAAACCAACCTGAAAAGGATGAAATAATTCTTCAATTAAGAAAATATAGAACTAATATTAAGCTTTTAATTTCAGCCTCTTCACAATTTTCAAGATTACACATAACTAATACACAAAAAGAAAATCCTCTTCAAGCTCCATTATATTTAATGGTTCTTAGAAAATACCTAGTTGGAGGGCTAATAACTGACATCACTCAAAAAGATGGTGATAGAGTTACAACAATCCATGTATCTTCTAGAGATGAGCTTGGATTTGATAGTAAATATTTATTAATTATCGAAATAATGGGAAGACATTCAAATATAACTCTTGTTCGTGAAAGAGATTTAAAAGTTATGGAATCTATTAAACATATAACTCCTGATATTAATACTTATAGAGTTTTATATCCTGGGGTAACATATGTTTATCCTCCTAAATCCAATAAATTAAATCCTTTTGACTTTTCTAAAGAAGATTTCACTAACGCATTAGAAAATTGTTCTTATGCTATAGATGAAAATTTCTTCTTTAAAAATTTCACTGGTGTTAGTAAAGTCTTATCTAAAGAATTATATTTCAATCTTTCTAATTATAATTATAGCGTAAAGGATACAGAAAGGTTATACAAATTTGTTACAAATTTATTTAATAATATAAAAAATAATCCATCATTTAATATATATGTTGATAATAACGGAATTTTTAAAGATTTCCATGCTTTAGATTTTTTATCACTAAAAGATAATTTTAAAGCTATTAACTATTCTGATCCATCTGTTATGTTAGATGAATTTTATTATAAAAAAGATAAACAAGAAAGACTTCATAACAGATCCCAAGATCTTCAAAAACTTATTCATACTAATATAGAAAGATGTAATAAGAAAAAAAGAATTTTAGATGATACCTTAAATGATTGTAAATCTAAAGAAGACTTTAAAGTGAAAGGTGATTTATTGACTTCGTTTATATATAGCTTCAAAAAAGGTGATAAATCTGTTATATTACAAAATTTCTATGATGAAAATTCACCTGATATAGAAATTAAATTAAATCCAAATAAAACACCTTCAGAGAATGTTCAGATATATTATAAAAAATATAACAAATTCAAAAAAGCTGAAGAAGAAGCTCATATTCAACTTGAAAAGAATGATGATGAACTTAAATATTTAAATTCAGTACTTACAAATATTATTAATGCTGACTCTTATGATGAAATTGAAGAAATAAAAAATGAATTAATGGAAACTGGTTATCTGAAATTTAAGAAATCTTCTAAAAAAAAGAAAAGTAAATCTAAGCCTCTTCATTTTATATCATCTGACGGAATAGATATATATGTTGGTAAAAATAATCTGCAAAATGATTATCTAAGCTTAAAATTTGCAAATAAGAATTTTATGTGGATGCATACTAAAGATATTCCTGGCTCTCACGTAATAATATGTTCAAATGATGTACCAGATAAAACTTTAGAAGAAGCCTCTGTACTTGCAGCCTTCTATAGCAAAGCTAAAACTTCATCAAAAGTACCTGTTGACTATACACTAGTTAAAAACTTAAAAAAGCCAAATGGTTCTAAACCTGGCATGGTTATATACCACACTAACTATACAATGTATACAGAACCTAAGGAATTTTCTAATTTAAATATTAAAGAAGTATAAGAAAAAGCTCGCATATATTAGCGAGCTTTTTTCTAATCCATAAGACACTGTACTACAGTATCTCCTGCGTTTTTTATAAGTTTATTATCAAAATATTGATAATAATAACATTTTAATTTACCATTATATAATTTTCTATTCTTTGATGATTTTATTTTAAATGCTTTTTCAAATTCTTCATAAGAAGTAAGTATATTAAATTCCCATTCTGAATATTTCTTTTTGTATCCCCCAAATATTCCATATAATTCTCTAACTTCTCTAGCATCACTTAATCTTTCTCCATAAGGTGGATTTGATATTATAAACCCATATTTATGTTTATTTGAAAAATCTCTAAAATCTCTTTCTTGGAATTCTATATATTTATCAACCCCAGCTTTTCTAGCATTAGATTTTGCAGTTCTTAAAACTCTCTGATCTATATCATATCCTAATAACTTTAAATCTTTATCTTTTATGGCTCTTCTTGCACCTTCTCTAACTTGATCATATATATCAGCTGGCATTGTCGGCCATTTTTCTGATACGAACTCTCTATTAAGCCCAGGTGCTATATTTTGCATTATCATACAAGCTTCTATAAGTATTGTTCCTGAACCACAAAATGGATCAATAAGTAAATAATCTTCTTTCCATCTTGATAAAAGGACCATAGATGCTGCTAAAGTTTCCTTAAGTGGTGCTGCTCCTGAATTTTCTCTATATCCTCTCTTATGAAGTCCAGCTCCTGATGTATCGATTGTAAGTGTAACTTTATCTTTTAGTATTCCAACCTCTATTTTGTACACTGGTCCGTCTTCACTAAATTGATCTATTCCGTACGCCTCGCTCATTTGAGTAATTATAGCTTTTTTCACTATAGATTGACAGTCTGGAACACTATAAAGAGTTGATTTTATTGATTTTCCAACTACATGCATAACACCATCTTTAGGTATTATATCACTCCATTTTACTTTCTTAGTTCCTTGAAATAATTCTTCAAAGCTTCTTGCTTCAAATTCTGCCATATTTATAAAAACTCTATCTGCTGTTCTTAAATGGATGTTTGCAATTGCTATATCCATTTCATCTCCACTAAAGTGAACCTTTCCGTTTTCTGTACTTAAACCTTCATATCCTAAAGCTTTTAACTCTTTTGCAGTTACTCCTTCTATTCCAAAGGTAGTAGTAGCAATTAATTTGTATTCCATCTATTTCTCTCCTTTAAGTTTAAACTAAACTTCCTTTTCGTATATCTTTACTGAGTCTTCTCCATCAATCTCTTCAATTTTAACTCCAACAACCTCTTCCTTTGATGTAGGTATATTTTTCCCTACATAATCTGCTCTTATAGGAAGTTCTTTATGACCTCTATCAATTAAAACCGCAAGTTGTATTACTGTTGGTCTTCCAACATCTATTATTGCATCTATAGCTGCTCTAACAGTTCTACACGTATATAAAACATCATCAACTAATATTACTTTCTTATTTGTTATGTCTAGTCCTAGATCTAAGCTTTTAATCTCAGGCATATCATTATCTTTAGTTAAATCATCTCTATATAAAGTTATATCTACTGATCCAACTGGAATATTAATTCCTTCGATAGAAGTAATTTGTCTTGATATTCTCTCTGCAAGTGGATATCCTCTTCTCTTTATTCCTATAAGTACTATATCTTCAACACCCTTATTTTTCTCAATAATCTCATGAGAAATTCTTATTAAACTTCTTTTTATCGCTTTATCATCTAAAAGATTGGCCTTTAATTTCATTATTATTCTCCTTTTAATCTATATATTATCTTTTCTTAGATTTTCTAATAATTTTTTATAATTGTCAGGAAGTTCCGATGTAAATTCAACATATTCTCCACTACTTGGATGTATAAACCCTAATGTTTTAGCATGTAACATCTGACCTTCATTTTTAAATTTTCCTTTTTTAAAGCCATAGGTTGGATCTCCAACTAATGGGTATCCAATAGAAGCCATATGAACTCTAATTTGATGAGTTCTTCCAGTTTCTAATACACATTTTATTAAACTAGAATTTTTAAATCTTTCTAAAACTTCATAATGAGTTACAGCACGCTTACCCTCTGGAGTTATAGCTATCTTTAATCTATCTCTCTTTGATCTTGCAAGAGGTTTATCTACAGTACCATTATCTTGTTTTATTCTACCTTCAACTAATGCATAATATTCTCTTTTCATAGCATGTTCTTTTAATTGCTCAGACAATTTATTATGTGCCTCATCGTTTTTAGCAACAACTAAAATACCTGTAGTATCTTTATCAATTCTATGTACTATTCCCGGCCTTATAACACCATTAATACTAGATAAATCAGTACAATGATAAAGAAGTGCATTAACAAGAGTTCCTGTATAATTTCCTGGTGCTGGATGTACTACCATTCCCTTAGGCTTATTCACTACTATAACATCCTTATCTTCATATATTATTTCTATAGGAATATTTTCTGCTTCTACCTCTAATTCTGTTGGCTCTGGCATGTTTATTTTAATTTCATCATTTTCTTTTAGTTTATAATTACTTTTTGTATTTTTATTGTTAACTAATACGCTTTCATTTTCGATTAATCCTTGAATAAAGCTTCTTGATTTTCCTTCAAACTTGCTTGAAAGAAACTTATCAATTCTTATACCCTTATTTTCACTATCTATAACATATATAATTTCATCCATTTTTAAGTCTCCTAAATATTTATTACTTAACAATTATAATATATTGCTTTAATTTACTCAACTGAAAGTATATATTAAAAAAATCAGCATTACATTTGTAATGCTGATGTTACTACTCTTCTTTATTTGCAAAGAAACTTTTAATTTCATCTAATTCATTGGTTGAAACTTCTTCATCTATAGGTTGAATACTATTATCTTCATATGAAATTTCTTTAATTCCTATTTCTTCATCAACTGGAGTTCCAATTGAATAATTTTTATTTATATCTTTTTCTAAATCATCAAATGTTTCTAGTTGTGTATTTATGAAATTTCTAAACTTAGCTCTAAATTTTATAAATTCTTGTTTTACTCTATCAAACTCATCATTTATTTGTATTACATCACTATGAGCTTTATCTACAATTCTTTGAGCAGTTTCATTAGCATTTTTAACTATAAGTTCTGCTTCTTTTTGAGAAGTTTCTTTTGCTTGATCTGCTGCATTTTGTGCAAGAACTAGAGTATTTTGTATTGTTGTTTCTATCTTTGCATAATGCCCAACTTGTTCTCCTAGAACATCTAACTTTTCTTTTAATTTTGCATTTTCTTTATATAATTCCTCATAATTATCTACGACTTCATCTAAGAATTCATCTACTTCATCTGGATTATATCCCCTAAGACCTCTTTTAAATTCCTTATTGTTTATATCCATTGGAGTCAATTTCATTATTTTCACACCTCTACTATGTATATTTTTTTATATTAATTTTATATTTACCACTTTTACTGCGGCCCGTGCAATCCCCTATGATATATTTACCATACTTTCTTATAGTTATTCTATCATCTTTCTTAACTTCAAAACTCTTATCTCTATTTATATTATAGTTTATCAGTACCAATCCTTCTTCTATCACCTTTTGTGCTACTCCTCTAGATTTATTAGTAAGCTTAGCAACAATTGAATCCATTCTAATAGAGGAAATAAGAATTGTCTCTTCCTTAAACTCGTGAGTTATTTTTTCGATACCTTCAAATACTTCAGTAATCTTACAAGGAGTTTTTCCAATACTTTTAAGATTCATTATTATATAATCTGCAATTTCTTCATAAACAGCTACATAACATATGTCATCTTTTACTATTAGATCTCCTATTTTATCTCTCTCTATTCCTAAAGATAAAATGCTACCTAAATAATTTCTATGAGTTATTTTAGTAAATTTAGATGAGTTTTTTATTCTCAAAATCTTAATTGGAAAATTAGTATTATAAATATTATTAAAAGATATCATTCTTCTTTCTGATTCTTTGAAAGCTCCAAAGCTCTCTATTTTTAAACCTTTTATATTTATTTCATCCTCAAAAAATTTCCATATGTTTGGTGGATAAAAATCATTACCAAACATAGGAATATTCCTTTCATATGAAAACATCATTCTTTCGTATAAATTAATCACTTTATTTTTTTCTTCATTTAAAAACCTTTTAAGTATAATTTCTTTATTCATATCAAAGTATTCCAAGAACAAATGTAATTATAATCGGTTTTAATAAATCAAGTACTATAATTGCAAATATAGGTGAAACATCTATAGGAACATTTCCAAGTAATTTACTTTGAATAACTCTAAAAGGTTTTAAAATAGGTTCTGTAAAGCTTGTTAATATCCCCATAATGCCGCTATTTCTATCCATAATAACCCATGATAGGACACATTCTAATATAATAGCAATTTCCATTACACGAAAAAGTGAGCTAATAAAATTAGCTATCATACCTTCCATCTAATATCCTCCTATTATTTTGACCAGTTAAATAGTGCTTTTGATGTTAATTCACTTTTTAATTCACTAGTTACTTCTACATTTGATGGTGATAAAAGATATACTCTCTTCTCAACTTCTTGAATATCACCATGTAATGCATAACATGATCCTCCAATAAAATCTAATAATCTTTGAGCTGTTCTTATATCAAGATTAGTTGTATTTACAACAACAATTCTTCTATTTCTAACTGCATCACATATTTCCATTGCTTCCTCATAAGCAGTTGGTTTAGTTATTAAAACCTTAGCTGAAGCTGAAGTATGAATATTTACAACCTTATTTGATCTTTTTCCAGATATAACAGGTTCTATACTTTCATCTATTACCATATTTTCATCTTGTGATTCTTCAAAGCCTTCTTCAAATTCATCATCTTCAAAATCTTCGTCAAAATCTCCAAATCCTAAAATATTTTTCATTTTTGATATCATATTTGCCATTTTAATTTCCTCCTAAATATTGTAATCTCTTTCTCCAAATATTCCTGTTCCTACACGAATCATATTTGATCCTTCTTCTATGGCTATCTTATAGTCATTTGTCATTCCCATAGATAATATTTCCATATTAATATTCTTAAATTTTCTTTCTTTTAAATTCAAGAAAATATTATGTGTTTCTTTAAAGTAATTTCTATTACTTTCTTCATCTCCCTTCGGAATAATAACCATTATTCCCTTAACCTTTACATTTTCACATTCTTCTACTTTTTCAATTATTTCATCTAACTCTTCTAGTAAAACTCCACTTTTACTTTCTTCTCTACCTATATTTATTTGAATTAAGGTATTCGCTACAAGATTTTCTCTTCCATAAAGTTCTTCAATTTTATTCAAAAGCTTCACACTTGAAAGAGAGTGAATTAAGTGAACTTTACCCACTATATATTTAACTTTATTTGTCTGTAATTTTCCTATTAGGTGCCATTTAACATCTTTATGAAAACTTTCTTCCTTATGAATAAGTTCTTGTACTTTATTTTCTGCAAAATCTCTTAACCCATAATCATAAGCCTCTTCCATTTCTTCTAGACTTCTAGTCTTAGATACGGCTAAAAGCTTAACACCATTAGGTAAAATTTCTTCTATATTTTTTATATTTTCACTTATACTCATAAAAGCCTCCTAAAATAAAGAGTTTTCACTCTTAAATATACTATTCTTCATTAGTTTGCAATTTCCTCTAAATTTTTCACATTTTTTTATTATTTTTCTGTATATTCCTTCATATACTCTGTAGAACCTAATTTTGGAGCTGCTGGCATCAATATGTTATCCTTTTTTTCTATTTGAACTGATAATTGTCTAACCATAAGCTCTCTAATATGACTTCCTTCTTCTAATAGTGATGTTTCTAATGTATCTGGATCTCCAATTGCATAAATATAAAATGGAGCATATTCTGTTGAATCATCCTCAAATCCCAGAAATGCCCAATTACATATTACGCCTGAACTTGGAATTACTCTATGATTATTAATACTTATTGCCTCAGCACCAGCTTTTCTTAAATCATTTAATACTAATGCCATATCATTATCATGAAATATTTTAGCTTTAGTCTCAAACTCATTATCTTCATTTAAATTTATATTACCATCATTTATCTTAAGCAAAATACCTGGTCCTTGAACTTCTGTAAGCCCCGTTATCATACCATAATCTTTTAATTGAGCCTTCATGCTATCTAAAATTTTATCCTGCTTTTTATCATCATATTTGTACTTATTTATTGTTTCTTGCATATCTTCATTTCTTTTTTTTAGATTCGTTATTTCTTTATATAAATCACTCTTTTCATTAATAGCATCTTGATACTCTTTTGCACTAAGTTGAGTGGACCTTTCTATAATTTGCCCAAAATTTATATTAAAAGCTATCAATAAACCTACAAAAATAGATGCAAAAAATACTATTAATCCACCACTAGTTTTTTTCATATATTCACCTCTTACTAGCGTGACTTAATCTTTTCTAAAATTAGTCTTCTTATTATTGCAAAGTTATCAAATATTCTTCCTCCAAATACTATTACAGCAGCTATATATATTGGTATACCAAGTTTATCACCAAGATAAGCTAATCCTGCTGCTAATAATGCATTTCCAAAAAAACCTGATATAAATATATCTGGTTGAAAGTTTTTTGAAAGGTTTGCCCTAATCGCGCCAAAAACTGAATCTAAACAAGCAAGTATTGCAACAGACATATATGGGGAAAGTTTATCAGGAATATTAACATCAAATACAAATCCAAATATTACCCCTATCAATAATCCTATAAAAGGTACCATTACTTTTCCTCCTTTTTCTCAACCGGCTTTAAGTAATCACTTTTAATTGTTTGAGTAGTTTTATCTATAACTATATTATCACTTTGTTCAACTTCACAATTATAATTTTGAAGTGCGCCAAAATCTAATGAACCTGGGAAATTTAATCCTACATTTAATCTTGCTTTGTCTCCAATTGCTTTTATAGTAATTGGCTCCTTCGGACTAACTTTTCCAGCTGTTCCAATCCATATATAATTGCTTGAATTTTTTATTCCTGTCTGAGGAGTTATCCTATATCCATTAATTGAAATAGCTTCTGCCTTTGAATACCAAAGCAAATTAATTATATGTATTAATTCTTCTTCTGTAATACTTCTTCCCATATCATCAGTGCTTGATCCAAATATTGAAGTTTTTGGAGTTATTTTAATAGTTACTCCAGGCCCCTTTACGTCAACTAAACCTAAATGCATTCTAGCTGAATCTAATTGGTTTTTTATTTCTTTACCAACATTACCTTCTTTTGATGCTGCTTCTTCTAGTTTCTTAAGTTCCTCACTTAAAGAATTATTCTTATTTTGTAACCCCTCTTTTTCTTTCTTTAAACTATCAAGCTCTGCAATAACATCACTTTTGTTATAATTTTCTATTTTATTTTCATTATTTTTGTTTAATAATTTAAATTGATATGCCAGGAGAAATCCTAGTAAAGCACACACAATTGCAATA
The DNA here is from genome assembly GCA_040144665.1 of Clostridium perfringens. GTDB lineage: Bacteria > Bacillota > Clostridia > Clostridiales > Clostridiaceae > Clostridium > Clostridium perfringens_A. The sequence goes on from JBBVGE010000315.1 coordinate 15,444, forward strand.
GAAATCTGCGAAGTGGATTTTTTCATTTATATGACCTCCTCTATTTTTCCTCTTTAATTACCGGAGTACCATCAAAGCTTAAATCTATATACCCCTTTTTTAAATTAAGCTTTTTATCTTCTAATATATTTAAAGCAGTATTTATCTTTTTTATTAAATCATTACCATTCCCTACTTTAACTTTAACATTATTAAAATATATAACTATATTATTAATATTGGCTACATCAACCATAGTTATTTTGTTTTTTGTTGTATTTGCATTCTTTATTTCATAAAGAGTTTCTAAAAAATTTTCTAACCTTTTATCATCTTTGGTATCTACATATTTTTCTCCTATTTTACGTCCTTCTGATTTAAGACCCTTAATTTCAATTAATCCATTACCTTTAAGTTTATCTACTTTTTCTATTAGCACTAAATCTGAACTTATAACGTCATATTCATCACCATATTTAACATAATAACCTATATTTTTTTCTTTAACATTTACTTCTAATGTTGATGGAAAATGTCTTTTTAAGGAAATACTATTCACATATGGATCTGACTTTAAAGTCTTCTCTACTTCACTACTCTTAATAAAGAATATGTTTTCTCCTTTAATAGATTGTAATTTCTCATCTATTAAATCTTTTGTAACTAAATTTTGTCCATTAACTTTTATATTTTTAACTAAAAATAGATTTGATTTAGTTACTATTAACCCACCTGCTATTAAAATCAATATAACTATAAATATACTTTTTTTTATAAGTCTTTTTCTTTTAGCTCTCTTTATATATTTATTTCCACTTGTTCCCATACTTTATCCTAAACCTATCCTTACTATTTTATTTACATACATTAATATAATAACATTGTTATAAGGATTTTTCATTAAAAAATTCTTAATAAGGAATTAATTGTTGTTTATATTTATATAAAAAAAAGAAGAACTTAATAGATGACAATCCTACTAAATTCTTCTTTTATTGTTATTTTGCTTTTTTAATAACTTCTTTACCTTCTGTTTGTCTAGAAATGTTAATAAGTATACCCATAGCTATCATATTAATTACAAGGGATGTACCTCCATAACTTATAAAAGGTAATGGAACCCCAGTAACTGGCATTGAACCTGTTACAACCGCTACATTTATAATTGATTGAACTGCTATAACAGAAGTTATACCTATAGCTAAAAGACTTCCATAAGTATCTTTAGCTTTCATAGCAACCCGTATTCCTCTCCAAACAAAAATAACAAATAATGAAATTATTATAAGACATCCAATCAATCCAAGTTCTTCACCAATAATTGAAAAAATAAAATCATTATGAGGCTCTGGCATATAAAGCATTTTTTGCCTTGATTGACCAAGCCCAAGTCCTGTTATTCCGCCAGCACCTAGTGCATAGAAGGATTGTATTAATTGATATCCATTACCTGCTGGATCCTTCCATGGATTTATAAAGTTAAGCATTCTAGCTCTTCTATAATCTTCACCTAAAGCAAAACCTAACGCTGCAACTCCTAAAACCGGTGCAACAATACCAAACATATGGGCATTTCTTGCACCAGCTGCAAATACCATTATAAATGTAACTATCATTATTACTGATGCTATACTAAGGTTTTTTTCTGCTAAAACTAGAGCAGCAAAAATTCCTGCAACAAAGAAACATGGAATAACTCCTGTCTTAAGATTCTTTACTCCATCTCCTCTTTTTTCAAGAAACATTGCAAGATATAAAACTACAACGTACTTTGCAAGTTCAGATGGCTGAAATGAAAATGGTCCAAGCTGAATCCATCTTTGTGCACCATTTACTCCTTCAAAAGCAAAAACTAAAAGTAGTAACGGTACTGTTATAATAAGTGCTATAAAAGTATATTTCTTAAGTTTATGATAATCTAATGCCATCATAAACATCATAGATGCAACTCCTAAAACACTCCATATCACTTGTCTCTTTAAATAATGCATACTGTCATTATAATGGAACATAGCATAATATGAACTTGCTGAATATACCATTACAACCCCTACAGCAAGTAATAACATTATAGTACAAAATATACCATAATCAATCTCACCCATTCTCTTCCCTTTGGGTTTTCTTTTCTTCATATAAAATTCCTCCACTATATAATACTAAAGTGAAATAGCTCCTATAATACAAAGGATAATAGTAATAATTGAAAATACTGTAACAACCTTAACTTCTGACCATCCTACTTGTTCAAAATGATGGTGAACTGGCGCCATTTTAAACACTCTCTTACCAGTTGTCTTAAATGAAACAACTTGTATAATTACTGATAAAGTTTCAAATACATATATACCACCAACAATTACTAAAATAAATGGATTTTTCAATAATAAAGCAATACTTGCTACTGCTCCACCTAAAGCTAATGATCCTGTATCTCCCATGAAGATTTTTGCAGGATATGCATTGTACTTTAAAAATCCTAAAAGTGCTCCAATTAAAGCTAATGCAAATACTGATATTTGATAATTACCTTGATTAAATGCAACAACACTAAAGAATATTAATACTATAACAGTTACTGTTGAAGCTAGACCATCTAATCCATCTGTAAGATTTACTGCATTTGTTGCTGCTGCATAGTATATTATTACAAATGGGATATATAATATACTTAAGTTAATTTGCATTCCTAAGAATGGGAACATAATTTCAGTTCCAAGTACTGTATACGCATAATAAGCCATAGCTACTGAAAATAAAAGTAATAATAGCATCTTTTGCCATGCTCTTAATCCTAAATTATTCTTATGTATGATTTTAAGCATATCATCTAAGAATCCTATGAAACCAAAAGCTATCATTGAATATAATACTATCATTCCTTCATCAGATATCTTGTATCTCATTATGAGCATTACAATAGTAACTGATATTATAAATATAACTCCTCCCATTGTTGGAGTACCTGCTTTTTTGAAGTGACTCTTTGGTCCTTCCTCCCTAATATTTTGCCCAAATTTTAATTTGTGTAGCATAGGAATAAATATAGGTCCAAGTATTATTGATATAAGAAAACCTAATCCTAATGCTAAAAGCGTGACTGGATTAATAAAACTACTAAAAAAATCCCCCATCGTTACCACCAAAGTTTTTAATACCTTGGTAGTTCACCTCCTTCGTTATTGTTTTATATTTTTTAATGCTTCGACTATTTCTTCGAATTTTTCTCCTCTTGATGCTTTAACTAAAATAACATCCTGAGGTTTAATGATTGAATTTAAGTCGTTTATTAAATTTACCTTTGTATTATATAATTTTATTTCCTCTTTTTCAAAACCTTCTTGAAAATCACTTATAAATTCTCCACAAGATATAAGCATATCAATCTTATCATTTGCATATTCTGCAACTTCTCTATGACAGTTAGCTGCCTTATCACCTAATTCTCTCATAGTTCCTAAAACAGCTATTTTTCTTCCTTCTCTACTACTTAATACATCAAGTGCAGCCTTCATAGAATCTGGACTCGCATTATAACAATCATTTATTATTTCAATTCCATCACCATCTATGAATTCTAATCTCATTGATGTAGCTTCTATATTTTTAAGTCCATTTATGATTTCTTCTACTGTTAATCCAAGTTTAAAAGATGCTGCTATTCCAAGTAACGCATTTAATACATTATGAGCTCCTACCATAGGTAATGTGATTCTATGTGATTCTCCTTTAAAGTTTAAATCAAAGGAAGTTGTTTCTCTTGTTAATTCAATATTACTTGCATAATAATTATAATTTTCATTATATCCAGTTTTTACTATTTCATACTCTTTATCATTAACCTTTTGCAGCATATCATCTTCTTCATTTAATATAAGAATGCTATCTTTGTTAAAGAAATCAGTAATTTCCATTTTAGCTTTTAAAATATTATCTCTTGTCTTTAAGTTTTCTATATGAGATACTCCTATATTTGTAATTATTGCAATATCAGGCCTTGCACAATCTGAGAGATTATGAATCTCATTAAAATCACTCATTCCCATTTCAAGAACAGCAACATCAATACTACTATCTAATTGTAATACCATAAGTGGTAATCCTATTTCATTATTAAAATTACCTTTTGTTTTAAATACTTTATATTTACCACTTAAAAATGCACTAACTAAATCTTTAGTAGAAGTCTTTCCTGTAGAGCCTGTTATTCCAACAACTTTTAATCCAAGTTTTTCTCTATATCCTTTTGCGATGTTTAAAAGTGCCTTTTTTCCATCTTCAACTTTAATTACAACACCTTCTAGATCATTTTCATCAAATAATACTTCATCAACTATTGCAATTGTTGCACCTTTATTAAATGCTTCTTTAATGTATTTATTTCCATTAAAGTTTTCTCCCTTTAAGGACAAAAACACATTTCCTTCTTTTATGTTTCTTGTATCTGTTGATAATGTATTAAATCTTTTTTCGCCCTTATCAACTATAACTTTTCCATTAGAATACTTAAGTAATTCTTCAAATGTAAGTTCCATAAATCACACCTCTAGTTCTTCTTTAATATTTCTTCTATAACTTCTCTCTCATCAAAATGTATTGTTCCAGTATTAAGTATTTGATATGTTTCATGTCCTTTTCCAGCTATAACAATAACGTCTCCATCTTTAGCTAACTCCATAGCCTTTGAAATACCATCATATCTATTTGTAATTTTTATATAATTATCTTTATCAATTCCATTTAAAATATCCTCTATTATACTTTCTGGATCTTCACTTCTTGGATTATCTGAAGTAATTATTGCAATATCTGATAAATCGGTACCTATCTTACCCATTTGTGGTCTTTTAACCTTGTCTCTATCTCCTCCACAGCCAAAAACAGATATTAATCTTCCCTTAGTAAATTCTCTAGCTGTTTCTAATATTTTTTCAAGACCATCTGGTGAATGTGCGTAATCAATTATTATTTCATATGGAAGATTATATTTTCTAGCCGCTCTTTCACATCTACCTGGAACAACTACATCCTTTAACCCTTCTTTTATGTCTTTTAAGCTTATTCCTAAAGTATAACAAGCCCCAATAGCTCCTAATGCATTATACATATTATATTCACCTGGTATTGGAAGAACAATTTTTTCTTTTTCGCCATTTAATTCTACATCAAAAATTATATCCATACTTTCTAGAATTTCATTCTTAGCAACTATATTACCAGAAGATTTCATACTATATGTTTTAAAGTTAGTTATATTTTCTTTCTTTAAATCTTCAGTTATTCTAACTCCATAACTATCATCTATGTTTATTATACTAGTTTCACTTCTTTGGAATAACTTATATTTTGCTTTATAATAATTTTCAAATGTTTTATGGAAATCTAAATGATCTCTTGTTAAATTCGTAAATATTCCCACTTTAAAATCTACTCCATAGACTCTATCCAATTCTAAAGAATGAGATGAAACTTCCATAATACAATATTTAACGCCTTCATCAACCATTTTTCTAAAAAGACATTGTAATTCTAATGATTCTGGAGTTGTTCTCTCAGCTTCTAACTTTTCACTTCCTATGTAATTTGCTATAGTTCCTATAAGTCCAACCTTTTCACCAATACTTTCAAAAATATCTTTTATCATAAATGCAGTTGTCGTCTTACCATTTGTTCCTGTTACACCTATAATATTAAGTTTTTCACAAGGATTATCATAATACTTAGCACCTAATTTAGCTAAAGCTTTTCTTGTATCAGAAAACTTAATGACTGTTATATCGTGAGATACATTAATATCATCCTCACAAACAATAACTTTAGCTCCTTTTTCTATAGCACTATTTATAAATTTATGTCCATCACTTGCAAATCCTTTTATACAAACAAAAATATCTCCATTTTCTACTTTTCTACTGTCATAATTAATATTATTAATATCAACATTACAGTCTCCCTTTAGTATTTTATAATCTAGTCCTTCTAATAGCTTAGATAATCTCATCTAACCATCTCCTTTAAAATAATATGCAATTTACTTAGTTATAATTACATTTACTATTTAAAATAGCATGTAAGGTTCCTCCCTACATGCTATAACAATCAAGAATTTAATCTTTATAATCTGAGTTCAAAGTTAATTTAACATTTGTTCCTTTATTAATTAATTCTCCACTTGGTACGCTTTGGTCGGTTACTTTACCTTCACCTTCAAATTTAGCAGATATTCCAAGGCTCTTTAAAAGTTTATCAGCTGCATCTTTAGAATATCCTCTAATATCAGGCATCATAATAGCTTCTTTATTATTATCATTACCTTCAGTATATAATGTAACTTTAGTTCCTTCTTTTACTGAATAGCCTGGATATGGTTTTATACTTGTTACAGTATGACCACTACCTTCTATATTATAGTCTAAATTTGCTTCTTTTAAAATCTTTTTAGCCTCTTCAATATTTTTTCCTCTAACTTCAGGAATTACTGCATCTCTAATTATTGCAGAATCATTCTCTTTTGAGAAGTCACTTTCTAAATAATTAAATATATCTGTAAATAAAACTTTTGCAACTGGGCTTGTTACAACTCCTGCATAATATGCACCATTACTTGGCTCGTCAATAGTAATCATTACAGTTACCTTTGGATCACTAACAGGTGCCATTCCTACAAAAGATGATATATATTTATTTGATTCATAAGTACCATTCTCAGGATTTACCTTTTGAGCAGTACCTGTTTTACCACCAATATGATAGCCTTCAATAAATGTTCCCTTTGCAGATCCTGACGTAACAACTCTTTCTAAGTAAGTTCTAAGTTCTGCTGTCGTTTCTTTATCTGCAACTGTTTTCTTTGTTGGTTCAAATTTGTTATCTATTACACTAACACCTGAATCATCTTTATGTGTAATTTCTTTCATAACATGAGGCTCTATTAATTCTCCGCCATTTGCCACCGCATTAAAAGCTGCCATAAATTGAACTGAGTTTACTGTATTAGTTTGTCCAAATGAAATTGTTGCAAGGTCAGTAGCTGAAATATTCTTAGGATTTTTTATTATACCAGGTGCTTCTCCCGGTAAGTCAATTCCACTCTTTTTACCAAATCCAAATTTATTTATATATTCATATAACTTATCTTTTCCTATTTTTTGTCCAAGCTCCATAAATCCAACATTACAAGAATTTTGAATTATTTCTGGGAAAGTCAATGTTCCATGTCCACTAGTCTTCCAACATTTTATTTTTCTGTTTCCAAAAGTTAATGATCCATTACACACAAATGTATCACTTGGTTTTACAATTTTCTCTTCCATAGCAGCTATAGATGTTATTACTTTAAATATTGATCCTGGTTCAAATGTATCATTTACCAATCTATTTCTCCACATTTTTTGAACCTTATCATATTCAGTCTTACCTGTAAATTCATCTGCACCTTTAAAGGGTTCATTTGGATCAAAATCAGGTTTATTTGCCATAGCAAGAACCTCTCCTGTCTTTGGATCCATTACCAGTACTGATGCTGCTTTAGCTTTATTATCTTTAAGTGCTTGTTCCGCTGCTTTTTCAGCAAATAATTGAATATGTTCATCTATAGTTAAAACTACATCCTTACCTTCAACAGGAGGAACAAACTTAGAAATAGTATACGGTAAATCATTACTTTTACTATCTAATTCTGCTATTCTCATGCCTGGTATACCTGATAATTGATCGTTATATTGAAGTTCAACACCCGTTAATCCTTGACCATCAATATTAGTACTTCCTAAAAGATGAGCTGCAAAATTTTTATTTGGATAATACCTTTTTGTATCTGGAGATACTATAACTCCACGTATACCTAAAGCTTTAACCTTATCTGCTTCTTCTTTTTCAATTCTTCTAATTAATGTAGCTGAACCTGCATCAGCTCCGCTTGGAAGTTTTGTATTAAGTTTCTTAAGAACATCTTCCTCTTTCATTCCAACAGCTTGGGCTATTTTAGGCGCTATATCTTCATTACTTTTATCATCTTTATTCTTCTTATTATCATCTTTAAGATATGCTCTTATAGAATTCAAGTCAAAATCTACTCTATAAACATTTGCAGAAACAGCAAGTTCTTCACCATTTCTATCTAATATTCTTCCTCTTCTTGCATCTATTTTAACTTCGCTTGTCCATTGTTCCTCAGCTCTAGCTGCATATTCTTGCCTCTTAACAATCATTATGTAAGATAACCTAACTGCTAAAACCGCTAAAACTAATGTTAATAATCCAACAATCCATCTCATTCTCTTTCTAGATAATGCTCTATCTATAAAGCTTCTTTTTCTCACACTAACTCCTCCGTATAATTGCTTAAAAACACTTAGGATGCACTTTAATTAGTTAAGTGCATCCATTACTTTAATAACTCGTAATTACTTATCTTCATTTCTGTTTCCTATTCCAGAAAGATAATCCTTTGATAAATCAATATCAACCTTTTTAGCATCTACTGGGGAAATCATTTTTAGTTTATTCTTAGCATTAGATTCTATATTTATAAGTGAAGCATGCTTTAATAACTCAACTCTTAGAGCTTCATTATTTGAATTAACTACCTTAATTTCATTATTTACAGTTCCAACCTGTGTTTGCAAGTTATAAACTTTGGTATCTCTCCATATAGTTATAACTCCAAGAACAAAAATTACTAATGCTATTTGTAATGCTGCATTTCTTTTTTTAATTTTTTCTTGTCTAACTAATTTATTTTTTCTCTTTTTCTCATCTTCAAGATTTTTATATCTTTTATCCTTCTTTATGTCATCATATTTTCTCTGTGGAGTTACAGCTGTATTTCCTCGTACATAATCATATTCCTTCACTATCACTTTATTCACATCCCCTTATATTTATAACATAATAATAAAAAATTTATATTCTCTCAATAACTCTAAGCTTTGCACTTCTACTTCTTGGATTTTCTAAAACTTCCTCTTTTGATGGATCTATAGCCTTTCTACTTACTAATTTAACTAATGGCTCTTTTCCACATATACATATAGGAAATTCTTTTGGACAAGTGCATGGGTTTGCTAAATCTCTAAATTTTAGTTTAACAATTCTATCTTCTAATGAATGGAAAGTTATAATAGCCATCCTTCCACCTTTATTTAATCTATTAACACCATCTTCAATTGCTTTGTTTAATATTCTAAGTTCTCCATTAACTTCAATTCTTATAGCTTGGAAAGTCCTTTTAGCAGGGTGTGGCCCCTCTCTTCTAGCCTTTGCAGGTATTGCCCTCTTTATTATGTCAACTAGTTCAAAAGTAGTTTCTATAGGCTTCTCCGCTCTTCTTTCCACTATAAATGAAGCTATCCTCTTTGCAAACTTCTCTTCTCCATAATCTTTTATTACTTTATATAATTCTTGCTCACTATAATTATTTATAACTTCATAAGCTGAAAAATCATTTTCTCTATTCATCCTCATATCAAGTGGAGCATCTTGCATATAACTAAATCCTCTTTCACCTTCATCTAATTGATAAGATGAAACTCCAAGATCCATTAATATACCATCTACATTTCCAATATCTAATGTATTAATAATTTCTCCTATATTATAAAAATTATTATGAACTAATATTTTATTATCATAGCCCTCTAATCTTTTTCCTGCTGCCTTTAAAGCATCTTTATCTTGATCTATCCCAATCAATAAACCATTTTTTGATAATCTTTTTAATATTTCTGACGAATGTCCCGCTCCGCCTAATGTACAATCTACATATTTTCCATCATTTTTTATGTTTAAACCTTCTAAACATTCATTTAAAAGTACTGAAACATGTTTAAATTCCATATTTTCTTTCTCCTCATCAAATTCCTAAGTCACTCATCTTCTCTGCGATAGATTCAAAGTCAACATCAGAATTATTGTATTCTTGCCATTTTTCCCTGCTCCAAATTTCTACTCTACTTAATACTCCTATACTTACTATTTCCTTTTCTATTCCAGCATATTCTTTTAAATTCTGTGGAATTAATCCTCTCCCTTGCTTGTCTAACTCTACTTCACAAGCACCAGAAAAGAAAAATCTAACAAATGCTCTTGCATCTTTATTCGTAAGTGGTAGTGATTTCATTTTTTTCTCTAAAACTTCCCATTCTTCCATAGGGTATGCATATAAACAACCATCAAGTCCCTTTGTTATTACGAATTTCCCATTCAAACCTTCTCTAAGTTTTGATGGAACAATCATTCTGTTTTTGCTGTCAAGCCCATGATGATATTCGCCTATAAACATAATTAATCTCCCTTATTATACTTTACATTTATTTTACTCTACTTTCAACCACTATTCACCACTTTTAACCACTTATTTATACTATTCTATAACATTTATAATTTTCCTTCTTTTTTTATTGACTTTTTTACTTTTATTTGACTTTTTCTTCGTAGTTATGTAAAATATTTTAAGTTATGGGAATAGATAAGTTCTGGTGTTCTTACCGGTCTTCAAAACCGTGTTATGATGCTAATACCATCATTGGTAGGTTCGATTCCTACATATTCCCGCCATAATAATGCGATGTGTTCAGTAATTTTCACATCGTTTTTTTAATTTCATCTTATATATTTTCAATATTCTCTCCATAACTTTACAAACAAAATTCTAGCATAGATTTAATTATAACTAATTTTTCTATGCTATATATAATAATTTAATTAAGAAATTTAAAAATTCAATTACAATTTAAACTTTATTTATTTAAAAAAACAAAAAAAGTGGAGATTTCTCTCCACCTTCTTAAATCTATTAAACGTTGAATCTAAAGTTTACTACATCTCCGTCTTTCATAACGTACTCTTTACCTTCTAATCTATAAAGACCTTTTTCTTTAGCAGCTGCTTCTGAACCACATTCAACTAAATCATCATATCCAACAACTTCTGCTCTTATGAATCCTCTTTCTATATCTGAGTGAATCTTTCCTGCAGCTTGAGGAGCTTTCGTTCCTTGTTTTATAGTCCATGCTCTTACTTCTTGAACACCAGCAGTTAAATAACTAATAAGACCTAATAACTTATATCCTTCTCTTATAAGTTGATCTAATCCTGATTCTGTTAACCCGTATTCTCCAAGCATCTCTTCTTTTTCTTCATCTTCAAGTCCTGAAAGTTCTTCTTCAATTTTAGCACTTACTATAACAATTCCTGAATTTTCACTCTTAGCATACTCTTCTACCTTCTTAACATATTCGTTATGAGGATTTCCACTTACAACATCATCTTCTGAAACATTACATGCATATAATACTGGCTTTGAAGTAATTAGGAATAAACTCTTTACAAAAGCTTCTTCATCTTCAGTTACTTCTAAAGTTCTTACAGGTAAATTATTTTCTAAATGAGCTTTAACTCTTTCCATTAATTCATATTCAGCTTTTGCATTTTTGTCTCCTGATCTCGCAAGCTTAACTGACTTTTCCATTCTTCTTTCTAAAACTTCCAAATCTGAGAATATAAGTTCTAAATTTATTGTTTCTATATCTCTTATTGGATCAACAGAACCCTCAACATGAACTACATTTCCATCATCAAAACATCTTACAACATGAACTATTGATGAAACTTCTCTTATGTGTGATAAGAATTTATTTCCTAGTCCTTCTCCTTTTGAAGCTCCTTTAACTAATCCAGCTATATCATAAAATTCTATTGAAGTATATACTTTTTTCTTAGTATTATACATTTTTTCTAATACATCTAATCTCTTATCTGGCACACTAACTACTCCAACATTTGGTTCTATAGTACAGAATGGGTAGTTTGCTGATTCCGCCCCTGCCTTTGTTATTGCATTAAATAAAGTACTCTTACCTACGTTTGGTAAACCTACGATTCCTAACTTCATTATGTACATTCCTTTCTCATTTAAACTATACCAATAAATTATACTCTACATATTGTTAATTTTCAACTTATTAAAAAACAAGAAATTCTTCTTTAAATATTACCATGTTTATTTTTAAATATTCTTCTAATAATAATAATGAAGGTTCTTGTAGGAGGTTTTATTATGAAAAAAAATCTATTTAGAATAATAATGCTTTCTTCTTTTATAGTTTTAACTTTTTTAGGAGCTAAGGTATTTGCTGAAAATATCAATGATAACACTGAATTTAATTGGTATTTTGTAGGTAGAGGTAAAGATGTAACTCCAGAAGCACCTAAGGAATCAGCTTCATTTTTAAAAGAAACTTCTTCTTTCTATTTAGGAGACACCTCAAAAAAAGAACTATATTTAACTTTTGATGAGGGATATGAAAAAGGAAATACAGAAGCAATTCTAGATATTCTAAAAGAAGTAAATGTAAAAGCTGCTTTTTTTGTTGTTAAACCTTATATAACTTCTCAAGCTGAAACTGTTAAAAGAATGGAAGCAGAAGGTCATCTTGTATGTAATCATACTTCACATCATCCATCCATGGCATCTATTCAAGATACTGAAAAATTTAATAATGAGTTTAAAGAAGTTGAAGATGCATACAAAAGTTTAACTGGCAAAGATATGCCAAAATATTTTAGACCACCAATGGGTAAATATTCAAAAGCTTCTCTAGAAAAAACTAAGGAATTAGGCTATAAAACTATTTTTTGGAGTTTTGCATATAAAGATTGGTTAGTTGATAATCAACCATCTCCTAGTTATGCAGTAGATAAAATTAAAAATGGAGTACATCCTGGATGTATTATGTTGCTTCATGCAGTATCTGATACTAATACAAAAGTATTAAAAGAAGTCCTTATTTCTTTAAAAGAAGAGGGGTATGAATTTAAAACTTTAGATGAACTTCCAGATGAGATGATAACAAAAGGTGCAAGCTAACTTGCACCTCTTTTATTTATATATATATTCATTTACTATGCTAAGTATCTTTTCTTTTTTGCTATTAGATTCATCAAGTAAAGAAATCATTTCATTTTCTATTTCATTAAAGAATGTTTCACCTTTTAATGAATTTAAATTTACTTTTACGTTTATAACTGAACTTTCAACTGCTGCATGTAATAAGCTTGCAGCTACTCCAGCATCAGATATAAGCATCTTATTTCCATACTTTGTTGCAAATTCTATATTATTATAAAATTTAACACACTCTCTGCAAACTTTTAATGGAGACATCATAGCATCATATGTTTTCTCTTTTAATTCTTCTTTTCTATAGGTCTTCTCTTTTTCTGTCTCTTTAGGTAGCTTATAGCAATCCATAAGTTTATTAAAACAAGTTCTATCTTCTTCCATAAATTCAATACAGTTTGTAATAAACTCTTTGCATTCTTTTTCAAGCTTTATCATTTTACCCTTATTTTCTTCACTTAAATTATTAAATGCTTTTTTATTTATAGTTAATGAATATACCATATTATTTAAACATCCTGAAAGTCCTGCTACAAGTGCTGCTGTACTTCCTCCACCTGGTGATGGCGAATTTGAAGATAAATCTTTAAAAAATTCTTCTATTTTATAGTCTTTAAATAACATCTATTAATCACTCCTAGATAATAATATTAAATTATATCACCTTATTACCATAACTTCTATTTTAATTTTTTAATTTAAAAATAAAAGACTCAAATTACGAGTCTTTTATTTTGCTAATTCATTGTATATGGGGTATTAAATTTATTTTTAAATACATATTCTTTTATATCTTTTTCTGCATTATGTTCTTTAACTTCAGCTGCAACTCCAACTGGAGAAACACCAATTATTCTATAATCACTAGGTATACCTAATAAACTTTTAACTTTATCTTCTTTTAAAGCACCAATCCACATAGTTCCATAACCTTCAGCAGTAGCTGCAAGGATAAAGTGTTCCATAGCTATAGCACCATCTGCTATATAAAAATCTTTTCCTTCTACCTGTCCTGACTTCTCAGGCTGAGATATTATAACAACTGCTATAGGTGCTTCTTTTAAGGCTTCTTCAGCTTTATTATCTTTATTAAGCACACACTCACTTATTTTTTCTTTTGTTTTAGAATCATCTATAATTATAATTTTAAATGATGTTCTATTCTTCCAAGATGGTGATCTCATTGCTGAATTAATCATATTATCTAAACTACCTTTGCAAATTTCATCACCTTTGTATTTAGTAATACTTTGTCTTTTTTTTATTACATCAAAAAATTCCATTTAATTCACTCCTAATCATAAATTATATGATTAGTATTCCATCATAAAAAATAATTATTTATTTTCTTTTTTATTTATTAATTTTTCAATTTTTTGTACAATTTCATCATCTTTGTTTAATTCTTTTGCAATTCTTAAGTGTAATTTCGCATCTTCTAAATTTCCTAAATTTAAATAACACATTATTATATTTGTACAAATCTCAACTTCTCTAGAAGCTTCAAATGCCTTTTTAAAATATTTTATAGCTTCATCATAGTTTCCTAGGCATGCATAATTTAACCCTAATTCATTAACAACTTCAAGTATTCCACTTTCTATTCTTAAACTTTCAAGTAAATAATAAACAGCTTTTTCAAACTGTCCTACCTTTCTATAGCTTACACCTAAATAATAGTATATTAAAGGATTGTCTTGGAATTTATCTAATAATGATAAAAATAATCCAATTGCCTTTTCAGGTTCTTCTTCCATAAGTTTAACAGCCTTTTCATAAGTTGTTACATTTTCTATATCATTCATAAGCATTTCTATCTCAGGAGTTTGCTCCCCACCTCTTCTTAAATACTCATTAATTTCAACTTTTGCTCCTTGATAGTCTGTTTTATCTTTTAAAATTATCCCCTTATAAAGATATGGTTCCTTCATTTTATTAAATATTTTTTTTGCTTCATCAATATCTTCTAATAGAACCTCTTCAAATCCACTATCTTTTTCTCTAATACTTATTCCAATCAAAAGTAATTTTTTCATATATTCTTCATTCTCATCAACTTGAAGAAGTCCTTTCAATATAAGATAAGCATCCTCTAAACGATCTTCTTTAACTCTTTTAGCCACTAAACTCTTTCCACATTCTTCGCTTTCTGGAATTTGCATTAATAACAATTTATAATCTTCACTATAACTTATATCTTTATCTGCTCCTAAGGTTAAAAGCATACCTTCTATAAAATAATATATAGGAAGATTTTCTATTTTTATTTTATCTTGTATATTACTTGTTATGTATTCTGAACTTATTGGTATAAATAATTCTTTATTTTTAAAAGAAATATATTCTGGTATGTTTATTGACTTTTTAAAACCTTCTTGATCAATTTCTAAAAATAAAAGTTTACCAAGCTTTTCTTTAAATAATGCTTTATAATCCATATAATTTCACCGCCTATAAAAAATATTGCTACCATCTTTAAAGATGGTAGCATAATAAATTAACTTAACTTACTTTCAATTAAGCTCATTACATTTTCCTTAAATCTTACCATATCTTCTTGTGCTCCATCTAAACTACTTCCCTTAACAGCAAGATATACTTTCATCTTAGGTTCAGTACCTGATGGTCTTACAACAAAAGATGAACCATTTTCAAGTATAAATTTTAACACATTTGACTTAGGTAATTCAATGTTAGTTTTAGTATTTTCAATTAAATTTTCTTCAATACTTAATTTGTAGTCTAATTTAATCTTTACTTTAGCTCCAGCAATTTCAGTTATTTCAGTCTTTCTTAATGATTCAATACATGAAGCTATCTTTTCTTGTCCTTCTTTACCTTTTAGTTCTATAGAAACTAATTCTTCTTTAAAGAATCCAAATTTCTTATATAGCTCATTTAATCCTTCTGCTAAACTTAATCCCTTTTCTTTGTAATAAAGAGTCATTTCTGATATTAACATACCAGCTATAACAGCATCTTTGTCACGTACAAAATCTCCTGCTAAGTAACCATAGCTTTCTTCAAATCCGAAAAGATAAGTATTGCTTCCAGTTTCCTTAAATTCTCTAATTTTTTCCCCTATATACTTAAATCCAGTTAAAACATCTAATATTTCTACATTATAATGATTTGCTATTTCTCTTGCGCCTTCTGTAGTAACGATTGTTTTAATTACAGCACCATTTTCAGGTAACTTTCCAGTTTCTTTTAATGAACTTAATATATAATCTGTTAATAGTAAACCTGTTTGATTTCCAGTTAATACTTTGTAATTTCCATCTGAATCTTTAACAACTACTCCAATTCTGTCACAATCTGGATCTGTACCAAAAATAATATCTGGATTTTCATTCTTAGCTCTTTCTAAAGCAATTTCAAATACTTTAGGATCCTCTGGATTTGGATATGGTGCTGTTGGGAAGTTTCCATCTGGAAGTTCTTGTTCCTTTACTACTGATAAGTTTTCGTATCCAAGTTCTTCTAAAACTCTTCTAACCGGCATATTTCCTGAACCATGAATTGGTGTATATATTATTTTTAAATCCTTAGCTTTATCTTTTACTAATTCTTCTCTAATTGTAAGACCTTTTACTTTTTCAATATAAACCTTGTCTACTTCTTCACCAATATAATTTAATAAGCCTTCTTCTAAAGCTTTTTCTTCATTTATCATTTTCATTTCTGAGAAATCTTTAATATCATTTGCACAGTTTATAATCTTCTCCGCCTTAAGGTCTGTTACTTGACCTCCAAATTCATCATATACTTTATAACCATTATATTCTTTTGGATTATGTGAAGCTGTAATAACAACACCACCTGTACAATTTAAATGTCTAACTGTAAATGATAACATTGGAGTTGGTCTTAAACTTTCAAATAAATAAACTTTTATATTATTAGCAGCAAGCGTTAAAGCTGTTGCCTTTGCAAATTCCTTTGACATATTTCTTGAATCATATGCTATTGCAACTGATGGATTCTCAAATGAATCATTTAAATAGTTAGCAAAACCTTGAGTTGCTTTAGAAACAGTATATATATTCATTCTATTACTTCCAGCTCCTATAACTCCTCTTAAACCACCTGTTCCAAATTCTAAATCTTTATAGAATCTATCTTCGATTTCCTTGTCATCTTTAATACTTCTTAATTCTTTCTTTGTTTCCTCATTTATTATCTCAGATGTTAACCATCTATCATATTTTTCTCTATAATTCATCTGTGAACCTCCTTTATTCTTACAGATATATTATACATCATAAGGAAAAAAATTCAAACTTTTCTAACTCCTTTTTTACTACAAATTATACTAAAATAAGAAGATGAGTTTCGACAAATTTACGAAACTCATCTTCTTATTTGCAATTGTATTATTTATTATTCTTATCATTTATTACTTCTGATCTTTCTTCTTCCATTAAATCAGAAGTTAACTTTCTTTCATTTGCTACCGCTGCAACAACTGTCTCTAAATTATCTAATACTGTTATCTCTTCTCCAAATTCTAAGTCACATAATCTATATACTGAACCATCTATTCCATTAGATACATCAATCTTTACAAATTTAGGCAAATTATTTGATTCACAAGAAATTCTAACTAAATCCTTCTCTTTTTGAAGTACGGCACCTTTTTTATTTAAAAATCCTTCTCCTACATATTGTATAGGAATAGCAGTTTCTATTTGTTCTTTTCCTTCTAAAAGTTCTAAATCTAAATGTATAACATTATGATTAACTGGTTCTCTTTGAACTTCTTTAATTAATGCACTTTTAGTTTCTCCTTTAATATTAACATTCAAAATCCCATGTTCTCCTGAATTTGAAATTTCTTTTCCAAGCTCTAAGCAACCAACTTCGAACATAAAATTCCCCATTCCTTTTCCATATATAACTCCAGGTACTAACCCCTTAGCTCTAGCTTTTCTCCCACTATTACTAACTTTATTTCTTTCTTTTATTTTTAATTCTCCCATAATAATTCCTCCTACTTTTATTGCAAATTCTTTTTTAATTATTCCTAAAAGCATGGAATTTTATTCATTATTTTTCTAATTTTAATTTTATAATAAAATATCTTGAATCTTTTCTTCCGAGAATACTTTTATTCCATTTTTTCTGAATAATTTTGCAGTAAGCCCTTCTCCTTTTATTTTATTTTTAGAAAATTTGCCATCATAAATGTAATTGCTTCCACAAGAAGGACTCCCTTCTTTTAAAATCGCAACATTTGCATTTACTAGCTTTGCAATTTTTAACGATTCTTCTGCACCCTTTTCAAAAAAATTAGTAACGTTTTCACCATCTTTATTAATTACCAATACTTTTTTATCTCTTTCTGAAATTTCTGCCGGTAATCTCGGTGTAGTCATACCACCTAATTGCTCTGGACAAATTAAAACCGCTTTTCCTTCCTTAAATAATTTGACGCATTGTTCATTTTCATTATTTCCTCCATTATATTTACAATTACATCCACAAAGGCATGCACTAATTATGATCATAAATAATTCCTCCATATTTTTAATTTATAGAAAAAGCTAAAGGCTTTTTAGCCTTTAGCTCTAAGTATATTAATATGTATCTTCTTCCCATTCAATCTTATCTAGATATAATTCTACATATTCATCACTCATTTTAGGGTTTATAGTATCCTCATGAGAAATAGTTATAGTAGACATTGCAATAGCATATTTTACTGTATCTTTTAATGATAAATTATTCATGTATCCATATCCAACACCTGCAACAAATGAATCTCCTGCACCTGTAGTGTTTTTCACCGTTACATTTTTAGCTTTAATTTTTCCTTTTTCCTCTTTATTTATATAGTATATTCCATCAGCATCTAAGCTAATAAATATATTTTCTACACCTTGAGATAGGAAGTAATCTCCCGCTCTATCTAAATCTTCTCTAGTGTTTATTGGAAAACCACAAAGTATTTCTGTTTCATATCTATTAGGTTTTATAGTATGGAAATACTTAATTAAATGCTTTATCTTTTCTGCTTTAGCTGCTGATACTGGATCTAAAACAAATTTTGTTTTTCCTTTATATGTAGTAAGTATATATTCAAGCATTTCTGCATCATCAGCATCAAGGATTGTATATTCAGCATTAGAAATTGCTTCTTTCTTTGAATCAATAAAATCAGTATCCATCTCATCTAAACTTTCCATATCTACAATAGCTGATACCATATCTCCTGTATGATCTAAAATTGCCATATAAGTTGGAGTGCATCCACCCTCAAGAATTAATGATTCCTCCATATCATATCCAACCATCTTTGAATGTGATAGGATATTTCTACCATTTTCATCATCTCCTATGATTGATATAAACTTAGTATTTACTCCAACTCTTGCAAGATTTTCAGAAATATTTCTACAAACTCCTCCAAGTGAAATTTTAATATTTCCCGGATTTGAATCTTTACCTTTGTATGTGTTTCTAGTAAAACCTAGTATATCAACAATTGATGCCCCTATAACTAGTATGTATGAATCTTTTTGTGTCATATTATCTCTCCTGTTTCTATTTCCCATTATTATAAAAAAACATACAATTATTATAAGTTACAAAAAGAAAAAAATAAAGAACATTTCTTTAAATTTTTAAAATAGTTAATGTAAAGGTTTGTAATTTGTCGTATTATGTCTTTCGTTTGATATTTCCCTTTAAATTCCCCTAATTAACCTTAAAGAGACAGTTCATTTATTTTTAAAGTAAACTATCTCTTCTTAAATTTGTTAATTGTATATTAATTTTATAGAATTTATTTTATTTTAAGATAGCAATTGTAACACCATCGCCACCTTCCCCATAAACTCCTAATCTATAGCTTTTTACATGAGGATGTCTTTTAAGCATATCATTTATAGCCTTTCTAAGCACTCCAGTTCCTTTACCATGAACAATTGTTACTTCACCTAAGTTTGCCATGTAAGCATCATCTAAATACTTATCAGCTCTAAAGCAGGCTTCTTCAGAATCCATCCCTCTTAAATCAACTCTACTTTCTATATTACTTAAATTTAATTTAACTTCTCTCTTCTTCTTTTCTTTTGCTTTTTTAGCTGGTTTATCTAAAGCTCTTAAATCTTTAGATTTAACACTTATTTTCATTATTCCAGCCTCAACTAATACTTCCCCTTTACTATCAGGAAGTGATATTACTATAACATTTTGATTTAGTGATGGAAGATATGCTTCCATTCCTAATTTAATTTCTTCTATAATTTCACCTTTTTGTTCTTTTTGATTGTAAAGTGATTTTTCTTTATTTTCTAGACTTTCTTTTAATTTTCTTCTTTCCTCTTCAAGTCTATTTCTTCCACCACCTGAGATACCCATTTTCTCTAACTCTCTCATAGCCTTTAATATTTCATCTGCTTCATCTTTGGCATTAGATATTATATCCTTTGCTTCTTTTCTAGCATCCATATATGCTTTATCCCTTGTTTTATCCAATTTTTCAAGCTTTTCTTCATATTTTCTTTTAAGTTTTAATGCATCCTCTTTAGCTAAAATAGCCTCCCTTGCATCTCTCTTTGCTATAATACTCTTTTCTTGAAGTTCTCTTATAAGGTCCTCAAATTGAAGATTATCTTCAGATATAAAATCTTTAGCCTCTTTTATTACATCTTCGCTAAGTCCTAATCTTCTAGATATTTCAAAGGCATTTGATTTACCTGGAACTCCAATCAAAAGTCTATATGTAGGTCTTAAGGTCTTCACATCAAATTCAACAGAAGCATTTTCAACATCTGGAGTTCTAAGTGCATATCCTTTAAGCTCACTATAGTGTGTTGTAGCTACAACCTTGCTTCCTCTTGACTTTAAATTTTCAATTATTGCTGCTGCTAGTGCTGCCCCTTCTGTAGGGTCAGTACCTGCTCCAAGCTCATCAAATAGTACTAATGACTCTTTAGTTGCTTTGCTCATTATATCAACAATATTTGTCATATGGGATGAGAATGTTGAAAGTGATTGTTCTATACTTTGTTCATCTCCAATGTCTGCAAATATTTCATTATAAAATGCTATTTTAGAGCCTTCTTTTGCTGGTATTAAAAGCCCACACATACCCATTAAATGTATAAGTCCAATTGTTTTTAATGTAACTGTTTTACCACCAGTATTAGGTCCTGTAATCATTATTACATTATATTCTTCTCCTAAATATACATCTGAAGATATTACGTTTTTAGGATCTATTAAAGGGTGTCTTGCTGATATCATATCAAAGCTTCCATCTTCACTTACAGTTGGATAAGTTCCATCTATACTTGATGCATAAGCTCCCTTTGCAAATATAAAGTCAAGCTCACCTAATATTTTATTATTACTTTTACATACATCAACATTATTTGAAACTTTATTTGAAAGATCTGTTAATATTCTCTCAATCTCTGCTTTCTCTTTTAGCATAAGTTCTTTAATTTCATTATTTAAATTAACTAACCCCATAGGTTCTATAAATAATGTTGCTCCTGTTGAACTTTGATCATGAACTATACCTGGAACTTGACCTTTATATTCAACTTTAACAGGGAGAACATATCTATCCCCTCTCATTGTGTATAGATTTTCTTGAAGATATTTTGAATAGCTTCTAACTATACTATTTATTTTCTCCCTTACTGAAGAATTTTTTTCTTTCAAATTTCTTCTTATACTTCTAAGAGTAGCTGATGCTCTATCACTTATTTCTTCCTCTGATACAATAGCTCTTTCTATCTCTTCCTCTAATCCTTTTAGAGGTTCTAAAATATATGCTAAATCTTCTATTCTTTCAAAAGCTACTTCTGCTTCATCTCTTTCTGTATACTTTTTAAATCTTCTTGAACATCTTAGCATATTGCCTATATGTAAAAGCTGCATACAAGATAAAACTCCACCCTTACTAGCTCTTTCAATACCTTCACTTACGTCATACAATCCTTCAAATGGAGGTGCACCTTTTGTAACTAACATATCTAAGGCTTCTTTTGTTTCCTTAAGTGCAATTTCTACCTCATATTTTGTTTCATATGGCGTTAATTTATCTATAAGTTTTTTTCCACCTTGTGTTTTTGAATATCTCTTTAAATTTTCTTTTACTTTTTGAAATTCTAAAACTCTAAATGTTCTTTCATTCATTTTTTATTCTACACCTCTTCTATAATGGCCTTTTGTATAATTTTTATTATCTATTAGACTTTTCCCATTAAGTTCATTTATAATTTTTCTTACTTCTTCTCTACTTTCATCAGTAAAATCAAGCCTTAAACATTTGATTCCCATATTCTTTAAATCATCGATTTCTTCTATTATGTTTATTGGAAGTGAACTTAATATATGACTTCTACAGAATATATCAGTCATTACATTAAATTTTTCGTTTACCCTATCTATTAAAGTGAATGTATCTCTTTCACAGGATTTATTACATTCTTTGTTGCTATCTTTCTCTCCAAATGTGCTTCCTATAGGACAATATTCACTAACCATCAATTCTGTTTTTCCATATACTATCTTAGCAGCATTTCCTTTAAATCCTTTTAATGAAGCTTTCATCTCTTTTCTATTAAGTTCTTCACTAATAGTTAATATATCCATATCTTCTTTATAGAATTCTAATGTATCCTTATTAAATATATTTAACTTATAATCTCCAATAATAAATAATTCATTTTTATATTTATTTATTATTCCAACATTAGATGTAAGTAATCCCTTTATATATGGTTTACACTCTTCTATAATCTTCACTATTGTTTTAAATTCGCTCTTTATTATATTAGGCAATCTAAGTATTAAATTACATTCTTTGCTATATTCCTTAAGATCATTTACTCGTATTCCATTTTTATGTCTATTAAATATGTCTACTGAAATATAATCAAAGTTATTTTTTAATTCTTCGAATTGATGTTTTAATATTACCTTCGGTAATACATCTATATTTTTGCTATTTCTATTATTTGATATAAATTCCTTTTCATTTCCATATCTTTTTCTTCTATACTTAGAACATTCTTTTTTTATTATTTGCTCAAATAACTCTCTTCTAAGCTCATTTAACTCACCAATTCTAATAAATCCATCTTCAAATGATGAAAACTCTATCTTATTGAATCTATATGGATATTCACCTGATTTAAATAAAGCCTTTTCTATTCTCTCTTTATCTAAAGGTCTATTTGATGCTTCCTCTACAATACTACCAGACACCTCGTAATAATCATCTCCAAATAAAGTTCCAAGCTTAACTTCTTCATTAATTTTAAAATGAAGATATCCTTTTAATTCGATTTTTCTTCCATAAGGTTTTATTCCTTCACTAAGCTCTGCAGTTAGTTTTTTATCAGACATCTTATAAAGATAATCTCCTTTTTTATATCCTATTGGGAATAATTTTACCTTATCTCCCTTTACAGCTTCTTTTACTTCATTCTTGTTTTTTATAATCTTGCTAGCTGTAAATCCTCCATCTTTAACTCTAACTCCATCGCCTAAAGCAATTTTATCTTCTAATAATACTTCTCCATTATCTAATACCTTACCAAGTAATACACCTGTGTTTTTAGGAAAACTATAGCTCATCATATCTCTTCCAACATTTTTATTTAAGTAAGCCTTTGAAAAGCCTCCTCTATTAAATAATTGAAGTAATTCACTCTTACCTTTTTTAACATCAAATTCATAATTATATATTTCTTTGTCTACAGCTTTTCTATAATTTCTAACTACGCCTGCTACATATTCAGGTCTCTTCATTCTTCCTTCTATTTTTAATGAATATGTACCACTATCTATTATACTCTTTACATCTTCTATAGTACAAATATCCTTTGGTGATAAAAGATACCCTCTTTTCTCCCCACCTTTTTGTGATTTTAATGTGTATTCCATTCTGCAAGGCTGTGCACATCTTCCTCTATTACCACTTCTGCCTCCAATCATTGAACTCATTAAACACTGTCCTGAGTAACAGACACAAAGTGCTCCGTGTACAAACATTTCTGTTTCAATTTTCAAATCAGTTGATATATACTTTATTTCTTCAAAAGTTAATTCTCTTGATAAAACTATTCTATGAAACCCTTTTTCTTTAAAATAGATAGCCCCCTCGCCGTTATGAATAGTCATTTGTGTTGAGGCATGAAGCTCAAAATCGTTATACTTTTCTTTAATTACCTTAAATAATCCTAAATCTTGAATTATAAGAGCATCTACTCCTATTTCATAAAGATATCCTGCATACTTTAACGCCTTAGGAAGTTCTTCTTCCTTCAATAAAGTATTCATTGTTACATAAACTTTTACAGCATAGCTATGAGCATAATCTATTGCTTTTTTCATATTTTCATTGTCAAAATTTGAAGCATAAGCTCTTGCTGAAAACTTATCTCCACCTAAATATATAGCATCTGCACCATTATTAATTGCAGCATATAAACTTTCCATACTTCCAGCGGGTGCTAGAACCTCTATTTTTTCCATGTACATCTCTCCTATAAACTTAACCATTTGTTCTTTCCATATCACTTTAGTTTAACCTATTACTTACTAAAAATAAAGTACTGAGTAAATGAAAAATTACTCAGTACAAAACTTTATCTTCTCTTTAGTAATGCTGGTTGATTCTCTGCTTTGACCTTAGTAAGTTCAATTTGAGCATCTAATAACTTCTTCTCTAAATCAAGAACTTTATATTTACTGCTTTGAAGTGCCGTCCTTGTAGTTTTACCAGCTTCAATTAACATCTTTCTATCACTTTCAAACTTAATTGTTTTTGCTTTTAATTCTTCTAATATATCTTTTTTATCTTTAACTTCTTCTCTTAATAATTTTATTTCTTCTTGAAGAGAATTTATCTCTATATCTTTTTCTTCTTTTAAATTCTCAAGCTTATCTATACTCTTTTCCTTATGAAGCTTTTCTTCTCTTATTAGATGTTGAAGTTTTTCATATTCTAATTGAAGGTTATTTAGATTACTAATTGTTTCATCCAGGTTATTTTTAGCATTATCATACTTAATCTCATATTCATTTATAGTATATTCATTATTTTTAACTTCATCTTTAAGTTCTTTTATTCTACTTCTAAGAATATCACTCTCTGCTATTATAGAATCTCTGCTATTCTTTACTCTTTCTAAATCCTTAGCAATGCCTTCTCTCTCTCTCTTTACATCTTCAACTTCTTTTAATAATACTTTATTCTTAAATATGCTACTATCTATTTCTTTTTTACTGCTTATATTTTCAGCTTCTAATTTATTTATTTTCTTATTTAAAGCTTTTTCGCTATTTTCTTTTTCAGTTAATGTATTTTTTAATCTATTATCTATCTCACTATTTTTATTTATTAAAGATACATTATCATTTTTAAGTTTATTTTTCTCTTCTTTTAATTTTGATATTTCAAATTCTTTACTCTTTATATTATTTAAGTAATCTGAAATGCTAGATTTTAATTTATTTTTTTCTTCTTTAACTTCATTAAGTTCTTTTAATAATGCTTCACGATCATCCTTTAATCCATTTATTGCATTATCTTTTCCTTCTCTAAGATTAATATTCTCTTCTTTTAATCTTGTTATATTACTTTTTAATTCCTCAATAGTTTTAAAAAGAGTTCCTTTTTCATTTTCTATATTATTTTTTATACTTACCAAATTCTTAATTTCATTATCTGACTTATATAATTCATCTGTAATATTTACAGCTGCAAGCACTGACGCTTGCGATATACTAAGCATTGGATTTTTGCCTAGTATCTCTTTTATTCTCTCGTCTACATATGAAGCAATATCTCTTAAATAATCTTCACTCTCTTTTCCCTTTAGATTATAATCTACACCATTTATGTTAACTGTAATTCTTACCATACTACTCCACCTCTTAAAATATAATAAATTCCTCTTATACTAATTATATTGGATATTTAAGGATTGTACAATTATGTAAAGTAAAAAGGTAATTAATTTTTAATAATTTTTCTACTTTAAAAAGGGTTAATCGTATTTTGCGATTAACCCTTTTAAAATTCATCATTCGACCTGGTTATTTTTAGAAATTTCTATCTTAATATAGCTCCTAATTTATGTTCAAGAGCTCTTAAAATCTTATCATGAACTTTATTTACTTCTTTATCAGTTAAAGTTTTTGATTCATTTCTATAAACTATAGCATAAGCAATACTCTTTTTACCTTCTTCTACTTGCTCACCTCTATATATATCAAAAAGTTCTACCTTTTCAACAATATTTCCTCCAGCTCTTCTTATTGTATCTTCAATATCTTGAACTAATATTTCTTCTTCAACTAAAAGAGCAATATCTCTTGTAACTGCTGGGAATTTAGGTAATACTTTATACTTCCTTTCAAGTTCAGCATTGTCATATATAGCATCTAAGTTTATCTCTGCTACAAAACATGGAACTTCTATTCCAAAGTTTTCATTAACATCTGGATGTATCTCTCCAAATACTCCAGCTTCTGTCTTTCTTCCAACAATAAGCTTTGCTGTTTTTCCTGGATGGAAGCTTGGATTTTCAGATTCTCTTAAGAACTTAACTCCTTTAACCCCTAAGCCATCAATTAGATTTTCAACTATTCCCTTTAAATTTAAATAATCAACATCTCCATAAATACCAACAGTTAGTATATTCTTTTCTGTTGGAAGCTCTGTAAGATCTTCTGAAGGAATATAAACTTTACCTATTTCAAAAAGATATGCTTCACTATTATTTCTTGAATAGTTTCTTGCAAGTGATTCCATCATTGAAGCTAAAGTAGTTGTTCTCATTACACTATAATCTTCTCCTAAAGGATTCTTTATAGTAACTACACGTCTTAACTCACTATCTTCTGGTAAAACTATCTTATCAAAAGCTTTTGGTGATATAAATGAGTAGCTAATAGATTGATTTAATCCACTTGCTGTCATTATTTCAACAACTTTATCATCTAATATTTCTTTTCTATACTTTGGCTCTCTCTCTGTTTGAACCTTAAATATAGTTCCTTCAATATTATTATATCCATATATTCTTGCAACTTCTTCAGCTATATCTTCTTTGATTGCAATATCTATTCTAAATGTCGGTATAGTTATATCTAAATTATCTCCATTTATTTCAGTATTTAAATCTACTGAATCTAAACATCTTTTCATTTCTTCTTTTGAAATATTTGTTCCTAGGAATTTATTAATCCAATTTGAATCAACTGATATACTTGAAATTTCTTTAACTTCGTTGTATACATCAATTGTTCCTTCCATAACATCTCCACAACCTAATTCGTAAACAAGTGCACATGCTCTATTTAAAGCAAGTTCTGCTAAATTCGGATCAATATCCTTTTCAAATCTTGAAGAACTTTCAGTTCTTATTCCAAGTTTTTTTGAATTTACTCTTATATTAGTTCCTTCAAAATTTGCACATTCAAATATTATTTCAGTAGTATCTTCTTTAACTTCTGAATTTTGCCCTCCCATTATTCCAGCAAGAGCTACAGGTCTTTCTCCATCTTTAATACATAAAACTGTATCATCTAATTCTCTTTCTGAATCATCTAATGTTATAAACTTCTCTCCATTTAAAGCTTTTTCAACTACTATAGTATTTGTTTTAATCTCTCTTTTATCAAACGCATGCATAGGTTCCCCTATTTCAAGCATTACAAAATTAGTTATATCAACTATATTATTTATTGGCCTAACACCAGCTTCTAAAAGTCTATCTTGCATCCACTTAGGTGATGGCCCTATCTTTACATTTTTAACGCCTCTTGCCATATATCTTCTACATAAAGAATCTTTAACTTCAACTGTTAATTCATCATTTATATTAATATTTGAAGTAGTCTTATATTCCATATTCGGCATTTTATATGTTGTTCTAAGAGTTGCGGCAGTTTCTCTTGCCATTCCGATCATACTTAAGCAATCTGGTCTATTTGATGTAATATCAAAATCTAAAGTTTCTTTCTTAAGTCCTAAATATTCTTTAATTTCAACACCTAAAGGAGCATCTTCTGAAAGAATCATAAGTCCATCTACTTCTTCTTCTCCCTTAAGTCCAAGTTCAGCTTCTGAACAGAACATACCATTAGAAACTATTCCTCTAAGTTTTCCCTTTTTAATTTCTGTTCCATCTGCTAATGTTGACTTATGAAGAGCAACTGGCACAACATCTCCAACCTTCATATTTGTTGCAGCTGTTACTATTTGAAGATCTTCATCTTCTCCAATATCAACAAGACATACATTTAGTTTTTCTGCATCTGGATGCTTTTCAATAGACTTGAACTTACAAGTAACAACTCTATTTATAAGATCTCCTTGAACTATTATTCCTTCTAATGCTGATCCTGTAAGAGTTAATAAATCTCCAAGTTCTGTAGCATTTACATTTATATCAACATAATCATTTAACCAACTATATGGTACTTTCATTTTCTTACCTCCTGTTTTTAAGCTAAAATATTTTAGAATTGATCTAAAAATCTCATATCACTTTCGTATAATAATCTTATATCATCTATACCATACTTAAGCATAACCATTCTATCAACACCAAATCCGAATGCAAATCCTGAGTATTCTTCTGGGTCTATATTACAATTTCTAAGTACTTGAGGATGGACCATACCACAACCTAATATTTCAATCCATCCACTTCCCTTACATACTTTACATCCCTTGCCTCCGCAAACAAAACATGTTGCATCCATCTCTGCTGAAGGCTCTGTGAATGGGAAATGATGTGGTCTAAATTTAGTTTTAACCTTATTCCCAAACATCTTCTTTGCAAATAACTCTAACGTTCCTTTAAGGTCTGCAAATGTAACTCCTTTATCAATTACTAATCCTTCCATTTGATAGAATATAGGTGAGTGTGTTGCATCAACATCATCTGATCTATAAACTTTTCCTGGTGATATCATCTTAATTGGTGGATTTTGATTTTCCATAGTTCTAACTTGAACTGGAGAAGTTTGAGTTCTTAAAACAAGATTATTATTTATGTAGAATGTATCTTGCTCACTTCTAGCTGGATGATCCTTTGGTATATTTAAAGCTTCAAAGTTATATTTATCAAGTTCTATTTCTGGGCCCTCTTCAATAGTGAATCCCATTGAAACAAATATATCTTTCATACTTTCAAGAGTTAAGTCTAGTGGATGTCTCTTTCCTAATCTATTCTTCTTTCCTGGAAGAGAAATATCTATTACCTCATTAGCTAACTTTTCATTCTTTTCTTTATTCTTTATTTCCTTGGAAATATTTTCTATTTTCTCTTCTAAAGTAGACTTTACTTCATTAACCATCTTACCTACTAAAGGTCTTTCTTCTTTTGATACATCTTTCATACCTCTAAGTATAGTTGTAAGTTCTCCTTTTTTACCAAGGTACTTTACTCTTATTTCTTCAATTTCTGAAGAAGTCTTAGCATTTGTTATTTCTTTTAATGCCACTTCTTGAATATTTTTTAATTGTTCTTGCATATTCAAATTCTCCTTTCTTAACAATTCCAAATTAATTTTGCATAAAAAAAACCGCCCCTATAACAAGGGACGGATTATCCGCGTTACCACCCTAATTGGTCTAATATAAAAATAAATAGACCCAACTCGTAAATTTAACGATTTTACCCGCTAACTACTACTTAAATTCATAGTTAGAACTCCCAAGTGAACTTCAATATAATGTTTTTAAAATAGCTTACAGTCTCTGGCTACTTCTCCCTTAAAAAACTAATTATACCTACTCTCTTGATCAACGCTTTATTAATTTTAAATTATACTATAGATTATACATATTATTTTCTAAAATTACAATAGTCTTCTTGTTTGTCTAACTCTTTCATAAAGAATTATAGATGTGGCAACTCCTACATTTAATGATTCTGCTCCTCCAGGCATAGGTATCTTAACTTTTTTATCTGAAATATTATAAATTTCATCAGATACACCATTACCTTCATTACCAACTGTTATAACTATTTTACCAGTTAAATCTTCATCAAAAAAGTCATTTTTTCCTTCTAATGAAGTAGCAACTAATGAAAATCCTCTTTCTTTTAAATTACCAATTATTCTAAGATCATCATCTTGTATTATTGGTATATAAAACATAGATCCCATTGTAGATCTTATTGTTTTATCATTATATATATCAACTGTACCTTTTGTTAATATAATACCATCAATTCCAGCTGCATGCGCTGTTCTTATTATCGTTCCAAGATTACCGGGATCTTGAACCTTATCACACAATAGATAAAATTCACCATTTAATAACTTATCATTGCTATCCATTAAAACTACCGCAAGAATTCCTTGTGGATTCTCTGTTCCACAAATTTCTAAAAACAAGTTCTTATTTAATCTAAATATTTTACCATCATAATTGTATGTCTCTATAATCTCTATCGTTTTATTTTCCATATCATCAAGACAGAATATAGTTTCTATATTAGCTCCAGCTTTAAGTGCTTCCTCTACTATTCTAAAGCCTTCTATTAAATATTTTTTTTGCTTATTTCTATTTCTTCTATCTTTTAATTTTTTTGTTTCTTTATATATAGCATTATCTTTACTTTCTATATAAATCAAATTCTGCACCTCATTAATTAAATTTAACTATCATACCTTCTAACTTACTTAAATCTTCAGCAGAACCTATCGCAACAAATATATCTTTACTTTGAACTATAAAGTCTGCTGGAGGTGAAAGATTTATTTCATCATCTCTCTTTATAGCCATAACATTGATTCCGTATTTGCTTCTAAGTTTTAATTCATTTATAGTTTTATTTTGCCATTCCTCTGGTGCTTCTATTTCCATAATGCTGTAATCTGGTGATAATTCAATAAAATCTAAAATACTCTCTGAAACTAAATTATGAGCTACTCTAACCCCCATATCTTTTTCAGGTAATATTACTCTATCTGCACCTATCTTATATAATACTTTTGCGTGTAAATCACTATTTCCCTTGGCAATTATGTATTTAACACCAAGTTCTTTAACTAAAAGTGTAACCATAACGCTAGCTTGTATATTAGATCCAATAGTTACAACAGCAACATCAAAATTTCTAAGTCCTAAAGTTCTAAGCGCACCTTCATCTGTTGCATCCATCTGAACTGCATGAGTAACTTTATCAGATATATCTTGAATTAAATCCTCATCTTTATCTATAACAAGAACATCATTTCCAAGTCCATAAAGAGTTTCAGCTACTGATGATCCGAATCTTCCAAGACCTATAATTACAAATTGCTTCTTTACCATTTAATTCATCCCCTAACCAATTAAAATCTTACCTTCTGGATATTTATGTGTTTGTTTTTTCTTATTTCTTAAAAATGCTAAAGCTACAGTCATAGGTCCAACTCTACCACAATACATTGTTATCATTATGATTATTTTCCCTGCTGTACTTAACCTTTGAGTAACTCCAGTTGTAAGACCAACTGTACCAAAGGCAGATGTTGCTTCATAAAGTATATTTATAAACGATTCATTTGGATCTGTTATAGATAATAACATTGAAACTCCTATAACAAGAGCCATACCTATCATTAAAAGAGCAAATGATTTATAAACTAACTCTTTTGAAAATCTTCTTCCAAAAACTTGTGTATCTTCTCTACCTCTTATAACAGATATAACAGTTAAAACAACTATACCAAATGTCGCTGTCTTAAGTCCCCCTGCTGTTGACCCAGGTGAACCACCAATGAACATTAATATTATAGTTAGGAATTTCCCTGAATTTGTCATTCCATCTGTAGAGACACTATTAAATCCAGCAGTTCTTGGTGATGCTGATGCAAAATAAGAATTAAGTAGTTTATCTCCGAAGCCCATATGACCTATAGTCTCAGGATTATTCATTTCAAATAGATACATTAATATAGTTCCACCAATTAATAGTACGACTGTAATTAATATTACAATTTTTGAATGCACAGATAATTTTTTAAGGCCTCTGTAATTATATAATTCAAGCCATACAGTAAAACCAAGTCCACCTATTATAATTAAACTACTTATAGTCAATAATACTACAACATTACTTGAATATGCTGTAACTGAACTAAATCCTCCAAACAAATCAAAACCTGCATTACAAAAAGCTGATATTGAATGGAATATACTAAAATAAATTCCTTTTAACAGCCCAAATTGTGGAATAAATTGTGTAGATAATAATAATGCACCAAAAAATTGTACTGCAAATGTAAAACCTAAGACATACCTTACCATCCTAACTAAGCCTTGAATATTAAATGTATTCATAGCCTCTTGCATAAGCAATCTATCTCTTAGAGTTATCTTTTTACCTAATAATACTGCAATGAAAGTTGCAAAAGACATAAACCCAAGTCCTCCAACTTCTATAAGAAGCATTATAACTATTTGCCCAAATTCATTCCAATGTGTCCCAGTATCTAATGTTACAAGTCCTGTTACACATACAGCTGAAGTTGAAGTAAATAAAGCATCTAAAAAGTTTGTACTCTCACCATTAGCTGATGAAATCGGTAAACTTAAAAGTATTCCACCTATTAGTATAACTATGATAAACCCTAGTGCTAATATTTGTACTCCACTTAATCTTACTTTTTTTAATAATTTTTTTTTCATTTAATCACCTCAACGGTTTATATCTAATATTTATTATAAACAATTTAATATAAAATATTAGCAACTAAATTTTACTATCTATCTGTTAAACGATTATTATATCTATATTAACATTCTATAAACATGGAACATTTCCCTTTATTTTTTTCTATATATAAAGAAAATGCGACCTAAGTCGCATTTTATAATTAAGCGTTTATATGTTTTTTAGCTACTTCAACTAATTCAGCAAATGCTTTTGGATCATTTATAGCGATCTCTGATAACATTTTTCTGTTTATGTCTATTTCAGCTAGTTTCATTCCATTCATGAATCTTGAGTATGAAAGACCATTCATTCTTGTAGCTGCGTTTATTCTAGCTATCCATAATCTTCTATAATCTCTCTTCTTTAATCTTCTACCAACATATGCATTTCTTAATGCTCTGATAACTGATTCATTAGCTGTCTTAAATAACTTGCTCTTTCCACCGTAGTATCCTTTTGCAAGCTTTAATACTTTTTTATGATTCTTACGAGCGTTAACTGCTCTTTTAACTCTTGCCATTTAACAAAACCTCCTGCGTCCAAACTCTTATAGGTATGGTAATAATTTCTTGATTACTTTTTCTTGTGCTACTGATACGTATCCACCTTTTCTAAGTTTTCTCTTAGTCTTTGAACTTTTCTTAGTTAAGATGTGGCTTCTAAAAGCTTTAGCTCTCTTAAGTTTTCCTGTACCTGTCTTTCTAAATCTCTTTGCTGCACCTCTATGTGTCTTCATTTTTGGCATGATAAAATCCTCCTCTCAAAAGTTATGCCTTTTTTGGGCCTAAAATCATAGTCATGTTTCTTCCTTCTCTCTTAGGTGGTTTCTCCATGATACAAACATCATCAAGTTTTCCTAAGAAATTGTCAAGAATCTTTTGGGCTATATCGCCTAATTGCATTTCTCTTCCTCTGAATCTTACAGTGACTTTGACTTTATCTCCATCTAATAGGAACTTCCTTGCTTTTTTAGCTTTAATTGCAATATCATTTTCTTCAATAGTAAGACTTACTCTGATTTCTTTGATATTAATAACTTTTTGTTTTTTCTTAGCTTCTTTTTCTTTTTTTGATTGCTCATATATGAACTTACCTAAGTCCATAATTTTGCAAACTGGCGGATTAGCATTCGGTGATATCATCACTAAATCTAATTCACTTTCGTCTGCCATATTAAGAGCTTCTTTAGTTGGTAATATACCAAGCTGTTCTCCATCTTTAGATATTACTCTTATCTCTTTATCTCTAATCTTTTCATTAATTATATAATTTTTACTAATAGCTTCCACCTCCGGGTTTTAACAACTTAAACATACATATAAATAAAGGACGGCATAAAGCCGTCCTGTTTAATCAATAATCAAATTCATCAAATAAACTAAACCTTACTAACAACTTAACATTAAGCGTTGCAGGTGAGAAACGGCTGTTTCTTCTTTACACGAATTATTTTACTATTTATTTTTATCTTTGTCAACACTTTTATTTGGAATTCTACAACAAATTATTAATCTCATATTCGTTAACAAATTCCACTCGTTCTCCAAAGACATTTACTATTGTATCAATGAATTCTTTATTTGTACAGTATTTTTTTCTATAAATTTTAATTTTTTTTGGAGCGTTAGTAATAAGACCACTTATTATTACATCTTCTATATTCGCATCTACTCCTAATTTACAATCAGTTAGTTCCTGCATAAATTCATTAAAGAGGTCATTACTATTTTCATCCACAACATTATATCCACCATCTTTGTGAATTATAATATCAACACTTTCTACTTTACTCTCTTGTATATCTACAAAATATTTTAATAATTTTATAAATTCTCTATATTCTTTTTCCACCATGTACTTCTCTACCACTTTATCTATAACTCTTTCTATATCATCTCTTAGTTCTCTCATTCTAAATGTTATAAATCCATTTATATTAAG
Organism: Clostridium perfringens; assembly: GCA_040144665.1. Taxonomy (GTDB): domain Bacteria; phylum Bacillota; class Clostridia; order Clostridiales; family Clostridiaceae; genus Clostridium; species Clostridium perfringens_A. Next base: position 49,959 of record JBBVGE010000315.1, read on the forward strand.
TTCATTTTTTTCTTCTAAACATCTCTTTATTTTTGAAACTATTTTATTTATCTTATTCTCACAATATACACTTGTTTCATCCTTAATACTTTTTCTTCTATATAATGTATCCATAATATTTTTTTCAACTTCTAATATTTCATCTTGCTTTAAGAAGAAATAAGTATCTGTTAAAAACTCAAACAATTCTTTTTCTTTATAGTTTTTAATTACTATTTCATATAATAATTCACTTATATATATTTTAATTTTTTCAAAAACTTCATCACTATAACACTCTTCATCACACATAACTTTTACAAGATGAGTCTTACCTTCAATTTTTTCAACTAAACCTATTACTATTTTTTTATTTTTTAGTAGGGTTTTCAATTCTTGCAACTCTTTTATAAAGTCTAATTCTCCCATATACGCTAACTTTAGTACAAGCATAGATTTCACTCCCTTCTTAGTAATAGTATGTATTAAATACAATCCACCTATACTACTAATCATTTTGTAAAACTTCCTAGTTTTATTGATTTTTTAGCATATTAGTAGTAATTTAAATATATATTTATATTTAGGAGGGTATTTATGTATTCTTTTGTTGATTATAGAACAACAGATATTGAAATATTAAACTTAAAAAAGCAAGGTGTTCAACCTATAAAAGTTCCAAAATCCACGCTCCTATATGATGCTATTGATGGTCATGTAGATATTCAATTAAATATTTTAGATAAAAATACAAAAACAATAATAGTTCATAAAAATATTGAAGATTCTTTTTTAGATACATTAAAAAAAAATTCAATTAACTTTATTCTTTCTAATACTTCATTAAGTAATAAATATCCTGGAGATATTATTTTAAACGCTTTAATAACAGACAACTTTATAATGCATAATCTTAAATACACAGATAAAAATATATTAGAAAATTGCATCATGAAAAAGCTACTAAACGTAACTCAAGGATATACAAAATGTTCAGTTTTAAATATTTATAATAAGGCTTTTATAACTTCTGATAAAATAATATATAATATTTTAAAAGACGAAAATTATGATGTCCTCTTACTTCCACCTGGGGATATTGTGCTTGAGGGACTGGATTATGGCTTTATAGGTGGAACAGGTGGCATGATAGGAGATAATAAGATGGCTTTTTTCGGTAATCTAAACCACTATAAATATGGTATGCAAGTTATATCTTTTTTAAAAAAGCACAATATTAAACCTATTTATTTATCAGATTCTAAACTAATAGATAGAGGAAGCATATTAACACTATAATCTTCTATATATAGTACGTTCTCTTATTTAAAATGTTTCAAATTTGAATAATAAAAGCTATATTTTTTATTTTTATAGCTTTTATTATTTTTTCAAAAATCTACTTTATAAAATTTAAATTTGCTACTCCATCTTCTCTGTATTTCTCTAAAAATTCATGCATACTTGCAATTACATCTAGTTTATCCTCTTTATTTAATCCTCCCCTACCTAATCTATCACATAAAAACACCAGTGTAATATCGTTAATATCCACTGTTTTTGCCATTTCCTCTTCATTTCCAAAAGGTAACTTTTTCTTTATATACAAAAAATGCATATGATATTTTATTAAATTTTGAACTTTTTTTATAAAAACCTCATCAGTAAACCCTATATCTTTAAGAAATATATAACTTTCATCATAACCTACATTATCATGATTATAAGAAGTCCACCTTCCTTTTCTAAGTTTAGTAGTTTTTATCTTACCTATATCGTGCAAAAGGGCTGCCCACATAAATGCTCTTTCATCATTTGCATATTCTCTATAATGAGCAGCATTATCTACTACCATCATAGTATGATTCCATACATTTCCTTCAGGATGATGTTCTTTAGATTGTGGAATCTCATATAGTTTCTTTAGTTCATTAAATGGCTTTTCATTAAGCTTTTCTTCTCTAAATAATTTATTAAAATATTCAGATGGTTTTTTATCATAAAGTAAACTATGCTCAATATCTTTTGTTTTTATATTAGGCATTTAACTTCACTCCTTTCACCAAAATTATTTTAACCATTTTTATAGAAAAAATGTATTTTTGCAATTTTTTTTGTAATCTTTTTTATAAAATCGAATATAATATAACTATAAGGCGCTGTAGCCAAGTGGTAAGGCAGAGGTCTGCAAAACCTTTATTCCCCAGTTCAAATCTGGGTGGCGCCTCCAATAAAAAAGATGAGAGCTATGATTAGCTCTCATCTTTTTTTATTTCTTATTTACATTTTTCTAATAACTCACCAATTTCGTCATGAGTCACTTTATATTTTCTATTACAGAAATGGCACACTATTTCTTCATCTTTACCATCATCATATATATTTTTTAATTCTTCTTCACCAATACTAATTAATGCCTTTTCTATTCTTTCCTTTGAACAATCACATTTATATTGAGGTTCAATGTTATCTAATATTTTAGGTTCCATATCTTCAAATACTTCTTCAATTATTTGTTCTATAGTCATTCCCTCATCAATAAGTGTTGTTATTGGCTTCATTTCTTGAAGTCTATATGTTATTATATCAGCTAATAACTCATCTGCATCTGGCATCATTTGAATTATAAATCCTCCAGCAGCTTTTATTGAAAGATCTTTATCAACTAAAACACCAAGTGATACTGCTGATGGAGTTTGTTCTGAAACAGTAAAATAATATGCTAAATCTTCTGCTATTTCTCCTGTATATATAGGAACCTGTCCTACATATGGATCTTTTAATCCCATATCTTTTATTACGTAAAGTAACCCATTAATCCCAACAGCTCCACTTACATCAAGTTTTCCATTTTCTTTTAATGGTAGATCTACATTTGGATTTCCTATAAATCCTTTAACTGATCCGTCTGAATGTCCAGTGACTGTAACTCCTCTTAGATCTCCACCACCATCAATCTTTAATGTTATTGCTTCTTTTTCTGATTTTAATTGCACTCCCATAAGTGAACATGCAGTTAACATTCTTCCAAGTGCCGCTGATGCAACAGGTGTACATTCATGTAATGAAGTTCCTTCATTAACTAAATTTGTAGTAATACCTCCTATAAATCTAACCATTCCATTTTTAGCAGTCCCTCTAATAATTTTATCCTTCATAACTTATCCCTCCATCTCTTTTTTAACTACATATAATATTCTCTCAGAAGAATCCAAAACTTTATTTTCTGAATACCCTTCATATTTTCCTAATATACATAGTCCACATTCTTCTAGCATTTTTTCTATATCTTCCTCTTTATATGCTCTTTCAAAATGTTCTTCTTCAAATCTTTCATAAAGATCACCCTCTTTAATAAAGAACGTTAAAAACATATTTGTTATTTCATCTTCAAATGTATTCTCCCATGAATAAAATACATCTTCAGAATTATAAGTATATATATTATTACCTAATATAGTCGATAATTTATAGTAGGAATTTATATCAAATATAAATATTCCATTATCCTTTAAATGATTAACTACTCCCTTGAAATAATTTATAAGATCTTCTTCTTCTAATATATAATTAGTAGAATCTAGCACACAAGTTATTAAATCAAATTTATGATTTAATGAAAGTTCTGTCATGTCTTGACATACTATCCTACTCTTAATTCTTTCTTTTTTAAATTTTTCAAAGGCTTCTCTTAACATGTCCTCTGAAAGATCTACTGCAAATGAGTTTTTAAATTCTTTAGCTACTCTAAGAGAGACATTCCCTGTTCCACAAGCTAGGTCTAAATAGTCTATTTTTTCTATACTGTATTCATTTGATATATCTCTAACTCTTTGTGCTATTTCATCATAATTTATATCTTCATTTATCAATTCATCATATATTTTAGCAAATTCACCATATGCCATAAAACTCCCCCATTCGCTTTATAAAAACACTACCACTTATATTATAATTAATTCTAAATTTAGTCAAACTAATTACTTACAAATTTATTATCATTAATTATTTTCTTCCTAATATCTCATCATTTGTTGGTATATGAAGCTTTTTCTTTCTACTTGTCATTATACCTCCAATTCTTCCTGTCTCCTCAGCAGTAAGTGCAGCCCATCCACCCTCATCAACTTTATCTTTAAGTCCTAACTCTTCTGCAATTTCATATTTTATTTTTTCTCTTAATTTTTCTGCATCTGTAAGTTCTTTATTTGATTTCAATTTAGATTTTATGATTTTTTTTAAAGGCGTTTTACTCATATCATTCACTCCCATCTTTATTTTTATTTTATCCATAAAAAAATAAAAAATGTATTATTCTACTAAGGAACTAATATAATTATGTGAAAAGTTTTTTAACACTCTATTTTTTCTCGCTATTTTTTCCATAACTCTTGATATTTCTTTAATAAATCCTTATAGTTATTGTATAAATACAATTATAGAAAAAGTATTGGAGGGATTAATTTGTATAACATTGCAATAGTTGGGGCTACTGGTAATGTAGGCAGAAAAATATTAAGCATCTTAGAAGAAAGGAATTTTCCTATAAAAAATCTTTACCTTTTTGCTTCTAAAAGATCAGCAGGTAAAAAAGTAAAGTTTAAGGGAGTAGAATACGTAGTAGAAGAAACATGCGAGAGAAACATAAAATCTAAAAATTTAGATTTTGCGTTATTTTCAGCAGGTGGAGATACAAGCTTAAAGTTTGCTCCTATTTTTTCAGAAAATGGTGCTGTAGTTATAGATAATAGTAGTGCTTGGAGAATGGATCCTAAAGTTCCTTTAGTTGTTCCTGAAGTAAATCCTGAGGATATAAAATGGAATAATGGAATTATAGCCAATCCAAATTGCTCTACAATACAAGCTATGCCTGTATTAAAAGCTATCCATGATAAATACGGTTTAAAGAGAGTTATATACTCTACTTATCAAGCTGTATCAGGTGCAGGAATGCAAGCAATACAAGATTTAGAAGACGGAATGAAGGGGATAGCACCTAAAAAGTTCCCTAAACCAATAGTAGGTAACGTACTACCTCATATAGATGTATTCTTAGAAAATGGCTACACTAAAGAAGAGATGAAAATGATAAATGAAACTAGAAAAATTCTTCATCTTGATGATTTAAAGGTAACTGCTACTACTGTAAGAGTTCCTGTATTAAATTCACATAGTGAAAGTATTAATGTAGAACTTTTAAATCCATTTGAACTTCAAGATATAGTTAAAGTTTTAGACGAAGCACCAGGAGTTATAGTCTATGATGATGTAGACAACCTTAAGTATCCTACTCCTCTTGAAGCATCAGACAAAGATGACGTTTTTGTTGGAAGAATAAGAAGAGATTTTAGTACAGATAATGGATTAAATCTTTGGGTAGTTGCTGATAATATTAGAAAAGGTGCTGCATTAAACGCTGTCCAAATTGCTGAATTAATGATTAAAGACAAATAAGAATTGGAGGATTTTTAATATGACAATTTTTGAAGGTTCAGGTGTTGCTATAGTTACACCTTTTACAGAAACCGGAGTTGACTATAATAAATTAAAAGAACTTCTAGAATGGCATGTAAAAGAAGGAACAGATTCTATAGTTATTTGTGGAACAACAGGTGAAGCTACTACAATGACTTTAGAAGAAAAGAAAGAAGTAATAAAATTTACAGTAGATGTTATAAATGGAAGAATACCAGTAATTGCTGGTACTGGTTCAAATAATACTAAGGCATCAATAGATATGAGTAAATATGCAGAGAGTGTTGGTGCTTCAGCTGTTCTTGTAATCACACCGTATTATAACAAGACAAATCATAAAGGATTATTAAAGCATTTTGAAGCTATAAATGATGCTATAAATATTCCAATAATTTTATATAATGTTCCAAGTAGAACCAATATGAATATTACTCCTTCTACTTTAAAAGAACTTTCAACACTAAAAAATGTTGTTGCTATAAAGGAAGCTAGCGGAAATTTAAGTCAAATTGCTGAAATGAAGGCTCTATGTGGAGACTCTATAGATATCTATTCAGGTAATGATGATCAAATCATTCCTATTATGTCCCTTGGTGGTATAGGTGTTATATCTGTTCTTGCAAATGTAATACCAAAAGAAGTTCATAAAATGACAAGAATGTACTTAGACGGAAAGTGTCATGAAGCTTCAAAGATTCAAATAGATACTTTAGAGCTTGCAAATTCATTATTCTTGGAAACTAATCCTATACCAGTTAAAACTGCTCTTAACTTAATGGGATTAAATGTAGGTCCTTTAAGACTTCCATTATATGAAATGGATGATTCACTAAAAAATAGTCTTGAAGATACATTAAAAAAATATAAATTAATGTAATTTAAGGAGATACTAATATGATTAAAATAATATTAAATGGTTGCTCAGGCAAAATGGGAACTGTTATAACAAATATATCAAAAGATTTTAAAGATCTTGAAATAGTTGCTGGTATAGACAGATTCTCAAAAAAAGATTTGCCATATAAAGTATTTGAAAATCCTCTAGATGTAGATATTGAGTATGATGTATTACTTGATTTTTCTAGAGCCGATGCTTTAAATGGTTTATTAGAATTAACAGAAAAAACTAAAAAACCTCTTGTAATTTGTTCAACCGGTTTTTCAGACGAAGATTTAAAGCTTATAGATGAAAAAAGTAAAACACTTCCTCTATTTAGATCTGCTAACATGTCACTTGGAATTAATTTAATAAACTCACTGTTAAAAAAGGTTGCACCTCTTTTATACGGAAATTATGATATAGAAATCATAGAGAAACATCATAATCAAAAAGTAGATGCTCCAAGCGGAACCGCTCTTCTTTTAGCTGATACTATAAGAGATTCTTTAAAAGAAGAAACTAAATATGTATACGGAAGAGAAGGTTCACATAAACGTGAAAAAGAAGAAATAGGTATTCATGCAGTTCGTGGTGGATCAATCGTTGGTGATCACGATGTAATATTTGCAGGTACTGGTGAAGTTATTGAATTAACTCATAAAGCAATATCAAGAGAAGTGTTTGCAGTAGGCGCATTAAAAGCATGTGAATATATGGGTAGAGTCACTAAACCTGGACTATACAATATGGATGACGTAATTGGATTATAGATATATTAAAAGATGGTAGAATTTTTCTACCATCTTTTTTATTTTAATATTTTCCCCATATAATATTCATCTAAATACATTCCATCCTTTAAAACGGCTTTCATTTTTATTCCTTCTATTTTAAATCCCATATTCTTATATAATTTAACCGCAGCTTTATTATTGCATATAACAGTAAGTTCTAGTCTAGTTATATTATTTTCTTTTGCCCATATGAATAATTCTTTAAATAATTTAGTACCTATACCTTTTCCTCTATATCCATTTCTTATTCCTATAACATTATATGATGTATGCCTAATCCTTTTATATTGTCCTCTAAAAGAAGTTAAATACCCAATAAGTTTTCCATCTACTATTGCTCCTAAATAAACTCCGTCACTCTCTTTAGAAGATAAAATGTTTCTAACTTGCTCTTCTGTTATATTTCTTTCTCCTTTTTCAAACAACATAAACTCACTTTCATAATCTAAATCATAAAATAACTTATGCAACTTTTTAGTATAACTTTTATCTAATCTTATAATTTCCACGTAACTATCTCCCCCTCTCTCATTATATGTTTTAATAATATATGAAATGATTTATGCAACAAAAAAGCTAAAGAATATATCTTCTTTAGCTTTTTTATTTTAAATTAATGTGCTTCTATATATGCTTTATCAAAGTAAACTTGACCAAGAGTTGAAGCTCTAAATCCTTTAACGTATGATTGAACACCATATACTTTAGTGTAGTCATATATAGGCATAACTGGCATTTCTTCCAATAAAATTTCTTCTGCCTTCTTCATATATTCAAATCTTTTCTTATTATCAGATTCTACTTTAGCTTTCTTAATTAACTCATCATATTCTTTATTTGAGAAATGAGCATCATTATTACCCCAGCTATTTTTATCATCTGCATTTCCACTTACCCACATATCCAAGAATGTCATAGGATCTGTATAATCAGCTGACCAGCCATGTCTAGCTATTTGATAATCACCATTTTGTCTTGTATTTAAGAATACTGCCCACTCTTGATTTGTAAGCTTAACATTAACACCAATAGCTTTCCAGTTTTGTTCTATAATTTCCATTATAGCTTTATGTCCACCCTCTGAATTATACATTAATTCTAATTGTGGAAGTCCTTTTCCATCTTCATATCCAGCTTCCTTTAATAACTTTTTAGCTTCTGCAACATTATCCTCATACTTTAAAGGATCGAATTTATTATTTTTATATTCTTTTCCATCTGGATCTTTAATACCTGATGGTACAAAGCTAGCAGATGGAACTTGTTCTGCCTTAGCAGCATCTTTAACTATTTTTTCTCTATCTATTGCTAATGAAAGCGCTTGTCTTACTTTCTTATTAGTAAGAGCTTTTTGAACTTCCTTATCTAATTTATCTAATTCATTTCCTACATTAGCACATACAAAATATGTTCCTAGGTTAGGGAATACTTGTACAAGTCCCTTTTCTTTACCATCCTCAATTCTTTCAATTGGAACATTTGCAATCATATCAAAGTTCTTAGATTCTAATGATGCATATGAGCTTGTTTCATCAGTAGCCATCTTATAAACTAATTGTTCAAGCTTTATCTCGTCCTTATTCCAATAATTTTCATTTTTCTCGAAAGTATAAGAATCCTTCATTTGATAGTCAGTTAATTTAAATGGTCCATTTGAAATATAAGTTTCTGGCTTATTAGTCCATTTATCTCCGTTTGCCTCGACTACATCCTCTCTAACAGGCATATAAGTTGGAAATGCCATAAGTTCTATGAAATATGGAGTTGGAGCATTTAATTTAACTTCTAAAGTTTTATCATCAATTACCTTAATACCTAAATCTTTCTCATCAGCCTTTCCATTATAGTATTCTTCTGCATTCTTGATGTACCAGAATTGATACACATACTCTGCTGCTGTCTTTTTATTTAATACTCTTTTCCAAGCATACTCAAAATCTTTTGCAGTTACAGGCTTTCCATCAGACCATTTAGCGTCATCTCTTAGAGTAAATGTATAAGTTAATCCATCATCAGATACCTTCCACTCTTTTGCTACTCCTGGAATTGCCTTATCATTTTCATCTAATCTAACTAGACCCTCAAAAGCATTTGATATAACTGTTGATCCATCAACAGCTGTATTAAGAGCTGGATCTATAGTTTCTACAACTGCCCCAATATTATACGTAAGTTTTTGCTCTGTTGCAGATCCCCCTTCATCTGATCCTCCACACCCAACGAAAACTGATGCACTTAATGAAATTGCTAATGCAACTGCACAAAGTTTTTTGATTTTACTTAATTTCATTTTTTATCCCCCTTTTATATATAGTTATAATAAATTATCAGTATGATAATGAATTATTCTTCATTGAATAAATGACAAGCTACAAAATGATCCTTTTCAATTTCTCTTAATATAGGATCTTCCCTGCTACAAATATCCTTCGCATATTTACATCTACCTCTAAATCTACATCCTGGTTCTGGATCGATAGGCGATGGAATATCTCCATCTAAAACTATTCTCTTATTTGCTTTTGCTATATCTGGATCTGGTATAGGAACTGCTGATAAAAGCGCTTTAGTATATGGATGCTTTGGCTTTAAATAAACATCGTCACTTGGACCTTTTTCAACCATTTGTCCTAGATACATTACCCCAATATGTGTTGATATATGCTTAACCATTGATAAATCATGAGCTATAAAAAGATACGTTAATCCAAGTTCTTCTTGAAGATCCTCTAACATATTAATTACTTGTGCTTGAATTGAAACATCAAGAGCTGAAATTGGTTCATCGCAAACAATAAAATCTGGTTCAACTGCAAGGGCTCTTGCGATTCCAATTCTTTGTCTTTGACCTCCTGAAAATTCATGTGCATATCTATTTATGTGACTTCCATTTAATCCAACTTTATCAAGCAAGTATCTTATTCTCGTGTCTCTTTCTGCTCCTTTATATAATCCATGAATATCTATTGCTTCACCAATAATATCACCGACAGTCATTCTTGGATTTAAAGATGCATATGGATCTTGAAATATCATTTGCATCTTTCTTCTTAAAGGAATCATTTCTTTTTCAGATTTTCCTGTTATATCTTCACCATTAAATATTATATTCCCACTGGTTGGTTCATATAATTTCAATATAGTTCTACCAGTTGTAGTTTTACCACACCCTGATTCACCAACAAGTCCTAAAGTTTCTCCTTTTTTTATTGTAAAAGAAACATTGTCAACCGCCTTTACATAACTCTTCTTTTCAAATATCCCCTTTTTAACTGGGAAGTACTTGCAAAGATTATTAACTTCTAAAATTATATCTTTATGTTTTTCCATATTAGACTTCCCTCCCTATAGGTGATTTAACTTTTGGGGCCTTCTCATGACATAGCCAACAAGCAGCCTCATGTCCATTATCAATTTTAAATAATGGTGGTTGATTTTTCATACATATTTTCATTGTATGATCACATCTATCAGCAAAAGGACATCCTGTAGGTGGTTTTAAAAGATCCGGTGGCTGACCGTCTATTGGTATAAGCTTCTCTTTAAGTTCACTAATTGGATTTGGAACACTTCTAAGCAATCCCCAAGTATAAGGGTGTTTTCCTCTATAGAAAATATCTTCTGCTGTTCCAGATTCCACAATTATTCCACCATACATAACATTTATTCTTGAACAAAGATCTGCTACAACCCCAAGATCGTGAGTTATTAGTATAATTGATGTGTTTAGCTTTTCTTTTAAATCTTTCATAAGATCAAGTATTTGAGCTTGAATTGTAACATCCAAAGCTGTTGTTGGCTCGTCTGCAATAATTAAATTAGGTTCACAGATTAAACTTATAGCTATCATAGCTCTTTGTCTCATACCACCTGAAAATTCATGTGGATATTGCTTCATTCTACTTTCAGGACTTGGTATACCAACTAGATCTAGCATTTCTATCCCTTTTTTCCAGGCTTCTTTTTTAGAAATTCCCTTATGCTTCATAAGATGCTCTGTTAATTGATCACCTATTGTATACAATGGATTTAAAGATGTCATAGGATCTTGGAATATCATTCCCATTTTTTCTCCTCTTATCTTCTCCATTTCTCTTTCTCCATAATTACTTATATCATTTCCATCAAATATAATTTCATCACTTTTAATATTTGCATTTTCTGATAATAATTTCATTATTGACATCATTGTAACGGATTTTCCGCATCCTGATTCACCAACAATTCCAAGTGCTTCTCCTTTATCTACATAAAATGAAACTCCCCTTACTGCCTGTACATCACCTAAATGTGTATCAAAGGAGGTTCTTAAATTTTTTACTTCTAATAACTTGCTCATGATTTTAAATTCCTCCTATCTTTGATGTTTAGGATCTAATGCTTCTGTTAGTCCATCACCTAGCATATTAAATGAAAGTATTATTAAACATATCATAGCTGCTGGGAAAAATAATTGATATGGTTTTGTATATATTGCAGGCATTGCATCATTACATAATGTACCTAATGAAGCTAGTGGTGCATTTAGTCCAAGTCCGATAAAACTTAAAAATGCTTCAGTAAATATAGCCTGTGGTATTAAAAGTGTCATTGTGACTATAATTGAACCCATACAATTAGGTATTAAATGTCTAAATAAAATTCTTTTTTTAGATGCCCCTAATGTTTTAGCAGCAAGTACAAATTCTTGTTGCTTAAGCTGAAGTATATCTCCTCTTACTATTCTTGCCATTCCAACCCAGTATGATATTGAAAGCGCCAATATAATACTTAGTATTCCAGTTTGGTCAAAAGCAGTATCTTTTAATACAGCCATTATTATTACAACATATATTGTTGTTGGAATTGAATATAAACAATCAACAACTCTCATCATAATATTATCAATTTTCCCACCGAAAAAGCCTGATATACCACCATATATAACTCCAATAAATAAATTGATTACAGCAGCAGCGCCTCCAATGATTAATGAATATCTAGCACCCATCATAACTCTTACAAATAAATCTCTTCCAAGCTTATCTGTACCAAAAAAATGTGTTCCATTAGGTCCTAAATCATTTGCTCCTGCTATTTGAGCATCATATGCAAAAGGTGATACTATTGGAACTATTATTGCAAGTAAAACCAAAACTATTATTACTATCAAAGAAACTAATGCGACTTTATTTGCCCTAAGTCTCCTCCAAGCATCACTCCAATATCCAACACTTGGTCTTATATTTTGTTCAAACTTTTTCTCCTCTTTTGATACAGGAGTAAACATATCTTTATTAAATTCTAAATTTTCCATACACTTTACCCCCTTAACCTTCTACATTATCAAGTTTTATTCTTGGATCTATAATTACATATAAAATATCTACTAATAAATTACAAACTACAATTAATGTACAGAAAAATACAACTACCCCAAGTAATGCTGTATAATCTCTATTTGTAATTGTTGATACAAATTCATTACCAAGACCCGGTATTACAAATATTTTTTCGACAACGAATGATCCTGTTAGTATAGATGCAACTAACGGTCCAAGATAAGTAACTACAGGTATAAGTGAATTTCTTAAAGCATGTTTGAAAATAACTACTCTACTACTTAATCCTTTAGCTTTTGCTGTTCTTATATAATCAGATTTTAGTACATCTATTAGTTTACTTCTTGTAAGTCTAGTTATAAATGCCATGGAGCTTCCTGCAAGGGCTATAACCGGCATTATATAAGTTTCTGGTCCTTTCAATCCAGCAGGAGGAAGTAATCCCCATTCAACTGTAAAGAAGTATATTAGAACCGCCCCAATTACAAAGCTTGGCACTGTTATCCCGAGAGTCGATATAAGCATACATAATTTATCAGGCCACTTTCCTGATTTTAGTGCTGACACTATACCAAGTAATGTTCCAACAACAAGAGAAAATATAATTGCAACTACCCCAAGTCGTGCTGATTTTGGAAATGAGTATGCTATAGTTTCATCTACACCTCTTCCTCTATACTTTAATGATTCTCCTAGATCTCCTTTTAATAAATTTTTCATATAAATTGCATATTGCTCACTTAATGGCTTGTCTAATCCATACTTCTCATTTAGCACTGCTTTCATTTCAGCTGTTACTTTTTCACCATCAAATGGCCCACCAGGCATTGCTCTTACCAAAAAGAATGTTAGTGTTACAACTACCCAGATTGTTAAAATACTAGTAAAAACTCTTTTCCCTATGTACTTTAGCATTTTTAAAACCCCCTATTCATTTTTACATATATATACATTTAATATTTATTAATAATTATATTATATCTATGCCTTTTGTCAATTAATAATGTTAATCTTATATGTATCTTTTTATCAATATATTAATAAATGTCAGGGTATTTTTATTAATCTGTCAATTATCCATCTGTGCTTTTGAATACGTTTACTTTATTCTATTTAGCCAATTAATGCAAGTTTTATATTTAAACTTGCATTTTTAATACATATATTTTTTTAATAAATTTAATATTTTTTATTTTTTTTAATATTTATCTTTCAATAAATATTCCCGTACATTTTCCAAAATTTGTACGTATTAGAAATACATTTTGAAAGTTTATTTTTATCAACATTTATTTTCAAATGTCAACTACGTCAATTTAAAGGATTTTAGAAATATAAAATGAAACTTTTAATAACTACACTTTCATTTTATCTTTCTATTCTTTTCTATAAAAGCAAAAAAATATGACAACTAACTTTATTAATCGTCATATTTTCCTTTAATTTTTATAAGTTTTTTATAAATTCTTCCATTTTGTTTAATGCAAGTTCTAATTCTTCTATAGAATAACAATATGATATTCTTATAAACCCTTCTCCGCCATCACCAAAAGCTGCCCCTGGTACACAAGCAACTTTCTTCTCATTTAAAAGTCTTTCGCAAAATTCTTCAGAGGTTAAATTAAATTTCTTTATAGATGGGAAAACATAAAATGCTCCTTTAGGTTCACTAACATGTAATCCTATCTGTCTAAGTCTTTCAACAACATAATTTTTTCTCTTTAAGAATTCATCCTTCATATATATAACATCATCCATAGAATATTTTAATCCATCAATCATACCATATTGTACTATTGAAGTTGCACATGACACACCATATTGATGAACTTTCATAATTTCTTTCATTATAGTATCATGGCATGCTATATATCCAATTCTAAGACCTGTTGCAGAAAACATCTTTGAAAAACCGCTTATATATATTACTTTTTCCTTTATACTACTATCTTGCGCAACAGAATAATAATTATCATATATAATAGAAGCATATATTTCATCTGTAATTACAACTATATCCTCATTTTTTATAAAGTCTATTAATTCATCTCTCCCTTTTTTATCAAGAACTGCACCAGTTGGATTAGTTGGAAAAGATAACACTAAGTACTTGCATCTTTCTTTTTTAAACTTTTCTTTTATATTATCTACATTTACAGTAAAATCTTCATTTAATATATAGTTTACAACTTTTCCACCAACTATATTTACAATACTTTCGTATGCTGGATATGCTGGTGTTGGAATTAATACCTTATCACCTTCATTTAATAATGCCATAAAGCAAGCCAGTATTCCTTCACTTCCTCCAATCGTTATACATATTTCTTCTTCTGTATAATTTACACCTAATGTTTTTAAATAATTTGAAATTTCAGTTCTTAATTCTTTGACTCCTGCATTTTCAGTATAAACAGTTTTATCATCATCAATTGCTTTTTTAATTCCCTTTTTTACGGCTAAAGGCGTACTAAAATCTGGCTGTCCCAGAGTTAATGATATTGCCCCTTCAACTTTGCGTACTTTATTATAGAATTTTCTAATACCTGATATCTCTATGTCCATTACCCTATTATTCATTAAAATTCGACTCCCCTTCTAGCTGGTACTCCTTCTTTATAATAATGTTTTATTTCTTTCATTTCTGTAACAAGATTTGCTCTATCAACTATTTCTTTTGGAACATTCCTTCCTGTCATTATAAGTTCCATATCTTTAGGTTTTTTATCAATTAATTTTATAACTTCTTCTACTGATAAAAATTCATTTTTAAGAACTCCCATAACTTCATCTATTATAAGCATATCACATTTACAATTTTCCAATATATCTATTATAAAATTATATGCCACCTTAACTTCTTTCTTAACTTCTTCTTTTTCTTCTTCAGTAAGTGTCCAAACGAAACCTCTTCTCTTTTCAAATCTAAAAATCTCAAAATTTTCTCCAAGTTCATCTATAGTATTAAGTTCACCAGTTCTTCCACTTTTCAAGAATTGAACCATTATAACTTTAAGTCCATTACCATAAGCTCTAATTCCTTGACCTATAGCTGCAGTAGTCTTACCTTTTCCATTTCCTGTATATATTTGAACAAAACCTTCATTTAGTTTCAAAGTAATCATCTCCTTTAGAAGATATTTTACATTAAAGTAGAGATACTAGCAAATTTTGTTCTTTTTTATAAGAAACCCTTTTATTCCTGAACTTTTTTTATTATAATTAATTTATTATTATTAATAAAACAATATTAGAGAGGATGATACTATGGAATACAATTTTACTGATCCATATGAAATAGCAAGATTCATAAAAGAATCAAAAAAATCAACACCAGTTAAAGTTTATGTAAATGGTGATTTAAGAGAAGCAAACTTAGAAGGAATAGAATGGTACGGAACTAATGGTTTCTACATATTAGTTGGTGAATCAGATTTAATATTAAAGGTTGTTTTAGATAACAAACACTTAATAAAACACTTTAAAATAGAAAATGACAGAAGAAATTCTGCAATCCCAATGCTTGATATTCTTGAAATAGAAGCTAGAATAGAACCAGGCGCTATCATTCGTGATAGAGTATCTATAGGTAAGAATGCTGTAATCATGATGGGTGCTGTTATAAATATAGGTGCAGAAATAGGCGATGGAACTATGGTAGATATGAACGCTGTAATAGGTGCTCGTGGAAAACTTGGAAATAATGTTCATCTAGGTGCTGGAGCTGTTGTTGCAGGAGTTTTAGAACCACCTAGCAAATCACCATGTGAAATAGGGGATAATGCTCTAATCGGAGCTAATGCCGTAATACTTGAAGGTGTTAAAATAGGAAAAGGTTCAGTTGTAGCTGCAGGTTCAGTTGTAACTGAAGATGTTCCAGATGGCGTTGTTGTTGCAGGTTCACCAGCTAAGATAATTAAATCAGTTGATGATAAGACTAAAGATAAAACACAACTTCTTGATGATTTAAGAAAATAATATTAAACAAAAAAGGTATTTGAAAATTCAAATACCTTTTTTAATACCCTTTATAATTTATACGGCACCTTCTTCGTGCTCATTTGTTTCATCTCTTTTAGATCTTTCCATTTTTGATATAGATACTTCATATGCAATTTTCTTAATTACTTCAGTTTCTGATACCTTTTTTTGATATTCTCTACTTTGTAATCTACCCCATACCTTAATGTTATCTCCAACTTCTAAAGTCTTACAGAATCTTGAATTTCTTCCCCAAGCAATTGTTGGTATATAGTCTGATTTATTGTATGCTCTGTTTACTGCTAGTAAAACGTCTGCAATTTCTCTTCCAAATGGTGTTGTTCTATATACTGGTTCTTTGCATATATATCCATCTAAGAAAATTTCATTAGGGTTTTTACTTCTCTCTATACAAGGTTCAATATTTCTTGCAAAAACAGTAAGTATTAATTTATTTGATCCTTCTATAAATTTATTATACGATCTCAATTGTCCCTCTACTATAACATCCTTGCCTATGCTGATATCAAATCCAGCTAATAATCTTTCTGAGATTGTAACATTCAATAAATCTACTGAATCGCTTAATCTCTGTACCTCAAGACCAAATGTATAAAACCCTTCTCCATACATTTCGTGACTATACTCTAATTCTGAAACTACCTTTCCTTCAAGATAAATTTTGTTGTTTAACATTAAATTATCCATTGTAACCCCTCTCTCCCTTTGTGATAAACTAATTTATATAAATTTAATGACCCCCACAAGTACATTTCCATTATAATACATAATTTATGCAATTTTCAATATAAATTATTATTTTTTATGTTGGATGCCATTTGAATCAATATAATAATCCTCTTTATAGATCATTTCTCCTACTTTTTTAAACTCATATCCATCTTCTTTAAGCTCCTTAATTATCCTCTCTAAATTTTTTGGTGTATACTTTGCATTGTTATGATAAAGGATAATAGAACCTGATTTTGCCTTCTTCTTAACTCTTTCATATTCCTGCTTTTCTCCATCTTCTCTCCAATCCACAGAGTCTGCGTCCCATTGAATCGGAATACAGCCAAGTTCTATAACTTTTTTTACAGCAGCATCATTATAGTCTCCACTTGGAAATCTAAATAACTTAGTTTCTTCTCCAGTAACTTTCTTTATTGTTTCTTCTGTCTTCTTTATTTCCTTTTCTATCTTATCACTACTTATTTGCGAAAAGTTTGGATGAACATAACTATGATTTCCTATTTCATGCCCCTTTTCGTGTATAAGCTTAAGCTTCTCTGCGTTTTCTTCAGAATAATTTACCCATCCCCCCATTATGAAGAATGTACCCTTTATATTATATTTGTCCATTATGTTTAATATGTCATTTAAATAATCTTTTTCAGCCCAATTTATATCAAAAGTTAAAGCTATATTCTTTTCTTCAGTATTTATCGAATGAATCGGTAAACTTTTTTCCTTAGCAAGTGCGTCCACAGATTTTCTATATCCTTCATATACAAAAATCCCAGCCGATACTAAAACCACAAATAAAATAAGTCCAAATACAAATATACTTTTTCTCTTCTCTAAATTCAAAACAATTTCTCCTTATTACTTTAAAAATACATTCATTTATATTTTATTTAATTACACTATATTCATTCTTTTAGAATTTATGCTATAATTATTAATATACCTGAATAAAATGGAGGCTTAATTATGTACGAAGAGAGTTCATTAGAATTAGCAGAAAACAAGTTATTGCTTTTATATATCTTAAAAACTCTAAAACAGCCTATTTCTAATACACAACTCACTGAAATAGTGCTTGAAAATAGTTTTATAAACTATTTTACCCTACAACAATACATAGCAGAACTTGATGAGTCAAAATTTATAGAATATGCTGAAGTGATGGATAAGAAATTATTAAAATTAACAGATAAAGGTGATAATGTACTTTCCTTCTTTAAGGACAGAATATCTCCTTCAAAAATATCCCTTGTTAATGAATACGTTAAGTCACATATAGATTTAATAAAGAAAGAACTAACAATACATAGTGACTATACAATAGGTGCTAACGATAGCTTTATTGTTGATATTAAAGCTTTGGAAGATGACTGTCCTTTAATGGAATTAAAATTACAAGTACCAACAAAAAAGCAAGCCACTTATCTTTGTAACAAGTGGCAAGAAAATCCTTCAGAAATATATAATCAGATTATCACTTTATTATTTGATGATTTGAATTAACCATAATCATTGCATTAGGTTCATTTCCTATTGCGATGATTTTTCTTTTATTATCCTCTTCATTTATTACATGCAATATTCCATTTAGATAGTCACTAATAAAGACTTCTTTTTTTCTTTTTATTACTCTATTTGGCATTCCACCTATATTTATATTTCTAACTACTTTTCCTTCTCTTATGTTTACTACACTTACACTTTTAGATCCAAAATTTGCAACATATAATTTTTCATCATCTTCAAATACATCTATAGGCATAGAGTCAACCTTTATCCTATTTATACATCCTAGATCCTTCATTGAATAAATTCCAATAAAACCACCCTTATCTCCTCCTAAATAACTCTCACAAAGATAAAAATATTCACCATTTTTAGATAGAGTAATCTTAATAGGATATTCGCCAACCTTTACTTTTTTATCTAAATTTTTGTTTTCTAAATTGATTAAAGAAACTGTATTGTCAAGTAAATTAGCAGATAAAAGTACTCTCCGAGTATAATCTAAAACAATACTATCTGGAGAGTTTCCTGAAGGAACTTCAAATTCAATATTCTTATTTTCTATATTATAGAATATTATAGAATTTGTTTCATTGCATGCAACACAAGCATATTTTTCATAAAGCTTTACATCATTAGGATGAGGTCCTATATAGTCTCTTCCTATCTCCTTTAGACTTGTCAAATCTAAAAATGATAAACTATTGTCATAACTATTTGCTACAACACCAAATCCTCCTCTTACTTCTATACTTCTAGGTCCTATAGGCTTTCCATTTGGACTTAATTTTATATTTTCTATACTTAACTTCTCTCCATCTATTTTCCTTATGCAATCATCACAAGTATTACAAATATAAATACTATTCATCAGTAACACCTCCTAAGGAATACCTATCTTTATATAATATGACTCTATTTTACTTTAGCGACAAAATATCCTTTATTTCTTGTTAATTTCACAGTATAATTAATTTATATTTTTTATTTAGGAGGAATTTATGTATATATATAAAACAAGTGGTGTGTGTTCAACTGAAATACATATTGATGCAGAAAATGATACTATAAAATCAGTAGAATTTGTTAGAGGTTGTCCTGGAAATTTATTTGGTATTTCAAATTTAGTAAAAGGAATGAATATTGATGAGGCCATATTAAAACTTGAAGGAATTAAATGTAAAGATAAGTCTACATCATGCCCTGATCAGTTAGCAAAAGCTTTAAAAGAAATTAAAAATAGATAATAAAAGTCAGTTCATTTTATGAACTGACTTTTATTATCTATTTTAAGTTATTCTGAAAAATTTAAAGTTTTTTTCATTCCATCATTGGCTAAATATGAATTTTCAAAAACATATTTAGCATTATTTATGAATTCTTCTGGATTTAATAATGATGGAGAATAATGAGTTAATACTAGTTCTTTTACATTTGCTTTTTTTGCTAAAATAGCTCCTTCCCTAAATATCATATGCTTATTTTTAATTGCCTTATCTAAATCATTATCATCTCCATATGTACCTTCACATATAAATAAATCACTTTCTTTAATAAAATCTACAATACTATCTGAAGGTCTACTATCAGTTATATAACTTATAGTTATTCCCTTTCTCTTTTTTCCTAAAACCAAATTGCTTGTATAAATTCTTCCTTCAAATTCAACTTCTTCTCCACTTTGAAGTCTACTCCATAGCATTTTAGGTACATTATTCTCTTCTGCAAGTTCTTTGCTAAATCTAGCTCTTCTCTTTATCTCTACTTTAGCTCCTATACATTCAATTGAATGATCAAGAGGTACTGTACTAATGCTTATTTCACTAAATTTTTCATCACAAGGCACTATGAGTTTGTTTTGTATCTTAAAGTTTAAATTGCTATAATCACACTCTACAATATTTATATTATAAGGTATATACCTTGCTGTAACCATAAGTCCTTCTACAACTTTCCTTATCCCTACAGGACCTATAATTGTTAATTCTTCTTCTCTTCCACTATTTCCTATAGTAGCTAAAAGTCCAGATAGTCCATTAACATGATCTCCATGTCCATGAGTTATAAATATAACATCTATACTCTTAAAACCTAAAGTATATTCTCTAATCCATATTTGACATCCTTCACCACAATCAATTAATATTTTTCTTCCTTCATAATTAATCATAAGAGATGAAAGATGTCTAAAAGGCATAGGCATTCCTCCACCAGTTCCTAGAAAAGTTATATCTACCATAATAAAATCACCTACTTTTCTTGTTTTACTATATTATTTATTATACCTCTCATCTCTCCAATCATGTATAAAGAACCTGTAACTAAAATTAAATCATTATGTCCTGAAATATCTAAAGCCTTTTTAAAGCCTGTCTCATAACTATCATAGCTTTCTACATTTGCATTAACTTTTTCTATTTCTTTTTTAAGCTCAGCTCCAAGTTCAGCTCTCTCACTATGAGGTGTTAATGCTATAATTTCTTTACTCATAGGTGCTATTTTATTTATCATATCTTCCACTTGCTTATCTGCCAATATTCCTATTAAAAGAATTATATTTTCATAATCAAAATACTTAATAACATTCTCTTTTAGAGTAGTTATTCCCTGAATATTATGAGCACCATCTATCACTACTAATGGCTTTTTATTTAAAACTTCAAGCCTTCCAATCCACTTTGAATTCTCTATACCTTTTTCTATATTTTCCACTTCAAAGTCTTGTATTTTTGATAATATCTCCACCGCCTTAACAGCAACAGCACAATTTAATATTTGATGTTCTCCTAAGAGTCTTAAATTAGCAAAATATGTTTTAAGTTCACCTTTCACTTCAATCTTTTGATAAAAGTCAGTATCTCTAATAATTTCTAATAATTTCGCATCACTATATTGTACTTTATAGATTTTTGCAGATTTTTTATTAGCTATACATTCAAGTTCTTTAAGTACTTCTTCTTTCTGAGGATATAATATTAAAGGAGTATTTTCTTTTATTATTCCTCCCTTTTCCCTTGCTATATCACCTAAAGTATTTCCTAATATATTTGTATGATCTAAACTTATTGATGTTATTATAGTTACTAGTGGATCTACTACATTAGTTGAATCAAGTCTACCCCCAAGCCCAACTTCTATAACAGCATAATCTACCTTTTTATCATAAAAATATTTAAACATTATACATGTTATTATTTCAAACTCAGTTGGATGACTATAACCTTCTTTAATTACTTCATCCACTGCATCTTTTATATAATCCATATAATTTCCTAAATCAATTTTTTTAATATTTTCTCTATTTATTTGTATTCTTTCCTCAAATTCTTCTAAAAATGGTGAAGTATACATTCCTACATTAAATCCTTCTTCAATAAGTATTGAAGTAACTATAGAAGTTGTAGACCCTTTACCATTTGTTCCAGCTATATGTATGACATTTAATTTTTTATGCGGATTTCCTAATATCTCTAAAAGCCTTTCTGTTCTCTCTAATCCGTAATTTGATCCAAAATTTCCAATTTTCTTAATATAACTCATTGCCTCTTTATAATCCATTTGTTTTCGCCCCTTATGTATATTTAAATACTATATTACTTATTTTATTAATTTAAAATTAACACTATTAATATTTTAACTATAAATATTTTATTGTCAAAAGCTTATAATAACAGTATATGATATTTTGCTAAATTTATCTAATAACAAGAAAATAGCATTTACAATCAATTGCTTTTTTGCTATCATAAATCATATGGAATTAATATTTATTATTTTATAGAAGTTATTATTAACAAGAGGTGTTAAATATGAGAAATGTAGAAATTAAGAAAGACATCTACTGGGTAGGTGCACTAGATCCTAAGCTAAGAATATTTGATATTATAATGTATACTCCATACGGAACAACTTATAATTCATATGTTGTTAAAGGAAGCGAAAAAGTTGCTTTATTTGAAACTGTTAAAGAAAAATGTTTTGATGAGTATCTAAAGACTCTTGAAACTTTAGATATAGCTCCAGCCGATATCGACTATATAATCGTTGATCATACTGAACCAGATCACGCAGGTTCAGTTGGTAAGATATTAAAACTTGCACCACATGCTAAGGTTGTTGGTTCAATGCAAGCAATTTCTTACTTAAAGGAAATTATAAACGAAGATTTTGAACATATAATAGTTAGAGATGGTGATACTATATCACTTGGAAATAAAACATTAAAATTTATTTCAGCACCATTTTTACATTGGCCAGATTCAATGTACACTTATGTTGTAGAAGATGAATTACTAATAACTTGTGATTCATTTGGAAGTCATTACTCATGTGAAGAAATATTTAATGACTTAATTCCAGATAAAGATGCATATAATGAAGCATTGAAATACTATTATGATTGTATAATGGGACCATTTAAACCTTTTGTATTAAAGGCTATAAATAAAATAAAAGACCTAAAAATAGATGTTATCTGTCCTGGACATGGACCTGTATTAAGAGAAGATCCATGGAAAATAGTAGAAACTTATAAAGAATGGAGTACTCCTGTTAAACCTCAAATTAACGGAGATAAAAAGGTTACTATTTGCTATGTATCAGCATATGGTTATACAGAAGAATTAGCAAAGCATATTGCTGAAGGAATAAAGAAAGACCATAATGTTGAAGTTAAGATGTATGATGTAATTCATCATGAAACTGCTGAAATTCTTAAAGATATTGAAGAATCAGATGGATTATTATTTGGTTCACCAACTATAGTTAATGAATTATTACCTCCAATTAGAATCTTACTTGCTAATTTAAATCCTATAATACACGGTGGAAAATATGCAGCAGCATTTGGTTCATATGGTTGGAGCGGAGAAGCAGTTCCTAGAATAGAAAATAGATTAGAAGAACTAAAAATGAAGTTAGTAAACCCTGGACTTCGTGTTAAATTCAGAGCTTCACAAGAACAAATTGAACAAGCAATAAACTTTGGTAACTGTTTCTCTAAGTCAATGTTTGGAGAAGTGGAGATAAAAGCAGTAGATCACGGAAAGTGTGATGTAACTAAAAAATAACTTTATTACTAGGTTAAGATTCCACTGTATTAGAATTAGCTTATAAATTCCATAAGCTAACTACTATTGTTATAAAAATACTTTCTGATCTTATGTATAATCAATTAGATATATTTATAACATTATTTAAATAGTTAATAAAAAGAGAGACAAATATAGTCTCTCTTTTTTATCTTATTATATTAATTTTCAGCTAATTTTTCTATTTCTTTTCTTATATCAATCATTTTATTATCTAAAACAGTTATCATATCTGCACATTCTCTAAGCCCATCTGATATATGATCAAGAGTTTTATTTCTATATTTATAATATATTTTATGTTCAAGACTGGCCCAAAAATCCATAGCTATTGTTCTTATTTGTATCTCTACTGGAACATCTATTGTGCCTGTAGATAAGAATACAGGTATTGTTATTAATGCATGTAGACTTCTATATCCATTTTCCTTTGGATTTTTTATATAATCCTTAACTTCAACAACATTAATATCATCTTGTTTTGATAATATATTAAATATTAAATATATATCCTCTGTAAATGAACATATTATCCTAACACCAGCTATATCTTTAAGATTATTCATAATATTCTCTGCCGTAGGATCTATACCTTTACTTATAAGTTTTTGTACTATACTCTTAGGCTTTTTAACTCTAGTTTTTATATGCTCTATAGGATTATAATCATGTAAAACTTTAAATTCATTATTTAATATATTGATTTTAGTACTTATTTCTTCTATAGCAAATTCATATTTAATTAGCAAGTCTCTCCAAATTAAAAATTCTTCATTTTCAGAAAATGCTTTAAGTTCATACTTTTCTTCTCTATACATATTCCCATCTCCCATTTATAAGAAAAGCGTTAGCAAAATGCTAACGCTAAATCTAATAATTATTTTAATGCATCAATTCTACCTTTAACAGCTTCTAACATTTCAACATATTTAACTCTTTTTTCTTTTTCTCCTAAGACAACTTTTTCAGGGGCTTTAGCTACGAATCCTTGATTTGAAAGCTTTTTATCTATTCTTTCAATTTCTCCTTCTAGCTTTTTAAACTCCTTATTTAATCTTTCAAGTTCCTTTTCTCTATCAACTAAATCTAGTAATGGCATGAATAATTCTCCACCCTTTACAACTAATGATACTGCATTTTCTGGAACTTCTTTTTTATCTTCTATAAATGATACATTTGAAGCTGATGCTAATTTCTCAATATAAGCAGCTCCTGCCACAAATGCATCCTTAGCTTCATTTGATATATAACACATAACATTTGCTTTTCTTGATGGTGGTACATTCATCTCTGCTCTTAAGTTTCTTAAGTTCTTAATTGCTTCTATAACAAATGCCATATCTTCTTCTGCCTTAATATCATTTAATTCTTCCTTAAATTCTGGCCAAGCTGATAATGTTATAGTTTCTTCATCTTCATTTAAATGAGTAAATATTTCTTCTGTTATAAATGGCATTACTGGATGAAGTAATTTAAGTCCTGATTCTAAAACAGTAAATAATACATTATAAACTATTCCCTTAGCTTTCTCATCTTCTCCATATAATACTGGCTTAACTAATTCTATATACCAATCACAGAATTCTGTCCACATGAAATCATATACCTTTTGAAGTGCAATTCCAAGTTCAAACTTATCCATGTTTTCTGTAACTTCTTTAATTAAAGTATTTAGATTTGAAAGTATCCATCTATCTGCTAAACTATACTCTTTGCAATCTTTATACTTATTCATTAATTCTCTATCAAGGTTCATCATAACGAATCTTGAAGCGTTCCATATCTTATTTGCAAAGTTTCTTGCTGACTCAACTCTTTCTGGATAGTATCTTATATCATTTCCTGGTGCATTACCAGTAACAAGCATAAATCTTAAAGCATCCGCACCATAAGTGTCTATAACTTCTAATGGATCTACTCCATTACCTAAAGATTTACTCATTTTTCTTCCTTCAGAATCTCTTATTATTCCATGTATTAACACATTTTCAAATGGAGTTTCTCCCATATTGTGTATACCACTAAATATCATTCTTGCAACCCAGAAGAATATAATATCGTATCCAGTAACTAATGTATTAGTTGGATAGAAGTACTCTAGGTCTTCTGTCTTATCTGGCCACCCAAGAGTTGAGAAAGGCCATAATGCTGATGAAAACCAAGTATCTAGAACATCTGTTTCTTGTTCTAAATTATGACTTCCACACTTTTCACATGTAGTAACTTCTCCTGTTGATACATTTATATGTCCACAGTCATTACAATACCATACTGGTATTCTATGTCCCCACCATAATTGTCTTGATATACACCAATCTTGTATGTTTTCCATCCAATTAAAGTATGTTTTTTCAAATCTTTCGGGAATGAATTTTGTTTTATCATTCTTTACAACTTCTATAGCAGGATCTGCTAATGATTGCATTTTCACATACCATTGCTTTGATATTATAGGTTCTATTACCGTTCCACATCTATCATGAGTTCCTACATTATGAGTATGATCTTTTATCTTAACTAGAAGTCCAAGATCCTCTAAATCTTTAACCATAGCTTTTCTAGCTTCATATCTATCTAAACCTTGATATTTTCCGCCCTTTTCATTTATAACTCCCTTATCATCCATAACTCTTATTTGAGGTAGATTATGTCTCTTTCCAACTTCAAAATCATTAGGGTCATGTGCTGGAGTTATTTTAACTGCACCTGTACCAAATTCTATATCAACATAATCATCACCAATTATAGGAATCTCTCTATCTACTAATGGAAGTATTAAAGTTTCTCCTATAAGATGTTTAAATCTATCATCATTTGGATTAACTGCAACTGCTGTATCTCCAAGTAAAGTTTCTGGTCTTGTTGTAGCAATTTCTAAAAAGCCTTCTCCATTTTTTAATGGATAATTTATATGCCAGAAGTGTCCTGCTTGCTCTTCATATTCTATTTCTGCATCTGATAAAGCTGTTTGACACTTAGGACACCAGTTAGTTATTCTATTTCCTTGGTATATAAGTCCTTCTTTATATAACTTAACAAATACATATTTAACAGCTTTATCTAAGTGTTCATCCATTGTAAATGCCTCTCTTGTAAAGTCAGCTGAGCATCCCATCTTTTTAAGCTGAGTTCTTATTCTTTCTCTATATTCATCAGTCCATTCCCAAACCTTTTCAAGGAACGCTTCTCTTCCCATTTCTTTCTTCTTAAGACCTTTTTTAAGAAGTTCGTTTTCAACTTTTACTTCTGTTGCAATTGATGCATGATCTTGACCTGGAAGCCAAAGTGTTTCAAATCCTTGCATTCTCTTAAATCTTATAAGCATATCTTGAAGTGTATTATCAAGTGCATGACCTAAGTGTAATTTTCCTGTTATATTTGGTGGTGGCATAACTATTGAATATGATTTCTTATTTTTATCAACCACTGGCGTAAAGTATTTCTTCTCTTCCCAAGTTTTATAAATTCTATCTTCAAATTCTTTTGGGTTATATGTTGTCTCAATGTTTTTTATATCTGACATATAAAACTCCTCCTTAAAATTAATCTATTTAAATAAAAAAAGAGCTTTCATCCATAAAAGGACGAAAGCTCGTGGTACCACCTTTATTCCTACAAAGATTTATAAATAAATCCCTATAAGCTCTTAATTAAAATAACGACCTAGACAGACCGTCTTTAGCTACTATAATTTCACTAAAGAAGCTCAAAAGCTACCTTCGAAATATTTCATATAAAGGGCTCTCACCTTTCCCCTTCTCTCTTTGATACTTCCTATCTCTACTCCTCTTTATCTTTGCTTTTATTGTATTATTTACATATTATCTTATATTAATAATTCTTTTTTGTCAAATCTTTAGATAAATTTATTGATGTAGTGTAACACTTGCTTCTTTAAAAGATTGTTGTGTCTCTTCAAAGACTTCTACAACTTCTGTTTCAGCTTTGCTTTCTTCTTCTCTTAATTTCTTAAAGGCAACTGAAAGCATAAGTTTAATTCTATTAACTTGATTTACAACAGAAGCTCCTGGATCATAGTCTACTGCAACTATATTTGCTCCTGGATAGTTATTTTTAAGTGCTTTCATCATACCTTTACCTGTTACATGATTTGGAAGACAAGCAAATGGCTGCATACAAACTATATTGTCTGCACCACTTTTTATAAGTTCTATCATTTCAGCTGTTAAGAACCATCCTTCTCCTGTTTGATTTCCAAGTGAAAGTATCTTTGAAGCCATTTTTCCAAGATGTTTTATATTTTTTGGTGCTTCAAATCTATTACTTTTCTCTAATTCCTCATTCATTGTTTTTCTATAACTTTCCATATACTTCATAGCAAGCATACTTAAATCTCTTGATGTTCTGCTAAATGCTAAGTATTTATGCTTAAAGTCACTATCATATGCTGAATAGAAGAAGAAATCTAAAAGATCAGGTACAACAGCTTCCACACCTTCACTTTCTAAAAGACTTACAATATCATTATTTGCAGTTGGATGATATTTAACTAATATCTCTCCTACAACACCAACTCTTGGCTTTTTGATATCTAATAGCTCTAATTCATCAAATTCTCTTATTAATTCTTTAATATTTCTATTAAACTCTCTCTTGCTACCATTTTTAACATTTTCTTTTGCTATCTTATTCCACTTTTCATAAAGCATATTAGCAGATCCTTTAATCTTTTCATAAGGTCTTGTTCTATATAGTACTCTCATGAATAAATCTCCATATACAAGTGCCATTAATGCTCTCTTTATAAGCTTTAGTGTTATCTTAAATCCTGGTTGTTTTTCAAGTCCTACTGCATTTAATGAAAGAATTGGAACATTAGTAAATCCAGCATTTTTCATTGCAAGTTTTAAGAATCCAATATAGTTTGTAGCTCTACATCCTCCACCAGTTTGAGATATTATAACTGACGTATTATTTAAATCATATTTACCTGATTTTAACGCTTTAATAATTTGACCTATTACTATAATTGAAGGATAACAAGCATCATTATTTACATACTTTAGACCTTCTTCAACTGCACCTGGATCACTAGATGGCAATATCTCTACATTATATCCTGCAGCATTTACAGCCACTTCTAATACATCGAAATGTATAGGAGACATTTGCGGACATAATATTGTATGCTTTTGCTTCATTTCTTTTGTAAAAACAGGATTTTCATATCCTGTTTTTTTAATTACAGGAGTATAATTATTTCTTTCTCTTTCCTCAATTGCTGCTTTTAGAGATCTTATTCTTATTTTAGCAGCTCCTAAGTTGTTACCTTCATCTATTTTAAGAACAGTGTATATCTTACCCTTTTCTTCAAGAATTTCATTTACTTGATCTGTAGTAACAGCATCTAATCCACAACCAAATGAATTAAGTTGAATCATTTCAAGAACTTCAGAATCTCTAACATAAGCTGCTGCTCTATAAAGTCTTCCATGATATGTCCATTGGTCTACAACTCTAAGTGGAGCATGTAACTCACCTAAATCTGCAATACTATCTTCTGTTAATACTGCCATGCCAAATGAAGTTATAACATCTGGAATTCCATGGTTTATTTCTGGATCTATATGATATGGTCTTCCTGTTAATACTATACCTTTTTTATTGTTCTTTTTAAGATATTCTACAACTTCTCTTCCTTTATTTCTGATATCATTTCTATAATTTTCTCTTTCAATAAATGCTTTAGTTACTGCTTCTTTAGCTTCTTTAAAAGTTATTCCAAATTCTTTAAATTCTTCAATTATTCTCTTAATTAATACTTTTTCATCATCTAATGAGAAAAATGGTGCTATAAATTTAATATCCTTCTCTTTAAGTACGTCCATATTATTTTTAATTACTTCAGGATATGAAGTAACCATTGGACAATTATAGTGATTTGTTGAATCACTATATTCTTTCTTTTCATATGGAATACATGGATAGAATATTGTATCTACTCCATTTTCTACTAACGCCATTATATGTCCATGTACAAGTTTAGCTGGATAACAAGCTGATTCTGAAGGTATAGTATCTATTCCTTTTTCATAAAGTTTTTTTGATGAAACCGGTGATGAAACAACTCTAAATCCTAACTCTGTAAATAATGTAAACCATAATGGATAATTTTCATACATGTTTAAAACTCTAGGAATTCCAATTGTTCCTCTCTTAGCTTCTTCTTTCTTTAATGGCTTATACCCAAATGTTCTCTTAAATTTATATTTATAAAGATTCGGAACCTCATCTTTATGGATGTGTATTCCAAGTGGTCTTTCACATCTATTTCCTGAAATAAACTTTTCATCTGTAGAAAATATATTTTCAGTAAGAAGACAATTATTCCCACATAATCCACATCTTCTAAATTCTGAAGTCATTTTAAAATCTTTAACTTGCTCTTTTGGTAATATTGAAGATTTCTCTCCCTCTACATATCTCTCCTTTGAAATTAAAGCAGCTCCAAAGGCTCCCATAAGTCCTGCAATATCTGGTCTTACAACTTCTCTTCCTGATATCTTTTCAAAACTTCTTAAAACAGCATCATTATAGAAAGTACCACCTTGAACTATTATCTTTTCTCCCATTTCCTTTTCATCTCTAATCTTTATAACCTTATATAAAGCATTTTTGATTACTGAATATGAAAGTCCTGCTGATATATCTCCAACAGAAGCTCCTTCTTTTTGAGACTGTTTAACCCTTGAATTCATAAAAACTGTACATCTTGATCCTAAATCAACTGGTGAATTAGAGAATAATGCAGCTTTTGCAAACTCTTGTACTTCCATTCCAAGGGATTTACCAAAGGTTTCAATAAATGATCCACATCCTGATGAACATGCTTCATTTAAAAGTATACTGTCTATTACTCCACCTTTAACCTTTAAACATTTCATATCTTGACCACCAATATCAAGAATAAAATCAACTCCAGGCAAGAAATATTCAGCAGCTTTATAGTGAGCAATTGTTTCTATTTCACCAAGATCCATATGAAGGGCTGATTTAATTAATGCTTCTCCATATCCAGTTACTGTAGCTTTAGCAATCTCTACTCCTTCTGGAATATTGTCATAAACATCATTCATTATATTAACTATTGTTTTTAAAGGATTTCCTTCATTGCTTCCATAAAATGAATATACTATTTCTCCAGATTCATTAATTAACACAACCTTAGTTGTTGTAGATCCAGCATCAATTCCTAAAAATACTTTCCCTTTAGTATCCTTTAACTCTGCTCTCTTAGCTTTTGCTTTATCGTGTCTATCTTTAAATACTTTATAATCTTCTTCTCCTTTAAACAGAGAAGGTAATCTTTCAATAGAATCATCTTTAGCATCACCTATTTTATTAACTTTGTTGATTAATTCTTTGAAAGAAACTGCAGCTTCTTCACTTGATAAAAGCGCCGCACCCATTGCAACAAATAACTGTGAATTATCTGGGAATATTATTTCATCTTTTGTAAGTCCTAAAGTTTCAATAAACCTATTTCTAAGTTCTGACAAGAAGTATAGTGGTCCCCCTAAAAAGGCAACATTACCTATTATTGGCTTACCACAAGCTAACCCTCCAATAGTTTGGTTTACTACTGCTTGAAGCACTGAAGCTGCTATATCTTCTTTTTTTGCACCCTCATTTATAAGAGGTTGAACATCAGTCTTAGCAAATACCCCACATCTTGAAGCTATCGGATATATTACTGAGTGATCTTTTGCAAGCTCATTAAGTCCTGAAGCATCGGTATTTAATAATGCTGCCATCTGATCTATAAATGCTCCTGTCCCACCAGCACAAGTACCATTCATTCTTTGCTCTATTCCACCTTTTAGATAAGTGATTTTAGCATCTTCTCCACCAAGCTCAATTGCTACATCAGTTTGAGGAATAATATTCTCAATAGTTTCAGTACAAGCTATAACTTCTTGAACAAACTTAACATTAAGCCATTCAGAAACTGAAAGCCCTCCTGATCCTGTAATAGTTACTGTAACCTTTCTATCTCCTATTTTCTCATAACATTCTTTCATTAGCCCAATTATAGTATTCTTTATATCTGAGTAATGTCTTCTATACTCAGAATAAATAATAGCATCACTACTATTTAGTAATACTAATTTAACCGTAGTTGACCCTACATCTAACCCCAATTTATAATTGTTCATTAATTTTACACCTACTTATTTCATTTTAAATAAAACACCTATATATGTATTATATATTAACTTACTATCAAATCAATATTTTATGCGAAATTATAATTCTAATTATTGAAAATTTAAGATTAAGTTTAATATTTCTTAAAACTTTAGTATATTTTTGGTAAACTGAGTATATAATATAAAAACTATGTACATACTGTTAACGTGAAGAAAATTTTTCTATTTACGGTTAATATGAACTTTTTTCATTATTTAACCATAGAAAAAACTTTGTTTTTCTTAAGGAGGAAATATGAATTACTTTAGTGAAGCAAATAGATTATATAATACCAAAGAATACGAGAAAGCAATACAGTTTTATAAAAAAGCAGTAGAGTACAAGGAAAATGAAGCTTGTTCTTATTATAATTCAGGAGTTTGTTTTATTAAGCTAAAAAAATATAGTGAAGCAATAACTATGTTAAAAGAAGCTCTTAAGCTTCAAAGAGATAGCAAATACTTTTTTAATCTAGGCTATTGTTACGCTATGAAAGAAAATAATAATAAGGCCTTAATATATTTTAATATGTCATGGGCTTTGGATAACAAAGATAAAGATTGTGAAAAAGCCATTAATTTAATACTTTCTAAATATAAAAAAGATTAGCATATAAAATTATGCTAATCTTTTTATACTACCATTCTCCAGCAATATTTTTTTGTTTATGATCTTTATCAAAGTTCTTATTGTCAAAGTAATTTCCTGCAACATAAAATGTTGGATCTACTTTAATCCATTTACCTTCATTTTTAAGATAAACTTCATTCCATGCATGGCTTATATATTCTTCTCCATTATATGCATCCCCCATAACCATTCTAACATTTAAGCCTACAGCTCTACACATTGCTACATAAAGACATGCATAATCAAAACATATACCTTCTCTTTCTTTAAATGCAGGTATAGCTCCACTATTTGTAGCATTATTACTGTTCATTACCATATCAGCCTTATTGTAGTCATATTTTATATTACTCCCTACCCAATTATATATTGATTTAGCTTTTTCTCTATCTGTCTTATCCCCTGCTGTTATTTCTTTTGCTTTTTTATCTATTTCACTATTTGATTTTATTCCATTCTCTAAAGTTACACCATTATAATATATAACGGTAGATTTTGATATATCCTCTACAAGTCCACTTTTTATTTTACTAATTTTCTGCTCATCAATAAGCCTTGTAAGTTTATGATACATGTTTAAATTTGAAAAAGTATCTATCTGATATCTTGGTGTTACAAATCCATTATAAGTTACAATACTAATTAAGATACATACTATACATAATAATCCTCTTATAACTCCAAGTACAGTGCTAAGTACAAATAATAAAAATCCACTTACTGTCTCTCTATCATTAAAATCAAACTGAAAAATTGAATTAATAAGTCTAAGTAATATATAGATAATCCACTTAATAACAAAAAATATTATAAGAAATACTAATATTTTTATTAATCCATTAAGTGTTTGCTCTGGACTTATCTTTAATAAAAAGTTCTCCACTCTACTATTAAAAAAATTATAAAAAGTAAATATCAGAAAAAAACTTAGTACACTTGCTATACTTCCTATTATAGCTGTAATTACTTCATCTAAATTTCTATTTACCATAGCATTTTTTATGCTCATTATAAGCATCCAAGCCATTATTACAATAATAATAATCTGTGCTAAATTGAAGTTCATATTATTCTCCTTTATACTTTAAATAAACCTCTCTAATACACTCTTTTGCTATATCATAATCATACCCTCTACCTAATAAATATCTCGTGATTTTATTTTTTATTTTAAAATCATCATCTTCTCTCTTTATTATAGATAAATATTTTTTTTCACATAACTCAGCTGCACGCTTAACTTCATCATCTCTATCTAATTCTTCAAAGACTTCATCTATTAGATATCTATTAATACCTTTTTGTACTAATGCATACTTAATCTTATTTTTACCTTGATTTTTTATACGATCTTTAACAAACATTCTTACAAATTTTGAATCATCTATAAATCCATATTCTTTTAAAAATTCAAGTGTTTTATCTATAGTTTCTTCATCAAATTCCTTTAAGAATAATTTATCTCTCATTTCTTTTTCAGTTTTATAACTTCTCTCTACAGTTCTAAGAGCCGTTTCTTTACATTTTGATAAGTTTTCTGAAATAGATATTTCAAGAAGTCTCTCTTTGTCAACTTCTTCTTTTTCTTTTAATCCAAATTTATAAACTATTTCCATATTTACTGAAAAAGCATATTCATCATCTATATAAATATTTGCTCTTTCTTTATTTCTCTTACCAGCTTCTATTTTAGTTATTTTACTCAAATTTACTCACCTTGTCTATCTCTTCTTAAAATATGAATTGTAGGATCTTTTAAAACCTTTGAAGCTACCTCATAAATTTGATCCTTCTCTATTTTATTAATCTTCTCCATATCTTTAACAAACTCTAATAAATCTTCTTCTTCCAGTTCTTGATGAAGTACATAATTACAAAGATCTGCTGAATCTTCAAGGGTTGATATAACTGCTGTTTTATGAACCTTTTTCATTATATCTAAATCCTTATCTTGAAATTTTATCTTTCCTACATGTATATCATTTATAACACTATCTATAGCAACCTTTGCCTCTTCTACATCTTCATCTCCTACAGATGTGTATATATAAAGAACTTTAGAATCTCTACTTATATCTAAATGTGTAAAGATATCATAAGCAAGTCCTCTATTTTCCCTAACTTCTCTAAATAATAAAGAATTTGCACTTTCCCCCAATCTATGATTTAGAATTCTTAAAGAAAGTTCATCTTCTTTCTTTAAATTGTTAAATGTATATAAGTATACTATTGTGCTTTGTTCAATTTCATTTTTATAACTTGTAACTTCTATTTTTTTATTCTTTTCTAAAACTATATTCTTTTTTCTATAATTTCTTTTTTCCCATTCTCCAAAATTATCTTCTATTAATTTAAGTGCTTTATTATGTTCAAAAGAAGACACTATTGTAACTACTGAATTATTAGGTCCATAATTTTCATTATAAAACGCTAATAAATCCTCTCTTGTAAAATTATTAACATTTTTCTCAATTCCTATAACATCATATCTTAAATGACTTTTTTCAAATGCCACTTCGTCAGTCTTCTTAAAACTTAAATCTTCTATATCATCTTTACTAGTTCTTATTTCTGCAAGTATTACGCTTCTCTCTTTTTCAATTTCTTCTAATGGGAAATTAGAATTTACTATCATATCTCCTAATAATACTACTCCATTTTTAATTTCTTCTTCTAAGCAGCTTATTGTATAGACAGTTGAATCATAGTCCGTATAAGCATTATATTCTCCACCTAAACATTCAAGTTCTTCATTTAATTTTTCATTACTTCTTGAACTTGTCCCTTTAAATAACATATGTTCAATAAAATGACTTATACCTTTCTCATTTAGTTCCTCATACATAGCTCCAATACCTATTCCAACATTAACAGAGGCTATCTTAGTATCCTTTTTTACCGTTATTACTTTAAGACCATTTTTAAGAACAGTCTTTTTTATATCAAAATTTACTTTAATCATATTCATCTCCTATTTGTAATTTAATTACAACCTTTAATATAATATGTTTTGAGAAATAATACAATACAAACCTTATAAACTATTTAAATATTTTTATATTTGTATATAATGTAATTAAGTATTTTTTTAATAGGGGGTTAAGTAGTATGAAAAAATCTATACTTATAGTAGAGGATGAAATAAAAATACGTTTTTTAATTAGAGACTATTTTTTAAAAGAAAATTTTAATATATACGAAGCTGAGGATGGAGAAAGTGGATTAGAAGTTTTTTCAAGAGAAAAAATTGATTTAATAATTCTAGATGTTATGATGCCAAATATGGATGGATTTACATTTCTTGAAAAAATACGTTCTGTATCATCAGTTCCAGTTATTCTTTTAACAGCTAAAGCCGAAGAAGAAGATAAACTTCAAGGATATGAATTTGGAGCAGATGATTATATGACAAAACCTTTTAGTCCAAAAGTTTTAGTTGCTAAAAGTAAAGCACTTTTAAAACGTACAAGAAAAGATGTTGATTCAAGTTCTCAAGACTTTAATGGTCTTATAATTAATAAACTTTCTCATGAAGTTAGAGTAGATAATGAAATAATCTCTCTATCTCCAAAGGAATATGAGCTTTTGCTATATCTAATTTCCAATGAAGGAATAGCACTATCAAGAGATACTATATTAGATAATGTATGGGGATTTGATTATTATGGAGATATAAGAACTGTTGATACAAATATAAAGAGACTTCGTGAAAAACTATTAGATAAATCTAGTTACATAGTTACTGTTCGTGGTAGTGGATATAAATTTGAGGTGAAATAATGAAAGAAACTTTATCTAAAAGATTATTTGTTATCACGTCTGTATTTCTTGTATGTTTTATGGCATTAACTTTAATTTTTCAAACGTTTATTTTTGAAGATTTTTATGAGCGTAAAAAAACAAAATCACTTACAGACGAAATTGAACAATTTTCAATAGAAAATTCTTTTCAGCTTAGCAATCCAAAAGGATTATATTCTGCATTAAAGGATTTTGAGGATTCTAATAATTCAAAAATCGCTATATTTTCATCAGATGGTAAGCTTAGATATATATCAAGTGATCTTGAAAATGATAAAGATGATATAAGCATGCTTACAGAGTTTTGTACTTCTTTATTAGATAACAAAGATATTTTACGTAAATTATTTACTAGTAATAAACCAGTATCAACTACATTTTATACAAATAAACATACTGATAAAAATATAGGTGTTGCAGCTCCTATGTCAATTGATCGTAAAAATGACGCTATAGTGTTATCTGTATCATCTATTCAACCAATTATTGAAGCTAGCAATGTAATAAGTGAATTTTATGTTTACATATTTATAGGTATACTATTTATCTGTTTAATAATTTCTTCTATATTCTCTAGTTTAGTTACTCATCCACTTAAAAATATTAATCATGTTGCAACTAAAATGTCAAAGATGGATTTTTCAGAGAAGTGTGAAACTAATAGAGATGATGAAATAGGAAACCTTGCAAAGACTTTAAATTTCTTATCTACTAATTTACAATCTTCTTTAGATGACTTGAAAGAAAAGAACAAGAAACTTGAAAAGGATATTGAAAAAGAACGTAAGCTTGAAACTATGAGAAAAGATTTTATAGCTAGCGTAAGTCATGAACTTAAAACTCCTATTGGTATTATTGAAGGATATGCTGAAGGAATAAAAGATGGAATAGTATCTGGAAGTGATGAACTTGTTTATTTAGAAACAATAATTGATGAATCTCAAAAAATGAGTAAACTTGTTTCAAATATGCTAGAATTATCAAAGCTTGAGTCTGGTGTAATTGAACCACAGTTTGAAGTTTTTAATATAAATAGACTAATAAATAATGTTGTAAATAAATTAAAACCTGATTGTTTAGAGCGAAATTTAAATATTGAGTTTTCTCCAAAAACAGAATACTCTTATGTAAATGCCGATGTATTTCAAATGGAACAAGTTCTTACTAATATTATAACTAATGCAATAAAATATACTCCTGAAAATAATGATATTAAAATAAGTATAAGCGATGTGAATGATGACTACTTCAATATTTCAGTATTAAATACCGGCACATCAATTCCAGAAGGAGAAAATATAAATTTATTTAATAAATTTTATAAACTTGATAAATCAAGAAATAGAAGAAATAATAGCACTGGACTTGGTCTTGCTATTGTTAAAAACATATTAGATTTGCATCATTTTAAATATGACTTAAGAAATATTAGTGATGGTGTACTATTTGAATTTTTCTTGAAAAAGGCCCAAATAGAAGATATTGAAGAATAAATTTAATAAAAGATTTTAATAGAAAATTAAAGGACTGCTTACTAAGTGGTCCTTTAATTTCATACATATTTATCTAATAAATTTCAATCTAAAAACTTTATATTATTTAATTACTATACAAATAAAGCTCTAACAAATTAATTAATTTATATGTTAAATTAATCCTCCATCTATTCTAATTATTTGTCCTGTTAAATAAGATGAATCATCTGTACATAAAAATACTACACACTTTGCAATCTCACTGCCACTTCCAAATCTACCCATAGGTATTTCATCTTCTAAAGCTTTTCTTTCATCCTCCTCTAAAAATGCATTCATATCTGTATCTATTACTCCTGGTGCTATGCAGTTTACTCTTATATTTGAAGGAGCCATTTCTTTTGCTAATGCTTTAGTGAATAAATTCATTCCTCCTTTTGATGCTGAATATATAACTTCACATGATGCTCCAACGTCTCCCCACATAGAAGATATATTTATTATATTACCTCCTCTTCCAATCATATGAGGTATTCCATGTCTTGTTATATACATAGCGCCTTTAAGATTAACTCCTATAACGTTATCTATATCTTCTTCACTTGCATCCATAAAAAGTCCTAAATTACTTATTCCTGCATTATTAACTATAATATCAATAGCTCCAAATTTATTTATAGCTTCATCTACTACATTTTTTGCTCCTTTAAAACTTTTGATATCCTCCTTTACTTTTATAGCATATCCACCAAATTCTTTTATTATCTCTAAAGTCCTATTTGCACCTTCCTCATCCTTTGAATAGTTTATTAAAACATTCGCACCATTTTTTGCAAGCTCTATTGCTATATCTCTTCCTATACCTCTAGATCCCCCTGTAACAATTGCTACTTTTCCTAATAATTTGCTCATTTAATTACTCCTTACTGCATTCCTTTAGTACCCTAATTATATTTTTATAAAATATCTTTTCTATATCATCATAACTAAATCCTTCTTTTTCAAGATAGTTAGCTAATTTATTCATTTGACTTGTATCTTTTATTTCAACTTCATTTTCTATTCCGTCAAAATCACTACCTAATGATAGAACATCAATACCACCTATATTTCTTATATGTTTTGCATGCAGTACTAAATCATTAATAGATGTTACTTTATTTTCTCCAACAAAATCATTACAGAAATTTAATCCCATAACACCGCCTTTTTCTGCTAAAAGTTTTATCATATCATCTGTTAGGTTTCTTGGATGGTTCATTATCCTTCTTGAGTTAGAATGAGTTGCTATAAAAGGTTTCTTACATATATTTACTAAGTCATAAAATCCTCGATCTGATAAATGCGAAGCATCAGGTATTATTCCAACCCTCTCCATTTCTTTAATCATTTCTATTCCTTTATCTTTTAATCCCATATTTTTATATTTAAACTTATAATTCGGATATCCTATACTATTTTCATAGTTCCAAGTTAATGTTATCATTCTTATTCCTAAGTCATAAACTTCCTTAATTTTTCCTATATCTCCTTTTAAAACTTCCCCCTCTTCTATTGATAAAAAAGCTCCTACTTTTCCTCTTTTCTCTGCTTCTTTAAGTTCTTTTACATTTCTTACTATTTTTATGCTATCTCTATTTTTATTTACTTCCTTCATAAAATTTCTGTACATATCCATAAACCCTATAAATGGATCACTCACCTCATCTAAGTCTAGGAAAAAGGCAAATACTTGAGCAAGTGCTCCACCTTTTTTAAGCTTATTTATATCCACTTTGCATATACTACTACCTAAAGGTAACTTTTCATTTAACATTCTATAAGCTGTATCACAGTGTAAATCTATATATTTCATAACGCCTCCAATAAATATATAATATATTATTTATATTATACATTTATTTCTTAACAAACTTCAAATAAGATTCAAGTCTTTCAGGTCCTGCCAAAAAACTCCTTCTTATATATAAATTATTTTCACTTCCAACTTCTATACTCCATTTCACTGCTGCAATAAGACCTCTATTTATTTCTAAAGATGTTATACTATATGGAAGGACGCAAGAGCCATCATTAAAATAAATACCTTCCCCAATACTCGGAAATCTAACTTTATGAGTATGTCCACATATTAATAAAGTTTTATTCTTATTTGACCATTCACCTAATTCTTTATCAATCTTACTTCCTTTCTTATAGCTATTTGCAGGACTATTTGGAGCTTTAAATCCAGCAACTCCTTCTAAAAATCTCCATAAATATCTTACTAAAAAACAACTTATGAAGCTAAATTCATCATTCATAAAATCTAATTGATGTCCATGGGCTACTATCCCCTTTTTATTTGATGGTAAAAAATTAAGTACAAGGCCTTCATGAAATTCTATATTATCTATAAGATTTAAAAAATTTTCTCCAAAGTCCTCTCCAATTTTTCTGAATCTATTTTTATGAATTATCTTAAAATTTTTATTTTTTTTCATCTTATCATGGTTACCATATAACATATATAGTCTTTTATCTTTATTAAATCTATTATATATACTAAATACCTCTTTATAATTATAGGCTATATCTCTACAATCTTTATTTTTCCATAATTCATCTCCATCACCAACTTCAATTAAAGTATATTCTTCTTTATAATAATAATTTATAGCTGCTAAATATATATTCTTATTACCTATAAGCGAATCAGCAGATCCTCCATCCCCTCTATGAACATCACTTATAAATACAATTTTAGAATTTAAGTCTATATCTAAAACCTCTGAATTTTGCAATATTTTTTCAAACTTTTTCTTTCCCATATATATCTCTTTATAATTATTTTGCAGTATTATTATATTCATGAATTTATTCTATGACAGTATAACTAAGTATTAAATTCATCTCTTACTTTAATATCTAATTAAATATACCTATATATGATAATAAATTTCAATTATCTAAGAAAAGAAAAAGTCAGGTAGTATTCTACCTGACTTTAAACTTATTTATACATTCTATGTTTTGAGCTTAACTTTTTAACTCTTTCAATTAACTCTTTAGATCCTTCTTCTCTCTTATCTATTAACTCATTAATTATTGAAGCAATCTCTCTCATATCTTCTTCCTTATATCCTCTAGTTGTTACTGCTGCTGTTCCTATTCTTACACCTGAAGTAACAAATGGACTTCTTTGTTCATTTGGAACAGTATTTTTATTTAATGTAATTCCAATTGAATCTAAAAGATGCTCAGCTTCTTTACCAGTTATATCTTTATTAGTTAAGTCTACTAATATTAAATGATTATCAGTTCCTCCTGATACAAGTTTAAATCCGTACTTAACAAGTTCTTCTCCTAGAACTTTACAATTCTTAACAACTTGATTCATATATTCTCTAAAACTTGGATCTAATGCCTCATTAAAACATACAGCTTTTGCAGCTATAACATGCATTAATGGCCCCCCTTGCATTCCTGGGAATATATTCTTATCAATATCCTTTGCATATTTTTCTTTACAAAGGATTAATCCTCCTCTAGGTCCTCTTAAAGTCTTATGTGTTGTTGATGTTACAAAATCAGCATAAGGAACAGGTGACATATGTAATCCTGCCGCAACAAGTCCCGCAATATGAGCCATATCAACCATAAAGTAAGCCCCTACTTCATCACATATCTCTTTAAACTTTTTAAAATCTATCTCTCTTGAATAAGCACTAGCACCTGCAACTATCATTTTAGGCTTATGCTCTAAAGCAAGCTTTCTTACATGATCATAATCTATAACTTCAGTATCTTTATCAACCCCATATGATACAAAGTTAAATAATTTACCAGAAAAATTCACCGGTGAACCATGAGTTAAATGTCCTCCATGGCTTAAATCCATTCCAAGTACAGTATCTCCTGGATTTAGAACACTAAAGTATACAGCCATATTTGCTTGTGATCCAGCATGTGGTTGAACATTTGCGTGCTCTGCATTAAACAATTTTT
This sequence comes from Clostridium perfringens, assembly GCA_040144665.1. GTDB lineage: Bacteria > Bacillota > Clostridia > Clostridiales > Clostridiaceae > Clostridium > Clostridium perfringens_A. Next base: position 91,836 of record JBBVGE010000315.1, read on the forward strand.
TTGCTCTTTCTCTTGCAAGGTCTTCAATTTCATCAACTACATAGCATCCACCATAATATCTTTTATTTGGATAGCCTTCTGCATACTTATTTGTTAAGTATGAGCCCATAGCCTCCATAACTGATTCACTTGCAAAGTTCTCTGATGCAATTAATTCTATTCCTTCTTCTTGTCTTTCAACTTCCTTTTCAATTAAGTTATAAATCTCTTCATCTTTTTTTGCTATTTTTTCAAAATTCATATTTCCACCCCAATTTCTTTAATTATAAAAATTATAAGTTGTTAACCAAAATTTTTCAATCTTTTTTCTTAAATTTTCTAAATATTATTTATGATATTTATATATTCATTCATATAGTTTTACTTCTTTTAACATTATAATTCCTTTCATTTATGATATAATACTCTTGGTAATTGATTTTTTAGGGGTTGATATTTTGGATGTAAATAAATTACTTCATTTATCCACATATGCAGGCATTATAATGCTTCAAAGCGGAGCAGAAATATATAGAGTTGAAGAAACTATATGTAGAATATGCGAGGCATATGAAATTGATGAGGCAAATAGCTTTGTTACTCCAACTGGAATTATGGTATCTATATGCTATAATGATCAAACTTACTCTATAGTTAAAAGAGTAAATTTAAGAGGAGTTGACTTACATAAAATAGAAAAAATAAACGATTTGTCAAGAAGAATAGCCGCTTTTAAACCATCTCTTGATTTAATCGATAAAGAACTTAATGATATAAATAATACAGCAAGATATTCTCTACCTATTACATTGATTTTTTCTGGTCTTGCTGCTGGATTTTTTTCAATATTATTCGGAGGAAACTTTAGAGATTTAATCGCTGCCTTCTTTATAGGTGGCTTTATAAAATATCTTGCCTCACTCTTTACAAAAATGTCCTTAAATGAATTCTTTATAAATACTATTTGTGCTGGAGTATCTGCTGCATTTGCAATATTATTTTTAAATTTAGGATTCATAAGGAATATAGATGAAACTATCATCGGAGCTATAATGATATTAGTTCCTGGTCTTGCAATTACTAACGCTATAAGAGACACTATAGCTGGAGATTATCTAGGTGGTATTATAAAAGCTAGTGAAGCTTTTATAGTTGCAATTGCAATAGCCGTAGGTACAGGTGGTGTTATCAGCTTCTGGCTTAAAGTTTTAGGAGGTGTTTAATATGATTACAATTATCCTACAAACTATATACGCATTTATAGCAACTTTAGGATTTGGAATAATTTTTAACATCCATGGAAGAAACTTATTTTTCGCAGCAATTGGTGGTGGAATAAGTTGGTTTATTTATACATTAGGTCTTGAAGCTCATCTTTCAACTACAACAACCTTTTTCTTTTCTGCAGTAATTTTTAGTATTTATTCTGAAATACTTGCAAGAAAATTAAAAACTCCAGTTACTACTTTAGTTGTTTGTTCTCTAATCCCACTGGTTCCTGGATCTGGAATGTATTATACTATGTATCAGGCTGTTACTGGAGACGTTATGCAATCTCTTGAGCTTGGCATTAACACTTTAGCAAGCGCAGGTTCACTGGCACTTGGAATTATATTTGTATCAACTATAACTAGACAATATTATAAAGTAAAACTTAAAAGATTAAAAAAGAATAAAAAGATTGAGAAATAACTTCTCAATCTTTTTATTTTCTAAGCATCACTTAATACTCTATCAATGCTTCCTAATTTTTCATTTAGCTCATCTATATCAATAATTTCATCAAATTCACTTGATGGATATTTTATATTTATCTTTGTGTTAACATAATTATCTAATGCTTTTTTAGCTTTATTAAATTCACAAAGTTCAATTCTTAGAAGACATTCCATAAAGTATAAGTCCCTAAAATCATTATATATCGTAATATTTTTTTTCAAAAATTCTTCTTCTTCCCTATACATTTTTAGTTGATGTAGAGCTTTTGTTCTATTTATTATTAGTCTTGGAATTAAATCTAATATATCCTCTTCCTTTTCTTCTTTAATTTTTTTTATGGCCTCATCATAGTTTTCTAAAGCATTTTTAAAATTACTAACTTTTCCAAATTCATTACCTAATCTAAAAAAGTAATTTATATCTTTCTTTTTATAACTTTCAAGTGTTAAAATATTTCTTTTACTCTTATTAGTAACATCTACTATATTTTTATCATTTCCATAATGAAAAATTTGAGCATCACTAAATGATAATGAATCTTTGCCATAATTTTTTATAATACTATCTTTAACACTCTCCTGTATCTTACCTTTAAACCTTATATTATTATCATTTCTAAAAAGCCTTATGGAATTATCTATGGACCTTCTCTTTCCATCTATAAAAGAAGCTACCCTAAGACTTATTCCTTTATCTTTTTTATTATCTTTTATATAATTAAAAATTCTTCTCTTACCTTCATCATTTATTATCTCATCACAATCTAATATTAGGATCCACTCACCCTTGGCCTTATCTATAGATATATTTCTAACATAAGAATAATCATTTCTCCATTCCTCTTCATATATCTTTCCTCCATATGACTTTACAATATCCATACTATTATCAGTTGAACCTGTATCTACAACTATTATCTCATCAACCATATCCTTAACGCTTTCTAATGCATTTCCTATTATTTTCTCCTCATCTTTACATATCATACAAAGACTAATTAAAGCCTTTTCCATAATAAAACCCCTCTCAATTTCTAATTTTATATTACATCAAAAAAGTTATGTAATATTATAAATATATTAATTCATACAATGGTTTATGTTAAATTATATTATAATTATAAAAATTTAATATTTGACAAAAAAGACTTCAGCTTAAATAAGCTGAAGTCTTTTTATAACTAAATCCCTAGTGGAATTCCAAGTACAAAGAAACCAATTAAAAGAATTGTCCAACATATTAAGAATCCAACTGAATATGGGAACATTAATCTTATCATATCTCCTAATGTATATTCAGGCTTATACTTTCTCATAAATACAAGTATTATTCCTGCATATGACATAAGTGGAGAAATAACATTTGTTGATGAATCTGCCAATCTATAAGCAGCTGATACAAACTCTGGAGTTAAGTTATTGTTAACTTGATATAACATTGGAATAAATATAGGTCCAAGTAACATCCACTTTGAAGTTAACCCTCCAACAAATAGATTTATTATTGCAGTTATTATAATAAATCCTATTAAAAGAACTATTGGATATTTATCTATACCAAGTCCTTGAAGGAATGATGCTCCTAAATATGTTATATAAGTTCCAAGATTTGAATAACTAAGTAATGCTAAGAAGTTATATGAAAAGAATGTTAATACTAAAACATATCCCATTCCACCCATTTGCTTTGACATAGCTCTTACTATGTCCATCGCATTATTAAACTTACCTATTTTTCTTCCATAGAATAATCCTGGCATAAAGAATAAGAATGTAATTATCAATATAACATTATCCATAAATGGATTAACTTTTGATCCATCTTCGCCTATAAATGGTGCTAATGGTCCAAAATAAAGAATAGCAACTAAAACTAATCCAACTAAAAATCCAAGTCCTGCAAATTTTAATCCTTTATTTTCTTCTTCTTTAACTGAGAAATCAGATAAATCCATATCTTCTGGAACAACATATGTTTCTTTTTCTAATCTTGGTTTTATAAATTTAGCAGTAATAAAGTATCCTACAATTGATAATAGAACAGTTGATGATACTATAAATATATAGTGCATTGTAGCAGGATTTAATGCTTGTCCATTTTGTGATATAAATGGCACTCCTTGTCCTTCTGCAAATATTTTAGCATTATTACCAACTATAACATCAATTGGAGTTCCTGGTATTAGATTAGCACTAAATCCAGCTGATACCCCAGCAAAAGCAGCCGCCATCCCTATTAACGGATTTTTCTTTAATCCAACATACAGTAATCCAGCAAGCGGTATTAATATTATGTATCCGGCATCTGTTGCAATACTACTCATTATTCCTAAGAATACTAAAACTACTGGTAAAAATTTATCTGATACCTTAAGTCCTATTTTCTTAATTAGTGTTGTTAAGAGTCCTGACTCTTCTGCAAGTCCAACTCCAAGCATTACAATAAGTATCGTTCCTAAAACTCCACCACCGTAAGCAAGCCAGTTATTTAAAAGTGCATTATTAAATATCCATCTAAAATTCTCTGCATGAAACATATTCTTTATTTCATAAGCAACAGTCCCACCATCTGCACCTAAAGTTTCGAATTTCATTCCACCCATAAATATGGTTGAAATAATTACTATTGCATATAATATCATGAATATTATTACCGGATCTGGTATCCTTTTCCCAACCTTTTCAATAAAAGACCCCTTTTGTTTTTTCCCTTCTTTCATCTTAAAACCCCTTTTCTTTGTTTATCATTTAGACATATTATTATTAATTTATTCATAATTTCTTTTTAATTATATCACCTTTATTACTATATTTGAAACTTAAAGTGTTTTTATTATATTTTTTATCATTCCTTTCATAAACTTAATATTTTAACTATATAAATTATTATTTTATTAAAATACACTTTAATTTATTGATAAATCATCATAATTTTCCATATAGCACTTTTATTTCTTACGTACACTTTTTAATTTTTGTCCACATTAAACGTACAAATACAGTTATTTTTTATAAAAAAATAACTCTTTATTCTATTTTGAATAAAGAGTTATTTATAATTTTTCTAATAATAATGAATCATATTTTAATTATCATTAACTTTATTTTTATGATAATTATATATATAAAATGGAACGCCTATAAGCATTAATATAAAGCCCCACATTACAGTTTCTGCACCTGATCCATATATTGTCCATATTGAATATATAAAAGCTAAAATTGGAACTATAGCTTTTGTTATAAAAATCTTAAAATTAAATTCTTTTACCCCTTTAAACATCAGCATTATCTCTGCTGCTGAAGTTAAAAGGTATATTGGTAAAAATGACAGTGTTGCAAGTATAGTTATAAATGTAAATGCTGAAACCATACTCTTTTGGAAATTCATAATTAATAATATATTTACTAATATTGATCCTACTATTAAAGCATTTGCAGGTGTACCATATTTTGGATGAAGCTTTCCAAAGAATTTAGGAAATACTCCGTCTTCTCCAGCTGCAAAAGCAACACGTGCAGTTGAAAGAAGCCAACCTATAGTTGTTCCAAGTATACATATAACTACTGCAATTGTAATTGGTTTACCAATTGAGCTACCTAAAATTTTACTTAATATATCAGTAAGAGGTGCTTGACTATTTGCAAGTTCTCCATTTGGCATAGCCCCCATACTCGCTATACTAATTAACATATAAATTATAGCTGCTATTATCATTCCATAAATTGTACTTTTTTTAACATTTTTCTCTGGATTCTCTATTTCCCCAGCAGTAACAGTTGCACTTTCAAGTCCTACAAAAGCCCAAAGTGTTGATGTGGCAGCAAGTGAAATTGTTGAAAATCCTTTCCCATCTGGAATTAAAGGAATAATATTTGCAACATCAAAGTTTAAAAAAGCAACTATTATAAATATAGCAAAGAATGCAATTTTAAATACTGTTGCTATAGTTTGAAGCTTTCCCGCTTTCTTAACACCTATTATATTAATTATAGTAAAGAACCATAAAATTGCACTTGTATATATTATTGAAATAAATGGGTCACGTAGTGCTGGAATAACTGCTGAACTATAACTTGAAAGTGCTACGATTATAGCAGCATTTCCAATCCATGAACCATTCCAATAAAGCCATGCACTTAAAAATCCTGTAAATTCTCCAAATGCTATTTTTGTATATTGATACGCTCCACCTGTTGTTGGATACTTTGAACCAAGATTTGCAAAAGATATTGCTATTAATATAGACCCTGCTGATGTTATAATCCAAGCAATTATTGTTGCAAGTGGCCCTGAAAGTTGAGCTAAAGTTGCAGGAAGCATAAATACACCTGAACCTATCATATTTCCACAAACAAGCATCGTCGCCATAAATAGACTAATTTCTTTTTTTAAGTTTCTTTCTTCCAATTTGTCCCCTCCCAATTTTAGAGTAAAAAAATAAGCCCAAAAGAGCTATTCCTTTGAGCTTGCATATACAAAAATCTTACAAACACAAAGATAGCTCACCACAAATTTTACTGTGGCAGTTTTACACATATTTTATGTAAACCCAGTATATAATCTTAAAGCATCAATTACATACTTCGGCAACAATACCTTTTATATTAACTCAAAGTGCTTTCCTCATTAATACTACTTATTATTATTGCGACCTCTATCTTACCCAATTTATTATATTATGACATTGTAATTGTAGACAAAATTTCAGAAAATGTCAAATGATTTTTAACCTTGTAAAATCCTTGTATTTATCATATTCTAAAAGTTTTCATTGATTCGTAAATCACTAATTGTAAATATAAATGAAGTCCATAAATTATATACTTTCATTTTAATACTTTAGTTATTTATTATTTTAAAATTATTCACTATACAATCTAGTACTTTATACCTTTTATCTTGTAACATCCTATTTTATTAAAGAAATTTTCATACTTATTTAATGTAAGTGTAACGAATGTTAATAACTAGTTCAATAATAGACATTATAATCGTAACAAATTGTTTTTTTGAGGTGTATTTATGAATATTTCACAAATTTTGATTGGGAAACCATTAATGACAAAAGATTTAAAAAATCAAACATTTAATACAGTATGGGGATTACCTATATTATCAAGTGATGCAATCTCATCAGTAGCATATGCAGGTGGTGCAATACTTGGAGTACTATTGCCAGTAACCGGTCTATTAGCCTTTAAATATATGCTATTTGTTACAATTGCCATAATACTTTTAATGTTTTTTTTAATTTGCTCATACAAGCAAGTTATTGACTGCTATCCTGCAGGTGGTGGTGCTTATATGGTCGCTAAAGATAACTTTGGTACCAAGACTAGTTTACTTGCAGCATCTGCGTTAATAGTTGATTATATTTTAACTGTAGCGGTTAGTGGTACTGCAAGTACAGATGCTATAACATCAGCTTTTCCTTCACTTTATAACTATAGAGTATTAATAACAATAGGACTTATAATTTTTTTAACTATAGGTAATTTAAGAGGGATAAGAGAAGCTTCTAAGCTTTTTGGTGTACCTACATATCTTTTTGCAATATCAATCATATTTATGATTGTTGTTGGTATATATAAAGTACATTTTTTAGGGTTCACTCCTAAGCCATTATATAGCTTACCAAACTTTTCAAAGAATATAACAATTTTAATATTTTTAAAGGCATTTGCAGCAGGATGTACTGCTCTTACAGGTATTGAAGCTGTAAGTAATGCAGTTCCAGCATTTAAAGCGCCTTCTCAAAAGCATGCTAAGCATGTACTTTACTTATTAGGCCTTTTAGTATTTTTAATTTTAGGTGGATTATCCTACCTATCAACTATATATTATGCTATACCAAGCCCTGAGCAAACACAAATATCACAAATAGCTACTCAAATATTTGGTCATAATATATTTTATTATTTAATACAACTTACAACAGCAATAATACTACTTATGGCAGCTAATACAGCATTTTCTGGGCTACCACTATTATTATCAATAGTTTCAAGAGATGGATTTGCGCCAAGACAATTAAGTAAACTAGGAAGAAGACTTAGTTATTCAAATGGTATTATTTTGCTTGCAGTAGTTTCAATACTATTAGTAATTATTTTTGATGGAGATTTATCTTTATTGCTTCCCCTTTATGCAATTGGAGTATTTATTTCATTTACAATAGCACAAAGTGGTATGTTAGTTAAGTGGTTTAAAGAACAACCTAATGGATGGAGACATAAAGCTTTCGTAAATGGATTAGGACTTATAGTCAGTGCCATAACTTTAATTATAATAACAGTCTCTAAATTCCTTGAAGGTGCCTGGATTATTTGCATAATAATCCCTGTTATAGTATTTATAATGTATAGAATAAAAAAATACTATGATGTAACTTATTCTGAACTTAAAATAAATGAAGGAGAGAATCTTAAAACTTACGAATCAGATATTACAAACTATAGGGTTGTTTTACTTATTGATTCTTTAAATAAAAGTTTTGTTAAATGCTATAATTATGCTAAATCAATATCTTCTGATATAACAATACTTCATATATCTACAAATGAAGAAAAGACAGAAAAGCTTATTGATGATTTTAAAAAATTTGGATTTAAGAATGAAATTACAGTATTATCATCACCATATAGGGAAATACGTAATCCAGTTGTTAAATTTATAGATCAAATGCGTAAGAATTTATCTAGTGATGAGAAAGTCTTAGTTGTATTACCTCAACTAGTTTCCTCTAAACTCCATGATAACTTCCTTCATAATCAAATTACTCTAATACTTAGAGCATCTTTATTAACTAAAAAAAGTGTTGCACTAGCAACAATACCTTATATAATTAAATAAAAATCCACCAGCTTAGCTGGTGGTATTT
>JBBVGE010000316.1:0-242 GCA_040144665.1 Clostridium perfringens
TTTCAAGAGAATCAACTAAAGTAAATCTCATAAGAGCTATTGTTTGATTTTTAAAAGATTCAAAATTATAAACCTGACCAAAATTTTCAGATATTTCAATTCCTGTTGAAGCCTTTTTATCTGAATTTGGATCAACACCTAATCCAAACTGCCATGCATATTTTGCAATAGAATCTAAAGCTTCCGTACTACTCTTCTTATATCTTCCATCTCCATATGGATCTCCACCATTTTTATAATAC
>JBBVGE010000317.1:0-225 GCA_040144665.1 Clostridium perfringens
ATCAGGTATATTCTCTTCTTTAACTTTGTATGGTTCAAAACCTTGCTCCTTATATATTAAATTATATGCTTTTTCTGATGCTTCAATTATATCTACGTTTTTATTTTTACCTTTTCCTGCTTCTTTTATATATTTAGCCATAATAATACCTCCTACGCTTGTCCTGGTGTTGTTCCTTTTGTTGCTAAGATTGAGAACGCTTCATCTTTTATTGGTAAAAATCCT
>JBBVGE010000318.1:0-203 GCA_040144665.1 Clostridium perfringens
CTTTTTCTTCATGTTTCTTTTCTTGAAGAATTTCTGTGTCAACTCCAGTATAAGTATTATTTGCTTTTCTCTTTTCTTCATATAACTTTGCTACCCAAATTGTTAAGCAAGCTAAGATAATAGTTACTATTATTGCTCCTAAATATCCTTCTAAACCATCCCATTTAAATAAGTCTGGTAAGAATACACCATTTTCAAATGTT
>JBBVGE010000319.1:0-423 GCA_040144665.1 Clostridium perfringens
ACCGGTGCCTTAAACCAACTCGACCATCTCTCCGTGTCAAAGACATTTATTATTATAGCAACAAGACATTATTGTGTCAACACTTTTTCTAAAACTTTTTTTATTATTTTCATAATTAAAAAAAGTAGAGATACCAAGGTAAATCTAGGTATCTCTACTTAATATATTTTAATCACTAGGCTCTAGTTTAATACAGTTAATTATAAAATATAAACTTATTATGTTATTATAACCATTAATTTTGATATGTTCATCTTCAAAATTCAAATTTCTTATCAAAAAGAAGGTTTTTATATATAAATAAATATCTTTATTTATAATCATACTATTTCTTAATTAACTTATTTTTATGTACAAAAAAACCTGCTCTTACGAACAGGTTATGATCTCTGGCGGAGAGAGTGGGATTCGAACCCACGGTAC
>JBBVGE010000320.1:0-271 GCA_040144665.1 Clostridium perfringens
TGTACATACAAAGCTTCCTAAAGGAGTTTGTCTTTGAACTCTTATTTGACCTGAACCATTACATTTTGGACAAGTCTTAGGAGATGTACCTGCTTTAGCACCTGTACCATGACAAGTTTCACAATTTTCAGTTCTAGTTATAGATATTTCTTTTTCACATCCAAATACAGCTTCTTCAAATGTTATATTTAATCTATATTCTAAATCAGCACCTCTTTGTGGAGCATTTCTTCTTCTAGATGATCCGCCACCAAATCCTCCACCAAAGAAT
>JBBVGE010000321.1:0-265 GCA_040144665.1 Clostridium perfringens
GAGTGGAGCATCTATGGATTTAATCAAAGATTATGCTAAAGGTATAGTTGATATAAAACTTAATTTACCTGCTCTTGAACTCTTTTTAAGAGGTATGCTTTGTAACTTCATGGTTTGTATAGCATTTCTAAGCACAATAAAAATGAAATCTGAAACAGGCAAATTAATAATTATGTTCTGGTGTATATTTGCATTTGTTATCGCTGGTTTTGAACACAGCATTGCAAATATGAGCTTATTAGTAATAGGAGTTATATTAACAAAG
>JBBVGE010000322.1:0-1228 GCA_040144665.1 Clostridium perfringens
ATTAAGACCAGGAAAGTATTACTTTAAGGAAATTCAGGCTCCTAATGGATACAATACAAGTGATGAAAAGATATCAGTTGAAATAAATAATGGTGGAACAGTAGATCCAGAGGTAGCAATTGCAAAAGATAATGTTATCTTAGGTTCAGCAAAACTTATAAAGGTTGATAGTAAAACAGGTGGAAAGCTTAAAGGTGCAGTATATGGAATATACGATGCAGATAACAACTTAATAGAGAAGATTACAACAGGAGATAATGGTGAAGTAACAGTTAAAGATTTAAGACCAGGTAAGTATTACTTCAGAGAAATAACAGCACCAATTGGATATGACATTAATGAAGCTAAGTATCCATTTGAAATAGCCTTAGGAGAAACATCAAAAGTTCCAGAGATAACAGCTAAGGATGATATACTTTTAGGTTCAGTAAATCTTATTAAAGAAGATAGTGAAACTAATCAAAGCTTAGAAGGTGCAGAATTTGATTTATATAAGGTAAATGATAAATCAGATAATAGTAATTCAATAATAAGTAAACTAAAAGATTTAATAACTCCAGATAGTAGTAAAATAGGAACATATACTACAGATAAAAATGGATTAATATCAGTAGAAAACTTAAGGCCAGGAAACTATTATTTTGTAGAAACAAAAGCACCAGAAGGATACAATTTAGATGATTCAAAGCAGGAATTTAAGATAAACTTAGGAGATATAGATAATCCTATAAAATTAATAGCAAATAATGATATTAAAAAGGGTAAGGTAACTTTAACTAAAGAAGATATAGAAACTGGAGAAAAACTTCAAGGAGCTATATATGGTTTATATGATTTATCAGGAAATATGATAGATAAAGTTACTACAGATAACAATGGACAGGCAATTACAAATATAAATTTAAGACCAGGAAAGTATTACTTTAAGGAGATACAAGCACCTAATGGATACAACATAAGCGATGAGAAGATACCAGTTGAGATAAAATTAGGTGGAGTATCAGAGCCTAATATAGTAGTAGCAAAAGATGCAGTAGTATTAGGATCAGCAAAACTTATAAAAGTAGATAGTGAAACAAATGAAAAATTAAATGGTGCAGTCTATGGAGTTTATAACTTAGAAAATAAATTAGTAGACAAAGCTATAACAGGAGATAATGGAGAAGCTATAGTTACTAATTTAAGACCAGGTAAATATTACTTTAAAGAAATACAAGCACCATTTGGA
>JBBVGE010000323.1:0-278 GCA_040144665.1 Clostridium perfringens
GTTGAGAACTTCTATGGTCTGATAATGCTATTTCCCCTACACCTATAACTTTATCTATTAATAATAAGTCACTTTTTATGGTTTTAGTTATGGTATTTACAGGTACATCATAAGACCCAGTATAACAGTAACAAGTTACTCCCTCTTCACAAAGAGCATGAGCTTTTGCCACTAATCCTTTCATATCTCTACAAACACCATCAGTTCCTATACACCCTACTAGGGTAGTTATTCCACCTTTTATTATACTACTTAATTGTAATTCTGGAGTTCTGGTT
>JBBVGE010000324.1:0-294 GCA_040144665.1 Clostridium perfringens
TATTAAATGAGGAAGGAGCTAAAGCTATGGGAAAACCTATAGGTAGATATGTTACCATAGATATCCCTGAGTACACTCATTATGATGGTGGCATTATGGATGAGGTTTCTCATGTTGTAGCAGCCTCCTTAGAAGAACTTATTAATTTACCAGAGGAGAGAACGGCTTTAGTAGTTGGGCTTGGAAACTGGAATGTTACACCTGACGCCATAGGACCTAAGGTTGTAGGAAAGTTAATGGTAACAAGACACTTAAAGAAAGTTATGCCAGATATAATAGATGATTCAGTAAGAC
>JBBVGE010000325.1:0-305 GCA_040144665.1 Clostridium perfringens
ATCTATAATAGCTGATCTTCCTTCAACTTTTATAGTAGCTCCCATTTTTTTAAGTTCATCTACATGCTTATGTCTATTTTCCCATATAGTTTCAACTATTATACTTCTACCTTTAGCTGTAGATAGTAGAGTACACATTGGTTGTTGAACGTCTGTTGGGAATCCTGGATATGGAGCAGTTTTTAAATTTACTCCTTTTAAATCTCCATCAACATAAACTCTAACACTATCGTCTCCCTCTTCTACTTTAGCTCCCATTTCTAAAAGCTTAGCTGAAATTGATTCTAAGTGCTTTGGTATAACAT
>JBBVGE010000326.1:0-255 GCA_040144665.1 Clostridium perfringens
ATTTAGGACTTGATGGAAGCGGAGTCATAGTTGGAATAGTTGATACGGGAATAGATTATCTTAATAAGGAATTTATGAGAGAAGATGATACCTCTAGAATACTTACTATTTGGGACCAAAAGAGTACTAAAAAACCTAATGATTCAGTTTATGTAGGATCCATATTTAATAATGAAGACATAAATAATGCTATTAAAAGTAAGGCAGATGGAGGAGATCCATATGATATTGTTGATAGTAGAGATGAGATAGGAC
>JBBVGE010000327.1:0-1196 GCA_040144665.1 Clostridium perfringens
AATGTCAAAAGCAAAATTCGAAAGAAGTAAACCACACGTTAACATTGGAACAATAGGTCACGTAGACCACGGTAAGACTACATTAACAGCAGCTATTACAACAGTATTAGCTAACAAGGGATTCGCTGAATCATTCAAATATGATGAAATCGATAAGGCTCCAGAAGAAAAAGAAAGAGGAATCACAATCAACACAGCTCACGTTGAGTACGAAACAGAAAACAGACACTACGCTCACGTTGACTGTCCAGGACATGCTGACTACGTTAAGAACATGATCACAGGAGCAGCTCAAATGGATGGAGCTATCTTAGTTTGTTCAGCAGCAGATGGTCCAATGCCTCAAACAAGAGAGCATATCCTACTAGCTTCAAGAGTTGGTGTTGACCACATCGTAGTATTCTTAAACAAAGCAGATATGGTTGATGATGAAGAATTACTAGAATTAGTAGAAATGGAAATCAGAGAGTTATTAAGCGAATACAACTTCCCAGGAGATGATATTCCAGTAATAACAGGATCAGCTTTAAAAGCTTTAGAAAACCCAACAGATGCAGACGCTATCGCTTGTATCGATGAATTAATGGCAGCTGTAGACAGCTACATCCCAACTCCAGAAAGAGCAACAGATAAGCCATTCTTAATGCCAGTAGAAGATGTATTCACAATCACTGGTAGAGGAACAGTTGCAACAGGAAGAGTTGAAAGAGGTATCTTACATGTTGGAGACGAAGTTGAAATCGTAGGTATCAAAGAAGAAACTAAGAAAGTTGTTGTTACAGGAATCGAAATGTTCAGAAAGTTATTAGACGACGCGCAAGCTGGAGATAACATCGGAGCATTATTAAGAGGTATCCAAAGAACAGAAATCGAAAGAGGTCAAGTATTAGCTAAACCAGGTTCAGTTAATCCTCACAAGAAGTTCGTAGGTCAAGTATACGTACTTAAAAAAGAAGAAGGTGGAAGACATACTCCATTCTTTGATGGATACAGACCACAATTCTACTTCAGAACAACTGACGTAACAGGTTCAATCAAATTACCAGAAGGAATGGAAATGGTAATGCCAGGAGACCACATCGACATGAACGTTGAATTAATCCATCCAGTAGCTATGGAAGAAGGATTAAGATTCGCTATCAGAGAAGGTGGAAGAACTGTAGGTTCAGGAGTTGTTACTAGCGTAATCGAATAGT
>JBBVGE010000328.1:0-208 GCA_040144665.1 Clostridium perfringens
AGGTATTGATGAATCAAATAAAGACCTATTCCAAGATGGTATTTTAAATATAGCTCTTTTTGGAGTAGATAGTAGAGAACATGATAATGTTGGACGTTCTGACTCCATAATAATAGCTACAATAGATACTAAACATGATAAAATAAAACTTACATCTCTTATGAGAGATAGTTATGTTGAAGTTGATGGACATGGTAAAACTAAATTA
>JBBVGE010000329.1:0-209 GCA_040144665.1 Clostridium perfringens
GTTATTACTGTAGCTGAGAAAAAAGGAGATAATTATATATTAAATGGGGCTAAATGCTTCATAACAAATGCACCTTTATCAGGAACATTTATAGTTTTTGCTCTAACAGATAGAACAAAGGGACCTAAAGGATTATCAGCATTTATTGTAGAAAAAGATTTCCCAGGAATATCAATAGGAAAGATAGAAGATAAATGTGGTATTAAATC
>JBBVGE010000330.1:0-91632 GCA_040144665.1 Clostridium perfringens
ATCTTTATATTTATTTTTATAACTCTAAATAATAATCAATTGAATCTTAAAACATTCATATTTTTGAACTTTATACTTTATTTAATATATTTTCTAGTTTATATAAATTTTTTATTATTTTATGTTTTGATTTTAAAATAAACTTACTATGTAATCTTCTAATTAACTGTCTTTCTAAAATAATCGATTCTATCCCTAGCTCTTTAGCTTTATTACAATTAGTAGGATTATCATCTATGAAAATTACATCACTTTCTTTTAATCCTATTTCATTTAAAGCCCTTGTATACATTTTTTCATTTGGCTTTCTTATTCCCTGCTCAGATGAAATTATCATATAATCAAAATAATCATATAAACCTGCCTTTTTATAGACTTCCCTAAGTGATGGCCACGCATCTGAAACAATACATAATTTATATTTTTTCTTTAGCCTTGGGATAACTTCAAAAACATCATCAAAAAATATATATTTATCAAAATTTTTCACAATGTCATCAGTTAGTAACTTTTTCTTATTATAATCTATTTCAAGCTCTGGTAAATTTTTAGATAATATATTAAAAAACTCAAATAAATGCTTGTACTCATCGTCTATAGTTAAAATTGTATTTATTGAATTTATATAACTCCAAGCATCTTTAAATGCTTTCTTTCTACTGTCCTTTGAAACCTTATTAAATTTTTCTTCCCCTACTATTTTAAAAAAGTTTGGTGAATAGCTCCAATTACCTGTTTTTGATATATTTAATACCCTACCTGAATCAATAAGTATTCCTTTAATTTTACTCATAAAAATTCTCCTTAACCATTATTATTTTTTTGTATTATTTCTATATACATCTCTTTATGTAACTCCTGCAACTTTCTCATTTTATTTTGATATACACTTAAAATAAATGTCCATTTTAATTAAAGTATTACTTTTTCTTTTATAATGATAATCTTATTGCCATCTCCAATATAATTACATAAATTTTACTATAATTGTAACATATTTAAAATTTCAAGTACTATTATATATATAAAATTCAACTTTTGTTAAAAAATAAACAGATAGGAAATTTTATTCTCTATCTGTTTTAACTATTATTCTATTTCTGATTTAATTATATTATTTTTTCTTCACTTTTACTTTTCTAATAACCTTTGTTCCAATTGCACTTGTCCCTATTCCAAGTAAGAACATTCCCCCTCCAAAGCTTGTAGCTAAAGTTGTCTTAAGTTTCTTTCCGTCAATTGTTACATCCTCTGGAGTATACTCAGTTACAAGTTCTAAAGTATCCTCTAAAAGTTTTACACCAAAATCAATATCCATATTCATTGGTATTATATGTGCATAAACTTTTATATCATCATTTATATTATCTATCTTAAATCTATAAGCTTTTACGTTATTTGTAGTATCTTCATCCACTAATTCCATATCCACTTCTTTGTCATTTACTTTTATCTTTATATCATCCATAAGATCCATTCCAGAGAATCTTAAAGTTATATATTTTACACCATCAACTTCTTCTATTAAAGCAGTTTCGTTTAAGTATTTTCTAGCCATCTTACGACCAACTGAGCTATCGCTTATAATTTCATTTTTTATAGTGTATTCTTTATAGTTTTCTTTTGCCGTATTCTTTTTACTAGTTTTCTCATTGCTTTTACTAGCTTTTTTATCTTCACTTTCTTTTTTATCTTCTGATTCTGATTTAGTTGTAGCTAGAAGTTCCTCAGCATTTGGTATTGATAGATTTGTACTTGGCTTAGATTCTGGAACAAATCCAATTTGTGTTAAAGTATTCTTTAAGAACTTAACTCCAAAGTCTATATCTTCACCTAATACATCTATATGCATTTTAAATTTAATACTATCATCTAATGAGTTTACTAAGAATTCTATATCCATTAAATTATTAGCTGTATCATTCTTTAAAACTGTATATTTAACTGCTTTACCATTTACTATAACTCTTATATTAGACATTAAATCAGTTCCAGATATACTCATAGTTATATACTTCTTGCCATTTCTAACTTCCATATAATTAGTTTTAGCTATAGCTCCTCTAGCTGCACCATATCCTATTTCACTATCTGTTAATATCTCGTTTTTCATCTTATATAATTCTTTGTTTTGAGTTTCAGTATTATTATCAGTTTCAGGTTTTGAATTATTAGTTGGTTTTTCTACTTCAGGTTTACTTGTATCTGGTTTCTCTTGTGGCTTTTCAGTTTCTGGCTTATTTGTATCTGGTTTTTCTTCATTTCCATTACTATCTCCAGGCTTTTCTTCTGGTGTAGTTATATCTTCTTTTTCAAGTGTATCTTCTTTTAATACTAATCTAAAATCTACTTTCATTGAAGGAAATGGAGTTGCACTTACTATAATTTTATCATTTATAGAACTTATCTTAAATTCGTATGTAATCGTATTATCTGTTTCATTTGTTACTTTAATTTCTGCTATTTCTTCATTTACAGTTACTTTAACATTTTTCATCATACTTTTATTTGAAAATGTTATGGCTAGTACATTTTGTCCATCTTTAACATTTATGGTACTTTCTTTTTCAAGGAATTTTCTAGCCATAGATTCTTTATCTTCTGTTATATGAAGAGCATCATTTTGTATTTTATATTTACCATCCTTAAGAACTTTTTCATCCTCTTTTAAATCATTCTCTTTTATTATTTCATTTAAAGTAGTTGCAGTTACTGGAGTTGTAATTGAAAATGTCATAGCCCCTGCAATAGTTAATGCTATAATTTTATTTCTCATAAACTTTCTCTCCCCTATTTAAAAATATGTCTTATAAATTCATGTGGTTTATATATTATAAGTCTCCAACCTGAAAATCTCATAACTTCTTTTATCTTCATTTTCATGTCTTTCTTATAACAATGAATAGGACACTTACTACAAGAACTTTTCTCATTTCCAAACTTGCAATAACTTAATCTCTTATGAGCATATTCTAATAGTTCGCTGCATTCATCACATAGTTCATTATTTTTTGTCTTATGTTTCTTAGAACAATAGATTTCTATCATAAACTTAACAATATCTTTTTCTTTTTCTATCCTGCTCCTCTTTGCCATTTTACGCTAAATCCTTTGCTAGATCTTCTTTCTTTACAGTCTTTATTTTAAACATAAAGTACCAATACTTAGTTAGCATAACTGCAACTATTAAAACTTTTGCCCAAATTGAATCTAATATAATAAGTGGGAACATTAGCATAGCATCTGCAAATAGTAATATTGTTATCTTTTGTTTCATAGTCATAACTCTATTATTTACGAAACTCTCTAAATGCTTTTTATATATTTTTGTTCCTTTAAACCATCTATCAAATTTTTCTGATCCTCTAACAAAACAAAAGGATGCAAGTAGCAAGAAAGGAGTTGTAGGTAGTATTGGAAGTACTACCCCTATAGCTCCTAATCCAAATGAGATAATTCCTACAATAACATAAAGACTCTTTTTTATTTTGTTCATATAAGCATCTCCTTAACTATTCTCTTACTAATTTTTTATTTTGTACTTTAAATACTTTTTCACAAACTGCAGAAGTTGATTTCCTATGAGTTATTAATATTATTGTCTTATCTTTTTTGTTCTCTTTTATAGAATTTAATATTACTCCTTCATTTAACGTATCTAAGTTACTAGTTGGCTCATCTAAAATAAGTACTTCACCTTTACTTAAAAAGGCTCTAGCAAGGCCTATTCTTTGTTTTTCACCAGATGAAAGATTAGATCCAAGCTCTCCAACTCTTGTCTTATATCCCTTTGGAAGACTTTCTATAAATTCATGTATTGCGGCTTTTTTTGCAGCCTCTTTTACCTGAACTTCAGTAGCGTTTAAATTACTAATTTTTATATTATCCTCTATTGTTTCATTAAATAGATATGTTTCTTGACTCATAAGTACTTGATGTCTTCTAAGTGCATTTGTTTCAAGTGTCTTTACATTCTCTCCTCCAAATTCAACCTTTCCAGACTTAACATCCCAAAATCTCATAAGTAATTTTACAAAAGTACTCTTACCACTTCCACTTTCTCCAACAATAGCAATACTTTCTCCTCTTTTAATTTTTACATCTATATTTTCTAATACTTCATCTCGTCCTTTATATCCAAAGGTAACATTTTCATAAATTATATCTGTATTATTAAGCTTTTTATCACCTTTATTTTCAACAACTTCTGGCTTTTCATCTAAAAGATTAAAGATTCTTTCTGCTGATGCAAATGTTTGTAATAAATTATTTGATAAATTACTTAAAGCAACTACTGGTCCAAAAGATGATGATAATATTACAACTGCTATAATAATACTTCCAAATTCAATTACTCCATTTAAATATAAGTTTATTCCAAGTAATACAAATCCCATCATACCAATCATTATAGTAAAATCTGTTGTAGCTCTTATAACGCCTTCATGTAATTTTATTTTCTTTTGTTTTTCATTAAGCTCAGTAGAATATTTATGAATGTTTTCTTTTCTTTTTTCTCCATTTTTAAATACTAATACTTCTCTAAGACCTCTTAATGAATCTAAAAGATATGAATTTGTTTCTCCAAATTTATTTCTATACTCTAACCCTGACTTTTTACCAATTTTTGATGTAAAGTATGGTATAAAAAGACCAATTGTAAGATATAAAATAGCAGCTAATATTCCGTAGTATGGATTAATGCTATATAGTACTATAGCTATAATTGTATTTGTTACTATAGCAATAGAAATTGGAGCAATAGTATGTGCATAGAATACTTCCAATAGCTCAATATCTGATGTAATTAAAGATACTAAATTACCCTTTTCTTTGTTTTCAAGCTTAGATGGTGCAAGCTTTCTAAGTGCCGTAAACACCTTATCTCTTAGTATTACTAATATTTTAAAAGCAATATAATGTCCAGATAACTGTTCAGCATATCTAAGAGGCCCTCTTAAAAGTGCACACACTGCCATTATTATTAAAGATGTAGTAAATGTTATCTTAAGTCCTTCTCCAAGAAAGCTTACAATTGCAATTGCACCAAAAGATGTTATTGAAATAGATGCTAAAAATCCTAAAACTCCCATAGATATAGTTATAGCCATAACAGGTACTAATGGTTTTAATTCTAGAATTAATCTTTTCATAAGGTAAAACCCTGATTTTCTGCCCATTATACCGCCTCTCTTCTTTCTAAATACTCTTGTTCTTTTATCATATTAAAGTAAGTTTCTTCTCTTTTTATAAGTTCATCATGTCTTCCACTTTCCACTAACTTTCCATTATCAAGTACATATATTACATCTGCATTTTTTACATTTGCTAATCTGTGTGAAATTACAATTACTGTTTTTTCTTTAGCTAATCTATTAATTGCATCCCAGATAATTTCTTCTGATTCAACATCTACATTTGAAGTAGCTTCATCAAATATATATATTTCTCTATCTGCAAGTACCGCTCTTGCAAGAGCTAATCTTTGTTTTTGTCCACCAGATAAAAGGGATCCACCTTCTCCAACCTTTGTATGAATTCCATCTTTAAGGTTATCCACAAATGATTTTAAATTCGAAAGCTCTAATACATATTGAATTTCATTATCACTTAAATCTTCTTTTGCAATCTTTAAATTATCTAATATACTTCCATTAAATATATAACTATTAGTGTTTATAAGCATTATCTTTTCGTATATATCATTAAAATCAATATTGTTAAGATTTGTATTATTAAATAGAATTTCACCTTTATTTACTTCATAAGTATTTAATAAAAGATTTGCAATAGTACTCTTTCCACTTCCACTTTTACCTACTATAGCTGTAAATCCTTTATTTTTTATGTTTAAAGAAACATCATTGATTACATTCCTTTTCCCATCATATGAGAAAGTAATATTTTTCACATTAATATCTATATTATTTAAATCGCTAATATCATCTATGATTTTCTTATCTCTTTCTGTACTATCTAATAGCTCAAATATTTTCTCAGATGCTGCAACCCCATTCATAGCAACATGGAAAAATGAACCAAGAAGTCTAAGTGGAATAAAGAATTCAGATGATAATAAAATAATTATTACTGTTTGTCCAATATTTATTTGTCCATTTTTAAATGCTATAAGAGCAACTATTGATCCAAGTGCAGCTCCCCCAAAAGCAATAAGATCCATAACTGTTATTGAATTAAGCTGCATACTTAAAACCTTCATTGTTATTTTTCTAAAGCTTTCTGCTTCTTCATTCATCTTTTTATGTCTTTTTTCATCAATATTAAATACTTTTAATGTTGTAAGTCCTTGAAGATTTTCTAAGAATGTTTCCCCTAAATTTGAATAGTTATTCCAATAATTTTTTAATAGTTTTTTAGCAAATTTCATTATTGCTATTATTGATATAGGTATTAATGGTACACATAATATAAATACTAATGCCGCTTTAAAGGATATAAATGAAATTACAAAGAATAGTGTTATTGGTGCAAGTAATGCATAGAATAATTGAGATAAATATTTACCAAAGTATATTTCTAAGGCTTCAACCCCCTCAATAGCACTTTGAACAATAGATGATGTAGATAAGCTTTTATTATAATCTAATCCAAGTTTAAGTAATTTCTCATAGATCATATCTCTAAGTTTTACCTTTACTATATCTGATGATTTATTTGAAAAATATCCATATAGTATATTTGCTAAAAATCTTATTAATAATAACCCCATAAATATTCCTAAATATAATAGTATATTTTCTCTTATAAATTCTTTAAAGCTAACCCCTTCTAAAGCTTTTATGTTATAAAATACTTTGTTTATTATTTCACCAATTAAAAGTATCATAACTAAGTTACATACTGTAACTATCCAGCTTGATAATACAGTAAGTCCTATGTATTTTTTTGATTCACTGCAAAGATTAATCAGTCTCTTATTAATCATCATAATAAACCACTCCCTTCCATTAATTACTACAACAATATATCATACATGAAAATGATTATCAATACTATTTATAAATTTTTTGTTAATTTTTCTTCAAAGAAAAAGAGATATAGAAAGTCTAAACTCTCCATATCTCTATATTTATATGCTTATATATTTATGTATTTATTATGAAAATTTTTCTTTATACTTAGGTAAACTTCTTATAGAGTCAAGCTCCTTGTCCTTTTTCATATATTCTATAAAAAAGTCATTAAGTTTTATTGCTTTTATTACACCATCTAGTGCTTTTTCTAATTCACCTATCAAAGCATAAAAACAGGCTCTATTATAATATAAAAAACCTTCTTCTGGATTTTCCTCTATTCCCTTTGATATAATTTCTATAGCTTTATTATAATCTCCAGCTTCTCTATAAATTACTCCTAAATTTAAATGACTATAAGGATAATTAGGATTACTCTCTATTGATTTTTCATAGTATTCTTTAGCTAATTCAATATTTCCTAAACCTTTTTGTATTACTCCCATATTAAATAATATTCTAAATTGTTTAGGCTCTATATCTAATGCTATTTTATTATATTCTTCTCCTTCTTTAAGCCTACCAAGTTCCTCCATTATACATGCTATGTTAGCGTTAGCCCAAAGATCTTTTGGATTTATTTCTAAAACTTTTTTATAAAGCTCTATTGCTTTTTCTTTTTCTCCTTCTTCATCATATATATTAGCTAAAAAGAAATATGCCTTATCATAATTTTTATTAAGTTCTATTGCTTTTTTATAATACTCCTTTGCCTCTTCAAAAAATCCATCCTCATCATAAAGAGTTCCAAGTCCATAATAAGCTCTCTCTTCTTTATTATCTATATCTAATACTTCTCTATATTTTTCTTCTGCTAAATCTATTTGCTCTAGTTCATGATATAAAAGTGCCATATCTAAAAGAAGTTCTATATCGCATCTTCCTTCTTTTAATTTATAAGCTTTTTTATAAAATTGAAGAGCCTTTAATCTATTACCATCTGCTTTAAAACTTCTAGCCACATTTATATGATTATTAAATAAATAACTGTCCATTATTTTTGCCTCTCTTCTTATGATTTATAGAAATATTATATCAAAGAAATTTAAAAGTGTAATTATAAAAAAAGCCATAGAACTTAAAGTTCTATGGCTTGTAATTAACTAATATTATCTATTGTTAAATCTTTGTTTTCTAGCTTTTCTGCATTCTGGGCATCTAACAGGTTCATTTTCGAATCCTTTTTCTTTATAGAATTCTTGTTCGCCTACAGTGAAAACAAATTCCTTTCCGCAATCTCTACATTGAATTTTCTTATCTTCCATTTTTCATTCCTCCAAAGCACATAAAGTTTTCTAATAATTAATCTTTTCTATGTATTTGGAGAGGACTCTAAAAACAGAAAATACTTAATTATTTGAACCTTTATTTAATTTACAAATCAAGTATATCATAGGGATTTTATCATTTCAAGTGAATTTTCAAAATATTCTTAATTTACTTTTCAATTATAAAAGGTTGAAGCCATGCCCTTGCACCATCATCTCTATAAGCTTCTACTCTAACATATCCTTCATCACCTTTTATCTCATATGTAGCCACATTTCCTGTTTCTTCTTTAAGCACCTTTCCATTCTTTCCAATAAATTTAAAATATATATATGGTACTCTTCTATCTCCATTTTTTAGTGATATTATATTATCTTTTAACTGTATATCTTCTAGAGTAATTCCAAAACTAGCATAAAAGCTACCTCTCTTTATTGCATTTACTATACTATCTATAGTTTTTTCTTCACACAATACCATATTATAGGCTCCACCAACTCTTGAAAAAATATGCATATCATCATTTGCAAATCCGTATACATATTTCCCCATGCTTAATAATTCATCCCATAAGTCTGTTGCAATGGCTCTACCTTTACAATCCATTCTAACATTGTTATTAAATATTTCTATTCCTGTATAATTATCTAATTTTAATAGTTCATCTAATGTCCAGTAATCTTCTCTAATAACATGAGGATGACATATTATATTTATTCCCCCTTGAGCATATACCTCATTAAATAATTCTTGATGATTAGTATCATTATCTAAATCATCATTATATTCTTTAATATTTATTCCTAAAGTTTGATGATCTTTTCTTTTATACTCTACTCCTTGAATAAGTAATATATCTTCCCTATCTTTAAATTCACTAATATCTGTCAATGTATAATGATCCGTTATTGCTAAAAAATCATATTCCATTTTGTATGATGTATACATCTCTACAATCTTATCAGTTCTATAAAAACCACAAGGACTATTCTTGCTGTGTGTATGAAGGTTTCCTTTAAAAAATCTTCCTTCATATCCATATGGATTTATAATCTTCATTCTACTTATATTTCTCCTCTTTCTCTTTTGTTTTATATTTTAATTACATACTATTTCTTCTGCTAAATATATTATTTCCATAACCTTACTGTTAGTTAATTTATAATATCTATACATACCTTCTTTTGTAGACTCAACAATCTTTGCATTTTTTAATATTTTAAGATGCTTTGATATATTAGCCTGAGAATAGTCTATATTTTTATTTAAATTACAAACACAAATAGGACCCTCATATAACTGCTTTATTATTTTTATTCTAACTGGATGAGCTATGGCCTTTAAAATCTCACTTGTTTTTTCGTTCATTAATTTATCTCCTTAAAAAGCAAGTTTAGCACCTTTTCTCCTATTTTTCTGTTTAATCCTTTATAAGGATAGCAGTGTATATGAATAGCTGGATTAAAGTTTATTTCTATAATGCCATATCCATCTTCCTTAGCTTCCTTGTTTATATCTTCTATCATCATATCTACTCCAGTTATTTTAGCATTAACGCTCTTTGCTGCATCTATTGCTATCTTTTTATAACTATCATGAATATCATCTGTAAAATCTATACTATCTCCACCTGTACTTATATTAGAATTCTCTCTTAAATACACAACTTCATCTTTTTTAGGTATATAATCAAAATTCTTCCCTTGTTCTTTTAAAAACATTTCTTCCGCTTCACCTAAAGATATTTTTTCAAGCGGTGTTTTATACCCCTTTCCTCTTAGTGGATCTTTATTTTTTTCGTCTGCAAGTTCTATTATAGTACTCTTTCCATCACCTAATACATTAGCTGGAACTCTATGAAGTATTCCTACAACCTCATTATCTATAATTAAAAATCTATATTCTTTTCCATGAATAAATTCTTCAATTAATATTTCATTATCATTTTCAAATCCTATTTCGCAGGCTCTTTTAAATTCTTTCTCTGTAAAATCGCCTTTAAATATAGTAATACCAATTCCAAAATTTGTTGACTTTGGCTTAATTACTATTTGCTTATTCTTATATTTATAAAAATCCATTAATGCATCTTCAATATTGTCATAGTAATCACCTCTTGGAACCATTATATTATTTTCTTCTAATACTTTTTTAGTAACAAGCTTATTTTCCATTATTAAAGCTGTTATATAGCTATCTTTCGATGTTTTTGTAGCTTGTTTTACATACTCTACATGATTACCTTTCTTTAATGAAATAAAGTTATCCATTCTATCTAAAACTTTAAACTCTATTCCTTTTTTTATACTATCTATAATTAGTATTTGAGTAGATAATTCTAGATCTTCATATCCCTTTAATTTAAATACATTTTTTTTACTATATTCTAGATACTCTTTGCTAAGCTTCATGAAATAATCAATGTAGTTTGACTCTTTCATTCCATTAATAAGCTTACTTGCAATTGTATCTTTATAGTTATTAAATCTATCTCTTGAAATCTTAATAACATTTTTAAGTTCTTCATTATCTGGGAATAAAGTATTAGCTATATCTTCTATTTCATTTAATACCTTAAGTCCTTGTTGTCTTAATCCAACCTTTTCTCCGTTAAGGTTTATTAAGTGATATTCATGATTTTCTATAGCATTATTATCATTCTCTACATACTCATCATGTAACTTAACTGTATATTCTTGATCCTCAGTAAATAATGTAAATAATATAAATAAGAAAATTAAATTTAATGTATCTTTACTTATTCCTATCTTACATAATGGATCTAAATCAATAAGTCTAATTTCTATATACTTAACTCCATCCTCTAAAAGATTTTTAAGCATATCCCCTTCTTCTTTAGTTTTAAATCTTATAGGACTATAATATTCTCTTGCACCTTGTATACAATTATCATCTATAAGTTTTCTTATATCTTCAACGTACTCCTCTACGTTATTA
This sequence comes from Clostridium perfringens, assembly GCA_040144665.1. Classification (GTDB taxonomy): domain Bacteria; phylum Bacillota; class Clostridia; order Clostridiales; family Clostridiaceae; genus Clostridium; species Clostridium perfringens_A. The sequence continues at coordinate 11,262 of JBBVGE010000330.1, forward strand.
TAAGAAACATAAAAATCTTCTGCATTTTTATATCCACACTCACTATTTCTTAAAGAATTTACTCCTTTAAAATAGTAATCATCTTTTCCAAGTTTTTTAGATTGCTTATTGCATGTTCCCTTATAACTCTTATGAAATACTGGACTAGCTCCTGTTAAATATATTAAAAACCATTTATATTTTATTAAATTTCTTCCTATTTTAAAGTAAATATTATTTTTAAAGTTTTTATAGCTATCTTTGCATTCAGTTAATTTATAAATCTCTTTTAATAGCTCTTCATTAAAAGAGAAATTAAAATGAACTCCACTTACAAGTTGTCTTTTAGCTCCATACTTTGCTACAAGACCTTCTCTATATTTAATTTCATTTTCATTTTTAAGTATTGCAACTGGTATTTCCTCATCCTTTGGAATTATAGGAGGATTACTTTGGGGCCATAGATACTCATCCTTTAAACTTGTTGATACTATGTTATGCAAATTCTCCATAAAATCATAAACTTCATTTATTGAATTACATATTGGTGTCACCATCTCAACTTGACTTTCTGAAAAATCTCTCTTTATATAAGGATTATCCTCGCTAAAAATTTTAGGATGTTTCGTTAACGCAAGTCTTCCTTTAGAATCTACTCTTAAATTTTCTTTTTCAAGTCCAAATCCGCTTTTTAGAATCTTTCTACTTAAGTTATTATCTTTAACTAAACGTAATAAATCATTATACATATTACTTTCTCTACCTTTCATCATCCTGAAACTCTAATCTTTATTATCTATTAAAAATCTCTAATAGTATTGCCTTTTAAGTAAACTACTAACACTTATACTCACTAAAACTATATTTATTCCAAATAAATTCCTCTTAAATAAAAATATATTAATTCGATATATATTTCTATTAGATAGTTAATAAAATCTAAATAATAATTTAATTTTATATATCTTAGAGTATTTCAATATCTATTTTTTAAAGCTAATATTAACATAGTTTTATCTATAAAGGTTTATATTCCGTTTCTTTTTAAATTATAGAAATTTATTTTATACTATTCTAAACACAAAACTTGTTAGAATTATGTATTAATTATAAAAATTTTATATAAATTAAGGATATACTACTATTTATATAGTTTAAACAACATTTAATAAGCTAATTTTAAAAATTAAAATTTCATCTTTACTATATAACTATATAGGAATATAGTTATATAGTAAAGATATTTTAATTAATAAATTATTTTGTTAAATGATATCATACTTCTAGCAATAAATAATTACTATTAAATTAATTATAATAATTAGTTACTAATTATTATTTATAAAAATATTAATTAGTAACTATATATTATTAGCAGTTTCTTTCTAAAAAGTCGTACAAGTCCTCTATAACATTACCTTCACCTTTATAATAGTCTGAAACTGCACTTTCCATTTCTTCTATTGAAGCTTCTCCATCTTCTTTTCCTAATTTTCTATATTCTTTTCTAAGTTTTTCTTCTAATTGTTTAGTCCTTGCTCTTAAACTCATATATAATTCCTCCTAAACCTATTTATATGTTTATTATAATACTCTAATATTTTCTTCATATGTTATCAATATGAATTTTTTATTAAAAAAGAAGCTATGCCTCCCTTTGCATAACTTCTTCTAATCTAATCATCTTCATTCTGTTTTTTCTGTTTTATTGGAAGAGTTATTATAAACTCACTTCCTTTGCCTACTTCACTTATTAATGTTATCTTACCATTATGAAGTTCTACTAAACTTTTAACTAAAGTAAGTCCTATTCCACTACTACAGTGCTTACTTGAAACCTGTGTCTCAACTTGTGCAAACCTATTAAAAATTATATCCTTTTGTTCTTCTGGTATTCCAATTCCAGTATCTTTAACTATTATATCTACACTATCTTTATTCTCTTTTATACTTACAAATATAGTACCTTTAGCTTCAGTAAACTTTACAGCATTAGAGATAAGATTTATAACACATCTCTCTATATTTGTTTTATCACATTCTATAACTTTTTCTTCAATTTCTGGATCTATTATAAGTTCAAGATCATTACTCTCTATATATGTTTTCATAGATAGTGAAACTTCTTCAACTAAATATACAATATCAGTCTCTTCTATATTTAACTTATAAGCTCCTGAGCTAATCTTAGAACTATCAATTAAATCATTTATAACTTTTAAAAGAGTATTTGAATTTTTCTTTATTATATTCATATACTTCTTTAAGTCAATCTTCTTTATTCCCTCTTCCTTATTATTTAATGAAGTTATAAGTTGTTCGCTAGATAATATAACGTTAAGAGGTGTTCTAAGTTCATGTGATAAATTTACTAAGTATGTATTTCTAAATTTCTCATACTTTAATAATTGATTATACATTTTTTCATTTTCTAGAAGTTCTTTATTAAGTTCTTCAGTTCTTTGCTTAACTAAGCCATTTAATATTTTTACATAATTTATAATAAAATACATCACACTAATAAATATTATAAAATATATAAAATAAGCTAATGTGGAGTTGTACCAAGCCTTCTTAATTTTCAAATCTACTTTCTTTACTTCACTAATTTCACCATTTCTATCTCTTGCCCTAACTTTAAATGTATAATTTCCTGGCTCTATATTAGTATAACTTACATAATTTCTCTTACCTGAATATACCCAATCTTTATCAAATCCTTCAAGCATATATTCATATCTTCCTTCTCCAAGCCCTCTATAGTCTGGAAGGAAAAATTCAAAAGAAAATGTATTTTCGTTATTTTCTAAAACTACACTGTCATTATTTAATCTTATATCATTATTATTATAAACCTTAAAATTAGATAGTGTAACTTTTGGAGTGTGTGATATGTCTCTGTATACATTTTTAGGGAAGAATGCTGTGACTCCATTAACTCCTCCAAAGAACATCTCTCCATGTTTATTTTTAAATTCTGCTGTTCCATTAAATTCATTACTTTGTATTCCATCTATAAAAGTAAAATTTCTAAACAATTCTTTTTTCTGATTGTACTTTGATAATCCTCCATTTGTACTAACCCATACATTATCATCATTATCAATAAGTACCCCATATACATAATTGTTTGCAAGTCCATCTTTTTCAGTATAAACCTTAAACTCTTCTGTTTCTGGATTCAATTTATTAAGTCCAACAGATGTTGTAAGCCATATATTTCCCTCTTTATCTTCATTAATTCCTTTAATTGCATTATTACTTAAAGAGTTTTCATCCCCCTCTATTACTTTATAATTTTTGAGAAACTTTCTGTTAGAGTCAAGCTTTATAAGTCCTCCATTCCATCCTGTTGCAATCCAATAGTTACTTTTTGAATCTTGGAATATTCTTCTTATAAATGTTTCACCTACATTATTATCAATTAATATACTATTTAAATTTGTAAACTGCTCCTTATCCATGTCAAATACATCTAAGCCATCTCTCGTTCCAATCCAAAGATATCCTTTATTATCAATGAATAATTCTTTAACATCATTATCAACTAAAGAGTTTTTTCCTATAGTATGCTCATACCTTTTAATTTTTCCTGTTTTAGGATTTAATTTACATAATCCTTCTTTAGTCCCTACCCATATATTCCCTTTCTTATCTCCTGTAACCTGAAAAATTGTATTACTTGGTATACTATTTTTATTATTTGGATCAAACTTATAATGAGTTATCTCATCTTTATTTCTATCAAACCTATTTAATCCATCATTTGTTGTTCCGATCCACAGTATTCCATCATCATCTTCATATATTCCACCTATACTATTTCCACTTAATGTATTTTTTTCTCCAGGTTGGCTTTTATAATGGGTAAATTCTTGATCTGGATCTAATATACTTATACCACTATAAGTACCAATCCACATAAGACCATCATTGTCTCTATATACACTTTGTATACTATTATTTACCAAACTTTCTGGATCATAAGGCTTATTTGTATAACTTTCCACTTCTCCACTATTCATAGAATATTTTATAAGTCCACCTTTACTTCCAAGCCACATATTATTGTGAAAATCTTCATACATACTATTTACTGCAAACTTTTCAGATCCATACACTTTATTTACGCTTTCTAATTTGTCTACTTTATTTTCCTTTAAATCAAACTTAACTACGCCTTTATTTTGAGTGCTTACCCACATATTATCATTAGAATCTTTATAAAGCTTTATTATATAACTACTCGGTAATTCATTCTTTGGGATTCTATTTACTTTTCCTGTTTCTTTATTCAATATATTTAAGCCATTTTTAGTTCCAACCCAAATCTGTCCATTTACTCCTTCCATAATAGAAGTAATAAAATTATCACTTAATGTATTTTCATCATTACTAAAACTAAAATATTTTTTAAATTCTTTAGTTTTAAAATCATATCTATTTAATCCCTCTTCTGTTCCTACCCATAAATCGCCTTCACTATCAATATACAAATCCCAAATATGTTTGTTTGATGTTTTCTTTGGATCATTAACATCAGCTCCTATCCTATCTACAGATAAAGTTTTTCTATTTAACCTACCGAGACCAGAGCTTGTCCCAATCCATAAGTAACCTTCCTTATCTTCTACTATTGATCCTATGATTCCTGGAAATAAGGTATTCGGATCTTTATCATCAGATTTTATAACCTCATACTCATATCCATTAAATCTATTTAATCCATCATTTGTTCCAAACCACATATATCCATCCTCATCCCTATGGATTGCATAAACCGATCCTTGAGATAGACCATCTTTTATAGTTAAATTTGTAAATTTTAAATATTTATCTTTTTCCTCAGCATTAGCTTTTACACACAAAAAGTTGCTTATCAAGAATATACTTAATAGGAATAAGCTTATAACTCTCCTCTTCTTTATAACGTCCAACTCCTATCTTTCGACAAATTTTACCCATATCTACTTTTATTTTCCCATATACAACAATTGTTGTCAATCGGTAAACTTTATTAATCAATTGTTAACAGAAAATTGTACAAAAAAATAACAAAAGGAGTTATATGAAATCATATAACTCCTTCGATAAGTTTATTTTTATTAGTTTCCCATAAACATTTTTATATCATCATCAACATTTGATATTCCTGAAATTCCAAAATTATCAATTAGTACTTTAGCTACATTTGGTGAAAGGAATGCTGGTAGAGTTGGTCCTAAGTGTATATTCTTAACTCCTAAGTGTAATAATGAAAGTAATACTATTACAGCTTTTTGCTCATACCAAGCTATATTATAACTGATTGGTAATTCATTAACATCATTTAATCCAAATGCTTCAACTAATTTTAATGCAATTAATACTAATGAATATGAATCATTACATTGTCCAGCATCTAATACTCTAGGTATTCCACCAATATCACCTAAGTTTAGCTTATTATACTTGTATTTAGCACAGCCTGCAGTAAGAATTACTGTATCTTTTGGAAGCTTTTTAGCAAAGTCTGTGTAGTAGTTTCTTGATTTCATTCTACCATCACATCCTGCCATTACAAAGAATCTCTTTATAGCTCCGCTCTTAACTGCATCTACAACTTTATCAGCTAATTCAAATACTTGATTATGTGCAAATCCACCAATTATTTCTCCTGTTTCAATTTCTACTGGTGCCTTACACTTTTTAGCTAATTCTATTATTTCACTAAAATCTTTATGTCCATTTTCATCTGCTTCTATGTGCTTACATCCTGGTACACCACTAGCACCTGTTGTAAATAATCTCTTCATGTATGGTTTGTTAGTAGGTACTACACAGTTAGTAGTCATAAGTATTGGTCCATTAAATGATTCAAATTCTTTATCTTGTAACCACCATGCATTTCCATAATTACCTGCAAAGTTATCATACTTCTTAAATGCAGGGTAGTATTGACCTGCTAACATTTCACTATGAGTATATACATCTACTCCAGTTCCTTGAGTTTGTTCTAAAAGCATTTCTAAGTCTCTTAAATCATGACCTGAGATTATTATTCCTGGATTTTTTCTAACTCCAATATTAACTTTTGTTATTTCTGGATGTCCATAACTTTCAGTGTTAGCTTTATCTAATAATGCCATACCACCTACTCCATATTTACCTGCTTCTAAAGCTAATGCAACATAATCATCTGCAGTTAAATCATCATTTAAAGTAGCTGCTAATGCCTTTGCCATAAATCCATGAATTTCTGGATCATCATATCCTAAATTCATAGCATGCTTCATATATGCAGATAAACCTTTTAGTCCATACATAATAAGTTCTCTTAAACTTCTTATATCTTCATTTTCAGTTGCTAACACCCCAACTGTTTCTGATTTTGCAACAAAAGCTATTTCATCTTGTCCAGTCCATGTAGCTGCATCTGGCATTATAAACTCTTTTGTTTGCATACCAAATAGCTTCTTAAAGAATCCTCCCTTAATTACAACTTCTCCAACTTTTCCTCCAGCCTTTATTACTCTATTCTTTAAAGACTCTCTAAGTTTTAAAGTTTCTCTTACTCTATTTAAAATTACTTCTTTATCAAAGTTTGCATTTGTGATTGTTGTAAATAAGCTTTCTGTTATGTATCTATCAATTTTAGTATCTATTATTCCAACTTTTCTTCCTTCATCACTTACTATAGCAAGACCTTTAGTTACATATATTAGTAAGTCTTGTGCTTTAGCTACGTCTTCTGTCTTTCCGCAGACCCCTCTTACTGTACACCCCTTGCAACCTGCTGCTTCTTGACATTGAAAACAAAACATTCCCATATTTATATTTCCTCCTTAGTTACTATTAAATAATTATGTAAAATTTATTGTATACTTTTTTGTCATCTGACAAAAGAAAGTATACTAAAATACTCATATTTAATTCTGTAACAAAAGTTACGAAATCTAAATTTAATTAAATTTTCTCCACTCTAATAGATATTTCAGTTAAATAATCCTTCTCATCTTTTACCGAAAAATAATCAAGTAAAGAGTTTTCATAGGATTCTCCACAAATTCTATACCCATTATTATTTATGTACTTTAGAAGTTTTTCATAGGACTCATCTGTACAATAATAGCCTCCCTTATGATTTATTATTGCATACAATCCTTTTGGTTTTACTAAAAGTCTATCTTTTCTATATTTTTTATATTCCTTAGTAACATTTACAAAAAATTTATCACAAACAGTAAAATTTCTATTTAGTATATTTTCTCGACTTACAGTTGCACCAATTGAATATCCATGATAAATTCCATTTTCATTGCAATAATTAACAAAATTAATTAAGTCCATCATTAAATCTTTTTGATTATTTGATTCTATCTTTGAATATAGAATATATTCTTCTTCCCTCTCTTCTATAGATACATCTAGATTATCTATTTCCTCTATACCTTCTTTTGTTAATTTAATCTTATTATTTATAACCTTAGATATAAGATTAAGCTCCTTAATTTTTTTCTTTATCTTTTTATTTTCTTCTTCTAATAACTCTATACACTTCTCTGGATCTCTTTCATCTAGATATAATTTTATATCTTCTAGACTTACCCCTATCTTTCTAAGATCTAAAATTATATTAAATGTATCATATTGTTTTAAACTATAATATCTATAACCATTTTTATCTTTAAAAATTGGAGAAAATATACCTTCTTTATCATAAAAAATTAATGTCTTTCTTAAAACCCCACATAGCTTACCAAATTCACTTATAGTTAGATACTTTTCTTTTTTGTCTTTCATAAAATTCCATCCTTACTCATACTTATAAATTTATAAAAAGCTACTTGACTGTATAGTAACTATACACTTTATAATACAACCATATTATAACATATACTCTAATTCTAATTACTCGAAATTAAAGAATTAGAACTTTTATATACTACATGAGGAGAATTATTATGGAAAATTTATTTAGTAAAAAACTCACATTCATTGAATTTTTAAAATTTGTATCACCAGCTATTATTTCAATGATATTTATATCTTTATATACAATCATAGATGGAATATTCGTATCTATATTTGTTGGATCAGATGCTCTAGCAAGTATAAATATTGTGCTTCCTATTATAAGTATAGTGTTTGCAATAGCAGTAATGTTTGGTTCTGGTGGCAGCGCAATAATTGCACAAAAACTTGGACAAGATAAATTAGAACAAGCAAATAAAGCTTTTTCTTTTTTAAGTTTTTCTGCACTTATACTAGGTCTTATTTCAGGAATAGTAATGTTTTTATTTATAAAAGATATATCCATTGCCCTTGGAGCAACTGATAAACTTCTCCATTATTGTGTTTCTTACGGTCGTATAATTGCTTTATTTACACCAGTATTTATATTAAAATCTTTGGCAGAGTTTTATATAAGAACTGATGGAGATTTTAAATTTAGTTTATGTATCTCTATTATTGGAGGAGTTATAAATATAGTGTTTGACTATATCTTTATAAAAATCCTAGGACTTGGTATAAATGGAGCAGCACTTGCTACAGTTTTAGGTGTATTAGTATCTCTGATCTTTGGGATATGGTACTTCTTATCATCAAAATCAACACTTAAATTCACAAAGGTAATCTTTGATTTTAAATTGTTACTTGATACATTAATTAACGGTTCTTCAGAAATGGTTACTGAACTATCTACTGGTATTACTACACTTTTATTTAACATGCTTGCACTTAAATATGCTGGAGAAAATGGTGTAGCAGCACTTACAATAATTCTTTATGCACACTTTTTATTAGTTTCAACATATTTAGGATTTACTTCTGGAATTTCACCATTAATTAGCTATAATTACGGTGCTAATAATTCAGATAAATTAAAAGAAACTTATAGATATTCTAAAACTTTTATATTAATTTCTTCAATATTAATTTTTATAATATCAATAGTATTTTCTAAAGGTATAGTAGGTGTCTTTGTAACTCCTGATAATCCAGTATTTGATTTAGCTTTAGGAGGTTTAAAAATCTTTTCATTAGCCTTTTTATTTGTAGGAATAAATATATTTGCTTCAGGATTATTTACTGCTTTCTCAAATGGAAAGATTTCTTCATTAATTTCCTTTGCAAGAGCCTTTATATTTGTACTTCTTGGATGTGCAATATTGCCGCCATTATTTAATATTAATGGAATTTGGTTAGTAGTACCTTTTGCTGAGTTAATTACAATAATAGTATCTATATTTTTCTTGAAAAAATATAAGAAAAGATATGCTTTTTAAAAAATGTATACTAAAAAAACTCTTTGGATTATGCTAATCCAAAGAGTTTTTTTCTTTTCCTATTATACTCTCTAACACCTTACTAATTATTAAACCAATAATTATTCCAACGCTATAACATATAAAATCACTAAACAAAAAACCATGCCCTAATATTAATCCACCTAATGTAGTGGCTCTTATTTTATTAATCCATATACCTTGATAAATTTGAGAAAACTCTATAATGAATGAAAAAGTTAGTGCAATAATCCCTCTTTTACTAATTGATAACTTTATAAATACAAAGCTAACTCCAAAGTATACCATCATAGCCCAAAGAGCATCCCCTGAATATTCCTTTAAAAAGTCTGGTAGTAAGATTCCATATCTTCTTGAAGCTAATCCAAGAATCATGGTTATTGTTGTTAATATAATATATAGAAGTCTTTTTTTAATCAATTTCTTCACCTTTTCTATAATAAAGAAACGGTATATCCATCTCCTCTTTACTTATTCCACCATGAACTCCTTTTAAAGAAACATCAAATATTCCCTCTTCGTACCACCATATATTACTTTTTTCTTTTGGAATCAATAAAATATTACCACATCTATCATTTAATCTTTTGCTCTCTTCCTTAAATAATCCTATATTAAATAAATCCTCATAAGTAAATACATCTACAGTATTATTAAGCTTTTCTTCAATCATCTCTTTAACTTTTGATATATATTCATCCTCTACCATAAGAAATAAATCTCTACAATATCCAATTGGAGATAATAAGTCTCCATTTTTATTTCTTTTTAAATACCTTTCTATATCCGGTATTATCTCATTTAAATAATTCTTTTGATTTAAATCTGTCTCTATTTGTCCATGGTCTGCTGAAATCAATATAGATATGTCTTCTATATCCTTCTCTATATTTTCATAGAACATATCTAAGCTTTTTAAAAATTCTTTTACCTTTAAGTCAAATTCATTTGAACTGCATCCAAACTCATGAGCTATAGAATCTATTTCTGGAAGATACACATAATAATATTCTTTATCCTCATTGTCTTTAAGATCATTGTAGACATTATTAAATAAATCCTCATATTTCTCATAGCCAATTATCTCTGCACCCTCACACATTGTATTAGTATAAACACTATTATTTATGTAAGATGGCTGATATACCCTACTTTTAACTCCACTACACTTTAGATCTTTAAATATATTGTCTGATGGAAGAACTAATTTAGGATTTATATTTCTTCTCTTTAAGCTTTCATATTCATCCGATCTAGCCTCTTTAAATAAAAAAGCTGTTATTATATCGTCAACTTCATTTTCATAATAAAACCATTCATAAAGGCCATGCTGATAAACTGGTAATCCTGTAAGTGCTGTTGTAACATGAGCAGTTGTTGTTGATGGAAATTGTGATGTTATCTTTGATACTACTCCATTATTCTCTATTTCTTTCATAAATTCAGAGTATTTTTTATATTTTTCATAAAAACACCAACCAAAAGCATCTATAAGTAAAAATATTACCTTATTTGATTTAGCTCTTTCCCCTCCTAATGTATCAATAGGAAGTCCTTTTTTATTTTGTATACCTAATAAATTTTTTATTGTATCTGGTATATTTGAAAAGCAATAACTATCATAAAGAGGAATTCTAAATTCTTTAAAAAGACTTTTATTCACAACCTCAATAGATTTTTTATTAATCATATCAATCTCCTTTTATATATTAATATATTAATATCATTTAATTATATCACTATTACATCTTTAATAAGACCCTATATCATATGAATTTTTATACACATACCTTTATATAATTAATACTTTATATACATTTTGTATATTGTAAGTTAACAAATAAAGTATAAAATTATATTAATTTACTTAAAGGGAAAACATATGTATTTAATATAAATACATAACATCTATTTACATGTATATATATGCATAATTATACAAAAGAAAAAGGAGGGACGTTCTTACTAAATTAAATTCAAATATTATATTTTAATTTGTAAGAACAAATTTATGAGTAAACCTAAAGAAAAAAATCTAGAATTAAATAATGATCAAAGTAAATATTCTATTTCCTTTTGGAGCTTCGTATCAATAATATTTTTAACTGTATACGGTCTTGGAAATGGTCTTCAAGTTTATTATCAAATGGGATATGCATCAATAACTTATTTTTTAATAGCAGCAGTATTCTTTTTTATTCCTTATTCTTTCATAGTTGCAGAAATGAGTTCTGCCTTTAAGGATAAATCTGGTGGTATATTTTCATGGATGTGTGAAAGTGTATCTGAAAAATTTGCCCTTATTGGAACATTTATATGGTATGGCGGATTTGTTATATTATGGTTTTCTGCCTCAAGAATCTGCATATACTTTTCTGTTGCAATTTATGGTACTGATACTACTTCAACTTGGCATCTATTTGGTTTAAATTCACCGCAAACTCTTGCAATTGTAGGTGCTATATATATGATTGTTGTTGCTTTTGTGGCTACAAAAGGACTTAAAAAGCTTACGTTTCTTTCTAATATATCAATAGTAACTGTAATTCTTTCACATATACTTATTTTAGGTGGAGGTCTAATTGTATTTGCACTTCAAGGATTTAAATTTCAACAAAATTTTGATTTTACAAATATACAATCATATTTCTATAGTCCTAATTCAAATTATTCAAGCTTTTTGCCTGCTTTAGCATTTTTAGTATTTTCTATATTTACTTTTGCAGGTATGGAAAATAGTGGTGGACTTGTAGATAAAGTTCATAATGCGAAAAAGAATGTTCCAAAGGCAATAATACTTTCAACTGTGGTTATAACAATTCTTTATATAGCTAGTGTGTTAATACTTGGTATAGTTTGTAATTGGAATGATACCTTTGGATCTAATAAAGTAAATTTGGCTAACTTCTCTGTCTATATATATCAACAAGAATTTTATAGATTAGGTGTATTACTTGGTCTAAACCAATCAAATTCAGTTATTTTAGGTGAATGGATAAATAGAATTATGACTATTTTAACTATAATAGGTTTAACTTCTGTTCCTCTTAGAATATATACTCCTATAAAGCACATGTTTGAAGGTCTTCCTAAAGGAATACTTCCAAGTAAGCTTTTAAAGGATAATAAATACGGAATGCCTCAAAATGCAATAATACTTCAAACTAGCATTATAGTATTCTTTGTACTACTATTAGGTTTTGGTGGTGGAAGTGTATCTTCAATTTTTAATAAAATGACTCTTATGACATTCGTATCTGGAACTGTACCACTATCATTTATAATCTTTTCTTATATAAAATTTAAAAGAAATGATAATATAGAAAAAGAATATGAATTTTTCTCAAAGAAAACTGGAGTGATAATTGGATCTATATGCTTTATAGTAGTTACATTTACTAATATATTCTCAATTATAGAACCTTCCCTTGAAGGTAATGTAGACAATAGTATATGGGTTGGAGCTGGCCCTATATTATTTGGATTAGCAGCATTTATACTATATAAAAGATTTAAAATGCACAGCAATTCTAAAATTGAACTAAAGGTTAATAATAATGATAATATGGAAACTGAAGATTTTGAAGTTTTTAATAATGAATTTTAATTAATACCATAATAAGATAAGGGCAAGTAACTTAATTTTACTTGCCTTTATCTTATACTAAATTTTCAACATTTCTTTCATAAAGATCCGCTATAAAGTTAAATACTTCTTTATCACTAACTTCTCCATAATTATCTTTTCCTGACATATCATGAGTATATGTAAGAATTAAAAAATCTCCATTCGATTTAATAACTCTGAATGATGTTTTTTCTGTAAGTATATCAATTTGAGCAAGCACTTCAACTGAATCATAAACGTTAGTCTCTGAATTATATAATCTTGCGTAAGTATCTTTAAACATAGTTATATTATACTTTTCCTTATCGCATTCAGTTACTCTTCCAGTCTTTCCACATGATAAACATGCATGAAATGGACAATTTTTTAAACAATTTAAACACTTACACTTAGAGCAACATCTAAGCTTCTCTATAACATTACTATACTTCTTTTTATAATCTAATATATTATTAACTACGCTATTTATTTCATTTGAGTCAGCATCATTTACAGTAAAAAATAACACTTTTTTCTTTTTGTTTAATTTACTTTCTCCATCATCTAAAATTTCCATATATTTATCAAGTATTTTTATGTTTTTAACAAAATATCTTGTTTTTATATCCGTACCTTCTTCAAATTCCATAATATCATTTATAGAAAAGGTTATATTAGTATAATCCTCTCCTAAGTGATCTTTTTCACTTTTTATAATATCTTTAGCCTTATCTATATTCATTATGCTTCACCTCTTGTTAATTTTAATACTTTTTATAGCATTAAAATATGAATTTAATAAAATAATACAGAATGTTCATGGAATGTTTTTATAATTGTATATTTTTTATAGTAAATTAAATCTAAGACCATTTTCGGAAGGGGTTTAGATATTAATGAAAAATAAGAAAAAATCACTTATTAAATTTCTTGTGGTACTTACTATACTTTTAACTAATATTCTAGCATCTGTTATCCCTGCATATGCAATTGGATTTAAAAGTTCATCAAGCTACCATAGTTCATCATCTTCTAGTAGCAGAAGTTCTTTTAGTACTCCATCGAGTAGCAAATCAAATTCAAGATTTAACACATCTAATAAATATAGTAATCCAAAGAGTTCTACTAACTCAAATGATAAAGTAAACTCTAAATTTAATACATCTAATAAATATAATAACGATGGCCCTAAAAATAGCAATAATGCAAATAACTCAAATAATAATAGCTACAATAATACAAATCAAAACCCAAACATAAACATGAATGATTACAATTACGGAAGAAGAAATAATAGCTTTATACCAGGCTTTTCACTATTTGGACACCCTTTTGGAATGTCATTTATATTTAAAGCAATAGTAATCCTTTGTGTTATAGCAATTATAATATTTGTTATATATTATTTCTTCTTTAATTAATAATTTATGAATTATATTTTCTATGGATTGTTTTAAATAGATTAAGCATTATAATTATAATAATCAAAAGAAAAAGGAGGCTTATTTATGGGTATATTTGATAGAATATCTAACATGATGAAAGCAAAAACAAATGCAGCACTTGATAGTATGGAAAACCCTATAGAGTTATTAGATCAAAAAATTAGAGATATGGAAGAAAGTTTAAATAAAGCAAAAATATCTTCTGCTCAAATTTTTGGTAACTTAAAAGATACACAAAAAGAAATGGATAAAGCTAAGAGCGCTTCAGTAGAATATGATGAAAAAGTAAGACTAGCTATGAGTAAAGGAAATGAAGAGCTTGCAAAAAAGGCACTTCAATTAAAACTTGATTCAGATAAGAAATATGAAACATTAAAAAAATCTTATGATGAATTAAGTGTAAAAGCTCAAACTTTAAAAGAAAATTTAAGCAAACTTCAAGATGAAATAACTAAAACAAGAAGTTATAGAGATGAGGCTGCTGCAAGACTTAACACTGCAAATGCTACAAAACAAGTAAATGAAATAATGGCGAATGTGCAAACTAAGAGTAATTCTATAAACTTAGACGATATAGAAAGAAAGATTACTAAAGAAGAAAGTTATGCAGAAGGATTAGCTGATTTAAAAACACCATCATTAGATGATGAATTTGCAGCACTTGAAAAAGATAACCTTGATGCTGAACTTGAAAAATATAGAAACAAATAATTAAACTTATTTAAAATCACCTAGATATTTATTTAGGTGATTTTTTATTATGTATCTTTCACCCAGTCTTTAATTTTTACATATATTAAAGTATAACAATTTTAAAGGAGAAAGATATGAAATTTTATACATTAAGTTTTGACTTTTGTGTTGCTTATTTAATTCTTAACCCCAAAAATGGTAGTTGTGTCTTAATCGATCCTAAACTTGATTATATAGATAAATATCTAAATATAATAAAAGAGAAAAAGGGTATTTTAAAAGCAGTTATTGATACTCACACTCATTGTGATCATATAAGTGCATCGTCAAATCTTAAAGAAATTGCTAATTGCAAATTCATAATGAATGAGCATACAAATTGCGTAGAAATAACTAAAAAAGTTAAAAATCACGAGATACTTAATATAGATGGTATTATCCTAAAATTTATTCATACACCAGGGCATACTTTAGATAGTATGTGTATAATATTTGAAGATAAACTCTTAACTGGAGATACACTATTTCTAGAAGATGGCGCTGGAAGAAGTGATGTAAATACTGGTAATAGTGATGATCACTATAACAGTCTATATAAAATTTCTAAGCTACCTAATCATCTTATTATATGCCCAGCTCATAATTTTACTGACTCTTCACCTTATTCACTCCATCAACTAAAAAAAATCAATCCATTTCTTAAATTGAAAAATAAAAGAGAATTTATAAAAGATTCTAGTAAATTAGATCCTCCACCTAAATGGATGGAAGATATCTTTAATATAAATATAGATCCTAAAAATAATACATCAAATATTCTATGTAACCAAAATGAATCTTTCCTTCAGTGTGGTTATATTAAACCATCTAATACTCTTTCAAACTTTTTAATTAATAAATATGGAGACAAAAAAGTATGAGGAGTCAATCCTCATACTTTTTTATTCTTATCTGTTATCTCAGATACAACATCTCCAATTATTTTTATTCCTTTTTCAATATCTTCTTCACTAACCCTAGAAAATCCTAATCTTATTCTCTCAGAGCCATCATCATTACTATAAAAAATATCACCAGGCATAAATACTACACCTCTCTTATAACACTCTTCTAGAACGTCACGTCCCTTTACGCCCTTTAGCTTTATAAAAATGTGTAGTCCTCCTTCTCCTAAAATATACTCATGTGGAATATATTTTTTTACTTGAATAAGCGTAAAATTATATTTATCTTTATAATGCTTTCTTATTTTCTTCATATACCTTTTAAAAGCACCGCTCTCCATATATTTATGAAATACTGCCTGATCTAAAAATGATGAATGAATATTCCTAGTTCTCTTAACACTCTCTAATTTATTAATTAATTTTTCATCTCCAAAAATCCATCCAATTCTAAGGCCTGGGAAAAGTATTTTAGAAAAGCTACCAATATATACAATTCCATTCCCCTGCTCACAAAGGGATGCTAATGGTGCCACATGAGAGCTTGAATATAACAATTCTTCATTAAAACCATCTTCTAATATTGGAATTTTATGCTTTTCACAAATCTTATATACTTCTTGTCTTTTTTCTCCCTTCATAACTATTCCAGTTGGATTATGATATGAAGGGATTAAATAAACAAGTTTTGCAGGCTCTTCACTTAATGTTTTATCTAATAATTTTGTATTTATACCATCAGAATCCATTTTTACAGACTTTATATTAAGACCATGAGATTTCATAATTTTTATGGCTGTATTATGAGTAGGCTCCTCACAGATTATAATATCTCCTGAGTTTGTAAGAGTGCTTAATAATATATCAAATCCTTCTGTAAATCCATTTGTTATTAATATATCTTTTCCTTCTACATTAACTCCTTTTTTTCTCATATATTCTTTTAAATAGTCTATAAGTGGTTTATATCCTTTTGCATAACCATAGTTTAAAAGCTTATCTCCCTCTAGAGAAAAAACATTCAAAAATGCTCTCTTAAATTCTTCTAGGTCAAAAAGACTTTCATCAGGGGCAATACTCTTAAAAGAAATCATACCTTTTTTCCATGGTAGTTCATTCTTTACAACATCTAATTCTTCACAAATATTGCCATAATCACTAATCATATTTTCCCAATCTATATATAAGTCACCTTTACTACTTCTATTCTCTACAGCGACAAAGGTTCCTTTTCCTTTTACACTTTCTATAATTCCTTCACTCTCTAATATCTCATAGGCTGAAATAACAGAATTTCTACTTACTGAAAGCACCTTACTAACTTCTCTTGTTGATGGAAGTTTGCTTCCCTTTTGAAGTAGTCCTTTTTCTATGCTATCTTTTATGTGTCTCTCTATTTGCACATGTATCTTCTCTTCCTCATTTATTTTAAAGGATGAAAAAATCAAAGAATCACCTACTCTCTCTAATTTTATCTCCCTATATTATAACTTATATTTAGTCTAAAAATAATTTTTAACCTTAATTATTTCATTGTTCTTTTTATATACTCTAGGAACTCTATGCTTTATCATACAAAGTATATCATAGTTTATTGTACCTATAAGTTCTGCCATATCATCAGCATTAAACTTTACATCTCTATCTTCACCAAGAAGAATTACTTCATCTCCAACTTTAACTTCACCTACATCTGTAACATCTATCATACATTGATCCATGCATATTCTACCTACTACATTTGCAATTTTTCCATTTATAATAACTTTAGCTTTTCCACTTAAAAGTCTTGAATATCCATCAGCATATCCAATTGGAAGAGTTGCAATTATACTATCTCTTTCAGTTTTAAATGTTCTACCATAACTTATATACATGCCCTTTTCTAATTTTTTAACATGTCCTACCTTTGTCTTTAATGTCAATGCTGGCTTTATAGGAAGTCTTTCTTTATTCACTTCATTAGAAGGATAATATCCATATAATATAATTCCAGCTCTAACTGCATCTAAATAAGTTTCTGGTAAATCTATTATAGCTCCACTATTTGATACATGCTTTATTGGTATATTTATTCCATTATTTGAAAGCATTTTAATAAAATTTTGTATTTTTGAAAATTGATAATTTGTATATTCTTTATCCTCTTCATCTGCTGTTGAAAAATGAGTGAATATACCTACTATTTCTATACCACCTAAAGAAGCAATTTCTAAAACTTCATGTAGGCTATCATCATTTGGCATAAATCCTATTCTTCCCATTCCTGTATCTAATGCAATATGAATCTTAGCCTTTTTACCCATTCTTAAAGCTATCTCTGATAATTTCTTTGCATATTCTAAATCATATACTGTTTGTTCTATATCATATTTTATTAATTCTTCTCCAAACTCTATAGGGGTATATCCTAATATCATAATTGGTGCTTCAATACCACTATTTCTAAGCTCTATAGCTTCTGTTATTATTGCAACAGCAAATCTTGAAGCTCCATTTTCTAATAAAACTTCAGCAATCTCTACAGCGCCATGACCATAAGCATCTGCCTTTATCACTGCTATTACTTCTTTATCTTTTGCAAGTTTCTTAATGTTTCTCATATTAAATGCTATTTTATCTAAATCTATTTCAGCCCATACAGGTCTTATAATCTTATCCATTAAAAATCACCTCTTAATATATAATCCTATAATACTATTATAGGAAAGTCCACCTAGAAATGAAGAACCACTAAGAAGCAAATTTCTGCTCCTAGTGGTTCTCTAAATTCAAAATATACAATTTAACCATTATTCTTAGCATTAATATTCTTATGATTATCACTTATAAATTCTCTTCCAAATATCTCAGTTAATGAATTTATAATCTCTATATTTTCCCCAACATATATAACTATTATATTCCCTTCTTTAAAAAAGTGTGGTGGTGCTACCCAATCTACTGTAACACTCTCTTCTTCATTATTATATTTATTATCACTTTCTATATAACTTGCATCCTTCTCCATAGCTTTATTATTCTTATATACATATATATCTATCTGTTCTTTACCTATTTTCATTATTTTTCTATCACCTGATAGAAAATCTTTCTCTGCATCTCTAATTTCAAATTTATAGTTTCTCTCTTCCATACTACCAGCAAAATCATTAATACTAAATTCCTCACTCTTAGGAGTACAACCTACAATAAAAAACATAACCATAATAAGCAATATTACATAAATATTCTTTTTATATTTATAATTCATATTTTCACTCCTACTAAACATAATATTTTTATTACTAGTAAAATTTTCACCTTATTAATTTTCTACTAATGATAACATTCATCTTATATTTATATTATATTTTAATAGGAAATATTTTACAATTGACTTTTAAAAAAATCTGCTCTTATTTTTAAGAGCAGTAATTTTATAATCTTCTATCTTCTTCTTTTGTTAATTTATGATTTTTAATACACCATTCTATATCATAAATTAGTCTATCCTTATCCTCTCCTAGAATTCCTTTTAAACTTACATAATTAGATGCATGGTTACTTCTAAATACTATCTTATCTTCCGTATCTATATTAATAAGTAGTTCTTTTATTTCTTTTAATATTTCTATACTATTTAATAGCTTAAATCGTCCTGTTTTAATATCATCATAAATATCAGTATTTTTTTCTACCATAAGGCTTAGAACTCCTAAATAATCTGGTGAAATCTCACTTATTAAACTTCCAGTATCCTTTGCATGAATATCAGAATAAGTCCTTCCTCCAATACCAGCAATTACTGTAGCAGATAAAAGTATACCACTTTCTTTTATCTTTTTACCTGATTCTATTAATTCTTCTCTAGTTGCACCTTTGTTTATTTTTTCTAATACGATTTCACTTCCACTCTCTATCCCCATATAAACCATTTTTAATCCTAATTTATTTAGTTCTATTAATTCTTCTAGCCTCTTGTTCTTAATTGATTTTGGAGAAGCATACATAGTTATCCTATTACATTCTGGAAAAACCTCATTTATATATATTAATATTTCTCTTAGTTTATCCATAGGAATAATTAAAGCATCACCATCTGCTAAGAAAATTCTTTCCACATTATCGTATATATTTCTAAATTCATCTATTTCTTTTTTTATTTTATCTAATTCTTTTATCGAAAATTTCTTTGTTTTATACATACTACAAAAATTACATTTATTATGAGAACATCCAAGAGTTACTTGAATAATAAGACTATAAGCTTCACTTGGTGGTCTATATAATGGCATATCATACATAATATTAATCTCCTTTAACTCTATCCTATTTATCATTATATATAAAAATACTCACATAATAAATTGTTCAATATATTATGTGAGTATAATTTAATTATTTTTGTTTATTATTTGAAAATTCTTTAAAAAACTCTGACATATTTTTTAAATTAAATGTTTCTAAAAGAACATTTTCAGGATCTTTTATTTGCCATTTTCCATCTACTTTGTT
Source organism: Clostridium perfringens (assembly GCA_040144665.1). Taxonomy (GTDB): domain Bacteria; phylum Bacillota; class Clostridia; order Clostridiales; family Clostridiaceae; genus Clostridium; species Clostridium perfringens_A. Next base: position 31,717 of record JBBVGE010000330.1, read on the forward strand.
TAAATTAACTTTAACTGTTTGAGTAGATTTTTTCAAATCTTTTTCATTAAGTAATTTTATTAAAATATCGCTACACTTCTTAGTTATTTCTTCTTCACTTTCTCCTTTTAAAGAAGCTTCTAATGAAGCTTGTAATCTTGATTTAATATACTTAGTTGCTATGTCATTGCCATCAATTGCTGTTACTTCAACATCCACTGTAGCATCATTATCTTTTTCTTCAGTATTAATTATTTTAAAATCGATACTTGAAAGAACTTTTTTTATTGTATATTCTTGTTCTTTTGTTATGTCAGTTTTAGTTGTTTCTTTAACTAAATCTTTACTTGTTAATGTTTTTAATTCCTCTTTATTACATTCTTTTAAAGCCGTATAGAATTTATCTACAACATCACTTGGCTTATCACCTCCACAAGCAACTAAAGTAAAGGCTAATATGCTTGAAAGTAATAAAGCTATTATTTTTTTCATATATAATTCCCCCTATTTTTTTTAACATCTATATATTAATATATTTTATAATATTTTGTTATATCTAATTAAATTATTTACAATGTATACTTATTATTCAATTTTTAGTGTATTTATTAACATTTATTAATTTCTTTTCACGTTTTATGCCATAATATTTATGTAAATTATAATATGTATCTACAACTTAAGAATTACCTAAAAATTTTACCATAATATTTACAAAAAATTATTATATGTATTTTTTTAAAACACTAGAATTGGTATTACCTTTACAAGCTCCTATTTTAGCAATTTCTCCTTATTCAAATAATATTCAAATTTAGTAAATAAGAGTAAACTTAAGATTTTAATAGTATTTTACTGAAAATACTATATAAACTACTAAAAATAGTTATATGCGAATAATTTTAGGAATTAAAGTAAAAACTATAGAGGATTATAATTTTTAAGGTACTGTTAAACAAATGAGGTGTAAAACATGGAAATGAATAAAAGCATAGTAAAGTCATTTGCTAAACATTTAGCTGATGAAACTTTCAATTTAAAATTATGGGATGGAGAAGTAACAAAGATTGGTGAAGGCGAACCAAAATTCACTATAATCATAAATGAATTCCCAAGTAAAAAAGATTTATTATCTGATGCTAGTGTAGCTTTAGGTGAAGCTTATATGGACGGTCATATAGACTTTGAAGGAGATCCACAAGAAATATTTGAAAGCATGATGAGAAACAAAGATAGTTTCTTAAATGACAGTATGTTATTAAAACTTGCCGGAAAGATTAAAGCTCCTTCACTTTTAAAATCAAAAAAAGATATAGCACATCACTACGATATAGGAAATGACTTCTATAGCTTATGGCTAGATAAAACGATGAGTTATTCATGTGGATATTTTAAAACTGAAAATGATACTCTTTATGATGCTCAGATGAATAAAATACATCATATACTAAAAAAATTAAACTTACAAGAAGGTCAATCACTTCTTGATATTGGATGTGGATGGGGATACCTTATAATAGAAGCTGCTAAACTTTATAAAGTTAAAGCTATGGGTATAACTTTAAGTGAAGAACAATTTGCAAAAGCAAATGAAAGAATTAAAGAAGAAGGATTAGAAGACTTAGTTACTGTTAAGTTAATGGACTATAGAGATTTACATAAATCTGGATTAGTTTTTGATAGAGTAGTAAGTGTAGGTATGGTTGAACACGTTGGTCATGCAAACATTCCATTATTCTATAAAAACGTTGATGCTGTTTTAAAAGAAGGTGGATTATTCTTACTTCACAATATAACAAACTTAGTTGAAACTGAAGGTAACAAGTGGATAACTACTTATATATTCCCAGGTGGATACTTACCAACCTTAAGAGAAGAAATCCATATTGCTGGAGAACTTAATTTCCATGTTCTTGATGTAGAAAGCTTAAGACTTCACTATATGAAGACATTACAAGAATGGGTTAAGAACTTTGAAGAGCATATGGAAGAAGAAAGAGAAATGTTTGATGAAAGATTCTTAAGAATGTGGCATATATACTTATGCTCATGTGCAGCTGCATTCCATTATTGGACTATAGATATACATCAAACACTATATTCAAAGGGCATAAATAACGATTTACCTTTAACTAGAGATTATATGTACCAAGATTAATATAAAAGTTGATGACAAATTAGTCATCAACTTTTTTGTTTTAACTCTGTATAATTTTTATATACGTACCTTCTTTTGCTCTACTATATGCTTTATCATTTAAAATTTTTATATAGTTTGATTTCTCACTAATTCTGAAAACTTTTCCTTCATTATATACTTTAGGATCTATTAATCTTATTTTATTCTTACTTACTATATCCCACTCTTTTTTATTTTCTATTAATTTCACTCTATCATGTAATGATGAAATAATATTCTTTACTTCATCTATATTGGACTTTTCTAGCATCCCTATCACTTCATCATCAGTCTTCATTACATCTTCTAAGGAAATTTCTCCACTATCAATTGCTAATTTTATTGCTTTAGCTAGTCTATCACAAGCGTAAACATTTAATGGATTCATGAAATAATCTATAACTTCCTTATAATAAAGTTCTGTAAACCATATTGCCATATCTAGCGAATTTATAACTATTTCTCCATTAAATATAATTAAAGAATTCATAAACTTTCTTATATCTTCTTTAGATATTTTTTCATCCGCGAACATATCTCTTAAGGTATAATCAATTCTATCTGCACAAAGATCAGGAGCTTTCTTTTCTAATATAGTCCATTTTTCTTCATTTAATAAAATATCTTTATAGTTAAATCCATATCTTTCAAGGACCGTTGGTATATCAGATTTTTCTATAACTTTTAAAAATATTTTTTCATGATAATCCTCATTACTATATTTTAGTGAAAGATCTATAACATGTGAAAACGCAGTATGAGAAATATCATGTAACAATCCTGCTATTTGTTCCTCTATTGAACCACCCATAATTCTTATAAGAATCATAACACCAACAGAATGATCATAACGTGTAACGTTCCATTTTGAATTAACTAAATAACTAGCTCCACCTTGATGAATATTTTTAAGCCTTTTAACAGCCTTTGTATTTAATAATTCTTCTAATACTGAATCAATTTCCACGATTCCATAAATTTCATCTTTTATAATCATAAACTTCCTCCTTACCTAAACTTATTCTATTTTATCATAAATTTAATAATATAAATCTTGCTTTTCAAACAAATAAAATTTTAATATTTAGGCAAACTAATCTTGTACATCATTATAGCTCTTAGGAGGTTTTTTGAAATGGATAATAACAAAAACAGATTAAAAGATCGACCAAAAACTAATGCTGAACTTAGAAAAATGTATTCTGAGCAAGGCGCAGAAATTGGAATAGAACACGGTAAAAAAATTGGTAGTCATGCTAATGGTAAAAAATACACTAAACGTTCAAAATTGTCTCACAATAAGTAGCTCATTTTAATTGCACTCCTATTAAATAATAAAGGAGATAGTACAAGTAATATACTATCTCCTTTTTATTAATATTGTAGTTCTTTTAAACATAATCCATGTGCAGGTGCTCTATGTCCTGCTTTTGATTTATCCTTTGCTTCTATAATTCCATTTATATCTTTAACTTTAATCCTATCTAGCCCAACTTCTATTAAAGTTCCAGATAATATTCTAACCATATTTAACATGAAGCTATTTCCATTTACTTCAATTTTAATTATTCCATCTTTTTCATTTATATCTATATAATTTATAGTTCTTATAGTTGATTTTTTCTTACCTTTAAGGCTAGTAAAACTTTCAAAATCATGAGTTCCTATAAGCATCTTAGAAGCCTCTTTCATTTTTTCTATATCTAATTTATCATTTATATAGTATGCGTATTTTTTCATAAAAACATTTCTATATGTATTGTTATCTATAGTATATACGTATGTTTTTGATTTAACATTATATCTTGAATGAAATCTTTCACTAACATTTTTAATTGATTTTATCGCTATATCTTCTGGTAAATATTCTAATAAATATTTAAACATTTCATCACAAGGCATTACACTGCTTGTTGTAAAATTGGCTATATAATTTTCTGCATGAACTCCACTATCAGTTCTACCACACCCTATAACTTTTATTTCTTCATCTATCATTTTACTTAAAACATTTTCTAATTTGCCTTGTATAGTTGCTACATTGCTTCCTTTTTGATTTTGCTTTTGAAATCCCTTATATCTTGTTCCATCATATTGTAATGTAAGTTTTATATTTCTCATCTATCTGTCTCCTTAAATTCCTTTTAAGATAATAATTATTATATCATATAGAATTTATAATAGTTTCTTTTAACTGAACATTATTAATTTATAGTAAAACAATTTGTTATTTTAAATCTTATATTATTTTTAGTGATAAAATATAATGAGAGGTGATATAGATGAAAAATATAAATGATTACATAAAAATTGAAAACCAAGATGGAGTATCCGGAAAAAAAGATAAAACAAAATTCCATAAAATTACCTTAGATTCAGATAAACAAAAACAATTAGGTGAAAAAAAATCTAGTGAAGTCAGAAAATATTTTAATGGTTTAAAAAATAAATATGAAGAAGAGGAAAAAGGTAGATATAGAATATTAATACCAAGAGATGCTTACGATCTTAAAGTCTTAATTGATGATTTAAATACAATACTAAATAGTTAAAAAAGGAAGTGCAAATAAAGCACTTCCTTTGATTCTATTTTAATCACTTAATATTTTATACTAATATTACATTATAAATAAATTTTTCTTTATAACTTAATAGTAAATAGCAAATAGCATAAAAATTTTTTCTACTTTCTAATTTGTCTATGTATATATTTATAATTATTTATTACTATACTTTTTATGCGTTAAAATCATCTCATTTGCAAATGTTTTTAACATCTCTACATTCATAAGCTGATCTTCAGCATGCATTAAAAGCATTGATATATTAACTTTATTTCCACTTGCCTCTTCTTGTATTAAAGAAAAGTGTGATTCATGTGCTTTTAATATTGATTCTTCAGCTTGTCTTATTTTCCCTTCTGCTTCTTCAAATTTTTCTTCTCTTGATAGTTCTAAAACTTCAAATAATGATGACTTAGCTTCTCCTACATTACTTATTATTTGAAATGATATTAATTCTAAATTATCCATACTAATCCCTCTTTCTAATTGTATTCTATTTATTTTACTAGCAATATTTATGCCATTTTTTATAGATACTATGAATCTACTATTATTACTATATTTTTTATTTTATAAATTTATAATAATTTTATCTTTTTATTAAGTGTGCTTTATTTTTATACTAAATTTATATAAAATTTTCTTCTAATACACACTTAACTCTATTAAGTCTAACTATAATCACATACTACTTAAATTTTCATCACAGTATAATAGACTGTATATAAAAAAGCACCATAAAAATGATGCTCTAATATCTAGAATATATGTGTTATCTATATTAATAAAAATAACTTAATCTTCTGAATAGGGTTCTATATGAATATTTATTTCTTTAATATAAGGCAATTCTGCTATAATAAGCTTTTCTAATTTATGAGAAATTTCATGAGCACTACATAATGTTTTATTATGATCAATTAATATGCTCATATCAATATATGCAAAAGATCCATGCTTTCTTGATTTCATACTACTAATCCCTTTTATATCACTATAACTATTTGCAATTGAATTTATAAGTTCTAAATCTTTAGGATTAATAGATGTATCCATTAATTCATTACAAGATGTTTTTAATATATCAATACCTACTTTTATTACAACTAAAGCTACTGTAATTGAGGCAATAGGATCAAGCAACTTAAATCCTAAAATAGCACCTCCAATCCCTATAAAAGCTGCTATTGATGATAATGCATCAGATCTATGATGCCAAGCATCTGCTTTTAAAGAAGGAGAATTTATTTTTCTAGCTACTTTTATTGTTATATGATACTGATACTCTTTTACTAATATAGATATTACTGACACTATAAGTGGTAAAATAGTCGGAGTAGTTATAATACTAGGATTAAATAAAACTTTAACTCCTTGTATACCTATATCTAAAGCTACAATTATTAAAATTGCAGATAATATAAAAGATACTAATGTCTCCGCTTTTTCATGTCCATATTGATGTTCCATATCTTTAGGCTTTCTAGATATTTTATTTCCTATTAATACTCCTATTGAAGTTATTATGTCAGAAGCAGAATGCAATCCATCTGCTATTATTGCACTAGATTGTCCAATTATACCTGCAAATATTTTTAATATAGTAAGTACTATATTTAGTATAATTGAGATCATTGTCACTTTATTAGACTCATTATATCTTTTTTCCATCATATTTACCTCTCTTATTATCAACTGATAATATATAATATGATTGATATATAATTTTTGTCATAGTTTAATAACTTTATCACTATTATCAATTGATAGAGATAATTAATGTCTTTATTGCATAATAATGTTGATATGAATATATAGATGCAAATTTATGTCTTTTAATTTTCTAATCCAGATAAATCAAATATCCCTCCCATTTCTTTCAAAGTATTTAATGTATTTTGAAGAATATCCTCTAAACTTCCTCTTTCAATTAGTTTAAAACTATATACTCCAGCCCTACTTGGGTAAGTTTCTTGAACTTCATCATAAGTAATTTCAAATTTGTATCCACTTTGCAAATCATCAAAGAGAATTTGAATATTAATATAATGTTATTTAATTTTAAATAACTTACTAAACAAAATCACATATATTTTCTTATAACAATTCATATGTATAATCATAGCTATAATAGATTTATTATTTTTTAAAACTTCCTGTGATTTAATATTCTATTTTGTATGTGATTTTCAGAAAATATTTTAAATAGCGTAAATACATATAAGTTTAGTATTTACGCTATTTAAAATAAAAAACACATGTAAATTTTTTTGTAACTTCACATGTGTTTTTGTTTTAGATTTTTAGTTAATCAGTTTATTTTTCACCTTAAGCTGAACTAATTTATCTAAATGATATTCCTTCAAATTATATATTTCTTTCTTTTAACTCTCTTAATAAATTTTCAATCCTTTTTCTTCTTGTCTCCTCTTTTTTAGCTGAAGTAATAGAATTAATATACTTTTTCTTATTTGAAAAAGATAATGACTCAAATATACTTTTCAAATTATCTTCTTTTTTAAGTTCTACTCTTAAGTCCTCTGGTATATCTATAGTCCTCTCTTCATCATCTTTTACTATAGTAACTTCTATTATATCTCCTGATTCTTTACCAATTTTCTTTCTTATTTCTTTTGTAATTCCTATTATGTAACAAGGCATACCCATCCTAACTATTGAGCCTCTATATTCTACTCCATCAAAAGTTGCCTTTACTTTTACTCTCTTTTTCCCAAAAACTTTCTCAACATCAAATGGTATTTCTATATATGCACCATCTTTATCTTCAATCTTCTTTATTTTTGCATTAAACTTTTCCATACAAATTACCTTATGTTATATATTCGCATTATTCATTACTTTAAGAATCTCGAATATAATACCTTCATCAATACTATCTTTATCCATCTCTGACACTGTACAAATATTTGTTATACCTGTAAGTCTCTCAATTACTTTTCTATTATTCTTATGAATAATATTATCCTCATCATATCCATTTAATATTATTCCTCTAACTTCTATTCCAATACTCTTTAAATGATTTACAGTAAGCATTGTATGATTTATAGTTCCAAGACTAGATCTTGCAACTAATATAGTAGATAATCCTAAATCTCTTATAATATCTTCTAGAAGTATTATTTCATCTCCTTCTATTTTTATTGGACAAATAACTCCTCCACTACCTTCTACTACTAAAAATTCATATTTATCCATCATCTTTTCATAATCAAAGATAATTTTCTGTATATTTATATCAACTTCCTCAACATGTGCTGCTAAATGTGGCGAATATGGATTTCTTAACGTATATGAAACCATATTATCATACTCCTCTTTAAGTCCTGATATTTCACAAACTTCCTTTGCATCTTCAGGAATTAATTCTCCATTTTCTTCTATAGCACCACTAAGAACTCCTTTAAAATACCCTGCATTGATTCCATAGTCTCTTAATCCTTTTACTAACAATGAGGAAACAAAAGTTTTCCCTACTTCCGTATCTGTTCCTGTTACAAATATTCCACTTCTCACTATCTTCACCTTCAATTCTACTATTTGTTAAAGCCATATATTTGCTATAAGTAAATTATTAATTTAATCTTCTATACTACTAAATTACTTTATAAATCCTAAATTTACTTATTATAAATTCCATACCTATTTTACCTTTTATAATAGTCTATCATCATTTTGAGACTTTTCCCATATGTTCATACTTTGTTTACAAACTTTTACCATTTCAATCATTTCTTCTTCAGTTATACAGTATGGTGGATTAAAATATATTACATTTCCTAGAGGTCTTAAAAGAACTCCCCTTTTTAAGGCAATTTTAAAAATCTCATATCCTACTCTCATTTTACTATTAAAAGTTTCCTTAGTTTTCTTATCCTTTACCAATTCAATGCCATTTATCATTCCAATATTTCTAATTTCTCCTACTAATGGATGGTCTCCTAATTCTTTTTTTAATAACTTATTTAGAAATTCACCTTTTGAGTTTATAATATCTAAAATAGGCTCTTCTTCAAATATCTTAAGTACTTCTAAAGCTACTGCACATCCAAGGGCATTACCAGAATAAGTGTGTGAATGTAAAAATGCCTTATTTTCATTATAGTCACCATAAAAAGCATCATATATCTTTTGTGATGTCATAGTAATTGCCATTGGTAAGTATCCAGCTGTTAGACCTTTTGATATACACATAATATCAGGACTTATATCTGCATGTTCACAAGCAAACATCTTTCCAGTTCTTCCATATCCTACTGCAATCTCATCTGCAATTAAGTGTATATCATATTTATCACAAAGTTTTCTAAGCTTTTTTAAATATTTAGATGAATATATCTTCATCCCTGCTGCCCCCTGAAGCATTGGTTCTATTATAATTCCTGATATATCTTCATGCTTATCCTCTACTATTTTCTCCATATTAACAAAACATTCAGCATTACAAGTATCTCGTTTTTCTTTAAACTCACATCTATAACAATCTGGTCCATTAACTCTTATAGTATCTATCATAAGTGGCTTATATATTTTACTATATATATCTAAATCACTCATTGATAAAGCACCTAATGTTTCGCCATGATAAGCATCAGTTATTGCTACAAATCTTTTCTTTTTCGTTTTCCCAACTTGTTGATTATAATGAAAACTCATTTTTAGTGCTACTTCAACTGCTGCTGATCCATTATCTGCAAAAAATACTTTTTCTAATCTATCTGGTGTTATCTTTACCAATCTCTCTGATAACTCTATAGCTGGTATATTTGAAAAGTTTGCAAATATAACATGTTCTATTTTGTTTATTTGATTATTTATTGCTTTATTTATTCTTTTATTAGAGTGTCCAAATAAGTTACACCACCATGAACTTATTGCATCTAAATATTTATTACCATCTACATCATAAAGATATACTCCTTCACCTTTTTCTATTACTATAGGCTTTAATGTTTCATAGTCTTTCATTTGAGAACATGGGTGCCATATGTATCTTAGATCTTTTTCCGATAAATTCATTTTTTCTTCCTTTCTCTAAGTTATTCTTGTTTAACTTTTAAACCTAGATCTCTAATCATCTTTCTATCTTCTGAGATATTATTTCCACATGTAGTTAATAGATTTCCTGATATAGTTGCATTTGCACCAGACTTAAAAGCATTTTCTCCATAGTTTTCCAAAAGATTTCTTCCAGCTGCAAGCCTTATATTAGCCTTTGGATTTATAAATCTAAATATTGCTATAGTTTTTAATATTTCTTCTTCATTTAAGGCAATATTATCTTCAAGTGGTGTCCCCTTAATCTTCATTAAAACATTAATAGGAATAGACATTACATTTAAATCTCTAAGTTCTATTGCCATATCTATTCTATCTTCTATTGTCTCGCCAAGGCCTATAATTCCTCCTGAACAGACCTCTAATCCTATCTCTTTAGCAAAATTTATTGTATTAATTCTGTCATCAAAGGTATGTGTAGTACATATCTCTTTATAGTAATTTCTTGATGTCTCTATGTTATGATGATATCTCATTACACCAGATTCTCTAAGCTTTAAAAGAGACTCCTTGTCTAATATTCCATGAGAGGCACATAACTTTATATTACATTCTTTATTTAATCTTTTATAATAATCTACAACCTTCTCAAAATCTTTTCCCTTTAATCCTTTTCCAGAAGTCACTATAGAAAATCTATCTACATTACATTTTTCATTTTCACTAGCAATATTTTTTATTTCTTCATAGGATAATAAATCATATTCTTCTACTCCAGTTTTAAAGTGTATTGACTGTGCACAATATTTACAATTTTCACTGCATCGTCCACTTTTACCGTTAATGATAGAGCAAAGATCTACTCTATCCCCACATAACTTTTCTCTTATCTCATTGGCACATTTAAAGAGTTCTTTTGAAGGCTCTAAATATAACCTTAAAGCTTCCTCTCTACTTAATCTATATCCATTTAAGACTTTTTCTTTTATATCATTACAAAAACTCATTTCCTTTCATTTTCCTCTCTTATCTTACATCTCTGCATAACCTAATTTTCTAAGCATAGGTACAACTTTTGCCCCAACTAATGAAATTATAAAGCTTAACAATAAATCACTAGGCAGACATGATATTGCTCCAACACTAATAGCTGTCCATACACTCATTGCTTGCCCTAAGTAAAAATTATAAATAATAAACATATGAATTACTCCAAATAAATAAACTACTGCTAAACCTAGAATACACGCTATAAAAATTTTCTTTATGTTTAATTCTTTGATATTCTCAGTTATCTTTCCAATTATAAATGCTCCTAATATAAATCCAATTAAGTATCCAAAAGTTGGTTGAAGTATATATTGTGGTCCTCCACCTTTTGTAAATACAGGAATACCTATAAGTCCAATTCCTACATATAAAATTTGTGCTAATGATCCCTTTTTACTTCCAAGAAGTATTGCACCTAATGCACAAAAGAAATATTGAAGAGTAAATGGCACTATTGGAAGTGGTATTCTAATAAATGCTCCTATAGCTGTAAGTGCTGCAAACATTGCAATAAGCGTTAAATCTCTTGTTTTTAAATTCATAAAATCTCCTCCAAATATATTTTGATTATCAAAGTACATTAAAATAATACCTTTTGTTTTTTATATTGTCAACCATATTTTTCTTACTAAGGTGACAATTAAGGTAAATTACTATTTATATATTCATATCAATCTTTAAAACTCTTTTATTACATTTAGTCTTAATTATGGTATAATTTAGATATAGATTAAGCGATTTATAATTAATTTTTGGAGGATTATATATTGAAAAAGAAATTATTCATATTATTATTAACTATAATATTACTTCCATTATTCTATATCTCATTTATAAAATCTAACATAATAAAATAAAATCTAAGTTTAAAGAATCAAATTATTAAATCTATAGAATCCTCTACTTATTTAGATTTACCTAATATTACAGAGTTTGATTGGGATATCCTATTTGCTTTTAATCCTTATTCAGACCCAGAAGATATTTTAAAAGATGAGAATATTATAACTTACAATAAGAACTTTGATATAAGCTATGATGAAAATATTATTATGCTTGGATTTATCAAAAATAATAAGCTTGTAGAATTCATAAATCTTCCAAGAATATACGGACATAGACTAAATTTAGATAGTAAATTTAAGAAAGATGATGCTATATTCAAAATATTACCTGTGGATAAAACTTTATATCCTGATAGACTACAATAATACTGATTTTAATAATAATATTTAATCTAAAAAAGATAATTAATTTAAGTTAATTATCTTTTTAATACTTCAGTATTAAAATCATCATAATATGTATAATTTCCAACTATTATATTAGATTTTTTGTAATATAATCTCTTATATTGATTCAACTAAATCACGTAAAAGCTCAAAATTATAATGGAGATAAAATGACACTGCTAAATCTTCTCCATCTAGATTATAAGCTATAAAATTCACTATTTTTCCTCTTGTATCATAATCTAAATTCATATTTATATTAAGTTCTATAACTTCCTCACTTGATAAATTGACAAGTTCTAATACACTATTATCATTGTCATCATAATATTTTATAGTGACACTTAAGCAATCCCCTTCACTACATTTCATCTTTTTAATTTGATTTGTAAGCTCTTCATCAAACCTACTATCCTTTACAAAATCATATTCTATATCATCTGAAAATGAACTATTATCATTTATTAAATAACTATCATCATCAAGTTTTACAACACTTAAATTCTCATATGCTTTTTTTTCTATCTTCTCTCTATATACCTTATTAAAATCTATAACATCCATTATGATCTTCCCCCTCACTTAATGTTATATTACAATCTATATATATTATATCAATTCAATATAATAATTGTAAAAAACATTATCTTTAAGTATCTATTTTTTTATTATATATCTTTTTAACTCTAACTCTGATATACTTAGTGATACTAATCAATATAAGAAGAGGTGTTTAAAATTAAAAATAATTATAAGAACATAGAAAACAATTTTAAGACAGAAGAAAACATTGCTTTTATAACAATATTAAAGAAAAATGGCGATGAACTTATTACTAAAATAGATGCTGAAGATCTTGATAAAGTTAAATCTACTGGAATTTGGTTTGCTGAATGGAATAAAGACTTTAATAATTATCTAGTATTAAACATAAGTAATACTAAGAAAAATAAGAAGAACAAACCCTTAAAACAAAGCTTACAAAGTATAATACTAAATGTTTCTAGCACTACTCCAATTAGACATATAAATGGAGACACTTTAGATAATAGAAAATGTAACTTAGAGATAGTTCAAAGAAACATAAAAAATGAATATGAAAAGATAGATGCTGATACAGTTGCTATAAGTTTAAAAGATAAATATGGAAAAGAACAAGCAAAAGCATTAATATCATCATCAGACTTACATAATGTAGTAAACGATGATTATAGCTGGGTTTACTATAGAAATAATAATGATATATTTGTTATAGCTAATACACCTAACGGTAGAATTCATTTAGATAGAATTATAATGAATCCAAGTGATAATGAAACTGTCCATCATATAAATCTTAATCCTCTAGATAATAGAAGAAACAATTTAGAAAACGTAGAAATTTAATATATATAATAAAAAAAGATGCATAAAATATGTATCTTTTTTATATTTATTATTATATAGAATTTAAGTAAATCTTTTTGTATTACTCATTGATTTTTCTTAAGTATTTGATATACTTATATTATAGTAAACATTTACATAGACAATTTTTTTCTAAATCATACTAGTAAACTGAAATAGATTAAAGTAAATTTTATATTAAGGAGTGATTTAAATGAATTCAAAAGTAAATGATAATCAAGATAAAGTACTCTACTCACTAGCTAATGATGTTAACTTATTTCTTTCATCAAATCCTGGTAAGTATTTTACATCTCATGAAATTGATGCGATGCTAAATTCAGTGTCTTATAGCCACTTAAAAGCTACTTTACTGCTAAATGATAGTATAGACTCATCTGATCCATCTAAATACATTGATTCAATCTGCTCTTATCTTTCAAAGAAAAGGATAATTAAACACTCTAAAAAAACGTGTCCATATGAACATAAAACTGTTGATGCATTTTCAATTTAATATAAGCTATAAAAAAGCATACTTAGAATTAATCCTAAGTATGCTTTTTCTTTTTTATCTCTTCTTTTTAACTCTAAGTCTTGCAGGTCCCCTACTCTTTTTGCCCTTATATTTTGGCGAATTATCCTTAGGTCTTTGATCTCTCTTTCCTCTTGGATCATTATCTGCAAATTTTTCTCTATTTCCTGCTTTTCCTCTTCCCTTATTTTGAGAATTATTATTTGACTTACCACTTCTTCTATCATCATGGTCTTTGCCTTTAGGATTATTTTTCTTCTTTCCTTTATATCCTGAAGAATTTCCATATCCAAAACCTCTAGTACTTGCAAGATATCTAGTTTCTTTTGATTGAATTAAACATTTTGGTCCATTACCAATTAAGTCTTCTCTTCCAGCCTTAACTAGAGCATCATAAACTAAATTATAATTCTTAGGATTCTTAAATTGAAGAAGAGCTCTTTGCATAGCTTTTTCTTCTCTTGTTTTTGGAACATAAACTTCCTTCATTGTTAATGGGTCAAGTCCTGTATAAAACATTGTAGTTGACATTGTCCCTGGAGTTGGATAAAAGTCTTGAACTTGTTCTGGTTGATACTTAGTATCTCTTAAGTATTCAGCAAGTTGTATAGCTTCTTTTAATCCACAACCTGGGTGACTTGACATTAAGTATGGAATTAAATATTGTTCTTTTCCAATCTGTCTATTTATCTTAAAGAATTTTTCTCTAAATTTATCATAAGTTTTTCCTGACGGTTTACCCATATACTTTAGAGCCTCTGGTGCTACGTGTTCTGGAGCAACTTTAAGTTGTCCACTTACATGATGCTCTACTAATTCTCTAAAGAATGTATCATCTTTGTCAGCCATTATATAGTCATATCTAAGACCTGAACGAACAAAGGCTTTCTTAACCTTAGGAAGTTTTCTTATTTTTCTAAGTAAGTTTAAATATTCAGTATGATCTACATCCATGTTTTTGCATACTCCAGGAGTTAAACATTGTTTATTTTTACATGCTCCTATAGTAAGCTGATGATTACATGCTGGCTTTCTAAAGTTTGCAGTAGGACCACCGACATCATGAATATATCCCTTAAAGTCTTTCATATTTGTTATTTCAACTGCTTCTTCAAGTATTGATTCTTCACTTCTACTTTGAACTGCTCTACCTTGGTGGAAAGTTATTGCACAGAAGTTACAGTTACCAAAGCATCCTCTTGAACTTACTATTGAGAACTTAACTTCTTCAATAGCTGCAATTCCACCATCTTTTTCGTATATTGGATGATAACTCTTAGCATATGGAAGTGCATAGACTTTATCAAGCTCTTCTCTTGAAAGTGGCATCTCTGGTTTGTTTACAACAACATATCTATTACCATGTTTTTGAATAAGTTGTTTTCCTCTTATAGGATCTTGCTCTTCATATTGCTTTTTAAAGGCTTCTGCATACTTTATTTTATTTGTTGCTACTTCTTCTAAAGACGGAAGCTCAACATAATCAGTATAAACTTCATCTAAAGATTCAACTGCATAACAAGTACCATTTACATGTCTTACATATTTAGCTTCAAAACCATCATTTAAACAATTTGCAATTTCAACTACTTGCTTTTCACTCATACCATACATAAGTAAATCTGCTCCACTATCTATAAGTATTGAGTTTTTTACAGTATCACTCCAATAATCATAATGAGCTAATCTTCTAAGACTTGCTTCAAGGCCTCCAATCATAATATTTACATGCTTGTATGCTTCTCTAATCTTATTACAGTAAACAATAGTAGCTCTATCTGGTCTAGCCCCCATCTTTCCACCTGGAGTATAAAGATCCTTATCTCTTCTTCTCTTACTAACAGAATAATGGTTAACCATAGGATCCATGTTACCACCATTTACTAAGAATCCAAGTCTTGGTCTACCAAGTTTTTTAAAATCATCTGTGCTATGCCAATCTGGTTGAGGTATTATACCTACTTTATATCCTGCATTTTCTAATACTCTAGAAATAATTGCAGTACCAAAACTATGATGGTCTATATAAGCATCTCCTGTAACTATTATAAAGTCACATTGTTCCCAACCTCTATCTTCCATATCTTTTTTACTTATTGGCAAAAATCTATTATCTGTCATATTATCACCTTCTATCTATATTATTAACATAATCATTCATATTCTAGTCCAGCTTATTATTATAAATCATATTTCTCTATTATAATACTTTAATTTAATAAAAAAACAAAATTTTTTAAGTTTTTTATTATTTTTGTTGGATATTGTAGTAATTAATACTTATAGATAGCAAATTTAAACAAACTTTTATAATTATATATTAATGTTAGATTTCTCTATAATTTAAAATAGCTTCAGATATTTTATAACTCTCTGAAGCTATTTTAATTACATTTCTTCTAAAATTTTATCAAGCCCTATAAGTGCTGCACCAAGTGCTCCACATATTTGTGGTTCATCTGCTATAAATAATTTACTATTTAGTTTTTCTTCTATAGCTTTAATTACTCCTTTATTTTTCGCGACTCCACCTGTCATCATATACTTTTCATGTCTACCTACTCTTTCAACTAGTCCAACAGTCTTCGTTGCTATTGATTTATTAACTCCATGAATAATATCTTTTCTTTCTTTATTATCTGCGATTAAAGATACAACTTCTGATTCTGCAAATACTGAACAAACACTAGTTATTGTTAAATCTTCTTTATATGATAATCCTTCCTCTGACATCTTTTCTAAATCTATTTCTAATGTCTTTGCTATCATCTCTAAGAATCTTCCTGTACCTGCTGCACATTTATCATTCATAACAAAACTCTTTACATTACCTTTCTCATCAAGTCCTATAGCCTTGCTATCTTGACCTCCAATATCAATTATAGTTCTAACTTCAGGATTCAAAAAATGTGCTCCTCTTCCATGACATGTTATTTCAGTTACATTCTCATCTACAAAAGGTATATTATATCTTCCATAACCTGTCCCAACTATAAGTGATATATCATCTTTATTAAGACCTGATTCTTTAAGGGCATATTCTAATGCTTTATCTGCAGAATCCATGCTCTTCGCTCCAGTTTTTACTATTATACTACTTAAAATTTTCTTATTCTTATCTAAAATAATTACATTAGTAGAAGTTGATCCACTGTCTATTCCCATAACATATATCTTATCTTTATCTATTATTTTTTTCATTTTAATATTTCCTCCACTTAGCTGCTCATTAAATGCTTCTATACGTGTTTTAATTTGTCCATTACTCTGATTTGTAAGATCTGTTTCTATCTTTAATACTGGTATTTCTCCTCTTTGAAGACTTATATATTCAAATGAGTAATGATCACAAAACTTAACTGTATGATATATTATTCCTTTAAGATTTGGATCTTCTGTAAGCGCTCTTCTATTTGTAGTATCTTCCATCCTCATACAAGGAGTATATCCTAGTATTTCATTAGCATACCAGCTTATAGCTTCTTCTTTTTCATTAAAGTTTTTTACCTCTGTTAAGTAATGCTCCCTAGAACAAGTATGATTTACTAACGGATAGTCTAAAGAATCTTTTACTTTATGTAGAAAATCTTTTGATGCTTTAGCACCAATAACTGCAATATAAGGATTTTCTGGACTTTTATTTGAATCTAAATATTTATAAAGCCCCTTATTAAACTTAGTAACATCAAATTTATCACCGCTAAATTTTTCATAAGCATCTATAAATTTTAGTATTTCATTTTTTAATATATTTTTAGCACAGCAATTATTTTTTCTTGGAAGATCCATCATATATACAAATTTTATTGATGGTATTTTTTCTAATGTATCCTTAAGTCTTCTTATTGAATCACAGCAATTAACTAAAAATACTTTATCAATTTTCTTTTCCGCTATAGTATCTAAAAGTGCTTTACTATAAGAGCACATATTAGGATGCAAAAGAGTATCTGATTCTTTAAATTGATCTATTTCACTATCTATAATTATTCCTTCTTCAGAGAATCCATCAAAAACTGCAAAAGGACTATATTTGCACATACAAGCTATCATCTTTTGTTTCCTCCTCATTTCTGTCAATCATTTCAAAGAAGGCTTCCAACCTTGTTTTATTTTGTCCTTCTTGACTATTTCTTCTATCTACTGCATCACCATCTATGCTAAGTAGTGGAATATTATTTTTTTCAAGTAAATCCTTTAATATTAATGCACCACCACTTGACTGCTTGCATCCAAAATGACAGAAATTAATAACTCCGTCTGCATTAAGCTCTTTAGAAAGATCTAATATATTTTTAGCCCTTCTACTATATGGTCCATTAAATGAATTTAAAATTATTTTCTTAGCAATTGATCCATATGGATTATTTACATCTAATTTATTTAGATAATCAGCATTCATATCTGACATAAGTAATTGATAATCTTTATTTGTATCTAGGAAACTCTTTATTGATTCACTATAAAATGGTAATAAATGAACCCATAATAATCTCTTTTTAGCTTTTATATCTGGATACTTTTCTATATCTTCTGCTAAAAGTTTATAAAACTTGAGTGTATCTCTTCTCCCCATTCCTGGATGAGTTGTAAATACTTTGAACATTTCTGATGTTAATGTATTTGGAAAGTATTTATGTTTTAAGTTTTCTAAATAACTTTTGTAATAATCAATAGATTGATTTTCATTTAAGATAATATCCTTTAATTTATTCTCATCTAATTTTTTATGAGTATTATCTTCAATGAAAGTCACCATCTCTTTTAATTGTTCCTCTACATAATTTTCTGCATCTGTTGAGTATTCATAGGGAACATCTATTACAAACTTATCTATCTTATAAATATCTGCAAGACACCTAAATGTATTAACATTTCCATCACAAGCAGTTGAAGTTGTAATTGCAAATTTAGGTTTTTGTATTACATTGCTCATAGCTGCCCCTAAAAATGTCTTATGATAAGAGCATAAACTATCAGATACCCCAACACTCTCAGCTTTATCAATAAACATATCCTCACATTTTGTTCCTGATATATAAGATGAATATGCTTCTATAAGCTGTGGATGCATATCAAAGGCATGCAAAAACTCTGTTGGTGTAAATACATTTACAAATGCTGTATTTTCTGGATCACGTAATGGCTCTAAGGTAAATTTCATACAAAGCTTAGATAGGTACCTAAGTGATTTTGGAAGATTCTTATCACTAAATAAATTTAAATTTATGTATTCTAAATTATATCCTGCTTTAAGCATTTTCCTTACCTTATCTGGATTATCAATATTATTTTTTAAAAGATCACTATAAATTTTTATAAAGTCCATAATTTCTCCTTAATATATATCTTTATATTTTTATAAAACATTATTTATTATATATTAAATACATTTATTTCTTTTTACCATTTTGTGTACAATAATTTAATAAATTGATAAATATAACAATTTCTCTATATATAAATAATGTTAAAACCTTATATATAACCAAACCTAATAATTACTATAAAATTTATATATTTTAAATAATTACTATAAAGTTATATAGTATTGTAAAGAATATAAATATATGTGAGAGGAAATAAAAATGATTAATTCAGAAGATCTTATATTTAGGACATTTAGAAAATTACCTTTATTAAATATAAATGATTTTATTGAAGTACAATCCTTTAAGAAAGATAGAAGAATTCTCATAGTAAAAAAAGAGAATTCTATAGAAATTCATGAATTAGGCTTTAAAAAAGCTTTATATTTAAATATTAGTTTAGAAGAACTTGAGAATCTTCTAGAAGAAATTAGAATTAGAGAATTCTCTAGATGTCAGCTTATTAGGTTTGATGTACACAAATCTTAATATATTTGGATACTAAGAAAATAAAGATAGCAACTAAAATATTGCTATCTTTATTTTATTTTTAACTTTTATTATTTTATATGGTGTTATATTAATTCTAACTCTATAAATAAAAAATATTATCTATTATAAATAAATTACTCTTTTTAAATTCTTTTGTATAAGCATAGTTTTAAATTGCTTATATATTTATAATGTACATTTTAGTTATAAATAATACTTATAAGTAAATAAATAAACAATATTTCTGTTATGGAAACTATAGCTTTATAATGAAAATATAAAATACTTGAAAGGAGATTAAAATATGAATAATACTAAAAATCAATCACAACTACTATCTAATACTTACATAAAATTTTTAATAACAATTGTGATCGGTTTAATAATATGGCTAATACCAGCACCTACAGGAATTTCTATAAAAGCTTGGCATATGTTAGCAATTTTCATTGCTACTATAGCTGGCTGTATACTAAAACCCTTTCCTATCGGAGCAGTTGCAATAATAGGTCTAACTATGTCAGTTCTTACTAATACAGTTAAATTAAATACTGCCCTTAGTGGTTTTAGTAAAAGTAGTATATGGCTCATAGTTATGGCATTTTTTATATCAAGAGGCTTTATAAAAACTGGGCTTGGATCTAGAATAGCTTATCAATTCGTAAAACATTTTGGCAAAAAAACAATTGGCCTTTCCTATTCTATAATATTTTGCGATTTAATATTGGCACCAGCAACACCTAGTAATACAGCAAGAGCAGGAGGAATTATAACACCTATAATAGAATCCCTTTCAAAAACATTTAATTCTAATCCTAAGGATGGAACTGAAAGAAAAATTGGATCCTTTCTTATGTTTTCTGAATTTCATGGAAATATAATTACTTCCGCTATGTTTATGACAGCTATGGCTGCAAACCCACTTGCTAAATCACTTGCAGCAAGCTTTGGAATCTATATAACTTGGTCTTCTTGGTTCTTGGCTGCCCTTGTTCCAGGTATCATATCATTAATAGTTATACCACTTGTAATATATAAACTTTACCCACCAGAAATTAAGGTAACTCCAGATGCTCCAAAAGTTGCAGCGGATTCTCTTAAAGATATGGGTAAAATGAAAAAAGATGAAATAATAATGGCTTTAATATTTATTACAGTTCTTATTTTATGGATAGTAGGAAGTTTAATTAATATTAATCCAACTCTTACAGCATTTATAGGCTTATCATTACTTCTAATCTTCAAAATCTTAAGCTTTGATGATGTAAAATCTGAAAAAGGAGCTTGGGACGTATTAATTTGGTTTTCTGTACTTGTTATGATGGCAGATCAATTAAACAAACTTGGTTTAATTTCTTACCTTAGAGATATAGTGAAATCAAACTTAACAGGTTTTTCTTGGCCTATAATTTTAATAGTATTACTTTTAGTATATTTTTATAGCCATTATATATTTGCAAGTGCTACTGCACATGTAAGTGCTATGTATTCAGCCTTTCTTGGTATTGCACTTGCTGAAGGTGTACCTCCAATGCTTGCAGCTTTAGCTTTAGCTTTCTTTGGAAATCTATTTGCTTCAACAACTCATTATAGCAATGGACCTGCCCCTCTACTTTATAGTACTGGTTACGTTCCACAAAATAAATGGTGGAGCCTAAACTTTATTCTTGGAATAATATACTTCATCATATGGCTTGGAATTGGCTCATTATGGTGGAAAATAATTGGATTATATTAAATTTAAAGGAGTGTTAATTATGAATATTTTAAAAGAACAAGATATTTTAAGAAATCCTTTCTTAAACAAAGGAACAGCTTTTACAGAAGAAGAAAGAGAAAAATATAATATAAAAGGATTACTTCCTAGTGCTATTAGAACAATAGAAGAACAAGAAGTATTAGTCTATGAAATGACTAAGTCTATACAAGATAATTTAGATAAACATTTATTTCTTATGAACCTATACAATACAAACCGTACATTATTTTACTACACTATAGGAAAACATGTTACAGAGTTTCTTCCTATAATTTATACACCAACTATAGGTGATGCAGTAATAAATTACTCTAGAACTTTTGATACTCCAAAAGATGCTGTATTTTTATCTGTTGATGATCCTAATAGCATTGAATCTTCATTAAAATCAGCTTTAAAAGATCTTGAAGAGATAAAATTAATAGTTGTTACAGATGGTGAAGGTGTTCTTGGTATTGGTGATTGGGGTGTTCAAGGAGTTGACATTTCAATTGGTAAACTTGCTGTATACACAGTAGCCGCTGGAGTTAATCCAAAAAATGTACTTCCAGTTGTTATTGATGCTGGAACAAATAATGAAAAACTTTTAAACGATCCTTTCTACCTAGGAAATAAACACCACAGAATCAGAGGAGATAAATACGATGAATTTATAGACAAGTTTGTATCTACTTCATTAAAATTATTCCCTGATGTTCTTATTCACTGGGAAGATTTTGGTCGTGATAATGCTAGAAGAATACTTGAAAAATATAGAGAAAAAATTTGTACCTTCAATGATGATATCCAAGGAACAGGCGTTATGATGATCTCTGCTTTAAATGCTGTAGCAAAAGTTACTAATATACCTATTAAAGATCATAAAATATTAGTATTTGGTGGCGGTACTGCTGGTGTTGGAGTTTCAGATCAAATACTTTTTGAAAAAATAAAAGGTGGTTTAACAGAAGAAGAAGCTAAAAATGATTTCTATTTAGTTGATAGACAAGGGCTTCTTACAAAAGATATGGATGGACTTACAGAGGGTCAAGAAAAATACGCAAGAAAAATTGGTGAAATAAAAGAACCTCTAACTGACCTTGCAGAAATAATTAAAACAGTAAAACCAACAGTTTTAATTGGAACATCAGGAGTTCCTGGAGCATTTACAGAAGAAGTTGTCCGTGCTATGGCAGAAATAAATGAAAGGCCAGCTATTATGCCAATTTCAAATCCAACAAGACTTTGTGAAGCTAAGGCATCAGATATAATAAAATGGACAGATGGTAGAGCATTAGTAGTTACAGGTAGTCCTTCAGATCCTGTTGAATATAATGGTGTAACATATACTATAGGTCAAGCAAATAATGCTTTATTATATCCTGGTCTTGGACTTGGAATAATTGTAGCAAAAGCTAAGACTGTTACAGATGATATGCTATCTGCAGCAGCGCATGGTATAGTATCTCTTCAAGATCTTAGTAAACCTGGAGCTCCAATATTACCACCAGTTTCAGAACTTAAAGAAGCTTCTAAGTTAGTTGCTATATCTGTTGTTTCAGAAACTGTTAAAGAAGGCTTAAATAGAAAAGAAATATTAGATGCTGAAAAAGCTGTCACAAAAGAAATTTGGAATGCAACTTATTAATTAAAATACTAAACTAAACACCCTTAATAAAAGAGTAAAATCTTTTATTAGGGGCTTTTGTTTTTCCTATAAGAATATTTTTACTTTTTATTCATTCATTCATAAAATTCTTAGTGTATTCTAAATATAAAAGGAGTTGTACATATGAATCTTAGAGATCTAGAATACTTTCATTCTTTGTGTAATACAAAAAGTTTTACTAAAACTGCTGAAGCACTTTATGTTTCTCAGCCTTCAATTACGATGTCTCTCCATAGACTCGAAAAAGAATTAAATACAAAACTTATAATAAGAGACCACTCAAAGAAAGGACTTTCTTTAACGGAAGCTGGAATAGTACTTGAAAAACGTGCTCAAAATATACTCTATCAAATGAATGAAGCAAAACTTGAAATATCAAAAATAAATAGTACTAAAATAAAACTTGGAATTCCACCTATAATAGGTGCCTACTTCTTTCCTATTTATATAGAAGATTTATTAAAAGAAGGCTTTGCAGAATGTATCGAGTTTGTAGAAACTGGATCTCTAGTTATGAAAGAACTTTTACTTACTGGAAAAGTTGATATATCATTAATTGGCTCTCTTTCTCCAATTACAGATGAAACTTTAGATTCAATTATATTGAAAAAAGATGAATTTATGGTGTGTGTAAGCGAAAAACATCCTCTCTCTAAAAATAAAGAAATTAATTTCAAAGATCTTGAAAATGAACAATTTATAGTTCTTGGGAATTCCTATATACATAATAAAGTATTTGAGGATTTATGCATAAAAAATGATATAGTCCCTAAAAAAATATATCATACTAATGAAATACAAACAGCAAAATCTCTTATAGCATCAGGGCTTGGAATTGGAGTTATTATAAATATGGCAGTTAGTAAAAGACCTGAAATTAAGACTATTTCCCTTTCAAACCCAATAGACTTTTACATATCTCTTGCAACTAAAAGAGATCATTATATGACTTCTAAAGAAAGTTCTATAAGAGAAATTATAATACATAAAAATAAATTATATTATGAAAAGTAGTAACAAATTTCTACTTTTTTAATATTATGTAGTATAACCTCAAAAACTCACAGCTAATATAATTACAACTTTATAATCATCGTTTTTTATGTATAAACAAATTAATCTATTAATCTTCTAATAGTCAAATCCTTATTATAGAAATAAATTTGTTTTTCATAACTTTTAATTATTTTCATTTTATCTGATTTAGCAGAATTTTTTTAAGTGCTTTATATCCTCTAATATCTATAAAGACACACTCTGTAATAATAATCAGAAAAATAAACATTTGTTCTAACCCCTCTAACTAGAGTATTAAAATTTAATATTAAAGAGCTGCTATAAAGCCGCTCTTTCTTTTTAGTTTATAAATAGCTTTTAAAACATATAAGTTTAGAAATTATAAGTGTTATAAATGAGAATAATACTCCTACTGATAAGAATGCTATAAGTAGACTATTAAAAGCAATTACATTTATAAAAACATTATTAAAATTTAATCCAATTAAAACACAAATAATACTTACTAATATACTTAATAAAAATATAAACCCTATACCATCTAAAGAATTCTTAAGATCAGCCCTGCTAAGTGACATATGAGTACTAATTGATAAAGATATAATTATGAAAATCCAAAATTTAAAAGATACTAAATTTGCTATGGTAAATAAATACTTAAGTATAATAAATAATTCATGTAATAATTCTTTAAAAAACTCTATGAAATTTAAACTACTTATATACGATGAAATTTCATTTATATTAATACTTTTTATTATTTGCATATATGTACTTGGAAGTAGTAATTTTAAGAATATTATTATCATCAAAGTACCTACAAATATAGGGGCCACACCTATAAAGAAGTTACCTATTCTTTGATATATATTCTTAGGATTAAAAGTATGCCTTACATGTCCTAATTCTCCACTTCCATCTAACTTTATAGAAAACCACTTAATTTCCGTTACTTTATGAAAAAACAACTTACACATTATATAATGACTAAATTCATGTATTGTAGTTCCAATTATTCCAGTAAAAATTATCCCATTCCTTCCAAAGGTTCCATATATTAATTCATTGCTTTTCTTTTCTACTTGTCCTATTATAAGTCCAAAGGCTATTAAAATTATAGTTATTCCTATAGTAAATACTATACTTAGCTTAAGTACCTCAATAATCATATTAATTTCCTCCTATATTTATATAACATTAATTTCTATAATTATAACTCATAAAATAGCACTTTAAAATTATCTAATATTTCAAATCTATTAAAATACTACTATAAGATTTACATACTATAATATAGCATATACTATTTTTCTAATTTAGCATTAGAACATTTATCTAATATTTCTTTTATATATTTAGAATCTCTCTCAACTATCTTAATTATGGTTTTTCCCTTCTCAAAAAATATTTCATATTCACACATAGTTCCAAAAATAGTAGTATTATATACTATCTTCCTTACTTCATTAAACTTTTTAAATTCTGATGTATATAGTTCAATACCATCTTCAAATATTTTATTTTTATATCTACGTGAAATAATAAAATAGAATATAAATACTAAAATTGACATAAATAAGAACGTATATAATGGGATAAATATATCAATGCTATCTATCATTTTTATATAATCTATATTAAAAAGAATTAATAATTCAATTATAATAGTTATATTTATAGTTGCAAAAATAATAGTTATATTATTAAGTCTCTTCTCTTTATACTCATATAATATCTTTTTATCAATAGCGTATTTTTTATTTTGCACCTTTAAAAAGTCTCTTATAACAAATAAAATTGATCCTATTATATAAATTAAAACTAAAATAATATTTCTATCCAATGCTGAAGTATTACTTTCTTCAAATACTCCTTCTATAAAACCTCCTCCCCAAAAAATTAGCATAAATATGCTTATACCAAGAATACCTTTTAATACTGATTTCATATAAATATCCTCTACTATTAATTTTAATCTTCTACGATTTCATTATATAAATATTCAAAGCTTCACTATTTTATAATTATAATTTACTATAATTAGTCTTTTCTTATCTTTAATTTTCTTAATACCTATATAAATTATTATATTTAATCATATAAAAGGTTATAAAAGTAGTATCACTTATTCTACTTTCTGTATATTATGTATTATAACTAAAATATAGGAGTTGATTTTATGTCAAAATGTGATAATATGCAATCTCATGTTCATGAATTTTTAGGAAGTACAAGATTAGCTCTATTAGATTCACCTAATGTTCATAATCATCGTTTTGCTGGAGTTACTGGAGAAGCTATACCAAAAGGTAACAGTCATATTCACAAAATATGTACAAGAACTGACTTCTTCTTATCACATTATCATTTTATGGAAGTTTATACTGGACCTGCAATTCCTGTAGGAGAAGGTAGACATGTTCATTTCGTATATGGTGTTACAAGTTTTGACGCTGGTCATGATCATGAATTTATTTTTGCAACTTTAATAGAAGATCCTACTTTTGTTGAAGACTAATATTTTAATTTAAAGGAGTGGTATAATATACCGCTCTTTGTTTTACTTAAGTTATCTAAAGTTCCATAATTAATTAAAATATTTATATTTTATTATATTTAAATTGTTTTTTATTAGCTTTAAATTTAAAATATTACTATATGGTAATAAATGAGGTGTATTATGAAAAGAATTTTAGTTACAGGAAGTAATGGCTTTTTAGCTTCTAGATTTATAGAAACTTATAAAGATAAGTATGAAATTATAAAGGGATCTCATAAATTTTTAGATATTACAAATGAAAATAAAGTGTTTAATTTTTTTAAATCTAATAAAATAGATATAGTATTTCATACAGCAGCTATTTCTGATACTGGTATTTGTGAAAATGACCCATTCCTTTGTGAAAAAGTTAATTATGAAGGAACACTTAATATTGCAAAAGGATGTAGCCTAAATAAATCTACCCTTGTATTTGCAAGTAGCGATCAAATTTATAATGGTAATTTAGAGACTGGACCTTATAGCGAAAATATAATTCCGATTCCAAATAATATTTATGGATTATCTAAACTAAAATCAGAAGATTTAATAAAAGAAACTTTAGATACATATTATAATTTAAGGTTAACTTGGCTATTCTCATTGCCTGAAAAAAATAAAAAAATTAATAAAAATATACTATGCAATATTTTAAATAGTGCTCTTGAAAATAACCCTATATCTTTTTCTCCAAATGAATTCCGTGGGATAAGTTATGCTTATGATATTATAAAAAATTTTGAAAAACTACTTGAATTGCCTTCTGGTGACTATAACTTTGGAAGCGAAAATAACCTTTCAACATATGATGTGGCCCTTAAAATTTTAGAATTTCTGAGTATTAAAGATAGAGAGAACTTACTTCTTATTAAAGACTATGCAAGATTTAAAGATAAAAATAGGGATCTTAGAATATCAAATGAAAAATTAAGAAATAATTCTATCTATTTTCCATCTACTGAAGAATCAATATATAACTGCTTAAAAGATTTTAAAATTATATAAAAGAGAAGCTCTAAAGTGCTATAACTTTAGAGTTTTTCTTTTATATTTTATATATATTAACTTTGAAACTAATGCAATTCCTATAGTAAATACTATACATGCTATTCCACAAATCATAAAAAATTCTTCTGGCAATGCTGTAATTATAGGATCAGTTCTTTCATCAAATATCCAGTAATCATTATTAAAGAATATTTCATGGAACTTATTAAATAAATAATTAAAATTAATATAAAATCCTACTAAAAGTGATCCAAATAATATTACTGTCGTATTAAATAAATAGTTAAGACTTCTCATTGGAAAACTAAAAACATTTATCCTATTCATTATATAAAGTATTATAGCTATAATGCAAAATATAATAAATAAAACCTCTATTATAAAAATTATGTTCTTAACTTCAAAAAAATGATATTCTCCTTGTTCACTCATAGGAAAATTCTCAAATTTAAGATTATTATTAAAGGGATTCCTTAAATAATTAATAACTCTTGTATAATCCTCCATAAGCGCATTTGCTGAAATTCCAGTACCCGCTTCTAACTTAAAAACTGATATACATATCCTATATATTATAGTTGCATTTAATACAAATAATACACTTGTTACTAATGCAAATAAAAACATATATAAAGAAAATATTATTTCCTTTAATTTTATTTTCATAAACCCCTCCAATTATATATAGTAAATTAATCTTTATTCATTAGCTATAATAAGTTAGTTATACTCATCAATAAGAGGTGTCTTAAAACTTCTTATTCCCTCTTCTATTATTTCATCATATAATTCCTTTTTATTGCTTGGATATTTATAAGAAAATACATTCGTTGATTTTTCTCCAACTACTATCTTCTTATAATATATATTTCCATCCTCTTCCCATGATATAACATACCAATTATCCCCCATACTCTTATACTTTATATTATTTATTAAACTAACTTCTTCATCATAAGTTTCCTTTAATCCTTTGTTTTCAATATTATTATATCCAAATACTATTAATTCTTCTGTACCATCTTTATTTTTAAAAAGTAATCCATCACCATTTGTTGGAGGAATATCCTCCTCTAAAAAGTCAGAATAATTTATAGAGAATCCGTACCTCTCATTTTTATATGTTTTATACTTTATGCCACTATCATCGTTAGCATATGATATACAATAATACCCTCCAAAAACTGTCAGTAATAATATTATTATAGCAAAACTTTTTATTCTTTTCATAACAAATCCTTTCACTAATTATAGATATATATAATATAGTATGCTTTATTTTTATATAATATAGTATTTATAATAAGTAAATCTAAAAAATCCTCTCTGTTTTTTATTCAAAGAGGATTTTTAAAGAAGTGTTATTTACAAATGTATTTAAATAAATTTATAACTCTAATTTTGTGATGCCCAATCTGCTGGATATGTTACATACATAAATCTTGCAAATCCTGGAACTGAAAATTGTATCTTTGAACCTTTAGGTATAAGAATTATTTCTCCTGCATCTGCTGATACTTTTCTTCCATCAATAATTACATCTAAGTGACCTTCAATAACATAATCTATCTCATCATAATTTAAAGTCCAATCAAAAGTTGTAGCTTTCATTTCCATCATTCCACAACCTAATCTTTCACTTTCTTTAAGATTGAATATATCTTTAGTATAAACTACATCATTTGGGTTTCCTGTATCTAATCTATTTGATTCATCAACCTTAACTGTTTGAAGCTTTACTGAAGTTATTCCACTTATATCTTTATGTCTTTCAAAATCTACTGAATCATTTGATCCATTAATTTTTTCTTCTATTATTTGTCTTACTAATTTCTCTAATAATGATTTGTCTAAATTATTCATATCCATATTACTTATTCTCCTTAGCCTATTTAGTAACTTCTTCTTTTGATAATACTTTATTTGCTATAAACATAGCTAATATAACAGCTGTTACTCCTCCAACTAACTTTCCAACTATCATTGGGAAAATCATATCTTGATTGAATCCTGCTGTAAATCCTAAATGATCTCCAAATACAAATGCTGCTGAAACTGCAAATGCAACATTTATAATCTTACCTCTATTATCCATGTCCTTCATCATTCCAAACATAGGAATGCTGTTAGCTAAACTTGCAACCATTCCTGCTGCTGCAATTTCATTCATTCCAAGTACTTTTCCAAGTGCCATTAAAGGTTTCTTAAATACTTTTGTTATTACATAAACTAGAGGGAATGCCCCTGCAAGTACTATTGCAATATCTCCAACTATTTCAATTCCTTCACTAATTGGATTCATTCCTGGAATAATTACTATTCCTGTTAATGCCTCTATAATAGCTGCAGCTAAACCTAAAGTTATAACAACTACAACACCTTTACCAAAGTAAGTAAATCCTTTTATCATAGCTTTTTCAAATTTCATAAGTCCTAGAGCAATTATTGCTGCAAAAATTATTATTGGAACTAAGTTTTTAAGAACCATCATTGCTGGGAAGCCTGCAACTAATCCTCCAACAAAAGCTCCAACTGGTATAGTTATAACACCAGCTAATATTCCTGTAGCTAAATATTTTTGATCTCTCTTTTCAATAATTCCAAGTGCTACTGGTATAGTAAATACTATAGTAGGTCCCATCATTGCTCCTACTATTAATCCTCCAAATAAACCAGCTTCTGGATTAGTTGCAAGCTCCATAGCAAGAGGAGCTCCACCCATATCATTTGCAAGTATTGATCCTGCAAACATAGCAGGGTCTGCACCTAATGCATTAAATATTGGTACAACTACTGGTCTTAATACATTTGCAAGTACAGGAGCTAAACAAATAACTCCAACCATAGCAACTGCAAGTGATCCCATAGCCATTATTCCTTCTTCAAATTGCTCACCTAACCCAAATTTATTTCCTAAACATTTATCTATAGCTCCCAAAGCCATAAAGAATACCATTATGTAAATGATAATTTCATTAATACTCATTTTGCTTTCCCCCTAAAATTATATTATGTGTTTAATAAACTCCACTTCTGGAGATGGAATAATTGAAGTTGCTACTATATCTTTAGACTCTAATTTCTCAATAGCCGTATTAATAGAATGCTCTACGCTACTTAACGTACCCGATAATATATAAACTAATTTCCCACCAATTGCAAATGCCAATTGAAGCTTAACTAAGTTAACATCTCCAGATTTTAAAGCTTTATCTAATGATTCTAATCCAGTGCAAACTTTATTTGTCTCCATAATTCCAATGGCTAAACCTTCAATATCCTTTGATCTATACTTACTTTTTAAACCATTTACTATATCATCATGAACCCTATTTAAAATAAAAGAATCTACTATATACTTTTTATCAAATTTTAATCCATAACTAACAGCTTCATGAATCTCAGACGCATCCCCACTTATGATTATAATAAACTTTCCGGGACATATACTTTTTGCGTAAATCACATCCACATCCGCTCTTTTAACCATTTCATTAGATATCTCAATACCTTTGCTTATGCTTCTAAATTCAATTGACCCTATACTCTTATTCATCGTCTATATCAAGGGAATCTATTATGCCAACAATCGTCGCATCAATTGGTACATCCTTTGAACCAACAGCTTGTCTTGCCGCACCACCTTTAGTTATTAAAACTAAATCTCCATTCCCAGCTCCTACACTATCACAGGCTACATATAACCCATTTTTTACAGTATCTTTAGATTCTAAAATTTTTACAACTAGAAATCTTTGACCACTAAGTTTTTCATCTTTTCTTGTAGCCCATAAATTCCCAACAACTCTTCCTATCTCCATAGTAGTACCTCTCTTAAATTCTTTCTACTTTTAAATGATGTATCCTTATATAATCAGATGCTAGCGGAGTTATCATTGTCTTTTTATCAACAACAATTTTCTTTGCTCCATTTATATGAGGCTTTTTTAAATCTCCTTCAGAAATAAGTTTCTTATTTCTAAGTTCTATAACTTTTTCCTCAATATCTACATTTGATATTTCTCTCTCTTTAATAACTTTACTATTTTTATATACTAATAAAGTTTCTATATCCTCTATAACATGTACACCATAACTTATTAATTCTCTTTCAAATAAAACAAACTTTTTATATAATTCTTCTGGTGCAGTATCTTTATATCTTCTGTATTCTATACCATTTTCCATTACGTATACTTCTTTTCCAAGCATAATGGCTTTTAAGATAAATCTCTCTTCACTTGATATACTTGAACCTTGTGCTAAGTTTGATAACCCTCTAAGACATAATGATGAAATTATAACTACATCATATTCTCTTATTCCTTCTTCATATAATATTACTTCATACTTAGAGTTTAACTTTGAATAGTTATCTAAATTATTATCCCATAACACAATAGCTTTTTTCTTATCTATA
Organism: Clostridium perfringens; assembly: GCA_040144665.1. Classification (GTDB taxonomy): domain Bacteria; phylum Bacillota; class Clostridia; order Clostridiales; family Clostridiaceae; genus Clostridium; species Clostridium perfringens_A. The sequence goes on from JBBVGE010000330.1 coordinate 63,913, forward strand.
ATTTTATCTTTAATAATTGAAGTAGCTTTTTCATTTAATTTTTTATATACTTCTTCAACTATTGAATTGATTAAATCATCATAATTCATATATTCTCCCTCCTTTATGAGGTATCTATTTTATTATTCTTGCAAATGTTCCTGTTTTAAATCCACATGCATTTGCTTCATCATAATCAATATGCATAAAAGTATTATAATTTTCACTTACTCTAATAACTACATCATCAAATATTAGTGGTCTTTCTCCAAAAACCTTAACTTTAACTAAATCGTTATCTTTAACTTCAAACTTTTTAGCATCTTCCTTTGATACGTGTATATGTCTCTTTGCTGCTATTAATCCTCTATCTAGATTAACTGATCCATTATCACTTTCAATTGTAATTCCTGGAGTATCTAAAAGCTCACCACTTATTTTAATTGGTGGCTTAATACCTAGTGCCAATGCATCTGTAAGAGAGACTTCAACCTGAGATTCTGATCTTGTAGGTCCAAGTACAACAACATTTTTAATGCTTCCCTTAGGTCCCTTAATTGTAACTCTCTCTTTACATGCAAATTGCCCTGGCTGAGATAAATCTTTTATTTTAGTAAGTTTATAATTAATTCCAAATAATCTTTCTACATCTTTTTCAGTTAAATGAACGTGTCTTCCTGAAGCTTCTACTTCTATAAACGCTTCATCTTTAACTCTTTTTACAACTTCATCTATAATGCTATTTAATAGATCTTTCATTTCTTCCTCCTGGTTACTTGTACTTGTTTGTTCTAACTTTAAAGATCATAATCCAGAATGTTGATGACAATCTATTTAATCCTCTTATTATATCTTCTCTAGTAACACTTCCATATTCACCTTTAAATGCTTCAAATGCAGCAAGCTCTACTTCTCTAGTTAAAGCCCTTAAGCCATTTATTGAAACAACTACTTCACCCATTCTGTAGTCTGGAAATTCATGTCCTATACCAAAGTATTTTTTAGGATTATGTGATTGAGCTCTTAATTCATCTTCTTTAAGTCCTAAAAGAGTAAAATCATTAAGATCCTCATCTAAAACTTCTGCTCTCACTATATTTCTTACAAATATTAATATCTCTTGAAGCTCATCTACAAGCTTTGGTATCCCATTTTTTTGACATAAAATTTGACTCTCTAAAATTTTTGACTCTAGTGTATCCATCTTACCTCTAAAGGCTATTCTTTTATGGTCTTTAAATACTAGAAGATTTCCTTTTAAATGTGTCATATGCTCAGGTTTATAATCAAGCTTTGTCCCGAAAACTGTAACATACTTGTACTTTTTTTCTTTAGTCTCTTCCGTTTTTATTTCTTTAAATTCAACTCTTTTTTGCTCTCTATATTTAGATGAATTATTATTTTCTTCTTCACCCTTATATTTTAAAACTATATTTTTTTCAGCTAGATAAGATTTTGCAGAAGGTGTTATTATCTGTCCTTTTTCTATGACAAATTCCTTAACCTCATTTAAATCTGCTCTTTTTAATCTATTTCTGATTTCACTTTCCGTTAATACTGCCATATTACTAACATCTCCTATCAAAAATCTATAAAATATGCTACCTTAATTTCAGGTAGCACATCCTATAAAGATTTATTTAAACTATTCAGTAACCTTTGGTAATATAGCATCAACTTCAAAGTGTGGTCTTGGGATTACGTGAACTGATACTAATTCGCCTACTCTTTCAGCAGCTGCAGCTCCTGCATCTGTTGCAGCTTTAACTGCTCCAACATCTCCTCTTACCATTACAGTAACTAATCCGCCACCTACTTGTTCTTTTCCTACTAATTGTACGTTAGCTGCTTTAACCATTGCGTCAGCTGCTTCAATTGCTCCTACTAATCCTTTAGTTTCTATCATTCCTAATGCGTTTGCGTTTGCCATAATAAATTCCTCCTAAATTTTCATATACTTTTATTTTTTATTCTTTATTTATAATTTTTATTGTAAGCTATTTTTATTTTGGTAAATTAATTTAATTCTTTAAGTATTCTTTTAACTAATAAATTTATTAGTTCTTCTTTGTCATTTAAACTAATATTTTCAGCACTCTTTGGTGCATTTCCTCTTAAATCATCTAACTCTAAAGTTCCTACTGCAACTCTCTTTATGTTTAGAAGATCCAGTGGTCCTATATTGTTTGAAGTTGAACTTCCACCAATTGCACCACAACCTAATGTTAATGCAGGTATTAATCCAGTGCTTGCTCCAATTCCTCCAAGAGTACTTGGTGTATTTAAAACCATTCTTGATACTGGCATTTTAAGAGCAAATCTCTTAACTAGCTCATTATCATTGGCATGCATACTAAATGTATGTCCTGCCCCTTCATTTAATAAAATTTCTCTACATATATTGATAGCTTCTTCTAAGTTATCCATAACATAAAAGGCAAGTATTGGTGTAAGCTTTTCTCTTGAGAAAGGAACGTCATGTCCAACTTTACTTTCTCTAGCTACTAAAACTTTTGTTCCACTTGGAACTCCCTCAAGGTTTGCTAAATCACAAATTGCTTCAACACTCTTTCCTACTATTTGAGGATTCATAGTTCCATTTGCTCTCATTATAAACTTTGAAAGTTTTTTGCTTTCTAATTCACTTAATATATAAGCTCCTTGAGAAGTTAATTCTCTTACAACTTCATCTTCAATTGCTCTTTCAATTACGATTGATTGCTCTGAAGCGCATATTGTCCCATTATCAAAAGTCTTTGAATCAATTATTCTATTGATTGCAAGTTTTATATCAGCACTCTTATCTATAAATGCTGGACCATTTCCTGGACCTACTCCAATAGCTGGAGTTCCTGATGAATATGCAGCCTTTACCATTGCTTCTCCACCAGTTGCAAGAATTAATGCTGTATCTTTATGTTTCATCAATTGATCTGTAGCTTGCATTGTTAAAATTGTCATACAACCAATTGCACCTTTTGGACATCCTGCTTTAATTGCAGCTTCTGTTATAACTCTAACAGTTTCAAAAATTGCATTTTTTGCATTTGGATGTGGTGAAAATACAATTGAGTTTCCAGCTTTAAGAGCTATCATAGCTTTATAAATTACTGTTGATGTTGGATTTGTTGAAGGAATAAGTCCTGCAACTACTCCTACTGGAACACCAATTTCCATAACTTTATTTTCTTTATCTTCATTGATTATTCCAACTGTCTTTGTATCTTTAAGTGATTCATATACCATCTTTGATGCAAAAACATTCTTTATAACTTTGTCTTCCCATTTTCCAAATCCAGTTTCTTCATTTGCCATTTTAGCTAACTTTTCTGCATTTTCATATCCTGCATCTGCAATAGCTTTAACAATTCTGTCTATTTGCTCTTGGCTCATACTACTTAGTTCTTCTTGAGCCTCTTTGGCATCCTTAATTAAAGTTCTAACTTCTTGCAGGGATAACAAATCTTTATCTAAAAGTTCCATTAATTACGCCCCTCTTCTTTGCTTAGTTTTAATAGTAACTCTATTAATTCTTCTTTTTTAAGATATTTTATTTTACTTGAAGTCTTCGCTGGTTTTAAAGTTAAGGCTAATCTTCTAAGTTCTTTAACAGTCATTTTCAATAATTCTTCTCTGCTAAGTTTATTTATTGTATTAGAATCTTCCTTTTTTACTAAATTAACTAATACATCTTCCTTATCTTTCTTTTCATCTATAACTTCCAAGTCTTCTATCAGATCTAATTCTTGAACTTTTTCAATCTCTATATCTAAGTTTTCAACCTGTATCTCTTGAATTTTTATATCTTCTTTAGTCTTTTCACTTTCTATACCTGATTGTATAACTAAAGTTTCTATTTCTAACTCTTGAGTTTCCATATTATCTATAATTTTAGGTTCCTTTTTATCCTTAGATAATTTATCTTTAAAAATCATGTTCTTAGGATTTATTTCTTCTACTATGCTAAATACCTCTTCATGAAGTCTTGAGATTACATGTGCACTTCTTAAGTTTCCACTATACTCAATCATTGACTTACTTGATTCAACTGCAGCAGTTACAGCACTTACATCTCCTATAATCTTAACTGTCACTATTCCACCTGTAACCTTTTCAATACCAAGTATATTGACACTTGCAGATTTTACAGCTTCATCAGCAGCAACAATAGCTTGAGTTAATCCTATTACTTCTATAAGGCCTAATGCTTTATTCATAATTTTTGCCTACTAAAATCCTAATGGATTATCAGCAACACTTCTTACAGCTTCTGCAAATGCATCACAAGCTGCTTTACAAGCTGATTGTGATCCTGTAAGTAATGCTCCTCCAAAGTTTGTTTCTGTTGGAGGTTCAAAGAATTCACATAGCTCAACATCTGCTGCTTTAAGTGCTGCATCTAATGCATACATGGCTTCAAGAGGTGGTGCAACTAAATAAGCTAATGCTTCCCCTTCTCTTATGTTTGCAACCTTTGAAAGGTATGAACCTGTTCTAGATACACAGTGAGCATAGTACACTATTGAATCATCATCATTTGCACTTATAAAGCTTGGTCCAATTTCTACAAAGTCAATAATTGCATTAAGTCCACTTCTTACTTCTGCTGGACTTGGTCCTGCAATTACACCAATTACTTCTCCTGCAAGTTTAGTTGAAGCATTTCCTGCTCCTGCATACATTGATTTTGCATATACAACATCAACTTCAGCAGCTTTAGTAGCTTCATCTAATGCAGTGTATGTAACATCATCGCAATCTGAAGTTATTAATCCAAGACTTTTATGATGTGATTCTAAATTAAGCTTCTTAGCCATTTCTGGACTAACATTTGATATTATTTTCGTACTTAATATATTTACTTTTATTGCATCATTCTTCAAAACTTTTTCCTCCTAAAAATCTATTTAAGGTCAATTCCTGAAGCTTTCTTCTCTAGCATAGTTTTAATTAATTCTGCTATATGAGCTCCTGCCTCAACTGCTGTTGTTCCACCTTCGTGAATATTTGATATAACAGTTCTCTTCGCTTCTGGCATACCTATTGTTGGCTTATATGCTATATATGCTGACATTGATTTTGCAGTTACAAGTCCTGGTCTTTCTCCTACTAGTAAACAAACAACCTCTGCACCTGTAGCCTCTCCAATTTGATCCATAGCTCCAACTCTACAATGCTTAACAAATATTATTTCATTTGCTGGCTCAATTCCATACATCTTAAGACCTTGCTTTATTGAAGGGATAATATCTTCTATATTTGCTTCTATAGCTGCTGAACTTAGTCCATCACCTACCATTATTACAACCTTTTGATTAGTTCCTACTATTTCTTTAACTAATTTTAAAGTTTCTTCTGAGAACTTTCTTCCAAGGTCAGGTCTAGTTATATAAGTATCTTTATCTTCACATAAAGTTTCAATTGAAAGCATATTATTCTTTTTCACAAAATCTTCTGCTACATATGAGAATACTGAATCTTGCGCTGCTGCATGGTCAGCTCTAACTCTTAAAGCAGTTATAGTTTTATATCTACATCCAACTCTTCCCGTTCCAAGTCTAGCTGGTGTTCTAGCTTTCATATCTAAATAGGCTTCCTTATCCTTTGGATTTTCTACTAATAGTTGCTTCTTTAAATCTATTTCAGTGATATCGTCAAGACACCCTTCTGTATCTATAACTGTCTTAGAAACTTTATTTATAGCTTCATTTATTATGTCAGTATTACCACTTCCAACCATCTGACTTACTAATTGCTCAACCATTAATTTCAATTCTTTTTCATTCATGGCGTTCTGATCCTCCTATCCTAATAAAACTGATGCATCTCCAGCTTTATCTGTTAATTTACCATTTTTAATAAAGCCCATATTTTGCATCCATTCATCGAATTCTTTTATTGCTGTTAATCCAAACATCTCTCTAAGCGCTGCTGTTTCGTGATATCCTGTTGTTTGGTAATTAAGCATTACATCATCACCATGAGGAATTCCCATGAAGTAAGTACATCCAGCTGCTGTAAGTAATACAGCTAAATTTTCTATATCATTTTGATCAGCTTTCATGTGATTTGTATAACAAGCATCACATCCCATTGGTAATCCTGAAAGCTTACCCATAAAGTGATCTTCAAGTCCTGCTCTTATTACTTGTTTACCATCATAAAGATATTCAGGTCCTATAAATCCAACAACCGTATTAACTAAGAATGGTTCAAACTTCTTTGCAAATCCATAACATCTAGCTTCCATTGTAACTTGGTCTATTCCATGATGAGCTTCTGATGAAAGTTCTGAACCTTGTCCTGTTTCGAAATACATTACATTTGGTCCTGAAGCTGTACCTTGTTTTAAAGCTAATTGTCTAGCTTCTTCTATAGTAGCTGCATTAAATCCAAATGCTTCATTTCCCTTTTCTGAACCTGCTATTGATTGGAATATAAGATCAGTTGGTGCCCCTTGTCTTATTGCTTCCATTTGTGTAGTTACATGAGCAAGTACACAGTTTTGAGTTGGAATTTTAAATTTCTCCTTTATTTCTTGGAACCTATTTAATACTTTAACAACACTTTCAACAGAGTCATCAACTGGATTTAATCCTAAAACTGCATCTCCAATACCATAAGTTAATCCTTCTAATAAAGATGCAAGTATTCCATCTGGATCATCTGTTGGATGATTTGGTTGAAGTCTTGCAGATAATGTTCCCTTTTTACCTATTGTTGTATTACAGTGTGCTGTAACTTCAATCTTTTTAGCACCACAAACTAAATCCATATTTGACATAAGCTTTGTTACAGCTGCTATCATCTCTGAAGTTAACCCTCTTGAAATTCTTCTTATATCTAGAGAAGTAGTTTTATCATCTAAAATCCATTCTCTTAAATCTGAAACTGTCCATGACTTTATTTCTTCGTAAATTTTTTCATTTACTCCATCTTGGATTATTCTAGTAACCTCATCTATTTCATAAGGTACTGCTGGATTATTTCTTAAATCTTCTAAAGTTATACTAGCCAAAACAACTTTAGCTGCAACTCTTTCTTCTGATGATTCAGCTGATAAACCAGCTAACTTATCACCAGATTTTTCTTCATTAGCCTTTGCCATTACATCATATAAGTTCTTAAACTCATAAGTGCGTCCAAATAATTTAGTTTTTAAAATCATCTGTTGTTCTCCTCTCATCCTAATTGAAAACCAAAGTTTTTATAACTACTGGTAATACTTTACCCTCAGCTATTGGCCCTCCAATATCTATATAGTCTCCATTGTCAACTTTAATACTGTCAATGCAGATTACATCCTTTTTAAAATTTAATAATGAATAAATAGTCTGTCCAAGTACCTTTGCCATATCATTTTCAACAACAATTACAAGAGGTAACTCTCTTTCTACTAATTCTTCCAATCCTTCTATAAGACCATTTGCATACTCTAATACTTCCTTAAAAGAAGGACTCTTTTTCCCATCTACAGCTATTGCAACTCTTTGAATATCATTCTCTAATTTAAACCAATTCAGCTTTTCCTTTATTGCTTTCTTTATAGAATATTGTCCATTTTCTTCATCTTCCTTTGAAAGCTTTAATATAGGTAAATTCTTTATTGGAAAATTATCTTCAGTAAAAGTAATAGTACTTCCACTTATTTCTGTTGTATGAGACCCTGCACCAACAACTGTAGCTCTTATTGTTTCTATAGCTTTTATCACTTTTAAGTTACTGCATAATCTTGAAGTTTTAATTGCCTCTCCAAGTATTATTCCAATATCTCCAAACTTAAAATAGTCATCAATCTCAGATTCGTTATATATATAATCTGCAACCCCTCCTGAGAATGATATACATTCTATTTTTTCATTTAGAGCAATTGATTTATTTGTAACTATAAAGTCAAACAAATCTTCTTTTTCTCTAAGCCCTACACTCTCTTCTAAAAGTCTAACCATTATATCTACTACAGGCTTAATATTTTCTACTGTCCCTTTTGTTCCAATCTCTAATCCTAGATTATTATCTTTAATAATCTTTTCTATTTTAGGTGAAATATAAGTTATCTCTTTAGTTATTTTGTCTAATTTTATAAGTCTTCCACCAATATCTAAGCATCCTGTTTCCTTAACCTCTCCTCTTGTAAATAATGCAAGGTTACTTGTTCCACCACCAATATCAATATTTACAACTGAAGTTGAATATTCTTTTGAATATATATGAGCTCCTGCACCTTTTCCTGCAATTATACTTTCAAGATCTGGCCCTGCTGTCGCAACAACAAAATCTCCAGCGAATCCACTTAATGTATGTAATACATCATTTGCATTTTCTTTTCTTGCTGTTTCTCCTGTTATTATTACTGCACCAGTTTGTATATCTTCTTTATTTATACAAGCTTTCTTATATTCTTTTTCTACTATTGCCCTTATCTTTTCTCCATTGATTTCGTTATTAGATACTAATGGAGTAAAATAAACTTCACTTCTGTATATAACCTCTTTATCAACTATTGATATTCTTGGAACAGAAAAACTTGATGCTGTATTTTCAACTATTAGCTTTGAAAATATAAGTTGAGTTGTACTCGTACCTATATCTATTCCAACACTTAACATTTCCTCTCTCATATAATCACCTCCTATTTTTTGGAACTAAAAAGGCTTAAAGTTACAGTAAATAAAATGGAATATTTATAATTCCTATTTAATCTATCTATAACCTTAAGCCTCTTTGCTCAATTCAAACTACATCTTCGTAATCCATAGTTATTCTTTATAATATATTTAATTGTTTAAAAATTTTATTATTGTTTTTGTACCATCATGTCCAGAATATAATTCTATATGGCCTCCTAATACCTCTGTGATATAGCTATTTATTATACCCATTCCAAGGCCGCCTAAGTTAACATTATTTAAATCAAATCCTACTCCATCATCTAAGATAGTTATTGTTATATTGTTATCTTCTTTATCTAAAGTTATTTTAATATTTCCAGATTCTCTATATTTAAATGCATGTTTATATGAATTTTGTATTATCTCATTTATGGCAAGTAATAGCGCCGTTGCCTTCTCTCCATAAATTTCAAAATCCTGTCCATATATTGAAATTTTTATTTTACTACTATATTCTATTGAATTTATATTATCTATAATTGAATTTATAGATTCTTTAACGCTTACTCTATTATTTTTGCATCTTGATAGTAAATCATGAGTTGTAGCAATTGTTAATATTCTACCTATACTCTCATCTAATGTTTCTTTTGATTCATCATAAATACAATCTCTACTCTGTCTTCTAAGTAAAGCAACTGTTGTTTGAAGATTATTTTTTATCCTATGATGTGCTTCTCTAACTTCAACCTCTTTTAGTTCCATTTCTTTTTCTTTTGTTTTTATATATGTAATATCTTTTATTATACTAAGAACTTGAAATTCTCCTTCATTATTTATGAAAGTTCTCGTTATTTTAAAATAATAATCAGCAAATTTTATTTCTTCTACTATCTTTTTCTTTTCCTTAAGCTCTTTAACTAATTCATTATATTTAATTTTACTTAATGATAAATTATCATAACTCATATTTTTTATATCTTCAAGATATCCTAATTTTTTATATACATCACTAGCATTTTTATTACTAATTATTAATGTACCATTATTATCAAATATTAATACAGCATCATCTAGGCTATCTGTTAAGATATTATTATTTTTCATTAAATCAACAAGTTCTTCATTTGAACTCTTTATTCTGAAGTCCTCTTTAACTTCTTCACTTATGTCCTTTTCTGCAATTATTACACCTATAACTTTATCATCATTTATAATAGGTTGTATCTTTTGCTTTACAATTCTATTTTCTTGAGTTACTGCCGTTATATCTTTGCAAGGAACTCCAGTTTCTAAAGTTTTTAATACACCTGGTTCATTTTCTCTTAATGCTTCTTTACCTGTTATATCTTCTATATACATTGATTCTACAGTACTTGGTTTTGCATGAAATACTACAATTGCTTTATTTTTATCCATTGATAAAACATCTATAAACACATCTCCATCATAAAAGTCTGCCATAACACCTATTGTTTTAGATACTTCTATAATTTTTTCTATATCCTTTGACTTTAGATATGTGTTTTTTTTGCATAAATCAGAAATTGTTTTATTAATCTTCATACCCTAATATTATTACCTTAGCAATTTCTGCCATTGTAGTTCTTTTATCCATGCAAAGTTTTCTAATTCTTCTGTAAGCCTCATCTTCTGATATATTAAATTCTTTTATTAATATTCCTTTTGCTCTTTCAATTATTTTTCTTTCATTTAATTTATTACTTACATTATCTAAGTCTTTTTTCAGTTTTTCAAATTCTGAAACTTTAGACAAACACATTTCAATATTTCTTATAAAAGACTTTTCTTCTATAGGTTTAACTAAATATCCAAATGCTCCTACACTTTTAGCTTTTTCTAAATACTCATCACCTTCATGAGCAGTTAACAGTATTACTCCACCAGCTAAATTGTCCTTAGTAATTATCTTACTTGTTCTTATTCCATCTAAATTTGGCATATCTATATCCATTATTACTAGATTAGGCTTGTACTTTTTACAAACCTCTATTGCATTAAATCCATCATTTGCTTCACCTACTACATTGTAGCCTTTAGCTTCTAGGATGCTTCTTATATCCATCCTTGTAATAGGCTCATCGTCGACTATTACTATGTTTCTTTCCATTTAACCATTCACCTCAAATTAAAATGCTTTTAAATAATTACTTAATTCCTCTACTCCTATATTATCCAAAGTATCAACTTTAAAAATCTTTGAGACTCCAGCTTGCTTTATTCTATCTTCTGCAAGTTCTATTCTATCTTTAGAAACTTTATTTATTTTAGTTATAATTCCTATAACATCTTTACAAAACATACTTGCAAATCCTGGTGCAAAATATCCTTCGTCTTCTGTAGAATCATATACTAAAGCTATAACATCAGCATCTACTGCTGTTACTATTAGTGCACTGTACATATTTCTATTTTCTAAGTACTCTCCTGGAGTATCAATTGAATTATCATATATCTCTACTGATTGAGTCTTTTTATATTTAATTTCTAGTTCGTTTAATTTTTGACAAAGAGTAGTCTTTCCACTTCCTGTTTTTCCTATAAATATCACTCTACTCATATTTTAAGTCCTCGTTATTACAGTTGATGTAAATTGTAATAGATTTCCTAAAACATCCAAAACCTCATCTAATGCAGATTCAACTGAACTTATATCTCCAGTAAAAACTACTGATCCGCTAAATCTATCAATAAATCCTAAAGTTACTCCTGAAGCTTTAGTAGCAACATCTGCTGCTATTATTGATGCTTCACTTGGTGTTATCGTTAAAATACCTATTGCATCTTTATTATCTAATACTAATCCAAGCTTTTTAAATATGTCATCAGTTGGATTTGCTATTATATGAGCAAGAGTAACTTGCTTACCAGGAACATATTCCTGGACAACTCTTTGTTTTTCTTCATTCCCCATACTTATACCACCTTCTAAATTAGAAATTTAAACAAAATTAAATTTCTGTAAAACCTTTTCATCAATTGTTTAAAAAAAGCTCCTCAAAGATAAATCCATCTCTTTGGATCATATTATCTTCTAAGAAGCTCCATTGCTTTTAATTTAAGTATCACGCCTTTGTGATACTTAAATTATATTGCTTAAATAAATAGTTGTCAATATTTTTTTATATTATTTAACTTTCTGTAAAATGGTTACTATTCCCATTTTATTTGGAATTATTGGATTAGTGATTGTGCATGCATCTTTAAGTGCAACTTCTGCTATTTCATACTTCAACTTTAATAATTCTTCAGTATTAACACCGCATTCTGAAAGGGTTGTAGGCATATTCATGCTTCTTTGCATTTTCTTTATTTCATTAATTAAACTCTTAACATTTCCTCTTATATTAGAATTTGATAATCCTACAATTTTTGCTAAATTAGAATACTTCTCTGCAGCAAGAGAATAATTTGTAGAAGTATATCCTAAAATATTAGCGTTATATTCAATTACATGTGGCAATAAAATCGCATTTGTTCTTCCATGAGGAATATGGAACTTCCCTCCAAGTACATGAGCTATACTGTGATTTATACCTAATGATGCTGCATTAAATGCAAGTCCTGCAAGACATGAAGCATTGTGCATCTTTTCTCTTGCTTCTATATCATTTCCATCTTTATATGCTCTCATTAAGTAACCAAATACTAAAGTAACAGCTTTCTCTGCAAGTGCATCTGAAAAATCTGTTGCATTCTTTGAAACATATGCCTCAATTGCATGGGTTAAAACATCCATTCCAGTATCTGCAGTTATAAAATTTGGAGCACTCTTTACTAGCTCTGGATCTAAAATGGCTGTATTTGGTAACAATTCATCTGAAACTATTGGATACTTAGCTCCCTTTTCTTTGTCTGTTATAACTGCAAAAGAAGTAACTTCTGAACCTGTGCCACTAGTTGTTGGTATAGCAATAAATTCTATTTCCTTAATATTTATTATCTTTTTTGAAAAATCCATAATAGCCTTTGCCGCATCAATTGCAGAACCTCCACCTAAAGCTACAATAGTATCAGGGTAAAACTTTCCTACCTTTTCTATACCGCTTACAATAATCTCTATTGGGGGATCTGGTACTATATCACTAAAAATTTCATACTCTCTTCCTATTAAATTATCAGTAACTTTATTAATTGTTCCAGACTTAATCATGAACGGATCTGTTACTACAAATACTTTCTTACCTTCTATATTTTGTAGATAATCTAAAGATCCCTCACCAAAATATATATTTGTTTTAATCCCAAAGTTTTTCATTTTATATCCTCCTATACTTTTCCATATAAAAAAACAAGGAGCTCCATAGATATCTATGGAGCTCCTTTGCTCTCTTATACACTTCATTGTGTATATAAAAAATATACTCTGTTATGTAATCATTGTCAATGCATACATACTTTTTTATTTATATATTATAGTAGAAATTTTTTTAATTACAAAATTTCTAAATAGTGACACTTTCCAGTTCTGTCATAGCAATCTATGACAGAAAATGAATGTTTATGGGTATTTAGTGACACAATAAATATTCAAATAAAATTATCATTATTTTAATGATTTAATTAATTTTTTGATAAAAACTTATGTAAATACTCATTACATTGCAATATTTTATGTAAACGGCATATGTAAACATGCACATTTTAAATTTTATCAATTTCATTTATTAAAACTTTTGTGCTATTCTTTATTTCGTGCTTGATTAGTTTTGAGCACTATATTTTTTAAAAACATGGAGGTTAAGTGATGAAAAAGCTTGATTGTAAACAATTAACTAAGAAACTAGTATTTTTCTTTCTTGGTGTATGGATAATTCAAATAGGTGTTGCAATATTTATAGGAACTAATATAGGTTCTGACCCATTTACAGTATTTACTCAAGGATTAGCTAAGGTTATAGGTATAACCCCTGGAATAGGAAATATGGTTATTACATTTACTTTCTTAGTTATAATATTAATTTTTGCAAGACACTACATAAATATAGGAACAGTTCTTGCTATGATATCTGCTGGTCCATTCATTGATTTAATGATTAGAGTTTTTAGAGATATGCATTTTGAAAATTTAAATATTATATTTAAAATGCTATTACTAGTTCTTAGCTGCGTAATAATTGCCATAGGTTTTTCATTACTTAAAGCGACTGAACTTGGAGTTGCTCCAAATGATGTAATACCATTCTTACTATCAGATAAATCAAAACTTCAATATCGTATAGTTCGTATAGCTATGGATGTAACTTTCTTTGTTGTTGGATACTTACTAGGAGGAGTAATTGGTGTAGGTACTGTAATCGCTGCATTACTTCAAGGACCTTTAATACAATTCTTTATGCCTAGATTAGAAAAATTCGTTCATAGAGTTATATACAGCGATGATGAATTAGAAGCTATGGGTAATAAAGTAGTAGAATAATTTAAGAAAAGCTAAAGGGTGCTAATAAGCACCCTTTTTTATATTTATTTAATTTTATCTAACAGCAAATTCTTTTTCTTCATCTTTTACTTTACCGTTACTTTTGGCTTTTATTATAATTTTTCTTATCATATCAAATGGAATAATAGTTATAGCTATACATACTACTATTAACCATCCTTTTAAACTTATAGGAGTACATTTAAAGAAATCTCCTCCAACGTATGTTAATCCAATTTGAACTAAAACTATTATTCCCATAACTTTCAAGAAACCTTTATTCTCATTAATGTTTTCTAATATATTAATACCTTCATTTCTAACATTAAATCCGTTTGCAACAGCTATAAATACAAACATTGAGAAGAATCCTGTCATAAGTTCTGCTTCACCACCAAAGTAATTTAAGAATACTGGAGTTTTTAGGAATACAAAACTAATTAAAGTAATCCAGAATCCTGCAAATAAAATTTGAGTCATCATCTTTTTAGAAACAATACTTTGATTTCTTGATTTTGGTTTTTCTTCCATATACTCTTTAAGAGGTGGCTCTGCACCTAATGCTAGTGCTCCAAGTCCATCCATTACAAGGTTTATCCATAGAATATGAGTAATTCCTAGTGGCTGTTCTATTCCTAAAAATGGAGCTATAGCACAAACAGCAACAGCTGCTACATTTATAGTTAACTGGAATTTTATAAACTTTAATATATTATTATATATTGTTCTACCATACAATATCGCATTTTCAATAGATTTAAAGTTATCATCTAATATAACTATATCACCTACTTCCTTTGCAACGTCTGTACCAGATCCCATAGCAAATCCCACATCAGCTCTCTTAAGTGCAGGTGCATCATTTACACCATCACCAGTCATTCCGCAAACTAAATTTAATTCTTGAGCTAATTTTACCATTCTAGATTTATCTGTTGGCAGAGCTCTTGAAATAACTCTTAAATTCGGAAGTATTTCTTTAACCTCTTCATCTGTCATATTATTTAGTTCATCTGATGTTAAAGCAATATCACTACTGCTATTTATTAACCCACTATCTTTAGCTATTGCTACAGCAGTCTCTTTTCTATCTCCAGTGATCATAACCACTTGTATACCTGCATTTTGAACTTCTTTTATTGCTATTTTAGCTTCTGGCCTTACATCATCTCTTATCCCAACAAATCCTACAATCACTAGATCATTTGGAAGTTCATCTGAAACAAGTTCGCTATCACTACACGCAAAAGCAAGCACTCTCATAGCCTTTTTTGCTAATTGATCTATTTTTTTATTTATCTTTTCTTTATCTAATTCTTGTATTTCTCCATTTTTATCTACATACTTATTTGCTCTAGCTAATAGTTTTTCCGGAGCACCCTTATATACAGTTGTATGTTTTAATTGAGCTGCTGAATACTTATTCTTTGAATTAAATTGTTGAGTTTCTTCAACTATTATATCAGCATATTTATCCATTTCTTGTTTAGTCAAAAAGTGTAACAATGCTTTATCAGTTGCATTACCACCAATTACTTGATTATCTGCATCAAACATTGCCGTTGTATTTTTACCTATACATAAAGAAACTAATTCTTTAATTGTTTTACTTTTGTTAAAGCTATTTTCTATACTACCATCAAAAAATTCTACTACTTCAAGCTTACCTTTTGTTATAGTACCTGTCTTATCACTAAATATGATATTTAATGAACCTGCTGTTTCAATTCCAACTGGTTTCCTAACTAATACATTTCTTTGAAGCATCTTGGCTGTATTTCTCATAAGAACTATAGCAATCATAAGAGGTAACCCTTCTGGAACTGCCATTACTATTATAACAACAGCAAGCATTATAGTCTCAAGAAAATCTCTTAGTATAAATGCAAACCCAGTATCTAAATAAGCATTAATGCCTCCACTTATAAGTACCTTATGGAATATTAACGCTAATGCAATAACAACAGCTCCAATATATCCAAACTTAGATATTTTATCAGCTAAATCTGTTAATTTAACCTTTAATGGACTATCAATATCATCTTCAGCCATATCTTTTGCCATTGATCCCATAACTGTATTCATTCCAACCTTCTTAACTTCCATTACTCCATATCCATTAAAAACAACAGCACCTCTAAACAAGGAAGATTTATCTACAAATATATCTCCTGTAATTGCAATCTCTCCATCATATATATAATCTTTAGATACTGCAATCTTTTCGCACTCTTCTGCCTCACCATTTAATGCTGAATTATCTACTCTTAAATCACCACTTATTAAAACACCATCAGCTGGTATTTTATCTCCTGACTCAAGAATTACTAAATCTGAAACAACAATATCATCAACTAATATTTCTATTGCTTTACCATCTCTATAAACTTTACAGACATCTTTTTCTGCACTATTTTTTAATTTTCTATATTCATTATCAGATGCCATTTCTGTTTTAGCTGATATAAAGGTAACTAAAAATACAGATATAACTATACCAACTAATTCTCCCCATTCTGCATATCCCATAAAAGCCATTATTGCTAATATTCCTGCAATTGCTAATAATAACTTAATCATAGGATCTCCAAAAGCATCCTTAAACTTATGAAAGAATGTCTCTGGCTCAGCTTCTACTATCGTATTACTGCCATACTTATCCCTACTCTTTTCTACATCATCTTTACTTAACCCACTATACAATTCTCTATACTCCTATCTATTTAGTATTATATAAAATACTATGTTATTCTTTTCAGATTAACATAGTATTCTCATTCAAAACCCTATTAATTTTATAATTCTATTGATATAGTGCTAAAACTCCATTTAAATCTGCTATTTTTCCTTCTCCAATAGCTTTAAATTGCCATTCTCCAGCATCTCTATAAAGTTCTGCAAATATTATTGAAGTTGCTGTAGATCCATTTTCCTTTAAGTTAAATCTACAAATCTCTCTTTCCCCATTATTCACATCCAATAGCCTAACATATGAATTATTAATCATTCCAAATGTTTGTCTTTTTTCTCTTGCTTTATCTATAGTAACTACAAATACAATCTTTTGTATTTCTTGACTTATCATACCTAAATCAATAGATATTCTCTCATCATCTCCATCTCCAGCACCAGTTCTATTATCTCCACCTAACTGAATCCCTTGTCCTATTTTATTATTAAAGAATATTACATTAGATACAGTATTGAACTTATTATTAGCATCAAGCATAAATGCCGCTATGTCTAAATCAAAGTCTGTTCCTCCATTTGCTATATCCCATCCAGCTCCAAGTATTACTTTTTCAAGTCCTGGGTTTCTTTTTGTTAAATCTAAAACTGTATTTTTTTCTAGATTTAAAATATTTGAAGCTTGATTATTACTATTACTTAAAGGTGAATTGCCACCTAAATTTCCTAAATTTATTCCCATATATGTCACTCCTTAATAAATTATCTATATTGTCTTTCTAAATCTTCTATAGTTATTTTTAATAAATTTCCTAACGCCTTAAAGTTCCATTCTGACCCTTCTCTATAAAGTTCTGCAAATAATATTCCTGTATTATCTCCACCATCTTCCATTAGGTTAAATCTACAAATTTCTTTTTCTCTATTATCTGCATCTAATAATCTAACATAAGAGTTTTGTACCATTCCAAAATTCTGTCTTCTTCTTTTTGCACCATATATAACTACTGAAAAAATAACCCTTGTACATTCTTGTGGAAGATTTGATAATGTAACTATTATTCTCTCATCATCTCCATCTCCTTCTCCTGTTAAATTATCTCCAGTTAAATATATACCTTGTGATTTTTTTGAACCAAAATAAACTAATCCTTTTTTACTAATTAGTTTATCATTACTGCCTAACAAAAGAGCTACTAAATCTAAATCTATATCCGCCCCTCTTCTACTTACATCCCATCCAGCACCTACTATTATGTTATTAAGGGATGGATTTCTCTTTGTTAAATCAAGGATATCATTTTTTTGAAGGTTTAATATACCTTGTCCCATATTCTGATTACTTTGATTATTTGTATCTTGGATAGGTTTATTTTCTACTTCATTTAATTTTTTCTTTAAAAATCCAAACATATCTAATATTCTCCCATCTCTTATTACATATATAAATTTAATATTCCATTTAAATCTGCTATCTTACCTTCACCTATAGCTTTAAAGTTCCATTCTCCATTGTTTTTATAAAGCTCTGCAAATATTACTGATGTTGCAGTTGAGCTATTTTCTTTTAGATTAAATCTACAAATTTCTCTTTCATCATTTTTTGCATCTAATAATCTTACAAAAGAATTTTCAACCATTCCAAAAGTTTGTCTCTTATTCATAGCTTCAAATATACTTACTACGAAAACTATCTTTTGAACAGCTGGGTTGATTTGTGATAAATCAATTTGAATTCTTTCATCATCGCCATCACCAGCACCAGTTCTATTATCTCCTTCTAAAAAGATTCCTTGCCCTTGCATGTTATTAAAAAAAATAACATTTTGTTGTACATCAGTTATTTTTCCATTTGCATTTAATAAAAATGCTGATATATCTAAATCAAAACTATTCCCTGATACCGCTATATCCCATCCAGCACCTAATATTACTTTTTCAAGCCCTGGTTCTTTCTTAGTTAAATTTAAAACATCATTCTTTTTTAAATTTAATACTCCTGATTGATCTGAATTTCCTGCCATTCCTGAATTGAAACTTCCACCTAAATTTATAGCCATAATATCCCTCCCAAATTATATATATAATAGAAATTACTGATTATTAACTATTAGTTTTATTATGTAAAATAACTATATTTAATAACTAATTTCATTTTAACATATAGTATATCAATGTCAATATATTGTAATTTATAGCATTTTTTATATCTTAATAAATAAATATCCATTATTGTAATAATCAATTAAAAAAGAAGTCTAAATTAGGCTTCTTTTATATAAATTATTACTTTTTATATGCAAATTATAGTTTTATAGTTTTTTTCATATCTTGTTTAATACTTTCAAGCTTTATAACATTTTGTCCTCTTTGTTGTTTATTAGCTTCTTGAATAGCCTTAGTTTCTTCAATACCTTTCATAATGGTACTATAAGATTTTTCAAGAGTTTCAATGCTTATTGAACTTGTAGTTGCCATTCTTGCGATATTAGCTGATTGCGTAGCTGTATTTGCAGCATTTCTTTGAATAAGTTCATTTGTTTTATCATCCAATTGCTTAATAGACTTAGCCTGTATTTCTTGTCTTTTTAATATTATAGCTTGAGCTAAGCATTGTTTAAATATAGGTAATGTAACTATAAATGATGAATTTATTTTTCTCATTAAATTAAAGTTTGACATTTGAATATTTTGAATCATTGGCACAGCTTGTATTGCAACATTTTCAGCTATCCTTAAATCATACACACGCTGATCTAACATCTCTTTTGCTGTTTCAAGCTTTTGTATCATCATCTGTTTTTCTTCTCTATTTATTTGGTTATTATTTTGGTATTGGTTTATATACAAATCAATTTCTTCTATAGCCATTTCTCCAGCAACTATATACTTTTCTAACAATTGATAAAATTCTATATTTCCATCATATAATTTTTTAAGTTTATTATTAGATTCTCTTATTTCAGATTCATATCTTTTTAATAATACATATACCTTTTCAACTTCCATTCCCATAGTGTCATATTTTTGGAATAATTTCGCTACACTTGTCTGAGCAGCTTTAAATAGCTTTCCAATAAAAGATGGTTCTTTTATATTTTCAAGTTCTTTTACATCAAACTTGTCCATTATTTTAGTTAAGTGAACTAACATTTCACTTACTTCTTCTGATTTAACTTCCTTCATTGAATTTAAAAGTTCATCTGATATTTTTGATATATTTGAACTTGCTTGTTGTCCAAACTGAATTATAGAATTAGGATTAGCTATCTCCACTTCACTTGTTAAAGCTTGAACCTCAGGTAGATGCCTTAATCTAGCTTTATATTCTGATGTATCCTCTATAATATCCCCATCTTGATTTACTCCTTGTTGATATTCATATCCATTCATAGAATTTTGACTATTCATCATCTGATTATCCATCATATTGGGATTATTCATCATGTTTTGATTTCCCATCATGTTTTGATTGTTCATCATATTTTGGTTCCCCATCATATTCACATTATCATTCATTATTCTCAATTCTCCTTAAACATTTATTTAAATAATCTTGAAAAAATACCATTATTCGAAGGCTCTAACTTTTTATACTTTGCTTTGTAATTCATTTGTTCTAGTCTAATTATATTTACTCTATCTTTTTTTATAATTTTACATATATTGTATAAACCTGATGGATTAAAGATAACTATATCGATACCTATAATATGTAAATATGCAAGCAATCTTGTCATATCTTCATTAATATCTTCTTCTCCATTTAAGTATATAACTATCTTTGGGATATTTGATGTAAAATCAAAATTATCAATTAATCTAACTATATTTTTATCTAAAGATATTACTAAAACTAATAACTTTAAAATTGTATTTTTATCTAAAGGTTCTACAAATAAATCCTTACCTAATATTACTTCATTAAACTTATTTAAAAGTAAATCTTGAACTTCTATACTATATTTAGAAAATTTATATATTGGAAGTTTCTTTATTTCTTCAATATCAAATGTACCATCACTAAGTTGACAAAACATTAGCTGAAACATATCATCTGTAACATCAATATTTGATGATATATCTCCATTATTAAAAAAGAGTGTATTTATAGAGTTTGTACATTGTTTTACTAATTTATAATTTTTATCATTATCTAGATATTCTCCATCAAACTTTTGAAAAAAACATGGAACTTTAACCGTTTCAGATGAAGTTTTAAATCCTTCTCTTAATTTAGCTGGCTCATTCCAATATATAAATATATCCTCTTCTATTCCATTTAGTAGTACACTCTTTGTATACTTACCTCTAAATTGCCAAGGCACGTACATTCCAGTATTAGTAAACAGCTCTTCCCTTACATCTCTTTGAAGCTTTTTAGTTAAAGTTTCATTATTCTCTATAACTCTTCCCATAGAAACTCTTTCAGAAAAACTTTTAACATCTAATATATTCATACTTTTAATTTCTATACTAAGTTTATCGGCATCAATTATATTAAAATACTCTTCTTTAAGTGGATTAATATAGATTACATCAAAATTCATCAAATATAGAACCATTAAAAAATATACTTCATGCCTTTCTATATTTCCATAAAAAATACATTTTGGATTTATATCATCATTAAAATTAATTTCTCTTAAATAAGAATATGCCCAAACAATTAACTTTGTAATAAAATTATTTCTTACATTATCACTAAAAAAATTCTCATTTTTAATTGAAAGTGGAATAACATAATCCATAGCTTTTAAAAATATATTATTAACTTCACTATCATTAAATATAACAATATCTTCATTAGCCATATTATATATATTCATAGTTCCTAATTCATTATATATATACTCAATAAGTTCCATTTCACCATTTAGGGGTATTCCACCATCAAAAATTAATTTTCTATCAGAAAACTCATCACATTTCACATCAATAGTTTTTAACAAATTATCATAGTTTTCAGTATCATCTACTCCTATAAATCTATAAAAATATGGTATAAACGCACCATTATTTTTTCTATCATATTTGCTTCTAAACATAGAGTGAATTATCGTCTGCAAGCTTATATTCATTAAATCACACCTTCCATGTCTACCTATATTTTATAACAATTTATCCAATAATATCAATATATTCTTCCTTATTTTACATATATCCTTCTAATATATCTAATATATCTTCTGTTGAATATATCCCATCTTTTTTCGTAATTATCGCATCCTCATGTTTAAATATACTATGACTTGGAAGAATACATATGCCTCTTCTTGTAAATTCCATATCAACTTCACTATCACCTGATGTAAATATATTATTTATTTTAAGTTTTTCTATAATATAATCAACAGCATGTACTTTGTCTATATTCTTATGTATTATAAAAATTTTAACTCCTATTTGCATTACCTTGTAAGGTGATTTAAAGTATTTAATTAGAATATCTGCTCCTTCTTTAGCATCAGTAATAGTTTCACACTTTACTGTAATATAAAAATCTTCTATATTTCTAATTTCTATATTTTTTATATTTAAGCTCTTAATAAGTTCTATACTATTTTCTACATCTTCTTTTTTGACTAAATCCTTCATTTTTAAGTCCCACTCATAATCCAATATTCCATCCCTATATATTTGTGCTCCATTTGTGCATATAATAAGCTTAGGGTTATATTCTTTTATAAAAGTAATTCTTAAAGTTTGCTCTATATTCCTCATAGTGCAAGGTATAAACTCAATAATCTTTTCTTTTAGCATATTTTGAAGTTTATTGTAACTTTTTTCTGTCATATAAGTTATTTCTCTATCCCCTATATGTTCAACACATTTAAAACCTTTATTTTTTGAATGTACTATAGTTCTATCTAAGTCCGTTATAAAGTTTATTTTCCCCATATCTTTGCATTCCCCTTTTAATTTATTATTTTATAATAGCAATACATTTATAGTGGGTTTTATCATATTTTAAAATCTCAACATCCTTTTCTTTTGCAAGTTGGATTATATGTTTTACATCTCTATCTTCTACATCTTTTATTAGTATACATCTAACCTTTCTTCTTAAAAGAGCCCTAGATGCTTCTCCAATACTAAGTTTAATCTTGTTTATTTCAGATACATCAAATTCTTCTCTTATATCTTGTACAATTTTTTCTGCTGTTTTCTCTCTTTTATATTTTTCTATATAGTAATCCTCTACCTTAAAACAGCCTTCAATTTTCTTTATAAATTCATTAGATAAATCATATTCTTCTAAATAATCTAAATATTTAGCTCCATGAAAATCATCTTTTTTAATATATTTATTATTATGAATAGTCCTACTTATAAGTCCACTTACAGTAGAATTTAGGCAACAATTTGGAATTGCTATATCATCTCTAGTTCCACATACATTGCATAACCTTGCTGGATCTGCAATGACCGCTAATCCACTTGAAACACTTTCATTAAATTCCTCATTAAATAATTTTATGGACTTATCTAATTCTTTAGTTATTGATCCTTTTCCAGTCCAGCCATCAACAAATTGTATAAGTCCATTTTTATGCTCTTTCAATATGAATTTTAAAGCATTAAAATCTATTCCTTTACCCCTAATTATAGATATACTATAGTGTGGTATATCTATATTGTATTTAAATTTAATATACTTTTTAATTAATATTCCGAAAGGTGTTCCTGCTCTTGCAAGAGACACTATTACTAAATCTTCACCTTTTTCTTTAAATATAGTTTCTGAAATTACCTGTACATACCTTGCTATATCATCTTTTCTATCTTCTAAAAGATTTAAAAATATATCTATCATTTCTTTGCTTGGTATACTCTCTTTTGAAATAAACTCTGAATAATTTATTCCACTACTTATAAGCTTTTCTTTCTCCTCAACTGTAATCTCATTTATTTCTTCTGACAAATCCTTCAAAAGAAATATCACATCTTCTCTATAGCTACTCTTAACTAATCTCATAGCTCTCTCCAATCTATATCTTATATATAAGTATATTTGATGTTAATTTTATATTTAAGTCATTCTCTGTAATAAGAATAACCTTGTCATATCTCTTTTCAATATCTTCTTTGTTATACATATAATATTTAACATCACCATCATAAAATACATGTGCAGTTTTTATTGGATACTCACCTATATCTTCACAAAATATAGGACTTCTTGTAGTAGATTTAAAATAGGTATCATTTTTTAAATATGATGCAATCTTTCCAGGTATATAAATATTTTCTCCATGTCCTAGAATCAAGACTTTATCACTATCTTTTATATCATTTTCAATTACTTTAGCTATTCTTTTACACTTTTTATCTAAAAGTGCAATTTCTTTTTGATTTACTCCAAATCTCCCACTATATCTATAGTAATCCGTATATTCATCTTCAATTTCTATCTTTATTCTATCTAATATGTTAAGATTACTTACTAAGCTTGTCTCTTCTATTTTATTATCTATGTAGTTATAAAATACGCTATTATCATTTATAGTTATATCTCCACTTATCAGTGATAATACCTCTATATCTATATCTTTCTCAATAGCTAAGGAATCCATTAATTTTTTATTTAAATGACTCCTCCAGTCTAATATACTAAGTATAGTATATTTCTTTATTGTAGTTACATTAGATAATTCCCTTATAATATTAATCATTGATTTACCAGTTGTTATCTCATCATCTACTAATATCATTCTATCTTTACTATTTATGTCTTCTTTTGATATAGGAAAACACTTATGCATAGTTGCATGAGAATGTTCTTCCTCAAAATTAACAAGGGATTTAATTCCTGTTATATTCTCTCTAGTTGTTGTTAAATAATAAGAATCTTCTATTGATGAGGCAACTGCCATACCAAGACCTGTTGCAGTTTCTGCAAACCCTAGCACACAAACTTTCTCTCCTTTAGTATTGAAAGTAAAATTATCAATAATCTCCTTAATATTTTTATTTAAATTATCTGGATTCTTTATATATTCTAATATATCTTTTAAATCTTCTTGCTCTTCATTGAATTGCTTGTACACAAGAGATGCAAGAACAATACCTATTGCTTTGCATACATCTGCTTTTACTTCAATATGCTTTCCAAGAATCTTACTGATAAACAAAAAATTTCTAAGCTTATTATTTATTCTTTTACCCATAATTATTAAATCATCTAAATTAATATCATAAATATTTTTATCTATTTTTATATCTATACTCATAATCCTCTTCTACCATCTCTTTCTTACAATAAATCATAATTACTTATACCTTCGTTTAACACACCAAAAGCTTCTGCTCTAAATATTATTTTTCTTGCCCAGTTTAAATGCGGTAAAACTTCATTCATTTTATTACCATTATTCCCCTTAAATACTCCACCAATATTAGAGTTTTCTAATATATTTATTGCATCAATATATTCTTCATAAGTTACAACATACATTGAGTTTACGTACTTTACCTGCACTGGATGTATAACTGTTTTCCCTAAAAATCCATTGACTTTATCAAGTTCAATTTCTCTTAGTAGTCCTTGTATCTCTTTTGAATTTGCATCTTTTGAAAAATACTCGAATACTGGAGCAGAAATAATGTAATTCTCATTACTTCTTGCAAATAGATTAAGAATATCAGTTAAACAATCTGAAACTACTAGCACATCGTATATTGAAGTTGTCACAGTTCTTCTTAAAGAAAATTTAGAAGAGAAATCTGTTCCTCCAACTCTGATATTCAATATTAATTCTCTATAGGGATCTAATATTGATTTTATTTTAGATAATTCTAAATATCTAAATTCCTTATATATAACCTCTTCACTTTCAATAATAGGCATTCCATATAATACTGATCCATATATATTATTTAGATTTTTTAAATGACAAAGATATTCCTCTCCATTACTTGAATTAAACTTTGGAAATATAAATCCTCCCAAAATATTAATATGATCTTTTGTTAATCTAATTGAAATCTTTTTAAATTGTTCTACGCTTCTAACCCTTAAGAAAATCAAAGGTAAGTCTTCATCATTTAAAATTCCATCTTCTAAAAGTTTACATATATCGCTAAAAAGCTTTAATACATTCTCTTCTGCAATACTAATCTCACTTTCTTTAGTTGCATCTTCAAAACAAAGAGTTATACAACCTATATCTTCAAACTTTCTTTTTTTTATTTTTTCCAAAATATTTTTTGTAGCACTCATGTACATATTTGCCCCTAGGCAGTATTCCAAAATTTCTTTATTTGTATATTTATTAAAACTTGTTGGTTCTTTATAGAATGCTCCATTTAAAATCCCCTTAAAATACCTCACTAAATCTAGCCTTCTTTCATATAAATGATAAAATACAAAGCCGGTCTATAGAATGAATTATATAGACCGACTATCTTTACTTACATATACTTTTTAATTTAATGTCCATTTACTCATCTCTGTCTAGTATAGATTTTATTTTTTCGTTTTTTTCATCATATGATATTATTTTCATTTCATATTGCTTCTCTATATTTTTTATTTCATCAAAATAAATGACTTTGTTTTCATGAACTTTTATTTTTTTAAAGTACTCATCTTTATTTATTATATCCATAGCAAGAGCTTTATCTAATTTATCCTTTTCTCTCTCAAATTGTTCTTTTACTCTTTTCTTTTCTTGAAGAATTAGTTTATCATTTAATTCTTTTGATGCTTCTATTACTTTTGCCTTAAGCTCTTCCCTTTTATTTATTTTTGAATCTAAAACATTTAAAATATCATCAATATTAAATGTTTCAATTTCATTATTTAAATTTTTATGTTCTACAAATTTTTCACCAATCTCTGAATAAGCTGATTTTATTTCTAAATTTAAACACTTTATTTCTTTTTCCATAGTATTTATCTTATCTTGCTCTTTACTAGTAATTACCATAGTATTAGCTAAATCTGATACATTTTTTCCTATAGACTCAGTCATATTTTTAATATTTTTAAGTAACACCTCTCATACCTCCAACTATATAATTTCAATCTCTAAATACCAATCTATTAATTCTAATTTTACCATAATATATACATTAAGTATATATTATACTTTTATGATTATTATTAACTAGAATTAGTTAAATAAAAAAAGTGAAATTATAATATTAGAAAAATTATCATAATCTCACTTTTTCATTTTACTTTCTATTTATTATGTAATATTAAATTATAGTAGCTATAATACCTTGAATTAATCCTATAATTCCACCTAAGAAAAAACCTAATATTTCTATATGCTTTAATTCTTTTTTAGCTACACTTATTATAATTCTTTCAAGCTCTAGAAGATCTAATTCGTTTACCTTCTCTTCTACTATTTTTTCTATGTCTATTCTTTCTTTAACCTTTTGAAGCATCTTTTCTTCTACTTCTTCTAAAGCACCATCTACTTCCTCATTTATAATCCTATCTATTGGACCTTGTACCATCATTTTAAATGGTGCAGGTATAAAATCCATTTTTTCATTTACTAAATTTCTTATTTTATCTTTTATATAATCATTTAAATCTTCTTTATCTCCTTCATTTATAGATGAATTAATTATATCATCAACTGATAATAGTTCCTTTGAAACAACTTCTCCAATATTTTTTGCTATCTCTTTTTTCCTTTTTGGTATAAGCCCTATTATTTCTATATTTAATATTGGTATCTTAATTGGATTAATTGGTCTAAACATTAATTTTATAGCTAGAACATTAGTTATCCACCCTATTATTCCACCAATTAAAGCCATTATAAATATCGATACTATTGTCTTCATTTTATCTCCCTCCATATATTACAATATAAAAAGAATGACTAAGTCTCATAATCCTTTTTACCTTATATAGATTACAGTAAATTTTTTAATTAGTCTACTCACAGAAATAATATGTTTTTATCTTTTTAACATTTATTTAGAAAAATTTAAAAGTATTGTTAATAGTCTTTTCTACTTTAAATATAAATATAT
>JBBVGE010000331.1:0-219 GCA_040144665.1 Clostridium perfringens
CTACTGAATTTTTAAATCTTAAAAAATTATCTCCATATAAAACAACTAACTCTATCTCTCCATTATTAGGGGAATATTGTTCTATTAAGCTAGTTAGTATTTGCTTTGGTATTGTATTTATAAAATCTATGCCAACCTTAGCTTTATTCTCCATACTTATACTCCTTATTTACTTATTCGTTAAACTCTTAAATATTTCTTGCATGTCCAAAATTCCAT
>JBBVGE010000332.1:0-812 GCA_040144665.1 Clostridium perfringens
ATACTTCGCTGCAATGTTATACAATGGTAACAACGTTGCTTACGAATCATCACCAGGAACTTCAGAAATGGAAGAAGAAGTTGGAGCAGATTTTGCAAAACTTATGGGATACGAAGATGAAATAGGTTGGGGACATATCTGTGCTGACGGATCAATAGCTAACTTAGAAGCTATCTGGTATGCAAGAAACATAAAATCATTACCACTTGCAATGAGAGAAGTAGCACCTGAATTAGTTGAAGGAAAAACTGAATGGGAATTATTAAACATGTCAACTAAAGACATCTTAGACTTAGTTGATAAAGTACCAGAAAAGTTAGATGATTTAAAAGATAAATCAGCTAGAAGCGGTAAAAACTTAGGAAAATTAGGAAAATGGTTTGTTCCACAAACTAAGCATTACTCATGGCTTAAATCAGCTGATATAATCGGTATCGGTTTAGACCAAGTTGAAGCTGTAGAAGTTAACGAACAATACAGAATGAATACAGAAGTTCTTGAAAAGAGAATAAGAGAATTAGCTGCACAAGGAATCCCAACTCTAGGAGTTGTTGGTGTTGTTGGTTCAACAGAAGAAGGAGCAGTTGATGATATACACAAGATCATAGCTGTAAGAGATAAATTAGCTAAAGAAGGAATAAACTTCTACGTACACGTTGATGCTGCATACGGTGGATATGCAAGATCAATTTTCTTAGATGAAAACTTCAACTTCATCCCTAAAGATGAGTTAAAAGCTAAATACTTAGAGCACGGAGTATTCTTAAACGAAGAAACACAATGGCCTTCAGATGATACTTATGAAGCATTCA
>JBBVGE010000333.1:0-16522 GCA_040144665.1 Clostridium perfringens
CATAAGAAATATTTCTTATGAGCTTATTTTTTATTTTATAAACTTATTTATTAATTTATTTATTATTATATTAGAAATAATTATAAATATTATTTCTACAAAAAGAAATGATATAACATACTTTTGATGATAAAAATAATCATTTCTAAAAATTGCATGTATAATAAATGATCCATATGATCCTATTGCGAGAGAAGCAAAAAAAGTGATTATATACTTAACATTCTTAAACACGAAAAAGTTAGATATATTCTCCATCTTGACCTTATTGTTTAGTTTTTTTACTAAAAATAAAATAATAAGTGATGTTAATAAAATTAAAAATCCAACAAATATATCTATTTTAGTATTATTTGATAAAGAATATAAATAACTGTCTCTTTCAGTCTCATATTGAAAATAGTTTAAATATGATAAAAAAATATCCTTAATATATTCTAGGCATCTGTATATATTATTAAATGAATCTCTATTTATAATTACATCTATGTTAACAATTATAAATATAAATAAAGACATAGGGGCTAATAATATTGCAATAATTGTAACAAAAGAATTTGAAAATAATCTATCTATAAGTAGTGAATATGAAATAGTTAATAGACCTAGAATTAATAACTTAAAGCAATCTTTAAGTAATACTTCATAATAATTAGAGCAATAATATAGAACATCACTATATTTATATTTAATACATATAGCTAAATATATATATATAGCTATAAATAATATAACTATACTTATGTTACATAATAAATTATTCCAAAATATTTCATTTCTATTATAAGGTCCGCTGTTTATTACTATCATTTTGCTTCTTTTCTTAAGTCCATTTCCAGATATATATACTAATATTATTAAGCTTATGAATACTATTAGTGAACTGAAACTAATTAAAATAAATTTATCATTAGTAAATGTAGCTATTCTACTTTTAAAATCTATAATTTTATAATTATAAATATCAAAGTATGAATAGCCTGTCCATATAAATGTTACTAATGCTATGGCCCACTTTGTTGAATAAAACCATTGATAAATTAAACTTTTTTTAATTATATTTTTCATTTATACACCCCTCTTCAACTTGATAAATAAACATATCCTCTAAAGTTAAGTTTATTTCCTCTATGAATATGGGATTTAGTTTATTTAATTTTTTTATAAATACATTATTACAATCTTTAGTTATTAATGTAAAGACTCGTCCTATTTTATTTATAGAGAATATTTCATTAAATTCTAAAAAGTCCTCTTCATATATCGGTCTATCAAAAGCTACCTGTATCTTTTTTACTTTAGTATTTAAGTTTGTAAGGCTATCATTATATAAAACTTCTCCATTATTTATAATAACTATATCATCACATATGTTTTCTAATTCATTTAAATGATGAGAACTTAGAATTATAGCTGTATTATTTTCTTTAGCTTCATTTTTTAATAAATCAAAAAATTTCTTTTTAAAAATAACATCTAATCCAGAAGTTGGTTCATCAAGTATTAAATATTTAGCACCTATTGAAAATGCAAACATTATATTTACACGCATTTTCATACCTTTTGATAATTGGAAAACTTTCTTATCCAATGGTATCTTAAATAGTTTATTTATTTTCAAAAACTTTTCTTCATTAAAGTTTTTATATGCAAGCTTATAATATTTTTTTATATCCTTTATTTTAAAATTAGAGAAAAATATATTTTCATCTTGTACATATCCTATAAATTCTTTTATATTTGAGTTATCAAAAACCTCTACATTATCATATAATATACTTCCTTTTAATGGTTTATAAATTCCTGTTAAACAATTTATAAGAGTTGTTTTTCCTGCTCCATTTGGACCAATTAATCCAACTACTCGTCCCTTATTACAATTAAAACTTATATTTTTCAGTATTTGTTTATTATCTATACTCATTGAGACATTTATAACTTCTATCAATTTATCACCTCATGATTAGAATTATCTGAATTTTGCTCATTAAATAAAAATAAATCAAATACATAGCTTCCATTTTCTTTTATGGCAATAGTATCAAATATTAGAGGTGTTCTCATTTTATCAATTACACTATTTTTCCCATTTGAGTAATCATAAACATAAGTTATACCATATGCCTTAAATCTAAGAGGAATAATTTCACTAGATAATTTATAATTATTTAATTTTTTAGTATTACTTATATATTTATTTATCATAGTTTCTTTTTCACTATCAGATAATTCTATTTTCTCTTTTAATTCAATTTTATTATAATTATTTCCTGAGTAAGATAGTCTTTTTCTTCTAGATATACAATCATAAAGGCTTTGAGTATCTACATTATTAAACTTGTCATCTTGAACAAGTAAAAGATTATTATTAAAAGATTCTATTAAGGAATTTACAGAATAAAATTTATGTTTGGGATTTAATTCTGTTGGTTTAAGTATAATTATTGTTGTAATTATACTTAATAAACCTATTAATATTATTATTTTTGATTTTTTCACTCCCCCATCACTCCTACATATAAGGATTTTACAGATTTTCCTATAAAATGTCAATTTATTATTTCTTATATATACCTTAAATATTTCTTAATAAATTTATTTTATTTAGTATTTTTTTTCATTATATTTTCTTCTATACATAGATTATCAAGTCTACTTAATAGTTCTTTATAGCCATCCTTTATATATTCATTATCGCATAAATTTTTATATGAAATTGTATCAATATTTAATTTTAGAATTTTTTCTACATTTCCTCCATATACCTTTTCTAGTATTGCATAAAATCCATGTATAATACTATCCTCTTCCTTATGAATACTTTTATTATACTTTAATACATCATAATTAACCTTCTCTATTATGCCATAAAGCTGATATAGATAACTTAATTCTTTTATATTATATTTATCACTTAAAGTAGAAACAGCACATGAATAATTTTTATTTATTGGTATAGGATAAAGATAATTCATATCAATACTTTTTGATACTATTCTTATACTTTGATATATAGAGGTACATATATCTAATCTTATAACATTTGCATTTGCACATAGTTCTTTAATCTTAAAGCGCTCCTCATATTTTCTGTTATCTTTTATAATATCATATTCTTCTTTCATCTTTCTTTTGTGCATTTTATTATTTATAAGCCAACTAAACCAAGCTCCTAATGCTGAACCAGCTAAAATTGATACTGCTGAAATTATAGATGTAATTACTTGAATAGGCATATGTATCCCTCCTTTGGTATATCAAATTTATTATTAGCAAATTTAGTTTTTTTATTACAATATAAAAAAGCTAGTCATAAAAACTAGCTTAAGAATATTCATCTTCAATTTTTCTCTTATAACATTCAATTGAACAATATACTTCTCCTGCAATTTCATCAATATAATTTTCTTCTTCAATAGTTTTTCCACAATGATGACAGAAGACAGTATCTTTATTGAATTCATTTTCATAAATTATATCACAATCTATTATGTTTTTTAAATATTTTTTATATAGCATGACATCCCCCAGATAAATTATTACTTAATATAATTATTATTCAAGTAAAATTAAAATGTCTTTAATATGCAAATTAAAAATTCAATATTCTCATTATCATTGTATTCTCTTACATTAATTAAAAATACTATATTATATAAAAGTAACTTAATTAAATTATTAACTTCTTTATCTGTTCCTCTTTTAAAGTCTTCTAAATTCATTTCATTTATAAATTCTGATAATCGAATAATTATATTTTCTTTTATTATCTTATTTTGATTTAATATCTCTGTTCCTAATCCTTTTCTCTCCTTAATATCAGCATATAAGACCTTAACAAACTTGATTGTCTTAAAGTCATTTTTTTCTTCTTTAAATATTTCTTTTTTTAACTTAGTAAAAGTATTATTCCAACTTTTTTCTAGAACTTTTAAAAATAAGTCTCTCTTATTCCCATAATAATTATACAGTGTTCCTACGGCAACATTACATTCTTTAGCTATGGCTTTAATATCAACGTTATCATAGCCGCTATCAGTAAATAATTGCCAAGCAACATTGAATATTTTTTCATCTAAATTCTTTATAATTTTTGGCAATAGTCCTCCCCCTTTTATTTATAATACAATTATAGTAAAACATGTTTATAAGTAAATCAACACATTTGATATAACTTTAATTAAAAACTAATTTTTATATAATTAAATTTTGATAATTTAATTATATATTATAATAAAAAAATTGAGTCTAAAAAGTTAGACTCAATAATAAATAAATCCTTTAAAATTTCTATTTTATATTAATTCAATTAAAAAACGTAGATAACATTATAGTATATTCTTAAATACTGATTCGACTTGACTTACTTTATATCTGCTTACAGGTATACTTTCATTATTATATAATGTAATAATATTTTTTCTGTATTCTTTAATAAAGTTTTTATTTACTAGATATCCTCTATGCACTTCTATAAATTCATTTTTTTCTAATTCTTCGACAAATTTATTAAACTTTACATTAGTTGAATAATATATTTCGTTTTTTGTATGTATTCGTATTTTTCTATTTTCAATATCAAAATATAATACTTCATTTTTGTTTAAATTTATAAAACCATCTTTTATCTTAAGTGAAATCATATCTTCTTTTCTATAGTAATCTAAAAAATCTTCTATTACTTCTTCAATTTCATCATTTATCCTATTTTTTCTAATAAACCTAAATGGTCTAAATTTAAAACTTCTAAATACGCATTTATCAAATGATGTTACAAAAACAATCTCTACATTAGTATCTATATTTCTTATTCTTTCAGCAACCTGTAAGCCATTAATACTTGGCATACATATATCTAAAAATATTATATCATAGAAGTTCTTTCTATATGTTTGTGCAAAGTTTAAGCTATCTGAATGCTTCTCAATATTTATATCTACTTTAAATTTTTTAAATATACTATATATTTGCTTTTCAAATATATTTAAAAAAGCATAGTCATCATCACAAATTGCAATATTGATCATCGTTACGTCATCCCCCCTTTTTTATTCTATCATATTATTATAATTAACTCTTATCAACTTATCTTTTTTCAATATTTGTTCATATACTTAAATTAAAATTTTCTTTTATTAGCTTATTATTTTTTATCTTAAAAGGTATAATAAAAATAGTTGTAAAATATGGAGTGATATATATGATAGTAGAAAATAAATTAATTATTTTAAGTTTAATAGCTTTATTTTTGGCTCAGTTTTTAAAAATACCATTTGGTTACATAGTAACAAAAAAAATAGAGTTTAATAGACTATTTGAAACAGGGGGAATGCCAAGTTCTCATTCAGCTTTTATAGTTTCATTAACTGTAGGAATAGGCCGGATAACAGGATTTGAATCTCCTCTTTTTGCTCTCTCATTTGTATTTGCATCAATTGTAATGTATGATGCAATGGGTATTAGAAGAGCTGCTGGTGAGTATGCTAAGTTACTAAATTTAATATTGTCGAATGATAATAAATTTAAATTAGATCATGTAAAGCTAAAAGAATTGTTAGGTCATACTCCATTTGAAGTTTTAGGAGGAATAGTATTAGGAATATTAGTAGGATGCTTTTTCCCAATATAAAAGAGGAGATATAATTTTTATTATCTCCTCTTTCTTTCTTCAAAATATAATTTACTTAAATTATAACTATCATCTAATGCATTATGCTGTGATCCTTCAAATAAAATACCGTATTTTAAAACTGCATTTTTTAAAGATAATGAATCGTTTAAATTTAATATATCTTTACATAATATCTCTTGATAGTCAATATTATAATTGACGATATTATCAACAATTTTTAGATTTTCTTTTGTTCTATTACTATCATTTTTTAAAACAGTAATATCATTTCCACCCCAGTATAAAAATAATTTCTTATTATGTCCACACCATAATTCAAACTCCTTAAAAACAATTTCAAAACTATTAGCATTATCTATTTCTTCTTGTTTTAAAGAAGTTATTTCTATACATTTATCTGTTAATTTACATATTTTTTTAGGTTTTATACATCTATAAAATTTAGATAATATTTTCCCATTTAATGTTGTTTTTACTGCACCTATACTTACTATCTCTACATCATTAAAATTTCCAACACAATTCATTTCAAAATCAAAAAATATAAGCTCTTTTGTTTTAATAAGATGTTTATCTAATTTTAATAATGTACTATTTCTTTTTATAAGTCTTTTATATTCTTTACCTGCTTTTTTACATTTAATATATAACGCCATTGAAGGCTTTTTTTCTTTATTTATTATTTTTTTTATATTCTTTGTTCCTATGCATTTGTAATTATAAAACTTATCTAAAAAGAACTGTATATATTCATATTCTTCACTATAAGAGAAACTTCGTCTATTTATTTTATTTATTATATCTCTTTTATTAGTAAAAAATATAATATTACTCTCTGTTTTTATTTCATTTAAAGCAATAAGAGAAAGTATGTTTTTACATATATAATATAATCCATGATAATATGCTGTATTATATGAATTCTCTTTTAATCTCTTTTTTATTTTTATTAAAACTTTATTATTATTAGGATCTTTAATAATATATTGTAATATAAAATTATTCTTTTCTCCTTCTATATAATAATAAGCCTCTATATTATTGTTCATTTGTATATTAATCCCTTCACTGATATAATTGTATTTAATATTAAATCATTAAATTTACATTTAATGATAAGACTTTGAGGTGTTTTTATGAGTAAATTAAATAAAAAAATATTAATAATACCAATAATAATCATAACTATTATTGCATCACTTTTTATTACATATAAAGTTAGTTTTGAACCTAAAGTTCAAGTAACTTCAATTAATTCCGAAATTCCGATAGATACTAAAAATCTACTTAAAAAATTTATTCCAAACAATATAGATTTAAATTTATCAGGTATTAAATTAGAATCAACAGTATCATTTAGCGAAGAAGAGATAACTAATTTAATTATTTCTTTTATCAGAAGTAATTCTATAAAACCTGAAGAATTAACAGGAATACAAACTATAATTAATGATAATCATCTACTATTATATATTAATTTTAATTATAAAGGAATTCCTCTTCAAGCAATTTCAGATTTTACCGTTTCAGTTAAAAATAACGATGCAGTTCTTCATTATAATTATGGAAAAGTTGGTTTTATTAATATTCCTAAATCTTACATATTTAATTATATAGAAAATAACTCTATTATATCAAAAGATGAAGTAAACAACGATATCTTTATATCATTATATAAAGACTATGGAATTTCTATAAAAGAAGCAAATTTAAATAATTCTAAGCTTAATCTAAAATTCCAATTAAAATTTACTTTCTAAAATTAAAAGACACATGTAAATATTGAAATGAGCCTGGTTAAGTAGTTATAGTTAAAAATACTTTATGCAGTCTACTGTAATAGCTCAATTCAATATGTGTCTTTTTTAAATATATATACTTATTGGAATAATTTGATAAGGATTATCTGTTATTTTTATTCTAGGACATTTAGGCGGAGTAATTCCTAGCTTATATAGACAATCAAATGCTGGTATACATTTATATAACATCTCTTCATAAAAATCTTGTTGACCTGTCTTTCTTAAAAAATTGATGTTATCATTATCGTAACATTTTTTAACTATTTTACCTACTATATTACAATTACAATCTATACTATCTAATTTATTAGCATTATTATTTAAAAAATAACTATTATTTATTGTTAATATTATATCCTTATTTTTACATTTTAATATTAAATCACTTGTATTATTTAGATGTAATCTGGATTGAATCTCATTTAAAAATTTATCTATTATATTAAAATCTAAAGAATTACTACCAGATGATAATTCATTTAATTTATCGCAGCCAAAACAGTTTATAATAGTCTTTAATGAATCTACATATTCACTTAAAGATTCACTACATATTGTTCCATTTACTTGAACATAATCACCTTCATTCACATTTCCTGAACATACATCACTTAAAGTTTTAAGTTCTCCTTTATCTTGTAGAGTAATTAGTATGTTTCTATGAAAACTGAACATAGTAAAAATTCTTTTTTCTTCTTCTTCTATTTTAACATAACCTCGCTCTTCTATAGTACTATCATTATCACATCCATAAGTATATGTACTTGCATCTGAATTAGTGTAACCTTTATATCCTTCTCTTTTATCTTTGCTATGTCTATCTTCACAAAAATTTGTTTCCTTATTCTCATTGTGTAATTTACCGCTTAAAGTTCTATCACATGTTTTTTTTCTAGTAATAACCTCAATATATCCTTCCCCTATTAAGGAAGATAATCCTGTTATTAATAATTCATCTAAATAAAGAAGAAAGTCCAAAATATGCTCCTCCATTCACAATTACTCTTCTTATATATCTATGAATTTATATCAAGTATTATTAAAATTAATAGCATTTACATAAAGAAAAACTACGGTAAAAATATAAATCACTATATTTTTATTTAAAGTACATATTCATATATAGGGTTAAGCAATTTAAATATTTAATAAAATAAAAAAAAGCAGGATTTAATCCTACTTTTTTATTTTATCTTATTTATAGCTTTAATAAGCCATGATCCGATTTTTTCATTTGTCCATAATGGTAGACTATATTCTATACAAAGACTCGCCTCTTCTAAGCTTCCTTTTTTATAAGAACTTATTTCTCCATCGACAGTTGGTATATTTCCAACTAAACATTCTATAAAATAGAAATTATGTTTTAATGCTTTTTTTAAAGCTTTTCTAGCATTTTTTCTATCATTTTTATAATAGTAATATAATACTTTTGCATATTTAAAGAATATGCAATCTTCTTCATTATATTTTTGAAGAATCATATTAGTATATTCGTAATCTTTATTTATTAATGCTCTAAAAACTATAGAATGTCTTACATTTCTTGAATCATATTCATCTATATCTAATAACTCTTTTTCTATTCTAAAACTTTCTTCATAATTTCCTAAGGCAAACTCATAGTTAGATAATGTCGATAATATAGTTAAATAGAAATCACCTTCTGCAGATATTCCTATTTGTCCTTTATATTCATTAAAATAGTCTTTTCCAAGCTTATCCTTTAACATCGTAGAACATTTTCTAAGCTCTATAGCCCCTTTTTCTACATCATCCATATCTAATGCTTTATCAAATAGATCAATGACACTCTCTTCCCTCTCACAGAAAGATGAGCATTTAGACTTATCATCTTTTATTTTCCACTCTTTAGATGTCTTGTCTATATTTAATAGTTTTCTAATCTCTCTTGATTTACTTCCAATAGTTCCTTCTGAGACTTCAAAAAAATCTGCTAATTCATCCATTTTTATACCTCTTTTATTAAGAGTATCATTAACAAAGAAAATTGAATGGACTATTCCAGCAGACCATGTATTACTTTTCCCTCTTGATAACTTATTATCTTCATTATTAGCTAATACTTCAATTAACTTAGCACATATTTCTGAATATTCATCATCTAATACTTTACTACAAAAATTATTTATATTATTTATTATTTCTTCTACCCGAACTTTTAGTTCATCTGGTACATTTATAATGTATTTCATTTACTCCTCCTAAGTAATAATATTAAACTTTCTTTTAAATCACATTTTAATATTATAACTTAAAATTTTGTTCTAAACAATTATTATATAAAATTTTATAATAAAGTATGTAAATTATTAAATTTCACAACTTTCGATATATTTTATTTATAATATTTTATAATAGGCTTTTTAACGAATTAACTTTGTAGAAACTATATTAGCTTATGACAATAATTAAATACAAATAAATTTAAAAAGGCTAATAAGAGCTTCCTCCAATTAGCCATCTTCTTATTATAGATACTATTTAATTATATTCTGTTCTGTAAAGGTATTTCTATTATCGCGATTTTCACTATAACTCTTTACTTTTGAATTTGATAGACTCCCATAACTTTCTTTATTCTTTTTATTTTTTCCCATATGTATCACCTTCCTCTATATTAGTATAATCTTATCAAATAATATTATACTTTAGTTATTTATAGGCGTTTTTAATATTATTCTTCTTCATCTGGTCCATTTAAAATAAATTTATTTATGTAATTTGTTGTTATTTTAGCATTATCTTTTAATTCAGTAGCATACATTAATAACTTTTTAGAATTATCTTTAGTTAATTCTGAAGAATCAGATATATTTTCTGTACTTATGCATATACCTTTATTTACTGAAGATAAAATTTTAATTTTTTCTATTATTTCAATATTAGATTTACACATTTTATTAGAATTATTAAATAACCTAATCATTTTAGGTGTTATAATAGATACAGAATCTGATATCAATTTAAAAGAATCAATTGCTTTTTGCATTCCAAATTTTTGATGTTTTAATTCTAAATTCATTTTTGATGTTTTAACACTTAAATTTTTAGAACTTTCTAATATATTTTCAGTTAATGAATTAATTGAAATTGATGACGCTTTAGTCTTTTCTGATAATTTTCTAATCTCATCGGCTACTACAGAAAATCCCCTACCAGCCTCTCCAGCTCTTGCTGCTTCAATTGCTGCATTAAGGGCAAGTAAATTAGTTTGTTCAGCTACATTATTAATTAGATCTGTAATTTCATTAACTTTCTTTATATTATCATTCATTTCATTTAATATATCTATGAAAATTTTAAATGTCATTTCAAAATTTTTGAGAGATTTAGTTAATAAATGTACGTCTTTATTACTTTCTATTGCGTTATTTTCTACTTCTTTAACCATAATAGAAATTGTTTCAACTTCATTGAATTCCTCATTTAATATCTCACTAAATTCATTTATTTTTTCAATTATATTTATAATATCTCCTGATTCTTCTGATATAGCTTTAAGAATATTTCTTATAGAATTAGATATATCTGTTGTAGTATTAGATAATCCTTGCGAAATTATTTTTAAGTTAGATGACTGATCATTCATATTACCAGTAGATTGTTTTAAATCATCAACCATTTCTATTGTTAATTTCTGCATTTTATCTAATGCCTTACAAATTGCTCCTATCTCATCTTCTCTTATCAAATATTTATCTTTTATTTTATAGTGATAAATTCCACCTGTTAAATATTCAATATGCAATCTTACTCCATTTAGCAATCTTACAAATTTTCCAATAATATTCCAAAAAATAATAACTATTACAAATATACCAACAAACATAATAAACATACTAGAAAAAGTTAGTTTATTTAAATATTCATTTATCAAATTAATAGCATCGCTTTGTGATACATTATTCTTAATTATAAATGTTACTAACTCATTTAGTATTTTAGTATTTATAAATCGTTCTAATAATAAGATTACTAATAGTGTACATGACGTAATAATTAAAACATTTTTAGTAATATTAAATTGAATACTTTTAAATTTATTAAATTCCACATCTACCCTCATTACATCCCCCTAAATATATTAACTATTAACTATTTCTCCCCCATTAATATGTATTGTTTCTCCTGTTATAAAGGATGCACCTTCACTAGCTAAAAAAACATATGCTTCAGCTAATTCTACAGGTTGTGCAGGTCTTTTTAAAGGCACTTTTGACCCGAATTTTTGATACTCATTCTTTTTGAATGAAGATGGTATTAACGGTGTCCACACTGGACCAGGTGCTACAGCATTTACGCGAATTCCCATATCTGCTAAGTTTAATGATAGGCTTCTTGTAAAAGAAGTCAATGCACCTTTTGTTGATGAGTAATCAATTAAAGTTTCATGTCCATGATACGCTGTAACTGAAGTTGTATTTATAATACAACTTCCTTCTTTCATATATGGTAAAACAGCTTTTGTCATATAAAATGCTGAAAAAATATTAGTTTTAAAAGTTCTTATTAATTGTTCAGAAGTAATTTGTACTATAGAATTAGAAGTATGTTGTTCTGCTGCATTATTAACAAGTATATCAATGGTTCCAAATTCCTCGATAGTCTTCTTTACAACTTCTGTACAAAATCCCTCTTCCCCTATATCACCTTTTATAATTATCCCTTCAGAATTCTGTTCTTTAATTAATTCTAAAGTTTTACTAGCATCTTTAGACTCATTTAAATAAACTATTACAACTTTAGCTCCTTCTCTTGCAAAAGCTAAGCTAACAGCTCTACCAATTCCACTATCTCCACCAGTAATTATAGCTATCTTATTTTTTAGCCTTTTCCCATCATTTATATATTTATCTAGAGAATATATAGGTGATGGATTCATATCTTCTTCTATACCAGGTTGTATAATTTCTTCTTGTTTACTAAAATCTTTAGGAAATTCATTTTGTGTCATAAAATCACCTCAATAAAAATAAATTACTTTATTATTTTCCCTTATATATAGCTTAATATTCGTAACTTAATTTATCTATTAAGATATAATTTTATGAATTTACATTAAATAAAACTTATTGTACATATATTATTAATAATAGAAAAAATATATGTTTTCACATATATTTTTTGTTCTTTTACAATATTCTATCATTTATAGTTAAATATAACAATATAATATATCAATCTAACTTTATGAAGTAACTTTATGAAGTAACTTTATGAAGTACTTTGATTTTATCTAATACACTACCTATAATTATAAAAATAATTGAACTAGATACTGCTTGAATTATATCTAGGCTAGCCGCTGAAAATCCTAGAAATATATTCTCAACAAATATACCATTTGCAACAGAGTATCCGATATAAGTTATAAAAATGCTTAGTATTGAAGCTAATATATTTCTTTTACATATTATCTTTTCGCTTTTATTTGTAAATGATAATACTAGCAGTGGCTTTATTATCATAGTTGGAATAACCCAAATTATTGCACCTGATAAAAGGTCTGATAATCCACCTCCTATAATTGCTGATATTATAGCATATCTTTTTGGTAAGAATACTGCTGCTAGAAAAATAAAAACATCTCCTAAGTGAATATATCCACCATTTAATCCTGTGGGTATATGTAAAAAGAATGTTGTCATAATAACAATAATAGCAATAAATAAAGCTGTTTTTATTAATAATTTTGTATTATAATTCATCTAGTAAAATCTCCTTTAAAATTCCTTCAAATTGAATTCCATATTTAGGATCTGTTGAAATTCTTACTGTTCTATTAATAGCTTTTGAAATAAAATTAGAAGCTCTTTTCATGGCTAATTTTATATCGACTCCTTTTAAAACATAACCTGTGATCAATGATGTAAATATATCTCCAGTTCCACTATAGCTATAATTATGATAAGGAGATTTTTCTAAGCAAAATTCATCTGTTTCTTTAATGTATAGTATATTAAAAATATTATTATCTACTATAATTCCTGTTATTATCACATAATTAGGTCCAAGTTTTGAAAGAGATTTAGCTATAGACTTTGCTTTGTTTATATCTATATTATTTGAATTATATTTGTCAAGATTCTCTTCTGCTAATATTATAGCCTCCGTTATATTTGGAGTTATTATATCAGCCATACTTACTAATTCTTTAACTTTATTACATAGTGATAATGTATATGTATCATACATACTTCCATTATCACCCATTACAGGATCAACTATAACTAAAGCTTCATTATTGAATTTTATTAAATTCTCTATCATATCTATTTGATCTTCAGAACCTAGAAAACCCGTGTATATAGAATCAAAATGTTCATTACTTTTATTCCAAATTTCTAATACATTTCTCATGCTAGTACTTAAATCATAAAATGAAAATTTATTAAATCCTGTTTGATTTGATAATACAGCTGTAGGTAATGGACATGTTGCTATATTAAATACTGAAAGTATAGGTAATGCAACTGCTAATGAACATTTTCCTATTCCTGATAAGTCATTTATTACGGCTACTCTTTTTTGTCTATTATTTTGTGTGTTCATTTTAATTTTCTCCTATAAAATATTTATTAATTATGTTATCATATTATTTAAATACATCATAATGTATCGGTACATTATCTCGTATCATATGTTACCGAAATTTTATTATAAATCTTATATAATTAAAATAAATTAATAAAGCTTAGGAGGAAATGATTATGAGTTGTGGGTGTTCATCTTTAGGAAATGATGGCAAAGCAGTTGCAGATTTAGTTAGAGGTAAAGGATTTGAAAATATGCCAACAAAGGTTAATCATACTATAGATTGCTCATGTGGTGATACTTTTGTTATGGATACATTAGTATGTAAGTGTCCAAAATGTAATATGACTTATGCTGTAACACCTTGTAGTTCAGATAATAAGGAAAATATAAAAGCTTGCGGAATTGATTATTAATAAAAATAACCTGTATAATATAAATACAGGTTATTTTTATTATATTTTAGCAATAATTCTTCTTTTTTTATTTTTAATTTTATGAAATATAAATATTATTATAATTATTAAAACCACTATTATATTTAAATATTTTTTCAATAAGCTAGTTATTAATTCAAATTTATCTCCTAAAAAATACCCTATAAGTATTAATACTGTATTCCAAAAAGCAATGCCAATAGATGAATATGTTATAAATATTAAATAATTTAATTTTTGTGCTCCAGCTAATATAGAAATATACGTTCTGGTTATTGGAACAACTCTAGCTACCAGTACAGATATCTTTCCATACATATTAAACCATCTATTTAAAGAATTAATTATTCTTTTGGTTTTTGGAAATTTTAGTTTACTATAATTTAATAGCGGTGATCCCCCAACAAATCCTATAAAATAACATATAGTTGACCCAATTATTCCTGCTAGAATCGAAATAACAATAACAAATAAATAATTTAATTCTCCATTATAAACTAACATACCTATTAAAGGTAATAATATCTCACTTGACATAGGAAAACATGCATATTCTAAAGCTACAATGAGAAATATTCCAACGTATCCCATAGTTCCTGTAAATGTTATTAACCATTCTATAATATCATTCATTTATTCTTCACACACCTTACTAGTCATATGTTTAAATAATACTAAATAAAATGTGCTTTTATTACACAAAAGATTTAAATTATTAATGTTTCTGTAAGAAGA
Source organism: Clostridium perfringens (assembly GCA_040144665.1). Taxonomy (GTDB): domain Bacteria; phylum Bacillota; class Clostridia; order Clostridiales; family Clostridiaceae; genus Clostridium; species Clostridium perfringens_A. Next base: position 15,165 of record JBBVGE010000333.1, read on the forward strand.
TGATTATTCAATTAAGATATTAGATATTTTATTAGTTTTAGCTTTTTCATCTAAATTTGTAGTATATGTTTTATCAATTATATTATAAACTTTATTTTCAGTTACCTTTTCATTTGATTTATTAAAATATTCAATACTACCACAATTAGAATCTAATCTATTATAAGTAACTATTATTTCTTTATTATTGATATTAATTTTACAATATGATATTCCATATAAATTATCATTTACATACCCTGCCCATATATTATCTCCAATCGAATCTAATGTTCCAAGTATAGTAATTGCTTTACCATTATATCCTTTATAAAGGTAATTTAATTTATTAAACTCCCTTTTTTCTAGTGATAAGCTATTAGAATAGTTAATTTTAGAATATATCGTATTATCAGTTTCAATTACTTTTATTTTATTCCAATTATCATAACTGCTTGAAACATTAATGCCTTTATTATTTATATCAATTAGTGAATTAAAAATACAACTTCCAAACAATATTGCTAAAATTGTTATTATTAGTACTTTAATTATATTATTCCTCATTTATACCACACCTTTATCTTAACTTATTAATATATTTTCCATATAATACATATTTATTCTTTTATAGAAAATATTTTATAAATTCTATTATTTTCTATTTTTTGAAGGAATTTTAAAAAACATATAGAATTTATAAAAATATACAAAAGAGAATTTATTGGATCATTACAAAAAAGAAAGGGTTGATATTATGAATATCATTGAAATGAGAAAGGTTTGTAACAAAAGAAATTGCGTTGAAAGAATTATCTATAACCATTTGGAGGAAGAAGAAAATATTAATGATTTACTAGTTAACTTTTTAAATTATTGCAAACTAGAAAGTTTAGATCAATTAAAAAATCTCAATTCAAACTTATTTAGTACTATATCTACTTATGCAATATATACAGAAGTTTTGAATACGTATGTAAGAAGACAAAATGTTATTTATCAAAATATGAGACAAATATTAAATATTCTAGATACTAGTAAAGATAGTATAAGAAATTTTATTAATGGTAATTTAGAAGAAGAGGAATTAAATACTAATCTAGAAAAATTTATTTGCTTTGCAGGAATTTCAGATACGTTTAATAATGAATTTTTTAAATATTTCAAATATAATCATCTGGATAATCTTAATTATATTTTAGGAAAATTAAAGTAGACTGAAAGAGGGGGTATATTATACCTCCTCTTTTTTTTAGTGTAATATTTTTAATCGTTAAAATTTAGATAATATATAAATTTTTTTAACTAAATTTTAATATTAGAATACTTAGTCATATTTTATTGTTTTTGTTAAAATATTCTAGTAATATATAAATTAA
>JBBVGE010000334.1:0-1523 GCA_040144665.1 Clostridium perfringens
AAATAAACCTAGAGTATACTCTAGGTTTATTTTTTATTTTATTAATGGAATTTTGTCAGGATTAGAATATTCATAATATGCATGAATAACACCCTTAGATATAACTCTCGCCATATTTAATACCAAAGAGAGTCTAATTGATCTAGTATAGAAAAAATCAGCATTTTCATTAGAATCTATAATACCGACGATAGATTTACTTCCAACATCAGGAAGTGATTTGCCCACACCTTTTCCAGGACGTATTGCAAAGTTTCTAATATGAATCTCTCCAATAGAGGCTTCTTGTCCTAAGCATGCATCTATACCAATTATATATGCATTAGGGTGCTCTTTGGTTATAATGTTTAATTGTTTATCTATATTTAAAGCATGTATAGGATTATCGATTGAACCATACACAGGAAGGGGAAATTGACTTTCCTTTAGTAAGGTACCAACTAATGGTCCTAAACAATCACCAATACATTTATCTGTCCCAATACAAACTATTACAGTATTTTCGGAAAAACAATCTAAAATAGCTTGCGAAATATTATAATAAGCAAGTGGGGATGTGTGATGAATTCTTTTTTCCATATAAGCACCTCCATGCTTATAATATATGAAGACATATTTTAAAATAGAATAATTTGAATAAAAATATCCTATATGGAAAGTATTCTTTATAGGAGGTGTATTATGAAAAAGATATTAATTACAAGCATATTAGCTATAACAACTTCACTTACAGTATATTTCGTTGGTTTTTGGCAACCTAAAGAGAAAATTAATAATGGGTTAGTATTAGAAAACTCAAAAATAATAGAAGATAATAATACTGAAAAAGATATTAATAAAGAAGATAATGCAGGGAAGAATATTGATATAAATAATGATGATAATAAGGAAGAAAAAGATAAAAAAGAAGATATTAATGATAAATCTTTAAATGATAATACTAAAACAAGTAAGAATTATTTAAATAATTCTTATAATGAAGAAAATAAAAAAGATAAAAATTCAAATAGTACTTCTACCAATAAAAAAGAAGAAACACAAGCGACTAATGCAAAAATATTTAATATAAATAAAGAAGATATAATGGGGAAACTTAGTTTAGCGGAAAAAACAAAGTTACTTACAGTAGTCAATAAAATATCAACTGTAGATGTAGAAAAGATAAAAGATAGTCTAAAGAAAAATGGAGAAAAAGAAGGAATAACAGAGGTGGTTAGGGTTTTAAAACGTAGACTAAAATCAGATGATTATAATGAAATAAAGAATATATTATCTCCATATATAAATATAGATTTTTTGGAAAGTTTAGTATAAAAACAAATAAGTGAATTGTGGTGAAAAATAAAGTATTAATAAGAAAAGAAAAGAAAATTAAGTTTAATTTGCTATTTTGATATGTTTTGTCATTTGAAATAAAGAGTATATGAATATATACTAACTATTGTCGGTTGGCCGAAAGGCAAAACGATTTAAAACTTGAAAGAAAATCTGGTGGAGTTCCCGAGTGGCCAAAGGGGGCAGAC
>JBBVGE010000335.1:0-217 GCA_040144665.1 Clostridium perfringens
GTCTTTAAATTAATTTACTTTAAAAAAAGTTCACCAACTTTAACTACATCACCAGCTCCAACTGTTAAAAGTAAGTCACCTTTTGATAAGTTAGCATTTACATATTCTAATGCTTCTTCATGAGAGTGTACATTTGTACATTTAACTCCATGAGCTCTTATAGCATCTCCTAATTGATCTGAATTTATTTCACCTAAATCTTTTTCTCTAGCTGCGT
>JBBVGE010000336.1:0-227 GCA_040144665.1 Clostridium perfringens
GGCCAGGAGTTCGAATCTCTTAAGACGCACCATATGGTGAATGTAGTTCAGTTGGTAGAGCGCCAGATTGTGGTTCTGGTTGTCGTGGGTTCGAGTCCCATCATTCACCCCATGTAGGGATATCGCCAAGCGGTAAGGCACCACACTTTGACTGTGGTATTCGTAGGTTCAAATCCTGCTATCCCTGCCAAATAATATGGTTCGCTAGCTCAGTCGGTAGAGCACAT
>JBBVGE010000337.1:0-512 GCA_040144665.1 Clostridium perfringens
GAATACATGAGAGAACCTTTTAGAACCTTTGAATTTAAAAAGATAACAGAACTATTTGCAGAGATGAAAACAACTAGAAATCACATAGCAGTAGTACTAGATGAATATGGTGGAACAGTTGGTATTGTTACTATTGAGGACTTAATAGAAGAAATCGTAGGAGATATTGAAGATGAATACGATGAGAGAGACAAAGATATAGAAGTTATCAAAGAAAATGAGTTCGTAGTAGATGGTAGCACAAGACTTTCTGACTTAAGCGATATGATAGGATTTGAAATAGAATCTGAGGAATTTGATTCTATTGGAGGATATGTAATAGGTTATTTAGGAAGAATGCCTAAGGTTGGAGAGGAAATTAAAACTAATGACTTTAGAGTTATTGTTGAAGAATTAGATAGAAATAGGGTAAAAAAGGTTAGAGTTTACACATATAAACGAGAAAAAGAGGAGAGTTAAGGGTGCTTAGTTTAGCTTTGGAAGAGGCAGAAAAAGCAAGAGAAAAGGGAGAA
>JBBVGE010000338.1:0-309 GCA_040144665.1 Clostridium perfringens
ATCTTTTTAAGCTCATTGCTTTCTTAGCAGCCTTAACTGCTTCTTCTGAAGTTAATCCATAAGCCTTTAATAATTGGTCTGGTTTACCACTTTCTCCGAATGTATCTTTAACACCAACTCTAACTACTGGTACTGGATATTCTCCTCCAACAACCTCAGCTACAGCTGATCCTAATCCTCCGATTATATTATGCTCTTCTAATGTAACTATTGCTCCAGTTTCTTTAGCAGCTTTTAATATAAGCTCTGAATCTATTGGTTTAATAGTATGTATGTTTATTAATCTAGCATTAATTCCTTCTTTAGCTA
>JBBVGE010000339.1:0-215 GCA_040144665.1 Clostridium perfringens
AAAATAACCTGGAGTATCCAATATATTAATCTTAGTTCCATCATATTCAAAAGGAATAATAGATAAGGCTAGTGATATCTTTCTTTTTTTCTCTTCTTGATCATAATCACTTACTGTATTTCCATCTTCACAAGTTCCTAATCTATCAGTAGTCTTTGTATAATAAAGTAAAGCTTCTGATAATGCAGTTTTACCTGAATCACTATGTCCTATAA
>JBBVGE010000340.1:0-257 GCA_040144665.1 Clostridium perfringens
TCATTCTTAGAATTTAACTACATGTTAATGCAAGGTTATGACTTCTATGTATTAAATAAAAAGTATAATTGTAAAATGGAACTTGGTGGAGATGACCAATGGTCAAATATGATTGCTGGTGTTGATTTAGTTAGAAAGAAAGAAGGTAAAAGCGTATACGCTATGACTTGTAGCCTACTTACTAACAGCGAAGGTGAAAAGATGGGTAAAACTGTTGGAGGAGCTTTATGGCTTGATCCTGAAAAAGTTTCACCATT
>JBBVGE010000341.1:0-986 GCA_040144665.1 Clostridium perfringens
AAGAAGATTTTAACTAATTATAATTTAAAAGTATATGAAACTTTAAAAAAAGTAAATTTAAAAAATTCACCTAAAATATATGAAGTATTTAAAAATAATGAATCTTTAATAGTTATTGAGGAATACATTCATGGAAATACTTTAAAAGAAATTTTAGAGAATAAAGGAATTATTAAAGAAGAGAAAGTTATAGATTATATGTTATCTCTTTGTAATATGTTAGAGTATTTACATAATATGAAACCTTCAATTATACATAGGGATATAAAACCATCTAATATAATTATAAGTAATGATGATGTGCTAAAATTAATAGATTTTGATGTATCAAGAGAATATAAAGAAGGAATAAATGAAGATACAAAGATTCAAGGAACTGAGGAATATGCACCTCCAGAACAATTTGGATTTATACAAACGGATGGAAGAAGTGATATATATTCAGTAGGTGTACTTATGAATGTCCTTACAACAGGCATGTATCCTAAAAAGAAATTAAATGATGGATATTTAAGTAGTATAATAAAAAGATGTATAGAGTTTTCGCCAACAGATAGATATCAAAAGATTGAAGAATTAAAAGAAGAATTGCTTTTAGTAAAAAATAAATTAAATAAAGTATCGAATAATTATGATGAAGAAATTATATATAATAAAGAGAAAAACACAATACTTCTAGACCTTAACAAAAGAAATGATAATGAAAGTAGAGAAATTGACTACAAAGATAGTAATTTAAATAAAGAAATAGATAAAATTTCTATAAAAAATTTTTATAGAATAATACCAGGATTCAGAACAGGGGTGTTATGGAAGAAAATATTAGCATGTATTGGATATGGATTTTTAATAATAGGTCTATTTACTACTTCAGGAATAGAAGGAGTTAAATCTATATTTTTAGAAAACTTATATATGGTGTTATTTTTCTTAGAAGTTATACTTTTATATTCAAACTTTTTAAATTTAAGAAATATACTACCATT
>JBBVGE010000342.1:0-238 GCA_040144665.1 Clostridium perfringens
CTTCTTTAGCTTCTAATATGGCTTCTTTTTTTGTTGATTCAGCTTCTCTTTTAGCCTCCTCAAGTGTTAAACTAGCTTCTTTTTCTAAGCTTTCCACCCTATTTTTTGAAGCTTTTTGTATAAGAGTGTATTGAATAAACCCTACTACCCCTAATATTATTATTCCTATAAGTATTCCTACTACCATATAAACACCTCCTCGCTTATTCTCTCTATAAAAACACTTCGCGTAGAAAGG
>JBBVGE010000343.1:0-35394 GCA_040144665.1 Clostridium perfringens
AATATAAAGATATTAATATAACTTGGAGTAGAAATTTATAAGTTCACAATAGCAAAAATTTAGGAGGTATCTAAATGAAAATATTATTACAGCTAACAGATCTAATAGAAGATAAAGAAGAATATATAAAAAGTGCAAAAATTGTTGAAGATAATGGAAATGTATTTTTTGATTTTGAATTTAATTCTAAATTGAATTCTGATGAACAAATGAAATTGGCAGAATGTTTAGGGGATAGTTTAGCAGAAAATATGCCACTAACTAAATTACTTAAAAATGGTTTTGGAGTTAGAGTTCTAAAACAAGATAGAGTTTATGATTAGTTCGCAATAGGCAGAAAGTAAAAATTAAAGGTAAGGTGGGGATTAGAGATGTTATCAACGAATTATGTAAAGGAAGCAAAAGCACTAATTATTAAATATAATGATCTTAAGATAGCGGAAGAAAATCTTAAAAGCAGTTTAATGGAACATGAATTGAATATGGTAAGTTGTGGTGGACAAGATTTATCAGGTATGCCAGGTGGTTCACGTTTAACTGGTGATGAAAAAATTGCAAATGCAGTTTTTAAGAAAGAAAAGTTACTAGAGCAGCTAGAAAAGACACAGGAAAGCTTAATAAAAATAGAAAAAGCTTTTGAAGGATTAACGGAAGATGAAAGAAAAACTTTAATAGCAGCGTTAGATGATACTAAAACTGATACGTTAATAGCAAAAGAATTGGGAATAAGTAGACAAACTTTAGATAAGAAAAAAAATATTTTATTAAAAAAGTTTGCATTACAATTATGGGGCATTTTCTAATATTCTTCGTTTAAAAATCATTTAGCGAAATTTAAATAAATAATTAAAAAGTCTGTAAACTTAGATAAATAAAGGGTTACAGACTTTTTATGTTAAAGTAGACTAATAAAAACTAACGAAATTTATAAAAAGTCGGGAAATATTAGCCTAGTTATTACAATAAAATACAAAAAAAGTAACTACAAATTTAAAAAAATAGTTTACAAAGTGTTGCAATAATTTTTATCAATATGTTATAATTGAGTTGCACGAAAAATAAATAAATTAAAAAAAGCACTTAGAAATTATCTAGGTGCTTTTTTCATGCAAAAAATTAAATAAAGAAATGGGGTGAGGATATAATGTATTACATTGCATATAAATGTGAAACTTGCAAAAAAGAAACAATTCTTATAAAGGATCAAGTTAAAAACACATTTGACAAAAAAAGGTATATTGTTTGTTCTCATTGCAGCTCAAAAAATTTAAAAGTAGAAAAAACAACAGATGACTTAAGAGAAGTCATGGGCGGCAGGGCCTACAGAAAAGAAGGCGGCCGAATAAAGCAGGTGAGATTTTCATATGGCTAAAAAAAAGCCTGCTAATCCTATAAAAGATATAGGTAAGGTTCGTGACATACAAGACTATTTAAAAATAAGATCCAGAAGGAACTATGTATTATTTGTATTAGGAATAAGCACAGGATACAGAGCGGGGGACTTAGTAAAGTTACAGGCAAGGGATGTTAGAGAAGCTTTATATTATGGATACTTTGAAATTCTAGAAGGAAAGAAAGTTAATTCCAGAAATATAAGAAAAGAAAATATTAAGCCTAGAAAAGTAACAATTATAAGAAAACTTAAAAAGATTCTTCAAGATTATATAAAAGATATGGAAGATTATGAGTTTATATTTAAAAGCAGAAAAGGAACAAATAAGCATATAACTGTATCGCATGTAAGTAGAATTCTACAAGAAGCAGGAAGTTATTTTGGTTTAAGAAATATAACCGCTCATAGCATGAGGAAAACATATGCCTATACAATATACATGGATAATGATAAAGATATTGTAGCAGTAAAGGAAATGTTAGGACATAGTAGCCCAGAAATAACAAAGAGATATTTAGGACTAGATCGAGAAGTTTATGACAGGTATAGTAATACACTTAATAAACTTATATTCTAAGTTCTTTTTTTTTATTTCTTTTTGAATGTGTTATTTTTTAGCATATAAACATTCGAGTTAAAATGAAAAAAACCTACTAATATATATAGGGTAAAAAGTGAATGTATGATTCTAGATACAAATAGAACATTCGAGGGAATTTAAAAGATTGATGGTCAAGTAAGTAAAATCAAGGGTTAAGCATAATTTTACTGATACATGAAAAAGGATATTATTTTTAAATTTTTTAAATGTGGGAAATGCCTTGAATTTTGAACACAGGGTATTAAAGTAAGTGTTCATTTTTAGGAGGTGCAAATGAAGGACTATGAGCAAAAAATAAAAGATAGCTTAACCCAGATAGAATCATGGGTTGAGCAGGGTATGACTGATAAAGAAATAGCCCAAAAACTAGGAATGAGTTACTCAACTTTTAGGCGTTATAAGTCACAAAATAGTGATTTAAAAGGGGCAATTGCTCAAGGGAAAGACAAAAATAAGCAATTAGTTGAACAGGCATTATTCAAATGTTGTACTGGCTATAGTTATTACGAGGAAGTACCAACAAAGATTAAAGAAGAAGTTATGTCAGAAGATGGTCAAACAGTATTAGTCAAAGAAGATGTAAAGATAAGTAAGGTTAAAAAATATAAAGGGCCAGATTTAGCGGCACAAAAGTATTATCTTAATAATAGAGATAAAACGAAGTGGAAAGAAGATCCTACAAAGGCGGACTTAGGTAAGAAAGGATTAAAGATTAAGGAAAAGGAATTAGAAAGTAAGGAGTGGTAATGTGGAATACATTAGATCAATTTTATAAATCAAGAGTATGGACTAACTTTAGAAGTATAGTAATATCGGGAAGGCCACCAGTTTGTCAGCATTGTAATAAGCCTTTTAAACCAGATGATACAATAGTTGTACATCATATTGAAGAACTAACATTAAACAATGTTAATGATTATGATATAGCACTCAACCCAAAGAATGTATTAGTAATTCATCACACTTGCCATAATGATATACATGGGAAAAGATATGGATATAGTCATTATAAGCAAAGGTTACAGAATAGAACTATATACATTGTTTATGGGCCACCAATGAGCGGCAAGACAACATATGTAAAAGACAATAAGACTAAGGATGATTTAGTAATAGATATGGATAGATTATATGAAGCAGTTACAATGCTAGAGAGATATGATAAGCCAAATAGTTTATTACCTAATGTATTAGCCGTTAGAAAAAGTTTGATAGATAATATTAAAACAAGATATGGCAACTTTAATAACGCCTGGATAATCGGAGGGTATGCAGATAAGTATGAAAGAAATATGCTTCAAAGAGAACTAGGAGCAGAACTTATATTAATTAAACCAAGCAAAGAAGAACTCTATAAAAGATTAGACAACTGTAAAGATCATAGAGCAAACTGTAAAACAAAATGGAAAGAGTTTATAGATAAGTGGTTTGATGAATTTATAGAATAACCCCCCCTACCTTTTGAAATTTTAAAAGAGTTGCCGAGTGTTAGCCTTTAAGAGTAGATTCATACACACTGTAATTTTGACTTTTTTCTGAAAAAAATTCGAGAAGTTCTAAAAGTAGGTGAAATGATTGAAAATATTGAAAGAGTATGAGAGATTAAAAGGATTATTTGAGGGGATAGATGAAAATCAAATAAGTTTAGTAGATGGAACGCTATGGGAAGCAGCTAGATTAAAAATAGAATTAGATGAATTACATGAAGTTATAAAAGAAACTGGACTAATAAAGTACAATCCTAAAAATCCAATACAACAAAAAGAATTACCAGTAAGCAAGTTAATAGTAAAAGTAAGAGCAAATTATTTGAATTATATTGCAAAATTATCAGCCTTGTTAGGTAAGAATATTAATGACGAGGACGAGGACGAGTTAAGCGATTATGAATAGAAGTTATATACTAGAGTATTATAAGAAAATAAAAGATGGTGAAATAATTGTAGGTCATGAAATGATATTGCAATTAAAAACTCTAGTAAAGGAAATAAGCGATCCTATTTATCAAAATATAATGAATATAAGGATTGATTTTGAGGATTCAGAAAAAAGAATAAAATTTATAGAAACAGAATGTAAGCATTTTGAAGCACCACATGCAGGTAAGCCGTTTATATTAACTATATGGCAAAAAGCATTTGTTGAAGCTATATTTGCAATAAAAATATATGATGATGAAATAGGCAGGTACGTTAGAAAATATCAAGACGTACTTTTTTTAGTTGGTAGAAAAAATGGCAAAACTCCATTTATATCGGCGATATGTTTAGCAGAGTGGTTTTGTGGTGAAATGGGTAAAAAGATCTTATGTGCATCAAATGACTATGAACAAGCCGACTTAATGTTCCAGGCCATGAACTCAATGAGAGAAGAAAGTCCAACACTTGCAAAGGTAACAAGAAAGAATATAAAAGGTATATTCTTCGGCAATAACAAGCAAAAGAAAAAGAAAGGAAAGTTTTCTTATCAAAATAAGGGCAGCATAAGAAAGTTATCGGCAAAAAGTGGAGCAAAGGAAGGAAGGAACATAGGTATAGGGGCAGTTGATGAAGTTTTTGAAATGAAAGACGATTCAACAGTTATGCCTATAAGACAAGCATTATCAACTCAGGATGAGCCATTATATTTTGAGTTAACTACAGAAGGATTTACTCAGGATGGATATTTAGATAATAGATTAATAGAAGCAAGACAAGTTCTAAGGGGAGAAATTAAACGTCCTAGATGGCTTATTTGGTTATATACACAAGATAGTGAACGTGAAGTTTGGGAAGATGAAAGCACATGGGTTAAAAGTAATCCAGGTTTAGGAGTTATAAAAAAGTGGTCATTTTTAAGGAATATGATAGAAGAATCTAAAACAAGCAGCAGTAAAAGGGCCTTTGTATTGGCTAAAGATTTTAATATCAAGCAAAACAATGCGGCTGCATGGTTGCAAGAAAGTGATATAGACAATGAGTTAACTTATGATCTAGAACTTCTAAGAGGATCATTTGGAATAGGTTCAGTTGATTTATCAGAAACAACAGATTTAACAAGTGCTAAAGCTTTAGTAATGCTTCCGGGAGATAAAACAAAATATTTCATATCAATGTATTTTATACCAGAGATAAAACTTGAAAATTGCAGTAAAGAAGATAAAGAAAGATATTTAAAATGGGCTAGGGATGGTTATTTGCATATTTGTTCTGGGAATGAAGTCGATTATTCGGAAGTTGTAGCTTGGTTTGTTATGTTATACAAAACATATAATATAAGAATGTTTAAAGTTGGTTACGATAGATGGAATTCAAAGTCATTTGTAAAAGAAATGAGTGATTATGGATTTGAATTAGAAAAAATTAATCAAATAACAGAAACTATGAGCCACCCTATGAAGTTACTAGAAGCAGAATTACAAGCTAATTTAGTTAACTACAATCAGAATCCAATAGATAAATGGTGCCTTGAAAATACATCAATTAAAGTAGATGAATTGGGAAGAATAATGCCTATTAAAGTAAAGGATATAAAAACAAGGCATATAGATGGAGCAGTAACAATGATAATCGCATATGCAACATTAAATATGCACAAAAAGGACTACATGGAAATTGTAAGATAAAGGGGGTGAAATAATGGGATTTAATATATTTAAAAATATAGTAAACAAATATAAAAATTATACTTATGCAAAAATGTTAAATGGTCAAACCCCTATATTTAGTCAATTTGGTGAAGATATTTATATGAGTGATATAGTGAAAAATTGTATAAGATGTACTGCAAATGAAATGTCTAAGTTAAAGCCAAAACATATACGAATAATAGAAGAAGATAAGCAACAAACAATAAATAGTTCAATAAATAGACTCCTTAAAGTTGCACCTAACGAGTTGATGACTATATCTGAATTTCTTGAAAAATGCGTATGGTTATGGGAAACGACATATAACTGTTTTATATATCCGCAATATTATATAAATGAAAATTATAAGAGAATATATACAGGTTTTTACCCTTTAAATCCAAGAAATGTAGATTTTTTGGAAGATACAACAGGAAAACTATTTATTAAATTTACTTTCCAAAACGGAAGTGACTTTACATTTAAATATTCAGATATAATTCACTGGAGAAAAGACTTTTCATTTAATGATCTCATGGGTGGAGATATAAACGGAAGGCCAGATAATAGAGAGTTAATTAAGATTTTAAATGTAAATAATACTATAGTTGAGGGACTAGATAAAGCTGTTAAATCAAGTTTAACTATAAATGGAATAGTTAAAGTAAATACTATGCTAGATGATGACAAACAGAAAGCCGAAAGAGATAAATTTGAAGCACAGTTAAAATCATCAGAAAGTGGAATAGTTGCTATGGATTTAAAAGGTGATTATATACCACTTAATAGAAATACACCAGTAATTGTTGATAAAAGTATATTGGAATTTGTTCAATCTAAAGTGTTAAATTTATATTCAGTATCAATACCAATACTTACAGGAGATTTTACAGATGAACAATACCAGGCATTTTATGATAAAAAATTAGAACCTATGATAAATTCTTTAGGGCAAGCTTTTACAAAAACTTTATTCACTAATCGAGAGATTGAAATGGGGAATGAAGTTATATTTTACGCTCAACAGCTATTATTTACTAATACTAAAAATAAGATAGCTGTAGCCGATATTTTAGGAACACGGGGAGCATTAACAGATAACCAGCTATTAGCTTTATTTGGTTATCCACCATTTGAAGGTGGAGATATAAGGCATATGAGCCTTAATTTTATTAATAGAGATTTAGCTGATAACTATCAAGCTTCAAAAGTTGGAGTAGGAAAGGGGGTGCATAAAGATGAATAAGGACTTATATATAACTCGTAGTTTTGAAGTAAACGGCTTTGAAGCTGAAGAAGATGGGACTGTAAAAGGTTATTGCGCTGTATTTAATGAGCCAACTGTAATAGGTGGTTACTTTAAAGAGGTCATAGAAAGAGGGGCATTTAATGGCTGTGATTTAAGCGATGTAATGTTCCATGTCAATCATGATACAAGCAAGATACCACTTGCTAGATGCAGAACCAAAAATTCTACTATGACAATTTCAGTGGACAATAAAGGACTTCACATTGATGCAAAACTAGATATTGAGAACAATACTGAAGCAAGAGCAGTATATAACTCTATTAAGCGAGGGGATTTAGATGGTATGTCCTTCGCTTTTTTTATTGAGGAACAAAAGTGGGAAGATTTAAGCTCTAAAATGCCTACTAGGAGGATTCTTAAATTTAAAAGAGTTACAGAGGTAAGCGTGGTAAATAGACCAGCTTATTCAGGAACATCAATAAGTGCAAGAAGTATGGAAGTTACTTCAGCAGAAGAAGAACTTGCAGAAGCTAGAAACAAAGTTCAAAGCAATAAAAATGATTTAGAACTAGCAAAATTAAAAATAAAAATTTTAAATATGTAAGGAGAGAATAATATGGATTTAAAGAAATTATTAGCATTAATTAACTCAAAAGAGGATAAAAAGAAGGCCCTAGTACAAAGGTCACAAGAATCTAATAGTCTAGAAGAAGTTAGAAGCTTACAAGCTGATATAGAGAGCATAGGAGAAGAAATAGTAGAACTTAGAAGTTTATATAATGCTTTATCAGACAATCAGCAAGATGAAGGATGGCAAGATCCTACGCAGTCAGGAGAAGAAGGAAGAAGTGCTATTCCAACTGGTGGATTCAATCCAGTAGCAACTTTTAGCACTCAACCAGGAGTGGAAGAAAGAGGTGTAGAGGACATATATGGGACTTTAGAATATAGACAAGCATTTAGAGATTATGTAGTAAATGGTACTCCTATTCCATCAAAATTTAATGAAGAGCAAAGAGCAGACCAAATGACAACGGTTGGAGATTTAGGAGCAGTTATTCCCACAAACCTTATGACACAAGCTATAGAAAAGGCTACAGTTGAAGGGAAAATTATTGGAAGAGTAACCCAAACAAGTTACCAAGGTGGAGTAGATATTCCAATATCTGAAGTTATGCCAGAAGCTACTTGGTTAGCAGATGAAGAAACTGTATCAGATGAGCAAAAGGCTAAAATGCAGGCTAAGGTATCATTTGGTTATCATGTATTAGAGTGCAAAATATCTATTGGTTTATTATCAGCTACGGTATCATTACCTTTATTCGAGCAAACGGTAGTTAATCAACTTAAGAAAGCTATGATTAGAGCCATAGAAACAGCTATAGTAAAAGGAACTGGTTCAGGGCAACCATTAGGGTTCTTAAATATGGAGCTACCTGAAGAGAATAAGCTTACAATGAACTCAACAGAAATCGGAACAGTTAAAAGCTGGGCTAAAGTTGAGGGTGCTATTCCTGAAGCTGTAGAGGATGAGGTAATTTATGTTATGTCAAAAACTACATGGGAAAATCACATAAATGGCATGACAGATACTACAGGACAAAGAATTGGATTAGGGAAAATTAATGAAAAAGGTCAAAAAATATTAAATGGAAGAGAAGTACTTACACTAGATAAGTTGCCATCTTTTGAAAAGGCTAATGTTGGAGATACTTTTGCTGTAGTAATTAATTTAACTCAATATATGCTAAATTCCAATTTAAATATGTTCTACAAGAAATATTTTGATGATAATAAAAATAAATGGATTCATAAGGCTCTTACGATAGCAGATGGTAAGATGGCTATGGGTAAAGATTCAAAGAATAACATGGTAGGAGCTGAAGGATTATTATATATTCAAAAAGGAGCGGAATTATCAGCGAGACAATTAAAAGCTTTAGAAAAGGCACAAAAGGAAATGGAAGCACAAAAGGATATAGAAAAAGAAGAATAGAAGGTGAGTTAAATAGAGAATGATATATTAGAAGATGTAAAAAACTATTTGAATATTGAAGACAATGAGGATGATATATTAATATCATCCTTAATTGCTGCATCAAAAGTTTATCTTAAAAATGCGGGAGTAAAAGAAGATCTTAGTAATGAAGGATATAGACTTGTAATAAAATTAATGACAGCGCAACATTATGAAAATAGAATAGAAAATAATTCAGGTAAAAATCCAAGTTATTGTTTATCTTTACAATCACTTATTACTCAATTAGCTTATTCTGGGGGATCAAATGAAAGTAATTAATCCTGGTGAATTTAGACACAGAATAGAGGTTCAAAGATATAAAGGAATAGAGAAAAATGAGGATAATATTCCAGTTGAAAAGTGGGAAACTTTATTTACTCCGAAAGCCAAAATATTAAATGTAAGAGGTCAGGAATTTATACAGGCATATGGATCAGATGTAAAAATATCTAAAACATTTTGGATAAGAGCAAGAAGAAATATAGAGGTTACTGAATCGGATAGAGTTAAGTATAAGGATAAAATATATAAAATACATTATGCCAACGACTTAGAAGATAGAGGAATATACCTAGAATTAAAATGTGAAGGAATAGAGTAGATATGAAGAATGTAGAGGGTTTAGATGATTTATTAAGTAAACTAGATAGATTGGGTAATGTAGGGCAAAAGGTAGGTAAGAAAGCTGTAAGAAGTGGTTTGAACATTATTCTTAAGCAACAAAAAATAGATGCACCAAAAGATACTGGTAATAGTGCAAAAAAGTTAAGAGTAACAAAGGTAAAGCAGTATAAAGGTGGAACGGTTTGGGGAGCTACAGGAATAAATTCAAAGAACTGGGAAGAATGCAAGTCATTATTTTTTCAACATTACGGATATATTCATAATAGAAGTGGTAAAAAAATTAAATTACATGTTGGATGGATGACTGATGCATTTGAGAAGGCTAGAAATAAGGCACAGGCAGAAATGATAAAGGTTGCAAATGCTGAAATAAATAAAATTATAAAATAGGTGATATTATGGGAGAGATAATAGAGAACGCATTAAGTGAAATAGATATACCGTGTTATTATCTTAAAAGACCTAAAGGGGAATATAGTTGCATTATATATTCTTATAAAGAATATACAGGTGCTAAAAGTGATAACCAGGAAGAAAACACGAAATATGATATTTATCTCAATTTTATAACAAAAGATAATATAAATAGAGATATAGATAAAATAAAAAATGCTTTAAAAAAAGCAAAATTTAATAAAGTTGTGATAAATCCACCACTTCCAATGGAGGGGGATAATTCAGACTTTTATCAAATAACTATGAATTATACAAAAAGAAAGACTATGGTTTAATCTATAGTCTTTTTTATTTTAGGAGGGTTTTTATGGCAAGAGAAAATGGTATAAGCAAAATTACTTTGTTTGAACTTAAAACGGATGATGTAGGAGGGACGCCAACATATGAAGCGGAAGGGATAAGAGTTCCGTGGGCTGTTAATTTTGAAACAGAGGACGAGTATTATGAAAGTGAATATAAAGCAGATAATACGGTAGAGAGTGCAAAAAGTGAAATTCAAAAAGTAACTGCAACTATGGAAGTATCATCAGATACGCCACCGTCTTTAGATGCAAAAATAACTGGAAAAGGTTATAAAAATGGCATGGCATTTAAAAGAAGGGGGCAAAAAAAGAAGGCATATGCACTAGCTTATGAAATCAGTATGGATGATGGTAACTTAAGAAGAAGAGTTATATATAATATGGGATTCACTAGAAAAAGTCAAACAAATGCAACAGAAGAAGATGGATCAGAGCAAACATACAACTATGAAGGAGTTGGGTTCCCTTTAAATTCAACAGGGGATGTTGAAGCAACAATGGATCTTGCTGAAATAAATGCATTAGAAGATAGTGCGGTTAAGACAAAGCTATTACAGAAGTGGAATAACTTCTTTACTAAACCACAATTCCCAGATGATGAAGAATAATAAAATTAAGGTGGCTTGGCCACCTTTTTAATTTAAGGAGGATTTATGCATAGTATACATTTAACAAAAAAGAAAGTAGTACCAGTTGAGATAAATGGAATGGAATGTGTAGCAGTGTTAGACAATTATTCAATAGATCATTTTCAAAGAACAAACAGAAAAGGTTTGTTAAAAGCATTTGAGGAAATGAAAAACGAGAATATAACAAGCATAATGCAGCTCATAGGATCACTTATAAGGGAGAAAAAAACTAATAGAATTTTAGGGGTTCAATATTTTAAACAATTTGATTTTATTGGAGTAATAGAACACTTATCACCAATAATTCAAGAATTAGTTCCTGATAATTTACCAGAACCAAAAGAGGAAAAAGAAAAAAAGTAGATAAAGACAGTAAGGGATATATAGATATAGACAACCTATACTATATATCAAAGACTGTCTTGAAATGGCAAGATAGCGAGTTTTGGGATTCATCTCCAAGGTTTTTATTTAAGCAATTTGATTTATATTTAGAGCATAATAAGAAACAAAATATAAAAAACGTGAAAAGTAGCAATAAAAATGAAAATAAAGTGAAAAAAGGAAACAAAAAGAGATATAAAGTATTAGATCATATAAAGGGGTGAATACATGGCAGAAAATCAATTAGTCGTTAAATTAGCCCTTAAGGCCGCAGGATATAAGCAAGAAATAAAAAGTATAAACAATAATACAAAGTTATTAAAATCGGAGTTTGATAAAGCGGGTAAAGGCTCAAAGAACTTCGAAAATACATTGGATGGCCAACGAGCAAAATTAAAATTAAACACTGGTGAATTAGAAAATGCAAAAAAGAAATTAAATATATACCAGGGAGAACTTACAAATTGCGAAAAAGTATTAAATGAAACTTCACAAGCTTTTACAAAGCAACAAAATGAAGTAATGCAATTAAAAAGTAAATTAGATGCAGCAAAATTGACGTATGGAGAAACAAGTACAGAGGTAAAAACATTAGAAAGTGAACTAGCAGCAGCAGAGAAGGTATTACAGAATAAAAGAAGGTCAGTAATTGCAGCAGACACAAGCTTAACTAATATGCAGACAACTATTAATAAGGTTGAAACAGAAATTGGGAAGCTAGAAAATGAGATACAGGATACAAATAAGAAAATATATAACTTTGAGAATGGAATAGATGATGTAGAGGATTCTTTAGATGAATTTGGAAAAGCTACAAGCGAAGCTACAGAGGATGCATTAGAATTTGGAGAAAATATGGCCCAAATTGGTGAAGGTGTAATGATTGTAGGAGAAGCAGTAGGAGAAGCAGGAAATAAGATAATAGATTCATTGAGAGGATCTGTAGAATCGAGTAATGAGTTTCAAAAGACTTTAAATGATATAAGGGCAAAAACAGGACTTGCAGCTGATAAACTGGAAGAACTTTCAGAAGTAATAAATGGAGTATATAACAATAATTTTGGTGAGAGCTGGCAAGATGTAGGCGAATCAGTTGCATTAGTAAATAAAATACTATGGTTAACAGGTGAAGAACTTCAAAGAGCAACTGAAAAAAGTTTAGGATTAAGAGATGTATTTGGATATGATGTTGCGGAGAGTGTAAGAAGTGTAGATGCACTTATGAAACACTTTGGTATGAATAGCGATGAAGCTTTTAATTTAATAGTGCAAGGGGCACAACAGGGATTAGATTTTTCAGGTGAATTATTAGATTCTATCAATGAATATTCAGTTCAATTTGCAAAAGCGGGATTATCAGCAGAAGATATGTTTAATATCTTGTATGATGGAACTCAAACAGGAGCATGGAATTTAGATAAAATTGGTGATGCAGTAAAAGAGTTTAATATAAGATTAACAGATGGATCAAATACAACCGCAGAAGCATTAAATATGTTAGGTATGGACAGTGAGAAAGTAGCGAATACAATGTCAAAGGGTGGAGATAAGGCAAAAGAAACCTATATAAAAATAATAGAAAAATTAACTGATATGGATGATAAACAAAAGCAGAATTTAATAGGAGTTGGATTATTCGGAACAATGTGGGAAGATTTAGGCCCTACAGTTGTTGGATCACTTGCGGAAATAGGAGATAACTTTAATAAGACAATTGAAAGCGCAGATGAGATGAATAATATAAAATATGATGATCTACAAAGTGGTTTAGCAGGCATAGGACGTAATATAGAAACTGGGATAATACAGCCTATTGGAAATGCTTTATTGCCTGCGCTAAATAATTTAATGCCTTCTTTACAGGGAATTATAGATAACATTAAGAATTGGATAGCAGAAAACCCAAAATTAACGAGTGCGATTGTAATGATAACTGGAATAATAGGAGTTTTGCTTACAATATTAGGCCCGTTAATAATAATTATAGGATTGATGGTTATAAGCATAGGGGCTATTAGTACAGCACTCACAGCAGCGGGAGGGGCAGCAGCATTTTTTACTGCAACTATATTGCCTATAGTAGCAGTAATAGGGAGTGTTATTGCGGTAGCATTTATTTTATATCAAAGCATAAAAGCAAATTGGGAGGGAATACAGGATGCAACAAATACGCTTATAGAAGCATGTAAGCCTTATTTTGAACAATTTAAAGAATCCTTTTCTAATCTTTGGGCAACTTGTAAAAGCATATATGATACTGTAATAGCACCGCTTTTTAAAATAATAGGTGAAATCATAGCGGAGTGCATTCATTTTGTTACGCCTATTTTAAAACTACTAGCTACGATATTTTCAGCGGCATTTAATAATGTATCTACTGTTTGGAATTCGGTAGGAAAGCCCGTATTTAATTTTATAATGTCAATAGTGAAGCAAGTATGGAGCATTGTACAACCAATACTTAGGAATATAAGTTCACTTTTTTCAAGTATGTGTAGCGCCATTTCATCAGTATACAATAATATTTTAAGGCCAGTATTTGAATTTCTAATGAATATAGTACGGAAAGTAGGTTCTATTGTAGGGCCTATATTTAGGGAGGTACGAGATACCGTAACAGGGTGCATGAAGGCTATTTTATCGCCTATAAGTTGGGTTATAGATAAATTAGGAAAGTTATACGATACTATTAGCAATGTAGGAAGTAAAATAGGTGGTTTTTTAAGCAAGTTAAATCCATTTAAAAGTGTTGATATGGGAGTTGATATGAATGTTAATGGAGAGGGCTTAGAAGGGGTAGAGAAAAGAGATTTTGCATTAAGTGGAAGTTATTATACTACAACTACATTGAAAACAAATGATATTGTAGGAACAATGAAGGGGATAGAGAGAAAAGCAAAAGGAATGACACAAGGCAATAATTTTAATGTTGATGGATTAGAGAAAATATTATCAAGTGCTATTTTATTAGGGTTAGAACAAATGAAATTAGGCGTTGAGGTTAATATAGGGAATGAAGCAGTTTATCAAGGGGCATATAAATATACTGTAAAAAAGCTAAATAGAGAATTTAAAAGGAGGTAATTTATGAAACAATATATAACTATAAATGGCATAAGTAATATGGAGATAAAAGTTGATATAGTGGGGGAATTACCTTTATTATTCTCAAATGATTCATACGAAGAAATAAGCATATTAGGGAAGGATGGGTCTTATTATAGAAAAACAGGGAAAGAAGATATTAATTTTGATTTAGAGTTTAACTTTCTGCATGATGAAGAATTAAATATTAGAGAATTTGAAATAAAAAAATGGATTAGAAATGCAAAAACACTTGTAATGAGTAATAATAATGAATTTTATTATAAGATAAAGAAGATAGTAGTATCAAACATAGAAACAGAATTGTTTTGGAAAGGGACATTTACAATAAACTTCACAGTAGCTCCATATAAGTATGTTATTGATAATAGATATAAAGAAATATCAAAAGGCGATATTTTATTTAATCCTTATGAAAGTTCATATCCAATAATAAAGGTTGAAGGAGCAGGAAATATAAATTTGTTTGTTAATGGAAAGCAATTTACTTTGAAAAATGTAACAGATCCATTAGTAATAAATAGCGAAGCAACCAGGATATATACAATAGATAAACTACCTGCAGGAGAAAAGATGATAGGATATTTTCCAATACTTGAAGAAGGAAAAAATATAATTGATTGGGAAGGAAATGTTATTAAGTTAGAGATATTACCAAATTGGAGGGCCTCATGATAAATATATATAATTCAAAGGAAAAAAACTTTACTCATAATGGAATATGTAGTTTAGATGAAAAAAGAGAATTAATAAGTGGATCAACAAAGAGAAATTTAAAAGATGTTGTATATGAGGGAACTATAGTAATATCTAAGGAAAATGATAAATGGGTGGAATTTAAAGATGATAGAATTTTAAAAATACCAGTAAATAATAATGGTAAAACCCAACTATTTAGAATAATAGATATATCAGATGATTTAAGCCGAATAGAGGTATTTTTTAAGCATATATTTTTTGATTCAAAAGATTATCATATAGAAGATACAAACATAGTTCAAAAAGATGGAAGAGGGGCATTAAATCAATTATTAAGAGCAACTATAGATAACAATAATTTTACTGGAAGTTCTAATATATCAATAGTAAATAATTGTAGATTAGTAGATAAAAGTATTGAAGAAGCCTTATTTGAAGATGATAATAGTTTTATTAATAGATGGGGTGGAGAAGTTGACTTTGATAACTTTAATATAATCATCAATGATAGAATAGGGAGAGATAAAGGATATAGAATAGAACTTAGGAAAAATATTAAAAAACTAGAGTATTTTATTTCAACGAGTAATGTAATTACTAAGGTTAAAATAAAAGGATATGATGGGATAGAATTAGGAGAGTATCTTATATCACCTATAGCAGATGCATACCCACATTTTAAAACAAAGGTAATAAAATATGATGATATAAAGGTTGTCGAAAGGGCAGAAAATCCAGAGGAACAGGAAGAAGGTTACTTAAGCATTGAAGAAGCAAGAAAAGAAATGCGAAAAAGGGGCCTTCTTTTATTTTCAGAACAAAATATAGATAAGCCAGAGGTTAATTTTAATATAGATATTGATGAAATGAGAGATCAGGGGTTAAATGTTGGTATTCTTGAAGATCTAGAAATTGGAGATACTGCAACACTTTACTTAGAGGATTTTTTAAATTCAGATATAGATTTAAAGCAGCGTTGTATTGAACTTGAATGGGATATAATAAGAAAAATTAATACAAACGTTGTTTTAGGAGATAGTGAGTTTAATATATTAAAACAGGTTATAGACACTGCTAAAGAAATAGGTAAGATTACAGAAAATTTAGAGGGAAACACATGGCAAGAGTTATTAGATAAATCAATGGATGCAGCAACTCAATTAATAAATTCTGGTATAAAAGATAGTTATGTTGTGGCCCGTAAAAATGAAATTGTAATAGGTGATAATCCTAAAGTTGAATTAATGAAAAACTGTATAATAATAAATAAAAATGGAATTGGAGGAAGTACTCAAGGGTATCAACCAGATCGCTTAGAAGTTGCAATGACTATAGACGGTAAAATTAATGCTAGCGTAATAACATCTGGTGAATTTAATGGAGCACTAATCAAAGCGGGAACTATTGAAGCAGATAGTATTTCTGTAACTGCAAAAAAAGAAATAACAAAAGATTTATTTAGCAGAACAGAGTTTGATAAGGCTAAAGAAGGTTTAGAACGTGAAATAAAAGAGGTTTCAGATGGATTAGGAGATCTTGATGCATATATGGAAGGTGCTTTTAAAGATGGTATTGTTGATGAAGCAGAAAAGAAGGTTTTAGAACAAAATATTAAGCAGTTAGAAAAGGAAAAGGCGGACATAGATTCTAGGTATGAAGTCTTATATAACAATACTGATTTAATTGGAACTTCAAAAGTAAATTTAAATAATGCTAAAAATAGTTATAATGTAGCACACCAGGAATTAATTGAAACAATTAATTTTACTATTTCAGACAATGAAATAACTGAAAGTGAAGTATCTGAAATTAATAGAAAGATGCAAACATACAAAGATAGATTGAAGGATCTTTCAAAAAGGTTTGAGTATGCAGTAGATTCTATAGCAGCGAAAAAAAGTAAAGATGCGGAAGATAATGCAAATAAGAATACAAAAACAATAGAAACATCGTTAAAAACTTATGCTGATGGAATTAAAATGGGGGTTGAAAGCTACACAGGGCGAGAATATATTAAGAATGGAAATTTTATTAATGAAAAAAGCTATTGGGATATTAGTACCAGTACAACATTAATAATAGATAAAAATACACAAGGAATATGGGCGAACGTATATACAAGTGTAGTATCAGGACAGGAGTTAGGAATAACACAAGAATTTGAAGTAGATTATAAAAGCACTAGTACTAAATATGTATTTAGTGCAATTATAGCAGGATATTCAATGAGTTATCCAAACTATTATATAAAGCTAAATCAATTAAACTCCGCAGAAGAAATAGTAAAAACTGATATTATAAATGGTACTTTTGATAATATTGGAAAACAAAATTTTAAAAAAATAAGCAAAGATATTTACTTAACTACAACAACAAAAAAAATAAAGCTTTTTATTGGTAAGCCTAGTAATATTGATAAAGTTGATTATTATTTAAAAGATGTAAGTTTTTCATTAGAAAAGAATATTGTAAGTCAAACAGAATTTCAAATACTAGATACGAAAATAGCTTCAAAAGTATCAGAAGATGATTTTAGCACACTGGTTGAACAAAATGCACACGCTGTTAAAATAGCATGGAACAATATAAGTAATTATGTGCAATTTGAAAATGGTGGACTTAGTATTTACAATGGTTCGGTGACAACATCACGAAAGAGAGCGGTCTTTGATGAAGCAGGTAATCATTTTTGGCGAGATGGATATTATCTAGGGAAGATAGGTACTAATCAATATTCTGGTAATAGTAGTTTAAAAGGGTTTGTATTTGATTTAGAATCTGATGGGGCATACATGACATGGGCAGTAGAAAAAGCACCTACTGCTACTTCTTATTCTATGGTGTGGAGCTATGCAAATAAAACGGTTGGGAATTATGGTTATGGCAAATTGCATGCGGGGTGCGATATAGATATGCATAACTACACGTTGAGAAATGTTAATTTTGAAGGTGGAGGGATAAACGGAACTCTAACATTTACACAAATAGTAAGTATGAACACTAATGGAACTGCTGCTAGGTGGTACAACAATAGTAAGCTAGTTTTTAAAAATGGAATATTAATTGATGCTACATGGGGGAATGGATAAGATGGAGAAAGAATATATAATTGAAGAAGGAATTAGGGAATACAAGATGCCTAATGAACCTAAAATAGAAGATTACTATGATCTTAATGAAACAGAAGAAGAAAGAAAAGAAAGAATTTGCTTATACAGTGAGGTGAAATAAATGAAAGATTTGCCATTAAATATTAGAATTGAAAATGTCCGAGGTAAATTAAATACTGCATTAAGTGAAGCAACTATGGAATATGGATTACCTGCTTTTTTAGTATCTGGGATTTTAGCTGATATAATGCTTGATGTTAAAAGACAGGAAAAAATAGAATTAACTAATTCTTATAATAATGTTTTAAAAGAGTTAAAAGGAGATACTTAAATGAAGGATATACAACCTACTAAAATAATAGATGTAAGCAAAGATAATATAACGCCGATTGCCACGTTTAAGGAGGGGAATACAGGCGTTTTAATTTTGGAGTTATTTAAAGATGGGAAAGAATTTGATATTACAGGGCAAACAGTAACACTAGGAGCAAATAGGCCCAACAAAACAATAGTAGAGCAAATAGATGGATTTATAAAAAATAAAAATTTGTTAACTATAAATCTAAAAAATAATGTAATTTCTATTCCTGGAATAGTTGGACTTGAATTAAACTTAGAAGATAGTGAAGGAGAAATGACAACATCTAATTTTTATATAAAAGTTAATAAGAAGATATTAGGCGAGGACAATATTAACGCTAGTGATGAAATATCTAGTTTAAAACAATTAAAAATAGATCTTACTGCATTGAATGAAAAAGCTTCAAGAGAAGAAAATACTAGAGTTGAAAATGAGAAATTAAGAAAAAGTGCAGAAACAGAAAGACAAGATTTTTATGAAAATACCGCTAAACCAACTCTTGAAAGTCTTAAGGATTATGATTCGCAAATTACTGAAAACACGAACCAAATTGATAAGGCTAAAGTTGGTTTTGATGGAAAAGAACATACTAGTTTAAAGCATAGAATAGATGCAGAGTATTTAGAAGTTAAAGAGCAATTCAATGCAAATAGTTATGTTCCTTTCGAGGGTGAGAATGTAACTGTAGAGCATAGTTTAGATGGGGTTACTAAAGATATGGAGCTTAAAGGTAGGACATTACAAAATGTAATGCCAGAATCATTTATTAGCCCTGAAAATATGAGATCTCAACCCAGGTTTAAACCGCTAATTGAATTAGGAAAAGTATACACAGTTATAATTAAATTTGATAATAGAAATGATAGTGAATCTACAGTATCAATTACAGGAGATACTAATTGGTCATCGGTAGCATTTATAACAGTTCCCGTCGGCATAAGTACTATTAAGAAAATTTTAAATGTAAATAGTTCAACAATAAATAGAAATTGGTTTATAGAGTTAAAAAAGGGTACTGCTGCATTAATAGCGTATTCAGATGTAATGATTTTAGAAGGCGATTGGACAAACAAAGAAGTTCCTACTTATTTTGAAGGAATAAAGTCTGTTGGTGAAGAAGAAAGAAAGGTTGAAATTTCAAGTTTTGGAAAGAATTTATTAAACTTAAATCAAACTTTTAAATCACAAAATAGTAAAGTTGAAATTAAAGGGGATTTAACGAAGGAAGGGCTTTTCAAAATGTCTGTAACTGTAATAGGTGAAGATGGTTATTATATACCTATTTTTTTAGAAAAAGATAAGACATATACGTTAAAATGTGAAGGTATAAGTGATAATGTAGTAAATATTAGAGTCTTTAAAAAAGATAATTTTGATTACGATAGTATGATCGCTAACTCAACAACGCAGGCTACTTTTACAGTGATTAACAATTCAGATTTTTACAATTTTAGAATATGGGCTAGAAATGGTTTAATAGAACTCGACAAAATTCAAATTGTAGAAGGTAACACAATAAATAAATATGAATCTTATCAAGAAGATAAAAAAGAAATTTTATTGAATCAACCATTAAGAGGTTTGCCGAACGGTGTTTGTGATAAGATTTTTGAGAAAGATGGCAAAGTATTACTAGCACAAAATATAACTCTAACAATAGTAAATTCTAATAGTTTATCAGGTGTAGGAGGATCTGCACCGAACCAAATTGAAACATTATGGTTTCAAACTAAAGCATATACAAATGATGAAATTCCACTAGCAAAAATTAATACAAGCGGTATATGTAATAAATTAAAATATTCTAGCGGTGGTCGTGTATGGAGTGAAGATGAAGAAGGAATAGTTGTTGTGAATCAAGATGGAAAAACAAGAATACAGGGCAGAATAAAAAGAAGCTCACTTCAAACGCAAGATATTGAAGGTATACAATCATGGTTGCAAGCTAATCCAACTACAGTTTACTATCAATTAGCGGAGCCAATAATTACAGAATTACCTGCTTCAGCTATAGATTTTAAAACTTATTTAGAAAGAACTCATATATCAAGTACAAATAAAATGCCGCCTACACTAAGTTTTAAGGCACCTGTTAATGTTCCTGCTACTATTTCTACACTTAGAGCCAAGAATGAGAGCCTACAACAAGAGAATGAAAAGCTTAAAGAAGAAGTAGATATAAAAACGCTTAAGTTACATGGACAAGATATTGAGTTGACAAATAGTGATTTAGATTTGGATTTTAGAATATTTGAACTAGAAATGAGTATAGGAAGACCTGTAAATTTAAATATGAAAGGAATGGGGAGCATGGCAAGAAGTCCATTTGAGATGATGAAAATATTAGTATTAAACAATAATTATTATAGGGAAGATATTGAGTATAAAGCTGGTAGATATTTACAAGGTAAAAGAATGACACAAGCTGAATATGACGAAATTATAAGTCTTATGGATGCAAATGAATTAGTAAAGTAGACAATAGAAATAAATTGTGAACTAATTAAATAAAAAATATAAAGGCAATAGTTAGAGATCTTTACAGGTCTTTTTTTATTGCCTTTTTATATAGGGGGTATTGATGGAAAATGAAGCAGTAAAATATATACTTTCAAATATTTCTTTTGGAGTATTATTTGTATGGCTACTTATGGACACAAGAAAAGAAAGTAAACAGAGAGAAGAAAAATACCAGGATGTAATTGATAAATTAGCAGATAAATTTAATGTTGTTGAAGATATTAGAAGTGATGTAGAAGAAATCAAAAATAAATTTAATAAAGAGGTGTAGACATGGAAAATTTAATTAATTTTATCCCAGAAAACTTATTTATTCTTATTGTTGCTACGTATGTATTAGGAATGTTTTTTAAAAAGATACCAGGTATTAATGATACCCTTATCCCTATATTCTTAATGATATTTTCTATAGTATTTAGCATGGTATTAGTAAAACCTTCTCCAATAGCTTTGTTACAAGGTATATTATGTTGGGGAGTATCTATAGGAGTGAATCAAACGGTTAAGCAATTAAATAAAGAAGATTAAAGAGCAGTAGAAATACTGTTCTTTTTATATTTAAAAATTTTAATTTAAAGGAGAGATGTAAAATGAAAATAGCAGTAAGAGGTGGACATAATCCAAAAGCAACAGGGGCAAGAGGAATTATAGATGAATTAACAGAAGATAGAAGGGTAAAGGATTCAGTAATAAAATATTTAAAAGAATTAGGACATACTGTATTAGATGTAACACCAGGCAATATGGATAGTAGTTCTGATTTAAGATATGGAGTAAATAAAGCAAATAATTGGGGAGCAGATTTATTTGCATCTATACATTTTAATAATGCTTATAAAACATATAATGGTGCTATAGGTACAGAGGTATGTGTATATAAAGAACTTCCAGAAGGAAAGAGAATAGTTGATAATTTAGCAGCATTAGGATTTAAAAATAGAGGGCAAAAGATAAGAACAGGACTTTATGAATTAAAGAACACAAAAATGAAAGCAGTAATTATAGAAACTTGTTTTGTAGAAGCAACTAAGGATGTAGAGATCTATAGGAAAAATGGAGCAGATAAAGTTGGGAAAGTTATAGCAGAAGCAATAGCAAATAAAAAAGTGCAACCATCTAAGCCTGCAAACAACACCAATTCTTCTAATAATAAAAAAGAAACTTACTATAGGGTTTGTGTTGGAAGTTTTAAAGATAAGAAAAATGCAGAAGAGCAACAAGTAAAATTGAAAAAAGCTGGATTCGATAGTTTTTTAATTGCATACGAAAAATAATTTTAAGCTAGTAAGGAGAAATCCTTACTAGCTTTATTTTTTTGTTAAAAATATAAAGCTAGTGTAGTAAAATATAATTAAAATGAAAGGGGAATAAAAATGAAAAAAATATTAATTGTGGGATTAATTTTAAGTAGTGTTTTTATAACAGGTTGTTCTAATATTAGCGAGTCAGTGAAAAATGATAATAAAACAGAAGACAATCAAGATTCAAAAAAGAATGTTGAAACAGTTGATAATGAAATTCAAAGAGGTAGCAATGAAGCTGTAGATGAGATTTATTATGTAGTAAAAAATAAAGGTACTGTGGCAGATGAAGAGCTTAATGTAGCGTATAAATGGATAAAAACAAATATTACGAACATATTAAAGGGAAAAGATAATATGGAAAAAGCAATGTACTATGGGAATATGCTTGAAAGATATTCAAAAAATGATGAATTAAAAAAGATTGGTATGAATACAGTTCAAATGACTAAATATGTTTATAGAGGTACAGAAAATGCATTAAGTAATGATGTACAAAATAACTTAAAAAAAATAAAAGATAGTATAGAAAAAATAGAAAAATCTTAAATTAGAATAAAAATAAAGGCTAGTATAAACTAGCTTTTATTTTTTTATAAATTATAAAGAATTTTAAATAGTTATATATATAAAGTTAACATACAGTTAAATCAATAAAATACGTGTAATATACTTCTGATAATATACATTATCAGAAGTAAGGGCCTACAAATGGCTTGGATAGATTATATTTAAATATAGCAAAGAAAATAGAGTTAATATTGTATTTAAAATTTGAATTTAAATACATTGACTTATAGCAGTTAAATATATTAAGTAAAAAATGAATTTAAATATTGAATTTAAATATTGAATTTAAATATTTTGTTTAAATTTAAATGAAATTATATTTAAATATTTATTGACGAACCGATAACGGTTCGATATAATATAGATATAAACAGGGAGGTACTATATGGAAAAGAAAAAAAGAAACGTAATGTTTCCAAAAAGCGGAGCAGGAAGTATTTCACCAAGAATTACTTTACCGGTAACATGGCTAAGAGAATTAAATATAACAGAAGAAGAAAGAGGTGTTGAAGTAATATTTACAGGAAAAGAAATTATTATAAAAAAGAAAGAGGATTGAGATTATGGAAAAATATAAAAAGAGGGCAATGATTGATTTTAATTATGAAGGATTCGATAACGAAGAATTGTTTAGAACATTGATGTGTATCAAATCTAATTTAAATAATTATATCAAAGAGATGAATGCTATTTATGAAGCAATAATTGTATTAGAGAATTGGAAAAGCGAAGATCATTTTAAATTAAATAAAACAAAATGTTCAATTTATTGGAGTGGAACTCGAAAATCACATTTAAAAATAACAGAAGTAACTTTACCACAAGCTAAAAAGCTATATAGAGAAGTTAAAGAAAAATATAATATTTTATACAACTTACTTTTAGAAGTAGGAGAAATGTTTGATGATAAAGAATATATGATTAAAAAGTATTTTATTAATGTGGAAGAAATATGATCATATACCAAATAAATACTTAAATTAAATAAAAAAGGCAGCAGCCTAAAGCTACCACCGATTAGCAATCTTATTGTAACTTAAGCTGCTGTCTTTGTAAAGAACAGGAGAGAGAAAAGTGGATATAAACTTAAATGAAGAAGCAAGCTTGAAGCTACTAGGAAGATTAACATTAGAATTAAACTTAGATTTACAAAAGCAACTAAAAGTAAAAAATACTATAGATGAAGTTCTATATGATTATGAAGTTACTACCAAGTGCACAGCGATTTCTGTTGGAGATATAAATGAGAAGGCTCAACTATTTATAGCTTGTAAAAAACTAGAAGGATTAAGTGATAAGACATTATATAATTACAAATTATTTTTAAATAAATTAGATATATTTTTTAATAAACCTGTTACTACAATAACTACAATGGATCTTAGGATGTTTTTAGCAATGTATTCAAAAGATAAAAAAGCTACAACTCAAAATTCTTATATAACTATGATGAAGAACTTCTTTACGTGGTTACAAAATGAAGAATATATATTAAAAAATCCTTCAGCTAAACTAAGACAATCTAAAGTACCAAAGGTAATACTACAACCGTATACAAATGAGGAAGTTGAGAAGCTTAGAGATTCATGTAGAGCAGATAGAGAAAAAGCTTTATTTGAGGTTTTAATATCTAGTGCTTGTAGAATAGATGAAATAGCACATATAAAACTTTGTAATATTGATATGGGTAATAGAACTATGAAGGTAGTCGGTAAAGGAAATAAGGAAAGAATAGTTTATTTAAGTACCAGAGCCGTAATGTATATAAATAAATATATAAAAGAAGAACGTAAAGGGGAAAGTGAATATCTATTTGTAACTTCTAAAACTCCTTATCAAAATATGAGTACAAGATCATTTCAAAAGATTATTAAAGAGTTACAAAAGAGAAGTGGAGTTACTGGCAAAGTCCATGCTCACAGATTTAGAAGAACTCAAGCAACTAATCTTTTAAATAGTGGAATGAGCATTACAGGTGTACAAGCTATCTTAGGACATGAAAGCCCAGACACTACACAGAGATATGCGAGGTTAAGTCAAGACAACTTAGCAAATGAGTTTAAAAGATTAATAAGTTAAATATAAAAGTACCTTTATTTTTTAGCTAACATACTGTAAATTATTTCCATATAGTGTATAATAGAAGTAAATAACAGTTAAAATCAATATTTAGGAGTGTAAAGATGTTGAATGTAGGACCTAATAAAACTAGGAATCAAGTTAAACAAAAGAGAATAACGGTTAATTTTAGATTATTATCGGAAGAAGAACAAAAACTATATGAATGGATAAAAACTAATGGAGCAGTTGGGGGAGATAGTGCTTTTATAAAGGCTATATTATATAAAGAGTATAAAGAACAAACAAGGGGAAAATAATTCACTTGTTTTATAAATTCTTATATACATATAGTAACCTATAGCAGCTAAAAGCATATAAAAGTGAATAAATAATTATTACTACAAAATCAATGGTTTATTTTATAAAAATATCTTTTTATAAAATAAATATAAAAGCACAAAAAACACACAAAAAAGTGTTGCAAATAAGTTTATTCTAGAATATAATAAAAATATATTAAGTAAAGCACAATAAAAGCACGGAAAGGGGATTTTTGAATGGCGAAAATTTTAGCAGTTGATTTAGGAAATTTTAATATTGCAACAAGTGAGGGCGTTATTTTTTCAAGTAGATATACAAAAGGAGAAGATATAGCTCCAGGAGAAGAAACAATAAAATTTGATGGAGAAACATATTTAATAGGAAAAGGAAATTTTGATAATATATTCAATAAAGCAAAGAAGAATTATCTACCTAACTTATTGTATGCAATAGCTAAAAGTACTGAAGATGAAAATATAAATTTAGTTCTAGGTGTTCCTTTAGATAACTTGGGTATAAAAGATGATTTTAAAAATACATTAGAAGGAAAAACATTTAATTTTGAATTTAATGGAGAGCAAAGAATAGTAAATATAAAAAAATTAGGCACTATAGCAGAAGGATTAAGTAGTTTTTACACTCTTAGAAAAGAAGAAAGAGAAAGAGATACATTAATAATAGACATTGGTGGAAGAACAGTAAATGTGTGTACTTTTGTAGAAGGAAAGATAAACACTAAATTTACACATCCATGTGGAATGATAGATCTATATGATTCAATAAAAACTAATATAAATAATGCAGAGGGAATGAATTATTCACTAGAGGAAATGCAAAGACTAGTTAAGAATAAAATTTATGAAGGGAATAGAGAAAAGGAAGAGTTTGTTGGAAAAATGCTTAATGCAATAAACTTAAAAATACCTAACATGAATGTGTATAATATTTATTTAACAGGTGGTGGAAGCATAGAGCTTGATAATGAATTAAGAGATTTAATAAAGAATTTTAGATTTGTATCAGATCCTTTATTTAGCAATGTAATAGGGAATAAAAAGATAGCCCAACTTAAATGGAGGTAAAAAATGCAACACAGAGTAAATTTATACTTTAACGATGAAAATCCTATAGATGCTAAGATTTGGTCTGTTTTAGAAGATAAAAAAAGAAGACCGGATGTAATAAAAGCTATGCTATTAGGAGTTATTGATTTAAACAATATTCAAAAAACAGAAACTGTAAAAAATAATGATGAAATAGAAATAGAAGAAATAGAAGATATTGAAGGTATAGACATATAAAAAAGGCAGGGAATATATCCTTGCCTTACATAATAAACTAATACTAGACAAATAATGCTAAAAGTAGTATTATTAAAACATAAATTTTCAAAAAAGCAAAAACCCATTTGATTATCATGAGTCGGCAAACTTGGTTAATCAAACGGGCCCAAATTGAAAAGCACTTACTAGAAGTGTTTCCTTTTCATATACATTTTTAATATACACATATTGTATATGAAATATTCAACTTTGTCAAATAAAAATATTAGATATTTTTATTTAATAAACCGCATGGTTTAGGGATTTGCTTTTTCCTTAAATTATGCGGTTTTTTTGTAGCTTAAAACAAGAATTTAAGCAGTTGCCCTATTACTAATATAGGGAAGGATTGTTAATGGTTTAATTACTATTAATAGATCTATCTCCGGCCAGGAGTATAACAACGGAGAGCTAAAAGCTCTTATGGTGTGATAGAGCCTATGCAAAGAGTCTATTCGGTTATCTAATACAATGCCTGTGTTAGATATGACGTAAGTCCTATTGAAACTTTTCTGAGGATGTTTAAGCTAAGGAAGTAATTGCTTCTATGCTAAAAAGAAACGGTTTGTGGAGCACTAGCATAACAATATGCAAAAAAGGGACATACATAATGCTAGAAATAGCAGACAGGTAGGAGTGCAATTCCTGTTTTGATGTATGAAGTAGTTGAAAAACTACTTACTAAGGCGTTACTACCGAGACCATAGGTTTAATGTGGCGGGGCTCTGAATACAGAAGTATAGAGTAAGTAGTATAGTTCATTTATCATTTTTAAAAGATTTGATAGGTGAACTATACACATTTTGAGGATAATCCAGAAGTATATACGCCTTCGGCCTTCTAAGTCAAGTATAAAATAAAAATTTAAAGTAAATGGGTAATAATTAGTACCATTTATATATAATTAAATATAAATTTATTTATTTTTATCTAATTGGTAACATTTTAGATTAAAGGACATATAGTATAGTATAAAGCATTTAGGAGGGGTTAAATGAAAACTATAGTTACTTACAAGCAAGATGAAAAAGATCTATTTGATTATATTGAAAGCAAACGAGGGAAAGGAAATTTTATAAAGGATCTATTGGAAAGAGAAATGAAAAAAGAAATTAAAGCAGGTACTTACGTACCAAATAAGGAGGATTTATGATTAAAGTTTTTGTAGATTGTATAGAAGGTTGGCAAGATTGTTTAATAGTTAAAAGAATAGACGATAGGGCCGTTGTAAAAACTAAAAATGGAACAACTTTAACTAGATTTCTAAAGAAAGTGGAAAATGAAGATGAGTTAATTCCAGATGGCTCTATTTATGAGGTAATAGAATGATTAGCTTAGAAATGTTCACAGCTCTGTCAGGTTCAGCTTTAATAGCAGGACAACTTGTAAGTATGTATCTAAAAAATACAAAGGTTGATAAGCAGGCAAATGCAGAAATTAAGGGTATAAAAGAGCTTAAAAATTTCATAGGAAATGACGGATTGAAAGTAAGCAAAGCATTTCAACTAAAAGAGAAAATGGATTTTGAAGGTTGTTGCATCATAGCACCTACGGGGGCGGGGAAAACAACAGGATATTTTTATCCTAATCTTTTAAGTAATAAAATAAAAGGGTCTGTAGTTGTTATAGACCCTAAGGGAGAATTGTATAGAGATACTGCTAATTACCAGGAAAAAGTATGCGGTAGAAGGGTTATAAGGTTTAGTCCTTTAGAACCAGGAATAAGCGAAAGATATAATTTACTGGAACAATGCAATGATACTACAGAGGTATGTCAACTAGCATCAACTTTACTATTAAATGGAGCATTATCAGTTGAATTAATGAGTGGAAAGAAAACAGGGGGAGTTGAGTGGATTCAGATGGCAGAACCTTTGTTAGCAGCAGCATTACTTTATGTTAGAGATTTAGGGAAACCTTATAACACTATTGAAAATGCATTTGAATTAGTAATATCACTTAAACCTAAAGAGCTTAAAGCATTATTAGGAAAGTGTGAAAATAAAGATGTTGTAACTCAATTTAGAATTTTTCAATGTGCAGGCGGGAGCGAACGAACTATTGGAAGTATAAAAGTTACACTTGCAACTAATATGAAATTATTTACTGATAAAAATATAAATACTGTTGGATCTTATACTACTTTCAATGCTAAACAATTTAGAAAAGAACCAACTATATTATATTTAACATTTCCTGAAAGAAAGAGCATTTATTTAGCACCTTTTGTGGCACCATTTTTTACTCAGTTTATAGATAAATTATTAGAAAGTTATACTAGAAATAGCTTACCAGTACACTTTTTGATGGACGAGTTTGCTAATATAGGAATGATAAATAATATGAGTGTTCATGCAGCTACTGTAAGAAGTCGTAAAATAAGCCTAAGCATATGTCTACAATCCATTACCCAGTTGCAACAAGTTTATGGAAAAGACAACGCTCAGGCCATATTAAATAATCTCAAGACCAAAATAATATTGCCTTCACTAAATGATCTTGATACTTTAAATTATATCAGTAATTTATGTGGAAATACAGAAATAAAAACAAAAAGTAAATCTATAAATAAAGATAATACTACTATAAGTTATTCAACAAGTACTAAAAAATTACTGAATATAGATGAAATAAGATGTTTAGAAGATAATAAAATTCTTATTCTTATGCACAATAGGCAACCAGTCGTGGATAATCAAGATGTTTATTATAAAAATAAAGAATATTTAACTAATGTAATAGAAAGTAAAGATATAAAAGTTAATTATAGAAATATAGATACAGAAGAATTTGAAAGATTACTTAAAAATAAAGTGAAAAAAGCTTTAGAAAAACAGTTTGGGAAAGAGCTTGAAGAAATTTCAAAGCAGACTAATACAGATCTAGGGACTGAACTTTTTGAATGAACACAAGTCCTAGAATAACAGGTACTAAATACTGCATTTTTAGGGTAGGAGAGAAGTATAAAACTATCAGCAGCATAAAGGGATTTGAGGGGCATATGGAAAGAACCTTTAACACACCCAATGCTAATACAAGTAATCGAAGTAAAAATAAGGTACTGATAGGAGATAAAGAACTATTAAAGGATGTTGAAGAATATATCCAGGATATAAAACTTAGAAAAAATGGAGTTATAGCGAGAGATCTATTGCTTACGGCATCACCAGAGTTTTTTAAAAATAGAAGCCAGAAAGATATAGATCATTGGATAGATATTAATATAAAATTTTTGAAGAATAACTTTGGGGACAATATAAGGTATGCAGTAGCGCACTTAGATGAACTTACACCGCATATTCATTGCTTGCTTGTACCCAGATTTAGAGATGAAAAAAGAGATAGATACAAGCTATCAAATAACAAATACTTTGATGGAAGGGACAAATTAAGCGAATGGCAAGATAAATATGCAGAATTTATAACTAGTGAATATTCTGACTTAAAAAGGGGCACTAAAGGGAGTAAGGCAAAGCATATAAAAATAAAACAGTACTATACTTTGGTTAATTCTAAGCTAGATGATAAAAATTTACAAAGTGTACTAGCTAAAGCAAGTAATTCGGAGTTACTTGAAAAGCAAGTAAAGACATTACAAGTTACTTTAAAGTTATATAAAGATAAATATATAGCAAGCAGTAAAAATACTGATATAGAAAGAAATAAAGCTATAGAAATAGCGGATAATTTGAAAGTGTTAAAAAGAGATAAAGAAGTTTATAAGCAAACTATAAGAGCTTTAAGTGAAACTTATTATATAAGCCAAGAAGCTATATTAAATATAGTTAAATCTATAGAAAAAGGTATTAACAATGAAGTGGAAAGGGATAGAAAATGAAATTAATTGATATTATAGACAAGCTTTTTACCGATTATGACATTGAGCCTAGAGAAAGTTACAACGGAGAAGAAATGGCTAAACTTTGGGACAGAATGAGAGATGACGAATTTTTTGATTATAAAGCTGAAGGTTACGAAGATATGTATAAAGCTATTTGTAAAAAGTATGACATAAAAGATATAGAACCGTTAGAAAGGGAAAGGAGCATGTTTGATGGGGAATTTTGAATTAGAATATCTTAAAGACTTCCAAGAATATTGGGAGAGTTTGAGAGATAAAGAATTTAAAAATATGTCTAAGATAGATGATAGAACTGATATGAGTATAGAAAGAGAAAGATCTTTAAAAAATATTTATGGAGAGTGATATTATGAGTAAATGTGAGCATTTAAATAAAGAATGGATAAGCTCCATAGGAGAATATGGAGATGATAAAATAGCTCATTTTTGGTGCGAAGATTGTGGGAAAATAATTATAGATATAGATACTGAAGAACTGGAAGATAATAAATAAAATAAATTAAGGACTGTCTTTAATTAGATGGTCCTTTCTTATTAAACAGCTTTTACTATAATGGGGCTTGTTCCCCTTTCTATTTTGAGCCTAAAGAGGTTTTATGTACCAGGAAAGCTTTTATATTAACGGGGTGCAGGTCGCTCCTGCATAGCGTAGCGTAGCTTTTAATTGTATTGCAATAACCTAGAAGGAAACCTTCTTATCGGTTTTATTTTACCTAGCAGTTAAACAAATTTTTAATTAAAGATTACATATAGTCATTACAGTAAAGTGTAATAAAGTATAACGCTATATTTAGGATTTTAGGAATTTTCAATTTCCGTAACTTACTACGGAATTTTGAGCAAGCTCATAAAATTCCAAGTTGCGCCAGGGGATCCTGGACCCATATTATGCATCTTACGATACATAAGCAAGTTATAGTTACTTGCAGCAGCTAACGCCTTACACAATAACTTCGCTATGCTCCATTACTGTTCCAGTTGTTTTAATATTTTTATATATTATCAGGGGCGGCAAGGAGTTATCCTTGCTCATTGTCTTTCCATTTCAAAATATCATAACCATTGCAATCTAACGCTTTTGCTAAATCTTCAATCAAACCTAAGTTCACAGTTCTTGGATTTAAATTACGTTCTAACTTAGAAAAATAAGTTTGGCTTATATGAATTTTTCTGGCTAACTGCTTTTGAGTTAAATGTTTTGAAATACGTTTATTTTTTATGTCTAAATAGAACATATAAAACACCCCCAAAACATTATTATTAGAATACAATTAAATTACAATATTAAAATAGAGGAAAAATTTAACTTAAATTGTCAGAATAGGTCGGAATATTCCTGTCAGGAATATAATTTCATGGTAAAATTAATATGAACAATATGTTAAAAATATAAAAAATATACGAATAAATGCGAACGTGTGTTCTTGTTTTGAAAGATAAAAAATGGTAAAATTAATGTAGAAACAAAAGGGGAGTTAAGTAGGATGGAGAATTTAAAGGAGCTAGAAAAGGAATTTTTAAAATTATTATTAGAATTTAAGGATAAAAATAAAAAGAAAGGACAGTAAAAATTACTGTTCTTTCTTTTTATTTTTAATATGTTCTACATCTGCCTTAAAAGCAGCACCTATTAATTCTTCTATAGATCCTTTTTTAACATCTTTAAATAAATCATCTGTATCTAGGTTTAATTCTAAAAGTTGATCTATTACTCTCCTAATACATTTAAGCTCACTTCTAGCGACTATGTAATCATCTTCGTTATCTATTCCGTATATCCAGTATTCTTCAGGTTTTTCACTTAAAACTACAAGTCTATCCATTATCGTTTTACTTGGATTTCTTTTACCATTTTCTATTACATTATAGTAACTTTCATTAATATCTAATTTCTTAGCCATTTGCCTTTTGTTTAATCCTAATTTATTTCTAAATTCAAGTAGCCTTTCATTAAACATATATACATTATCTCCTTACTTAATAATTTAACGCTCTTTAATTCATAAAAATATTATACCACACTTATCAAAAATGTAAAGTATATTATAGAAAAAAATCCCAAAAAGAATTAAACTTAATAAATTTGTTAAATTTCAATATAATACATTTGTACAATATACATAGAAATATTAAGTAAAATAGAGTAAATTGGAGTTAAATAACTAAAACAGACAATATTAAAACTTACCAAAATTGGTAATTTAGTATACAATATATATAAGGAGGTGATAAGTTTGACACTTAAAGAGTTAAGGGAAGAATCAGGCTTAAAGGCTAAAAAAATAGCAAGTAAACTTGGGATAAGCAGAACACAACTTTATAATTTGGAAAAAGGAATACATAAGCCTGATTTATTAAAGATAGAAAAATTTGCAGCCATATATGATGTTCCAATAGTGACTATAACAAAAGCGGTAGAGGAGGCGCAACGTGGATAAAAAAGAGGTGGACTTTCACAAACTTTTAATTGCTTATAAACCTAAGAAAAAAAATAAAGAAAAGGTGTCTGTGTAGCATGCTTTACAATTATTTAAATTCTTTAAAGGAAAGGTTATCAAGCGCTGAATTTATAGCTGTTATAAATTCAGTTGAGGATTCTATAAGATCTAATAGACTTAGATTCAATAAGACTACAAATACAAAAGATTTTATAGAAATAACAGAAAAATTATTAAAGATAGTAATAGGATTTTAGGAGAAAGTATATGAAATACACAATACTAGGTTTTCAACAGATTAAACTCATGGAGCATGGATTAAATACAGATGATGCATTAATATTGTCAGTAATTAGGGACATGTACTCTAGTAAGAAAATGGATTATAAAATAATAGAAGATGATAGATTTATCTGGGTAGAGCAAGGTTATTTATTAGAACAAATTCCTATAATAGGGAGTAGAAGAA
The DNA here is from genome assembly GCA_040144665.1 of Clostridium perfringens. GTDB lineage: Bacteria > Bacillota > Clostridia > Clostridiales > Clostridiaceae > Clostridium > Clostridium perfringens_A. The sequence goes on from JBBVGE010000343.1 coordinate 33,405, forward strand.
CCTTGTTAAGAAGATTAAAAGTTTATGAAGAACTAGGCTTGATAGAACGAAGAAAGGTATTTAATAAAGGAAATATGAAAGGTACTTTCTTATATGTAAATACTACAGAAAAACTTGAAATGCTAACAGAATATGAAAGTGAAGGGTATGACAAAGTGTCACAGGGGGTGTGTCAAAGTGACACTAGGGGTATGACAAAGTGTCACACCAAAGATTCTTCTATAAAAGATTCTTCTATAAAAGATATAAATATATATAGTCGAGTTATAGATTATTTAAATAAAAAAGCTAATACAAATTATAGATCTACAACGAAAAAGACACAACAAATTATTAAAGCTAGAATCAATGAGGGATTCAAAGAAGAAGATTTTTATTTAGTTATTGATAAAAAAGTAAGTGAATGGATTAATAATAAAGATATGTGTAGGTATTTAAGACCAGAAACGTTGTTTGGAACTAAATTTGAAAGTTATTTAAATCAGAAGGTAGGTGAAATTAATGGAACTAACAGGATTTACGGCACTGGACAGAATATTGAATCAAGTAGGAATAAAGGAAATAAATCATACTTCAGCAAAGTTAAATCAGAAGATGAACTTACAGATGAAGAAAGAGCAGCAAGAGAAGAACTTGAATAACTGTCCTTTCTGCAATGATACAGGTTGGGTAGAAACAAAAGAAAGAACTTATAAAGAATGTAAGTGCTCTGAACTTCAAAAAATAGATGGCTTATGGAGAAAAAGTGGGATAAGCCTTGATGATATAGATAAGAGTTTCAAAAATTTTGAGCCTTGGAACAATGATATTAAAGTAATGAAGGAAATAGCAACAAGTTATTATATAAGCTTTGAAAGAATACAAGACGAGAGACAAAACTCCATATTACTATGTGGAAACCCAGGGTGTGGGAAAACACACTTAATCATAGCTTTAGCCAATAATTTTATAAAGAAAAAAGAAATAGGGGTAGTATATATGCCTTATCGAGATGTAGTGACCAAGCTTAAACAAAATATGCTCGATAAAGAATATTATCAAAAGACATTAGAGAAATATAAGAATTGCAAAATACTTATGATAGATGATTTATTCAAAGGAAAGGTTAATGAAACTGATACTAATATAATGTTTGAAATAATAAATCATAGGTACATTAATAGGCTTCCAATCATGATTAGCACAGAATACACAATAGATAAGTTGTTAGATTTTGACGAAGCGGTAGGAAGCAGAATATTTGAAATGTCTAAGGATTATATAAGCGAGGTAACAGGGATTAAAAATAATTATAGAATGAGGGATAGGTAGTGAATGGAGATTTATTAAAAAAGGAATTGTTAGAGGATCGTAAGTTTATGTTAAGATGGGAGATCTTAAGAGCAGAAGAAGAAAGAATTGCAGAAGCTAGAAAAAAAGAAAGGATGTCAAAGATTATTGAGTAATATTATATGTGCCAGTAAGTACTATGAAAAGCTAGTTAGAATTTATAATCATACAGAACAACCAAGTGCGGAATTAATAAATAAAATGAAGAAAATAAATTCATGGTATGAAATCAGATAGGAGGATAAATTAATGAAAAATATTGAAGAAAGAAGAAAGAGAGAAAAAGTAAGGCATGCAGCATCACTTATAAAATGTATGAGTGAAGAATTAACATCAGATGAAATAGAACAAGTTATTAGACTAGAGCACTCAATAATAAAAAGAGTGTCAAAAAAATAAAGGCTAGTTTAAAACTAACCTAAGAGTGTAAACTTCGTGCTCCAAAACATTTGTTTACACTCTTATTATACCAAAAATATTAATGAAATAAAATAGGGAGAAGGGTATGTTTAAGAGTTTTGATGAATATTACAAGGTTGCAGAAGAACGAATTAAGGAAAGAGCAAAAGCAAAAGCAAATTACAATAAAAGGGTTAAGAATAGAAAAAAATTAAAAAATAAATAGTAATTCGCAATATGAGGACTAAGCAAATTAAATTAA
>JBBVGE010000344.1:0-307 GCA_040144665.1 Clostridium perfringens
TTCCAGCTCCAGTTTCTCCAACTAAGGCTATTTTTTGTCCTCTTTCCATTCTTATGTTAAGTGGTTTACTTAATGGCTCATCATATCCTATAACTAAGTCTCTTGCTTCAAAGATTAATTTACCTGAAGTTCTTCCTTGCTTAAAGTTAAACTCTGGTTTTGGTTTCTCAGCAGCAAGCTCAATTCTATCCATTTTATCTAATTTCTTTTGTCTAGCTCTTGCCATACCTGTTGTAGCAACTCTAGCCTTATTTCTAGCAACGAAGTCTTCAAGCTTAGCTATTTCAGCCTGTTGTCTTTCATATGC
>JBBVGE010000345.1:0-355 GCA_040144665.1 Clostridium perfringens
TGCTTGTGTTTCGCATATTGGAATATTAAACTCCTCTGCAAAATCAACTAAAGCTTCACCTGCTTCTGAGTATCTAACTCCACCACCACAAATTATTATAGGTTTCTTTTTATTCATTATTATATCTAATGCCTCTTCAAACTCTTCTTGTACAGCTAGAGGTCTAGTTATCCTATGAACCCTTTTCTTAAAGAAATATTCTGGGAAGTCATAAGCTTCTCCTTGAACATCTTGTGGTAATGCTATACAAACAGCACCTGTTTCAGCAGGATCTGTTAATACTCTCATAGCATTTATCATTGCTGACATAAGTTGCTCTGGTCTATTTATTCTATCCCAATACTTACAAACTGGC
>JBBVGE010000346.1:0-212 GCA_040144665.1 Clostridium perfringens
AGTAGGTACTGCTGGCGGTATGCAAGAAGATATAAAAGTTAGAGATTTAGTTTTAGCAATGTCATCTCATACTGATTCTGCAATAAATAAAGTTAGATTTAACGGTTTAGATTTTGCTCCAACAGCATCATTTAAGGTTTCAAATACACTAATAGCACCAGGACAATCAGTAACCTTTACTAACACTAGTTCTGAAGTTACAGAAGAAATCC
>JBBVGE010000347.1:0-422 GCA_040144665.1 Clostridium perfringens
CACAATAAACTTAAAGCTTTATCAGGAATAAAGTTTAATGGTTATGCTGAAGTTTTATGTGATGGAAAAAGTATTAGAAAAGAATTTGGAGAGATTCTTTTTACAGACTACGGAATATCTGGCCCTCCAATATTACAAATATCTAGAGAAGCTTCCTTAGGATGCTTTAAAGGTAAAGAGGTTAAAATCTTAGTTGATATGATGCCTGATAAATCATTAAAGGAGTTAGAAGATTTCTTAGAAGGACATTTTGCTGTTTTTTCTTGTAGAGAAGTTATAAACTCACTTATAGGTGTTGTTAACAAGAAAATGATACCTATATTATTAAGAGAAGCAGGTATAGATAATTTACATAAACCATGTTATGAACTTACTTGGAAAGAGAAAAAAGCCTTAATAAACCTTATGAAATCTTGGGAATT
>JBBVGE010000348.1:0-80735 GCA_040144665.1 Clostridium perfringens
TTTTAGAACTTTAACTATTTAAAATCATTTTTCAAATTTTAAAATATATTAATATAAGGTTGCATACATAATATTAAGATTATAAAAAGGAGAGTTTTCATGGATTCTATAGAAAATAAATTTAATTCATTAAAAAAACTTATTGGTAATACTCCTCTTATAGAAATTTTATTTACTTATAGAGGCAAAGAAATGAAAATTTATACTAAACTCGAATACTACAATTATAGCGGAAGTATTAAAGATAGAATGGCACTTTATATACTTGAAAAAGCTTACAAAGAAAATAAACTTAAACCCTATGACAGAATAGTTGAAGCAACAAGTGGAAATACTGGTATTTCTTTTGCGTCAATAGGTAGACTTTTAAACCATCCTGTTACTATTTTTATGCCTAAGTGGATGAGTACAGAAAGACAAAACTTAATAAAAAGTTTTGGTGCAGATATAAAGCTAGTTTCAAAAAAGGAAGGTGGATTCTTACGCTGTATAGAGCTAGCTAAAAAGTTTGCTATTAGTAATAATAATATTTTCTTACCATCTCAGTTTGATAATATGGATAATATAATGGCTCATTATTTAACTACTGGTCCTGAAATTTATAAATCATTATCATCACACAATTTAACGCCAAGTGCGTTTATTGCAGGTGTTGGTACCGGTGGAACCGTAATGGGAGTAGGAAGATATCTTAAAGGTAAATATTCTAGAATAAAAATCTACCCCCTTGAACCATCAAACTCTCCTACTCTTTCATATGGGTATACTGGTTTATCCCATAGAATACAAGGCATCTCCGATGAATTTGTTCCTAAAATAGTAAAATTGTATGAATTAGATAGTATAATTGATGTTTGGGATGGAGATGCAATTATAATGGCTCAAAAACTTTCAAAAGAACTTGGTCTTGGAGTAGGCATATCATCAGGTGCAAACTTTCTTGGAGCATTAAAAGTGCTATTAGATGGTAATAATGACTCTGTAGTTATTACTGTATTTCCTGATGATAATAAAAAATATCTATCTACTGACCTTATGAAAAATGAAAAATCTCACACTAAGTTCTTATCTAAAGATGTAGACTTATTATCTATACGAACATTATAGTATATAAACTTCTTAATATTTTTAATCTCTTTATATTACTAATATTGTATAATTAGTTTATATATTATAATTTTACTATAGTTAGGGGATGGATTTATGTCTATAGATAGACCTAAAATTAAAGTTTCTAATACGAATTTTGATAAATTTTTAATTGCTTTATCTACAATTATTTTAATTTTTCAATGGATTTATGTTATAAGAGCTATATTTATGCTTCCTGATATTATACCGACTCACTTTAATTTTTCAGGAGTTCCTGATTCTTTTGGAAGTAAATTTACTATCTTATTGCTTCCAATACTTTTAACTATATTTTATATTGCTTTTTCTTTACTTTCTAGAGTTCCTCAGTTTTATAACTATCCTGTTGAAATAACTAAAGAAAATGCAGAAAGACAATATAAAAATTCTAGAACTATGTTTTGGTGCCTTCTTACTGAAATGTCTATATTCTTCTTTTTTACTACAATTCAGACAGTGAGAATTTCATTAAATAAAGTATCTACACTTGGAAATTATGCTTTATTAATCTTTCTTATAGCTGTGTTTAGTACCTTAGTATATTTTATTTATAAAATAATAAAACTTAAATAATAAAGATGTAGGAAGTTAGATCATCTAACCTCCTACATCTTATTATTTTATGCTACTTTTAAAGCTAATTTCCTCTTTATAACTTCTTTATGATCAGGTGCTTTTATTGTAATAATTATTATAAATGATATTATACATAAAACTCCAATGACCATAAATGTTGTCTTAAATCCTCCAACTATATTTGCAATTACAGAACCTGAGAGTGCTCCAAGTCCAAAACCTTGATATATTACCCCATAATTTTTACTATGATTTTTAAGTCCAAAAAAATCTCCTACTAAGCTTGGGAATATAGTAATATTCCCTCCAAAGCAAAATGCTATTCCTGCAACACATGCAAAGAAAATTGCAAAATTCAAATGAATAAATAATAATACAAATACCGCTATAGCTGTTACTATGAAATCAAAAGCTATAACTCTAAGACTACCTATTTTATCTGATAGTCCACCTAAAATAATTCTTCCAATAGTATTAAAAATTGCTACCATAGCAACTGCATTTGCAGCAACTTGTACATCTAAATGAGCTAAGCTAACACCAATGTCCTTTGCTATTCCTATTAAATAAAGTCCTCCCATGCAAGCTGAGAAAAATGCAATAAATAAAAGATATGCTTGCTTAGTTTTAAGCATTTGTTTCACTGTAAAATTATTATCTACTTCTTCATGTTCTAATTTAGAAACTGGATTTAAAGGTGCTTCTTTTATTAACATTCCTCCTACAAATACAAGAATCATTGCAAGTATACCCCAGTATTCAAATGCTCCCATTACACCAGTTGATTTTAATAAGGCTTGATCTATATATTTAAATATAAAACTTCCTGTTCCATATGCCCCAACGGCTATACCTGATATAAGACCCTTCTTCTCAGGAAACCATTTAATACAATTTGATAATGTCATCATATATGCTATCCCATCAGCTGCGCCAACCATAATTCCAGCAAAAAGATATAATAAAATAATTGATTTTGAAATTGATGTTAAAATAAGTCCAACTCCAAGCAAAATCCCACAGAAACAAACTACTTTCTTAATTCCGAACTTTTCTTGAAGCTTTCCTGCAAATAAAGTTGAAAACGCTAATGCAAAACTTGCAATAGAAAATGTAAGTGATACTTTATTTAATTGCCATCCAAATTTGTTTACTAAAGGCTGATTAAATAAACTCCAAGAATATAATGTACCGAGACCCAATTGAGCTATTACTGTACCTAGCAATATTAATCCTCTATGTGCTTTTATTTTTTCCATATATACCGCTCCTTCCATTTAGACCTATAAATTCATGCTATTTGAAAACCTTTTCCTCACTTAAGTAAATTATATATTTTATAGATTTAAATGGATTAGATTATGAATTAAATGCATTTATTTATACATGAAATGCATTTATATATTCATCAAATTTCTAAAGTCCTTTATATGGCTTCTACTAACCGGAACACTATCTTCCACATTTTTAAGTTTTAAATTATATGTATTATTAAACCACGGTATTATCTCTTTTATTTTAGTTAAATTCACTATATATGACCTATGTGACCTAAAAAATATATCTTTTGGAAGAGTTTCATAAAATTCTGATATACTCATATTTACAGAATATTTTCCTTCATTAGTATAAACAGTTGTTATTCTCTCTCTAGCTTCACAATAATTTATATCATTAATATTAACTACTATTATTCTCTCATTGTTCCAAAGATTAATTTTATCTATAGCCTTTCTATCTTTCTCTTCTTTCTTTGTACTTTTAAAGTCTATCTCAAGCTTTTTAAGCATAGAAATAATTCTTTTTTCATCATATGGCTTTAATATATAATCGAAAGCTTCAATATAAAAAGCATCTGATGCATACTCTTTATATGCTGTTATAAACACTATGTATGGTTTTTTAGAAAATTTACTTATGTTTTTAGCTAAAACTATTCCATCTAAAAGTGGAATATTTATATCTAAAAATATAACATCAACCTCATTTTCTTGAAGATATTTCAATACCTCTACTCCATCTTCAAATTCACCCTTAATGTCTATATTGCTAAAATTCTTTATAAAGTACTTTAGTTCTTCTCGTGCTAAAAATTCATCTTCTACTATTATTCCCCTCATCTAATCTTCCTTTCTTATATAAAACTCTATCTTTGTACCCTTATTAAGTCTTTTTATTATAAGCTTTTCTCCATATATAAGTTTAATTCTTGAATAGACATTTCTAAGTCCAATTTTATTTTTAGGAATATTATTATCATATATATCATCTATTATATCACTGTCTATCCCAACTCCATCATCCTCTATAGATATACTCACCTTGTCTTTGCAATCTTTTACTTGTACCTTAACTGTTCCTTTGCCAGTTTTTTTTAATATTCCATGAACTATTGAATTTTCTACTAAAGGTTGAATACTAAGACTTGGTATTTTAATATTTATGTCATCAATATCATATAAAACATTAAGCTTATTCCCGAATCTTGCTTTTTCAATTTGTATATAATTCATTACTTGTTTTAGTTCCTCTTTTATATCAATAAACTCATCATTAAGTTCAATATTATATCTTAAATAACTAGAAAGATTAATTATCAGTTCTCTTGCTTTATCAGGGTTAATTCTTATAAATGAAGTTATTGCATTTAAAGAGTTAAATAGGAAATGTGGATTTATTTGACTTTGAAGTGCCTTAAGTTCTGCCTTTGTTGCCATCTCTTTCATTTGTTCATACTTAGAAAGTTCCATAAGAGTTGATATTATTTTAGATAATCCAATTGCTAATGTCTCTATTGAAGGACTAATTTTATTTGTATTTATGTAATACATTTTTAAAGCTCCCATTACTTCATTATTCTCTAAAAAAGGAATTATTATTGCAGATTTTAATTTGCTATTTTTATTAAACATCCCTGAATTTTTTATTATTATTTCTCCAGTTTCTATAGCTTCTTTAGTTTCTTCTGTTATAATTTCACTTCCTATCTTATGACCTTCTACTTCAGCTCCAACGTAAGCTAATATGTATTTCTTATCTGTAATTGCAACTGCATCTGCTTTCATTTCTTTTTTTATAATATTACATATTTTCATTAATGATTCTTCATTTATATTTTTAAAATATGGAAGTGTTTCATTTGCTATATCTAAAGCTAGCTTTGCTTGTTTTGCTGCAACTTCTTCCTTTTCTTTTTCTATACTTTGTATTAATATAACTATGAATCCTATACTTACTTGTCCTAAAATCATAGGAAGTGCGATCTTAGATACAATATTCACTCCAACCTTTTCTGGAGTTGTCATTAAAAGTATTAATATCATAGTTAATGATTCACAAAGTACCCCGCATATTATCCCAATAAACCATATATACTTTTTCTTAACCTTTTTATTAATTATTCCTGATACAATTCCTGCAACTATGCTAGAAATTAAACATGGAATTGATGTTACTCCATTAATATCAATTAAAAATCTATGTAATCCTGAAACTACACCTGTAGTTATTCCAACAAAAGGCCCAAAAAGTATTCCCGATGCCATTATTGTTATTATTCTAATATTTACAATAGATCCATTAACAACCACCCCTGTCAAAGTCTCAAATATAGCAAAAAATGAAAATATTATTGCAACTACTAAATAATCTAATTTATTATAATTTTCTTTTTGGAGTATATTCTTAATCCCTCCTATTCTAGTCATAAAAAAAAGACATAATAATAGCACTGATACTCTTGCTATAATTTGGACTAATATATCATAAAAAGTATCCATTCTTATTCCTCCTATAAATTTTATTTACACATATAAATTATAATCTTAAAACTATAATTTTTAATAAGGCGTATCATCTAATATCATAGAAATATAATATTATTCAATAAAACTTCACATAATAGATTAGATTTAATTTTATAAATGTAACTATTCTATTACGAATATATCAATTACATCAATTTTTGGCATAATGTGTTGATTATTTTCCTGTAAATGTCTACAATTTTTTTAAGGTTAATTTTATTTACACTTATATTTTAACCTAGGTAGCAACTTACATCTTATACTATTAAAAATTCCAGTATTCCTTGTAAATTGTTATTAATATTCATAGAAGAAGGAGCGATATTTATGTCAGTGTGCGAAAATTTAGAACCCAAAAAAGTATTTGGTTTTTTTGAAGAATTAACTAGAATTCCTCATTGTTCATATCATGAAAAACAAATAAGTGATTACCTTGTAAACTTTGCTAAACAAAGAAACTTAGAAGTTATTCAAGATAAAGCTTTAAATGTAATTATTAGAAAGCCTGGTTCAAAAGGATACGAAAATAAAACTCCAGTTATAATTCAAGGCCATATGGATATGGTTTGTGAAAAAACTGAAGATAGCAAACATGATTTTTCAAAAGATCCTTTAGAATTAAGAATTGTTGGAGATAACTTATATGCAACTAACACTACTTTAGGAGCTGATGATGGTATAGCTGTCGCTTATGCTCTTGCTATATTAGATTCAGATGACATTCCACATCCACCACTAGAAGTTGTAGTAACAACAGCGGAAGAAGTTGGTATGGATGGTGCAATGGCTTTAGATACTAGTATTTTAAACGGTAAGATAATGCTTAATGTAGATTCAGAAGAAGAAGGAGTATTCTTAACTGGATGTGCTGGTGGTATAAATACTAGAACAATATTTTCAAATGACTTAGTAGCTAAGTCTGGGAAATGCATTCAATTAACAGTAACAGGATTACTTGGTGGACACTCAGGTATAGAAATAGTAAAACAAAGAGCTAATGCTAATAAATTAATAGGTAGATTATTATTTGAATTAAGAAATTCTGTTGAGTTTAATATAGTTAAAATTAAAGGTGGTACAAAGCATAATGCTATTCCTCGTGAATGTATCGCTTATATAACACTAAAAAATGAATCTGATATTTCAAAAGTTAATACTATTGTTAATAAGATGGAAGAAGCTTTTAAATCTGAATATAGGGTTACAGATCCAGGTTTAACACTTAAAGTATCAGATTGTTGTTGTAAGGATGCTGATAAAGAATTCACTTCTAAGAGAACTTCAGAAGTTATAGACTTTTTAGTTGCTTCTCCAAACGGAGTCCAAAATATGAGTGAAGATATTAAAGGATTAGTTCAAACTAGTCTTAATATAGCCGTTATAGACACAACTAAAGATGGAATAGAAATCACAATTTCTATTAGAAGTTCTATGAAGAGTTTAAAATATGAAGTGTTTAATACATTATCAGTTATATCTAAAATGTTAAATGCAAAATTTGAAAAACTTACTGAATATCCTGAATGGGAATATGATCCTAATTCAAAAGTAAGGGAACTTTGCCTAAAGGTGTATAAAGATCTATTTAAGAAAGATGCTGAAGTTTCAGCTATCCATGCAGGTCTTGAATGTGGTTTATTTAAGGAAACTATGAAAGATACTGACATGATAAGCTTTGGACCAAGTATTTATGATGCTCATACTACAAATGAACATTTATGTATATCATCAGCTGAAAGAATGTATAAATTCCTTTTAGAAGTTTTAAAAGAAATTAACTAGCTAAATATATATAAGTCACTACATTATTTTAGTAGTGACTTATATAAACTTATATGTTTAAGGAGTGGTCATAATGGCTCAAGAAAAAAGAAAATTATCATCTACAGCCTATGGTGGTTGTACTGGGGATGAATATATACCTTTCGTTCCAACATCTGATGTTATGCCTGAAACAACAGGCTACTCAATCATAGTTGGTGTAATTATTGCGTGCATTTTTGCAGCTGCAAATGCTTATTTAGGCTTAAAAGTAGGTATGACTATAGCATCTGCTATACCCGGTGCAATACTAGCAGTTGGTGTTTTAAAAGGATCTTTTAAGAGAAATAATATTTTGGAAGCCAATCTCGCTTGTTCATTATCTGGTATGGGTGAAGCAGCTGCTGGATGTTCAGTATTTGTTCTACCAGCTCTTATTCTTGCAGGATTTAACATAAGTCTTTTAACTATAATCTTAATTATAGTTGTTGGTGGATCAATGGGTATCTTCTTTATTACTCCTCTTAGAAGATATTTAATAGTTGAAGAACATGGTACTTTAATTTATCCAGAAGGTATGGCTGCCTCAGAAGTCTTAGTAACAGCTAGCCAAGGTGGTACTTCATTTAAAACAGTTTTAACTGGTATTGGTCTAGGTGGCTTATACAACCTATTATCTGATGGATTTAAACTATGGGGAAGCCAAACAACTTATATCTTTAAAGGATATCAAGGAACAATGATTGGACTTGATACTTTAGCGCCAGTTCTTGGTGTAGGATTTATAGTTGGAATCAGAGTTGGTCTTTTAATGTTTGGCGGGTCATTAGTTGCATGGTTTGGTCTTATTCCTTTAATAAAATTCTTTGGCTCTGGACTAACTGATGTAATATTCCCTTCAACAAAGTTGATTTCACAAATGTCAGCTATGGAAATATGGTCTAACTATATTAAATACATAGGCGCAGGTGCAGTTGCAATGGGTGGATTTATATCTCTTGCAAAATCAATGCCTACAATAATAAATAGCTTTAAGCAAGCTATTTCAGGTCTTATACATGAAGAAAAACATACTGATAGCAATAAAAAAAGAACTGATAGGGAAACTCCTATAGTATGGCTTATATGCGCTGCATTAGTAGGATTCTTTGCCACATGGCTTCTACCAATGCTAAAGGGAGGAATATTAGGTGGAATATTAGCGATATTCTTTGCTTTCTTCTTCGCTGTTGTATCAGCTAGAATGGTTGGTATAATCGGAGAATCTAATAACCCAGTTTCAGGTATGGCTATTGCATCTCTATTATTTATAGCTATTATATTTAGATTAACTGGTCTTTCTGGATCTGTTGGTATTGAAAAATCATTACTTGTAACTTCAATTGTTGCAGCTGCTGTAGGTGTTGCAGGTGCTGCATCACAAGGTTTAAAAACAACTTTCATAATAGGTGGTACTCCAAAAGATAACCATATATGGATGTGGGTTGCTATGATTTTTTCAGCTGTTATAGTTGCTATTGTTATATTCATGCTAAATAAAGCTTATGGATTAGGTTCAATAAATGTTCCTGCCCCTCAAGCTACTCTTATGAAAATGTTAGCTGATGGTATTATAACAGGACAAATACCTTGGACATTAGTATTTATAGGTGCATTTATATCAATATTCTGTGAAATGGTTGGTGTTCCAATTTTACCAGTTGCACTTGGTGTATATCTTCCTATAACTTTAAATGCAACAATATTATTTGGTGGAGTTGTAAGAGTTTTAGTTGAAAAAAGATTTAAAAAACCAGAAGATAAAGATGCACAAGGGGAAGCAGTTGAAAAAGGTGTACTTACAGCATCAGGACTTGTTGCAGGTGGTGCAATTATGGGCATTATAGTTGCAGTATTTACAACAATTGGATTTAACATTGGATTTGGTGTTAATTTTATACCAGCAATTACACAAAGTAACTGGCTACCACTTATAATGTTCTTAATTCTTGCATTCTGGTTCTATACTTCATCAGTTAAAGGTGGAAAAGAATTTAAGATAAAACATCAAGAGGAAAGTAAATAGTATGGTTAAATCTTTAAAAAGCGATAAACAAAAATCTAAAACTGAAAAAAAAGCTAATTATAACTTTTTACTATATGTTCCTGAAATTAAACATAATAATTGGAAAGTTATAGATAATAAAGTCGTCATTTATTTTTCTGTTAAAGATCCAGTAAAAAGATTTGTGGGATGGCTTTACAAAACATCACCTACTTGTGATATAACATTTGATGACTTATGCACAAAGGCTTGGCTTCTTATAGATGGTGAAAGATGTATCTATGATATAGCTAAAATAATGGCTAATGAATGTGGTGAAAGCTTAGACAGTTCAATTCATAGAATTGTACCTTATATGCATCATATTGCAAAAAAAGGTTTGATATCATTTAAGGAAGTTAAAAAAGTAGTTTAAATAAGATAGAGTATGGAATTATCCATACTCTATCTTTTATATCTAATTTATCAAATATTAATACACTTTTATATTTATTATTTCTTTAATTTTAATCATAATACTCTAAATTGTTATGATTAATCCCACACTATAACATATTATTACATCATATACTTAATAAGTAAATAAAACAGTTCATTTTTTATTAAATTATCTTTATATTATTTTCTAAATGAAGTTATTACCTTTTTATTTAGTTCTATTGTAAGTTCATTTATTTTATTTATATCAGATTGTTTAGGCAAAGAAGTATTCTTATAAGCATATTCAAAATCCTTTTCTAATTTATCTACCATTAGAAATATCTCATCATATGAATAAACTCCATTTCTTATATCTAATAATAAATTTCTATCCTTTTCTCTATATGTATTTATTCCCCTACCTTCTAATATTTCTTTTCCCATAATCAATAATCTTACCAAGTGCATTGAGTGTTTATTGAGATGAAGTTCATCTTTTTTAGAATTTCTTTTATTTAATTTATCATAATCCTTAACTACCATATTCATCTCAGATAACATTCCTTTTATAGATCTTAATGGAAATCCTTTAAGATTTATATCTATAAGTATTTCTTTTTCATTATTATATTTACTATTATCTATATAAAGATTTAAATTGTCTTCACTTAAATCTCTATACCTATCTTCAAATGTATTCATCTGTTTTTTTATACTTCCTAATATATGTCTTTCTTTTTCTTCTTTTGGATATTCATCTCTAGCTAATGCATTTTGAAGTCTTCTAAGTTGTTGTATTGCGTACCCTCCAAAGGAAGCATAAGCTTTTTGTGATAGAAATAATTCTTTATTATCCCTTAATAATTTTCCTTCTTCACTCTGTATAAATAAATGTTCATCTTTAGTTCCAAGCATTTCTATAACATTTGGATTTATATTTATTAAAAGATTTATAATTTGCTTTAATGGATAGATTACTAAATCTAAATCTTTATCTTCATAAGGTTTATCCATGCAATTCATAGTTAATATCTCTTCATATGTATTTAAGCATACCCCTCTTACATCAAAATCACTTTCATGTTCATCTGTATGGATATCTGTTCCATAGGCATAACTACCTCCAGTAGTTAAAAGTATTATATTATCTTCTAATTCCTTTTTATCTCTTAGAATATCATATTCTTTTGAATTAATCTTTTCTTTCATATCATTTATATTCATAGCTTTAACTTCTCCATTTATTTTCTTATAATTATACAAAATTAAATATTATAATGTAAACATTTAAGTTTACTATTAGTAGTTTACCAAATTATTAATGTATAATTACTTTGGAGGGTGGTTTTTTATGAATAAAATTAAAAAGTGGAAAATGCAGTGTGATGCTAAAGAAATTGTACAAATATTAAATGATTATCACTATAATGCTATTTATCTAGAGTCAAGTGATTTAATAAAAGAAAAGGTTTTAAATCTAATTCCTAAGGGCTCATCAATATCTTTAGGTGGCTCTGTAACTTTAGATGAATTAAATATTATACCTGAATTTAGAAGTTCAGATTATAAACTTTTTGATCGTTATATAGATGCTCGATTATGAGAGCGTCTATGACAGCAGATTATTTAGTTACTAGTACAAATGCTATAACTAGAAATGGAGAACTTGTAAATACAGATTCAGGTGGAAATAGAGCTGCCGGTATTTTATTTGGACCTAAAAATGTAATTATAGTTGCTGGAGTTAATAAAGTTGTAGATGATCTATCTTCTGCCTTTAAAAGAATTAATGATGTTGCAATAATGAATGCGAAACGTATTAACCATAAATGTCCTTGCACTGAGGATGGAAAATGTCATGATTGCTCAGTAAGAGGTAGAATATGCAATTTTACTTCTATAGTTCATAATGGTATGAAATTTAAAGGAAGAATAACTATTATAATTGTTCCTGAAGAATTAGGTTTTTAAATTATAATTAGTAAATCGGTTAACAAAAATTAAATATTTATTTTGAAAATTAAAGGTGTAACCTTTTAGGTTACACCTTTAATAAAATTTAATTTTCTATATACTTCTTAAACACATCACTAAAATCTTTTATAATATAAGTATTTCTAGAGCCAGTCATCCAATTATAAGCAAATTCTGTTACTGCCTTCATTTCTGCATTAACATCTATACCTTCTTTTCTAGTATTAGCTAATACTCTCTCTGCCATTTCTAAACTTTTATATGATATATCTAATCCAATTGCATTTTCACGAGTTAATTCTTCAATTTTAATTAAAGCTTTATAAAGATCTTTTAATTGTTCCAATTGTTTCTTGTCTACATCAATTGAAAAGAACTTTTCTCCAATACTAAACTTTATTTCTACGTCTAAATCTACAGTTCCTGCAGTTTCTAAACTTACATTTCCTATTTTATATTTATAATAATCATATCTATATAGATTTCTCTTTTTACTAATTGCATTGTCTCCATCAACATGAATAAGTGCTTTATTTGTAAAACAATATTCATCTGACTTAGATTTTATTAAGAAAAATATTTTTTCTCCATCTTCGTTAAAAATATAATCATCTGAATCAACCTTATGATAATCATTTGGTGATATGATTTTCCCTATATCTGATAATCCTAATGCATCTGATGCTAACTTACTAAACATAAATTCACTCCCTTTTAATATCATTAATCAATTTAAATATAATATACTTTTTTCTATAATGTCAACGAATATATAATTTAACTATCAAAGAATATTTAATAATTAAATTAAATAACTTACATATCTAAAATACTTTGTAATATATTTTGATCCATTTTAAATCTATTATACCCTTTAACTCTATCTTCTAAAAGGTTGTTTAACTCATCTAAAACATACTTTTCTTTAATTTTTTTTATATTAATAACTTCTCTTATAAAATCTTTAAATACTTCTAAGCTACTTGCTATAACTTGTTCTTCTTCATCATCATATAATTGAACTACTGGATATTCATCTTTATTTGTATCAATAAAAAAAACATCTCCTGATAGATCATTATATCCTATTATCTTCCAACCATCTTTCCAGACCTCAATTTCCTCTTCGGCATCCATTTGTGCATCTTC
Organism: Clostridium perfringens; assembly: GCA_040144665.1. Classification (GTDB taxonomy): domain Bacteria; phylum Bacillota; class Clostridia; order Clostridiales; family Clostridiaceae; genus Clostridium; species Clostridium perfringens_A. The sequence goes on from JBBVGE010000348.1 coordinate 12,862, forward strand.
TAAATCTTCTAACTCATATAGAACAAAAGTTAATTTATACTGTAATGGCTGAAATAATTCATAAACTTCCTCTATTTCTTTATCAAAATCCATATAAATCCTCCTTTTCTTAGAGCTCTTAGCCTCTACCCATATAATTTAATATATGGTTTTAATTGTAAATTATTTTAACTAAAATATCTACATTTAAAATGTTAAATTTATATTCTTACAAAAAAAGGATTTTTAATGGATATTCCATTAAAAATCCTTTTTATTTATTAGTTATTATCTATATCTCTTTTTCTATTATAGAAAAATAATAAGAATCCTGCTCCAATTAATATTACAGCAACTGCAATCATACCAGTATTCTCAAATCCTGTAGCTGGTATATTACCACCTACATTTCCTGATCCATTATTTATTCCTGGCGTTGTTGGATTGCTTGGTCTATTTGGTTTATTTGGTGTTCCTGGCTTATTTGGTATACTTGGTTTATTAATCTTAACAAGTTTATCAATAGCCTTATTTAGCTCATCTATTGCTTTATCAACCTCTTTTTGTGTTGCTTCATTATTTGTCATTACAAGTCTAGCTGATTCTAAAGCTTTTAGTAATTTATCAAAACTTTCTTTTGTATAATCATCTTTATTAAGCTTTAATGCTTCTTTTAATAATTCTTGTAACTTTTCTTTATTTACTTCATCAGGATTTCCTGGCTTTTCAAGTTGTTCCATTGCCTTTTCTAAAGCTTTTATAGCATTTTCTACTTCTTTATCTGTTGCTTTTTCATTATCCATAACTGATTTTGCTGATTCTAAAGCTTTTAGAACTTTATCGAAACTATTTTGAGTATAGTCTTCTTCTTTTAATGCTGATACTTTATCTATAACTTCTTTTAATTTATCTTTATTTGGTATCTCTGGCTTTTCTGGTTCACTAGAGTCTTTTTTAACAGTAACTGTACACTCTGCTGTAAATCCTCCATCTACTGAAGTAGCTAGTACCTTAGTTGTTCCAGAATTAATAGCTGTAATAACACCATCTTTAATAGTTGCTACCTTTTCATCAAGGCTGCTCCAAGTAATATTTTTATTAGTTGCATTTTCTGGTGTTATAGTAGCTTTAATAGTTTCTGTACTTCCTTTTTCTAATTCTACTAAAGTTTTATCTAACTTAATTCCTGTTACAGGTATTACATGAGCTTCTCCTTCTTTTACTATAACTTCAGTTGTAGCCTCTTTATTTCCTTCAAGAGACGTAGCTGTTACTGTAGCTTTTCCTGACTTAACTCCTTCTATCATAGTTTTTATTCCTTCATCTGTTTTTATCTTATTTATTTTAATTATTTCTTCATCACTACTCTTAAGAGATACATATTGATTTGTAGCTTCTTTTGGCAATACATAAGCTCCAAATTCTAATATTTCTCCAATTTTTATTTCTGATGGATTTTCTTTATTAAACTCAACTGCCTCAACCGCTAAAGTTTCATCATTCTTTCTTTCAACATCTACTTCTGCTATAGATGCCCATTTGTTATATCCTTCTAGAACTCTTATCTCTATTTTATCTGCTAATACTTCTTTCCCTCTTAATTCAAATATATTTGTTGATCTATCTTTTATATCTTCTGCTCCACCTGTTCCAATTAAAGTTTCTTCCTCTCCATTTATTGCATAGACTTCAAACTTCTTAATTACACCATTATCCCCTGTCTTTCTTGGTGTTATACCTAATTTTGAAATATTAGTCTTCTTATTAAACTCAATTGTTAATACTTGTTTCTCTACTGGTGGTATTGGATCAAACCATGGTGTGTGCCACATTGTATCTACATTACCATCAATAGCTTTAGCTGCCGTATCTCCTCCGCCTGTTTCCTCTGAAGTTGCTGTAGCTTTCATTTCATTTTTTGCTACATTTTCATATATTGGTTTAAGTTCTGGAATCTCATCTTCTGGATTCAGTACCTCTCCTATTGAGTCTTTACTCATATAATCTGTTCCAATTACTCTTGAATCACCTATATTAAGATCAAACTCAGTATCTACCTTAGCTTTTATTTTAAACGTTCCAAGGGTTCCATCATTATTAATAGGTGTCGTATTTCCTCTATTAGAAATTGCTATAACTAACATAGTACCCTTATTATCTGTTTTAAGTGATGATACGTTATCCATATTTTTAGTTAAACCTGATTTTGCAAATACAACATCCTTACCACAGCTTCCTGTACAGTTAACTAATTCATATTTATCACTATTTAATTTAATAAAGCTATCAAATGCATAAACATCTTTTAAATTTGTACCAACTAATTTAACTTCAATTTCTTCTCCCTTCTTCAGAGATTTTTTCTCTGGAAGAAGATTTATTTTCCCTGAAACCTCATCACCTGATGGTACAAGCGTTGATCCAACCTTACTTGCTACAAATGCATAATCATAAGCATCTATATATCCATTGAAGTTTAAATCTGCTTTTTCAGCATAGTTCCAATCATTATCGCCAACTTTAACTCCCATATAGTTGTCTATAAATACTAAATCTCCATTATCAACTCTATTATCTCCAGTATAATCACCAACTGGTGTCTTATTAGTTCCTTCAACCTTATATGGCCTAAATTCATGGGCAGCTGCAAAGTTTCCATTACCAGCTAAAGCATCAATTTTTAGATATCTAGCTTTTATAGGTTCTTCAAATTTTATTACTTTATTAGCTCCATCATCTTTCCAAACTCCATCAGTATATAAAGGCATATAGTTTACACCATCTAAGCTCATTGAAAGATTATATTTAGTAATATTACCATTTGAACCCTTAGGCCTTGGAACATATTCAAATTTTTCTAATTCATAAATATTGCTCATATCTATAACAAACTCAGCTGGTATTCCACTTTCACCCCATTTAGTATGCCATAGAGTACCTATATCTCCATCAACAGCCTTATCAGCAGTTTCTCCTGATTGTTCACTTGAGGCTGTTGCTTTCATTTCTTCTGCTGGAACAACATTTTTTAGTAAATCTTCTATTGTTGAAACCTTTAAAGTCTCACTCCACTCTGAAGCACCTTTAGAATTAACTGCTCTAACTTTAAATTCATAATCTGTTAATTCCTTTAATCCATCATGAGTATATGGAGATTTTACATTTGTATAAAGAACATTATTTATCATTAAATCATATGAAGTAGCATTTTCTACTTCATTCCATTCAACTACTATTTCTTTATCAATTACTTTAGTAGCTTGTAATGATGTAGGTACCACAGGAATTTTATCATGTTCTATATTTCCTTTTGGCCCATCATTATTGAATTTATCAACTTCAACCTTTATCATATTTCTAATTGAAGTAGCCTCTGTTTTTACAAATAATATTGGTGCTGCTTTAGCCTTGTCTGGTCCTACTGTTATGTTTTCATCAAAGTATGCAACATTTCCATTTGAGCTATCATATTCTTCTTTGCTATTAACTATAGTAACTGTCTTTTCTTCTCCCCCAATAGTTAATTTAATATTTTCTGGTTTAACTCTTGTATGAATTGAGAATTCATTCTTTCTTATTTCTTGAATTCCTGCATAATTTCCTTTTGTAGGATTAACTATAAATTCTGCTTTTCCATCTCCACTCTTAGGTGCATTTGACTCTATTAAAGTCTTCGCATAAGCACCTTCTCTATGGTCTCTTGACTCACCATCATCTTCATATAATTCAAATGAAGTTTTTCCTGATGGATAAATATCAAAAGTAATTGGATGATCTTTACCTGCTACAATTTCACCTGCATAATTTGATTCTGGATACATAGGTATTATAGCTCCATTTTTAACAAATAAAGGCAACTTCCAAAGTGGTGCGTCAAAATTATTTATAACTTGTCCGCCATTATATTGTTCTCCAGTAAAGTAATCTATCCATACTTGATTTTCATCTGGAAGATATATTTCATTCCAAACTTCTGTATCTTCATAAACTGGAGCAACTAATAGATTTTTTCCAAGCATATATTGGTATTGAGTTTCTGTTCCAAAAGTATATGGATCTTCTGGATACTCCCAAACCATACCTCTCATCATAGGTGCACCTGTTTTATAGCTTTCATTAGCATAAGTGTACATATAAGGAAGTATTCTTGATTTTAATTTTAAATAAGCTCTATTTATACTTGTATAAGGTTCTCCTTGTATCCAAGGTTGCTTATCTTTTGATGCCCAACCTGACATATTTAAAGTAGTTGGAGTAAATGCCTTCCATTGAAGATCTCTAGTATAAGTTTTAGCAGATCCTCCAAATATACCATCAATATCTGATCCTATATATGGCATACCAGACATTCCACCACCAATATAGGTTGGAATATGCATCCTAATATATTCCCAATCTCCACTTTGATCTCCTGACCAAACTGCAGCATTTTTTTGAGTTCCTGCCCATCCGCAAATACTTACAACATATGATCTAGCATCTGAATTATCCTCTATTCCTTTATTTGTTGATTCAACAGCATCAAAAGCAAATTCATATCCAGGTCCTACCCATGCAACATCTGTTTTTATTGCTCTTACTCCATATTCTTTAACTTCTGTTGCAAGTTTATCTAAATCATTCTCTGTCCAAAGTCCAGTCTTAAATCCTGATTTAGCTGCCTCATCTATAAATCCTTTAAGATCAGTATATCCACATCCATATCCGTCATTTGGAAGGATAACACCTCTTGGCATATCATTATCTACATATCCATTTACAACTTCTAATCCATCCATTGTATCTTTATAACAATCTGCATCAATTCCATAGAAGCTATAATTTGGCATAAGCTGAGGTCTACCAGTTAATTCAGTATATCCATTCATAACTTCATCAAAAGATCCACCAGCAAAGTAGAATGCATCAAATCTATTTTCATCGTGAGTCATTGTTGCAGTTTTCTTAAAATCATACTGTCCTGGTTTAAATGTATTTCTAAATACACCATAACCTTTACTACTCATATAAAATGGTACTGGATTTGATACTGAACCATCATTCCAATGAGATATTTTTAATTTTACATCTATTTTCTTATTCTTATGTGAGAAGTATCCATTTTGAACTCCTCCACCATAGAATTGCTCTGTATCAGCTGTTTTTAATGTTTGAATAGTTTTCTTACCATTATACTTTAATGGTGATTCTTCCTCCCATATAACTGATTTATTATCAGCTTTATATAATGCTAACCTCATAGGAGATTTATATACTCTAAGCACCACCTTTTCTGTAGTTATTTTATAATAATCTCCAGCGTCTTCTTTAGTAACGTTTACACTACCATACTCTTTTATAAACTCTTCTTCTGTTTTATCTATTATCTTTCCTTTTGTAGGATCGTCAAAATCTTTATCTGGATCCATCCATAATCTAAATAGGTCATTTTTATAAAAAGTTATCTTAATCTCTTCATTTTCAAGCTTTATTGTAACTTGATTATCATCTTTAGTAACTTCTTTAACATCCCCTAATATCTTGTAATCATCGTCCGCTGCTTTTGCTACCTTAATATTTAAATTAGCAATAGTCATAAAAGTAAAAATAAATAACATAAGTAACGAGACTTTCCGACTTTTCTTTTTTAAGCTTTTCATACTCTTCCCCCTTATTTTTAATACTTACTTAGAATATGTCTTAATAATTTTAAGAATAGTGCTATATAAATTAATTTATTTAATACTAAGCAGTATCTTAACCTGTATTAATATAGTACATATTTATTATATATTCCAATATATTATATGTAAATATTTTCCAATTATATTTAAAATATTTTTAAATCTCAATAAATATTTTTTTAAATAAAAAAGGTGATGAAAATTCACCACCTTTTCTTATTTACTAAATAATAATCTCCAAGTATCCTTTCCGACTATTCCATCTATAGATAATTTTTTATCTTTTTGAAAGCTTCTTATAGCACTTTCTGTACTATCACCAAACACTCCATCTATACCAAACTTCCCAATTGAATATCCATTAGCTACTAATCTTCTTTGTAATATTTTTGTAATATTTCCTCTTGCACCTCTTGATAACTTGATACATCCACTTAGAGTTTTATCACCAAAATATCCGTCTACTTCTAAATTTGCTCTAAATTGCTTGTTAAGTTCCTTTTGCAGATCACTAACGATACTCCCACTTATACTGACTTCCCAAAGTTCCTTTTTAGTATTACTTGATGAACTTGAAGAACCACTATTATTATTTGATCTACTTATAAATATATCATTAGTAAATTCATTTGCATCACAATTTCCATTTACTCCACTGACTTTAGCTTTATCTGTATACTGGAAACCTACCCAATCAGACCAAATTCCATTATCACCTGGAGTATTAACATCATAGTGCGCTATCCACAGTGGATATCTTTTAAGTCTATTATCTAACTTACTTTTTGCAAAGTATGTGTAAGTATATATAATACAATCATATCCGCTTAATGATTTAAATTCATCTAAAAATTCAATACATCTATCTGTTACTGCTTTTGAATTTCTTCCTTGATTCTCTTTTTCTATATCAAGAACTGGAATTATATCAAACTTCTTATTTTTTATAGCATTCCAAAAATCCTTTGCTTGTTCTTTAGGATTAGTTGTATCACTCATAAAATGATAAAATCCAAGTTTAAGATCTTGATCTTTTGCTCCTTTATAGTGTTCATCAAGTCTTTTATCAACAAAGTTTATTCCCTCTGTAGCTTTTATAATTATAACTTCTATTCCATCACTTTTAACCTTAGAAAAATTTATATTTGCTTGCCAATTACTAATATCTATTCCTCTAATATTACTTGGATTCTTACTTTTCATAAAATCACCTCTTCTAATTATTAATATTTGACTAAAGCTTTAAGGGTTACATTAATCAAATTATTACATAATCTATATATGCAAGTATCATAAATTTCTAGATAATAAATTTTATATTAAAAATAAGCTTAGGTAATCTTAACCTAAGCTTATTTTTAATATATATAATTATTTTAATTCTGGCCAGTACTCTCTATTTACTTCAATTAAATCATCTAATATTTCTTTTGCAACTTTTGCACTTGGTACAGTTTTTGATAGCGTTATTGCTTGCCATAACTTTTGATATGACTTTTCTATCCATGCCTCTACAACAAGCTTTTCAACTGATACTTGTTGTTCCATCAATCCTTTTTGGAATTGTGGAATAGTTCCTATTCTAACTGGTTCTGGTCCATTATTTCCAACTAAACATGGAATTTCAACCATTCCTGTCTTATCAAAATTTTCTATTGCTCCATTATTTTCTACTATTAAAAGCATTCTTTCTTGAGTGTTATATGCTATAGCTCTTGCTAAATCAACTATATATGAAGCATGTTCATCTATGTGTAATTCACATCCCTCTGTTGAACCTCTTTCAATAACCTTTCTGCATTCTCCAAATACAAACTTTTCTCTTCCATCCATAACTTCATTTGCTCGAGTGTACTCTTTATCTGAATGTTCTACCACATAATCTGGGAAGAAATAATATTTAAGATATGTGTTTGGAAGATACTCTTTATCAAGTGCTAATATATCTTTAGCTTTTCTAAATGTATCATTCCAACTCTCATCAGTATGCTGATTTTCATCAACATTAACTTCATATCCATGCTTTAATACATGCTCTTTAATTTTTGGCATTAAATCATTTCCTTCTTTATCAGTAATGCTTGACCACCATCCAAAATGATTTAATCCAAAGTATTTAACTATCATATCCTTTCTTGATTTAAGTCCTGCAATTTCAGCCATATGTCCTTCTATTCCTATTGGCATATCACATATATTTAAAATTTTAGAATTTGGTTTTAATCTACGAGTTGCTTCAGCTACAATTGCTGCTGGATTTGAATAATTAAGCATCCATGCATTAGGTGAATATTTCTCCATGTATTCTAAAATCTCTAATATTCCACCTATTGATCTCATACCATAAGAAATTCCTCCTGGACCGCATGTCTCTTGACCTACAACTCCATGCTTTAATGGAATCTTTTCATCTAATTCTCTCATTTTATACTTACCGACTCTTATATGAGCCATTACAAAATCTACATCAGTAAATGCTTCTTCTGGATCAGTACTTGCTAAAAATTCTATATCACTTGCTTTTTCTCTTAATATAATCTTACAAGCTTTAGCAATTGTATCTTGTCTTTCTTTATCATTATCATAGAATTTAATTTTTCTTATTGGGAATTTATCCAAATTATCTAGTAACATTAAAACTATACCTGGTGTAAAAGTACTTCCTCCACCTGCAATAACTATTGAAAATTTCTTCATAAAAATTCCTCCCTTTTTTAACCCATTTATTTTAATATTTTTTATGACTTTATATTATCAGAGTAAACATCCCTAAACAATGGATTTTACTCACTTAGGGAGTAGTATCAGTTCTTGTTAATTAGTATCATTTTCTGTGAATTTTCACTCTGTTTAACTTAATACTTAAAACAAGAAAAGTTAGGTTGCTTATTAAGCAACCTAACTTTAAATATAATAATTATTTTAATTTTAATGTTATGAATAAGCAAAATAGACATATAAGAAAAATAACACTAGAACTCGCAATCCTTAAAATAGCATACTTATCATTAACCATACTAATAATGTATTTTTTATTTATACTATTCCATTTAAAATTCCTATATAAAGTTATACTTAGTAGTATAACTCCAATTACATTAAATATAAATATTTGTGCTATTGTTAGAATTAATAAATTAACCTTTATAACCTCTTTATCTTTTCCTTCATCTAAATCTCTTAATATTATCTTACACATGTATCCACAAAAAGGATTTAACATAGCAATTATAAATGCAATATTTAATAATGGATCTTCTGAAATTGCTTTTACTAAATCCCCACCTATCATTGTTGTACTCATATATAAATATATTAAAAATAATATAGGAAAAACTATAAATAATATTATTGCTAATTTTAAGCTTCCATATTTTTTTGAATTATTAATTATAATGTTATTATCTATTAATCTAGCATATTCTCTCATACTTTCCCTCCAAACTACTTATTCATTTAGTATTCCAAATAAAATTAAAATTTATTTGTGTTAACCTAATAATGCTTCAAATTTTTCTCTAACTGTAGGTACAGATAATCCAACTATAACTTGTACTGCTTTCCCATTGATAACTAATCCATGCGCTCCCGCACTTTTAAATACATTTGCATCCTTTATTATAGTTTCATCTTTAACTGATATTCTAAGTCTTGTAGCACAATTAGTCACATCAACAATATTATCTTTTCCACCCAGCGCTTCTAAGAATTTCTCTGCTTTACTTAAATTTATATCTATTCCCTTTTGCTTTATTTCTTTGTCTACTAATCCATTTTTATTTTTATAATCATCTTTTGTGTAAAGTTTTGTATCTTCTGTTTCTTCTTCTCTTCCTGGAGTATTAAAGTTAAACTTTAATATTAAATATCTAAATACAACAAAATAAATTACTGAAAAAATAAGACCAACTATTATTTGAGTAAAGTAAGTAGAAGAATGATATTTAAATAAAGGAATCCAATTAAGAGCTGCCCAGTCAATAAGTCCACTACCAAAGTTTCCTACAACTCCTAAGGAGAATGATACAGCCGCTAAGGTTGCTGCAAGTAATGAATGTACTACAAATAAAATTGGTGCTATAAATAAAAATGTGAATTCTAAAGGCTCAGTTATACCTGCAACTACAGCTGTTAATGTAGCTGGTATTAAAAGTCCTAATACAATTTTTTTCTTATGTGGCTTAGCTGTAGCATATAGAGCTCCCGCTATACCAATTGATCCGAAAACTTTAGATAATCCATGTAGCGCAAATCCACCTTGCGGAAACATTTCCTTTAAACTTTGTGCTGATGTTGCAAATTCATTTAAATGAGTTGCCCAATAAACATTTATTCCACCTTCTACTACAGCTGCATCAAAAACAAATGGTGAATATATAAAATGATGTAATCCTGTTGGTATTAAAACTCTTTCAAGGAAGCTATATACCCATACGCCGATAACACCAGATGATGTTAAGAAGCCTTGAAGAGCTCCTATCATTCCTTGCACCTTTGGCCAAATAAATGCCATAATTAATGCAACTGGAATCATGATAAAGAATGATATCATAACAACAAAAGATGAACCTTTAAAAGTTCCTAAAAATTCTGGAAGATTTGTATCAAAATATTTATCATGTAAGTATACAACTATACCAGATATTATTATTGCTCCTATCATTCCAGTATCTAGTGTTTTTATTCCAGCAATAAGAGTTAGTCCACTACCACCACCAACTTCTGCTGCAAAATCAACTCCAAAATTTTCTCCCCAAAGTGAAAGAAAAGCACTTAAGAAATAATTGAATGTTAGATATACTACAACAGATTCCATACATGCACGAGCCTGTTGTTTCTTCGCAAGACCTATTGGCAGTCCAATTACAAATAGAAGTGGTAATTGTCTAAATACAGTCCAAGCGCCCTCCTCAATAACAATCCAAGCCTTATACCATAATCCGTTAGGATCTGCAAATGAACCCATTATTTCATCATTTTTAAATAATATTGATAAACCGACCATAATACCTGCAAAGGCAAATAACAATACTGGTGTAAACATAGCTCCACCAAAACGTTGTATTTTCTGCATCATAACTTTTATTCTCTCCCCTCTATAAAACTCTTTATTAATATAAGAGGTACCCCATACTCAAGATATTATCAGTTCAATTAAACGTTATCAATAAGTTTATAGTATATAGGTACTCAGTATCACATATTGTGATTTCTCTCTTTATTAGGAATTTTTCACATAATCTTTAATTTAATTATTTTATAAATTTAAAGACAAAACTATAATAATATATTTTCACTTAATTATTTTTTTCAAAAAATAAAAGTAAGCTTTTAATCACTTACTTTTATTTACTCTTCTTTTTAATTACTAATTAGAACTTCTTTCTTGCGTTTGCTCTTATATATACTGTATTTTATAAATAATATCTCTATTATTATAAAAAACGCTGTAGTAGCTTCATATTCTTTTTCATTTCCAATGTTAATCATTGATGTTGTAATATATATATTTTCTTTACTTAATCTTGCTAATTCATTATTTTTAAGTTTTGTTATTGATATTATTGGTACATTTCTTAAATTTAGTCCCTTTGCAAAATTTATTATATGATCTGATTCCCCAGTTAAAGAGATTAATATTATAAGGTCATCTGATGAAATAGTATTTAAGAGCATTTCTGTCTCATCCCCACCCTCTAGGATATAAAAACATTCCTGGCCTGATAAGAATATTCTCTTTATTTCTTGTGCTACTGATGTTTGAACAGCACCGGTACCATATACAAATACCCTTTTTGCTTCATAAATCATTTTGCAAATATTTGTGAAATCTTTTTGTTTCATATCTTCAATAGCCTTATTAAAATCATCACAAATTCTGCTTACTGGATCTTCTTCAACATAACTATTATTATTAAGTTCCCATCTTAAATATATTTTAAGTTCACTATAACCCTTTAGTGATAACTTTTGTGCAAATCTTAATATTGTTGTTCTTGATACATTACATTTTGCTGCTAATTCATCAATTGTTAAGCTAGTACATTCCTTCTTGTTATTAAATATATACTTCCATATGTGCATATCATTATAATTTAACTTATCATAATGCTTATTTATAAGTTCCTCAAGTTTCATAAATCATCCTCCTATACCCTAAATATGATTATATCAAATAACTATAAATACTTCATTATAACTATAAATACTTCACTAAAATAAATCTTCTCATATCATCATATTTAAAATCTCCATAAACTCCAATGGCTATTAATTCACTATCATTATTTTTCCATCTACCTTTAAAGTTTTTAATTATAGTTAATATATTCTTGCAATACTATCTATTTATTTAATTTATTTTTTTATTATTACTATTTTATATTTAATTATCAATATTAAAAAGCCTTATATTAAAAAAGCTAGTTTTGTGAATGTTACAAAACTAGCTTTTAAAATACTCATAATATAAACTGAATTTTATAGTTTATTAAATCTACTTTCTTCTTTTAATTTCATATAATAGTTAGCTTCTGTTATTCCTTGATATGGTGTTACCCATAAAGCACCTATTCCACATGTTATTAATGCAATTATCCACCATCCAATAAAGCTTAATTCTAATACAAAGTAATCCCACTTATAACCTTTCATTAATCTTGAGCTTTCCTCTAGGCATTGAATTATAGATTTTTCATTATCTTCACTTAAAATGTAATATGCTTGCGAAAACATAAGAGATAGTATAATTCCTGGTATTATAAATAATATTAAACCTATACAAATAGCTATTCCCATAAGTAAATATAATCCTAAAGTTTTTAAATAAATATTGAAGTTTGAAAATAAATCTCCAATACTTACATTTTCATGTCTAACTAAATTTAACGAAAATTTACTAATACCAACTGAAACTAATCCTCCAAGTAATAAAGCTATTATATTTATAGAAATAGATAAGCCATAATAAGCTGATAAATAAGAATCTGTAAATGGTATTCCATCAATTGTCTTTTCTAATCCTGATGAACTTATTATTATTGCATAAATTAAAAATGCTAGTATTGCAATTCCCCAATTCCCCCTTAATTGTTCTTTTGCCATAGTTTTAATTTCACTTCTACTAATCATTATTATTACCTCCATTTATTTTTAATATATTATATGATTGTATTATACAATATATTTTACCAATTTAAAAGTTATTTAATACTACTTTTTATATTTTTAATTATTTCTTAACATTTTTTAAAATACCGCTTACTTCGACAAAAAATATAGTTAATACATTTATATATTTTATTTATTATAATTATATTTGACACAAAAAGAAGCCTAAAAGATTTAACTCTCTTAGACTTCCTGAAATACATTATATTATATATTTAATTCATTTATATTATTCAACACTTTTTGATGTTCCACTTTCTAAAATTGAAACTATTGAGAATAATGTAAAGCATACAGCTCCAAGTCCTACCATAACACGTGCTGGAACAAAGTATGCTGGATTAAATTGCGCAGCTTCTAATAAAAAGGCTGCTAAGAATAAGCAAATAAGTGCTGTCATTACCGGTATTAAAGGTATTCTATTACCTAATGAACAAGATTGACGCCATACAGCTGCAAGTAATACTACCTTACTAGAAATACTATAGCATACAAATCCAAGACCTATTAATACATATCCTGGTGCAATCCAAGCTGGGCTTTTGCATACTATAAGTACTATAATCCCCCATACTAAATCTATTGTTCCCATTAAAAGTACAAATTTAGTCCATTTCCATCTTTCTTTATTAGAAAAAACATTTTGTATTTGTCTAACAATAGTAACTACCAGTGCAATTAAACTTGCACATATTAGTGATATTCCTATTACTACATGGGCTGCTACAAAATGTGGTGTTATCTCTTCGCTAAATATTAAATATATTCCTCTTGCAAGTCCTACTATTGTGCAAATTATAGGAACAGATATTAAGGCTTTAGCTTGTCCACTTGTGAATGCTCCTTTAGGTGATTCACCTGGTTTTAAGTGTGATTCATTTTGAGTTATCATAGAAAATTTAGTAGAAGATGTTGCAACAGTTGCTACACAACATGTTATTAATCCAACTCCAAATATTATGTTACCTGATACAAAATATGCTGCATCTCCTCCTGCTGTTCTCCAAAAATAAATACCTTCAATAACTGTAAAAATTCCACTTGCATAACCTATTATAGGTAATATCCATTTATAAAAGTTATTATATTTATTTATTATTTGTCTTATGATTGTTGCAGCAGTTGTAAATAATGCAATACATATTGCTGTTAAAAATATAAGAACATGACCTGCAACAATGAATCCTGTTCCAGTTGCCTGTTTTAATGCGTTAACATAAAAACCATATCCTAAGCATATAGCACCCATAAGTAGTGGCACTAAACGAAAGAATACGCTCATGTAAATATTCATAATTATCCCTCCAATTTTAAAATTCAGTGGATAAATAAAAATTAAAATATTCTCTTACTAAAAATTCATTTTAATTTTTATTTATTCATTGCATTAATCTTTATAATATTTACACTTATCTCTAAGTACCTCTTAATTTTAATGCTACTGATAATTGAAGTCAAAGAACGAAATATGAAGGTTTTTAACTAACTAATAATCGAATTTGGAGAAGTTGTAAACTTGCTAATAAAATTTACTATTTTCGAGTTTTTTCCTTTATATTACAAAATACATTTCTTATGTTTTATGAAAAATTATAATAAAATTATTATTTTATGAACTTTTTTTAATAAATCTATTGCATTATTCGTATATTTTAAGTATAATAACCCCCGTATTGCGAATATTGTATTAAAAAAAATATTAATAATTCGTCATTATATATATTAAATCTTATTTAGGGGGACAAAACCTTGAAATTACAAAAGAAATTATTAATTTTAATCTCTATGCTATTAATAACATCAACTTTTTTCTTTGGTTGCAGCAATTCATCAAACTCTACTAGTAATCCAAAAGAAACTATCGGTATTATAGGCGCTATGAATGAAGAACTTGAAGTTCTTTTAAAAGATATGAAAGATACTAAAGAAGTTAAGAAAAATGACTTAACATTTTATGAAGGAAACTTATGGGGTAAACCTGTAGTTGCTGTGGTATCAGGTGTTGGTAAAGTTAACGCTGCATCATGTGCACAAATATTAATAAGTGAATTTAAAGTTAATTCATTGATAAATATCGGTGTTGCTGGTGGCGTATCGAAAGACATATATCCAGGGGATATTGTTATAGGAGATACTTATGTTCAACATGATGTTGATACATCAGTATTTGGAGATAAGATTGGACAAATTCCTAGAATGGATGTTTATGATTTTAAAGCTGATGAAAAATTATTAAATTTAGCAATTGAAGCTACAAAAGATCATAAAGATATTAAATCTCATGTTGGAAGAATCGTATCAGGAGATCAATTTATTGCAAGTCACGATAAGGTAGCTGAAATTGAAAAGAATTTTAAAGCCTCTGCTGTAGAAATGGAAAGTGCTGCTATTGCACAAGTTGCATACCTTAATAATGTTCCATTTGTAATTATCCGTTCAATTTCAGATAATGCAAATAACGGTGCAACAATGGATTATAAAGAGTTTATTCCAATTGGAGTTAAAAATTCAACAGCTATTTTAAAATCTATGTTTGAAAAATTATAAAATTAATAACTACACTATAATATAATGAGGATATATGAGTTTATTATTAAACTTATATATCCTCTCTTTGACATCATTTATCTTTTAACTTATTATTTAATATCCTATTTATTTTACTAAATAAATATATTAGTTAATTATTTTTAGATAGTACCTATTATTAAATATCTTTATAATACAATAATACATTTTAAATCTAATCTATGTTAAATTCTATTATTACCTTAAATAAATCTCCATCTAAACTTATATTAAAATTTCCTCCTTGAAGTTCAACAAAGCTTTTTGCTATTGCAAGACCAAGTCCTGACCCTTCAGTATTACGAGATTTATCACCTCTAACAAACCTCTCTACTATCTCATCTTCTCCAAAATCTAATTCATTCTCTGATATATTTCTTAATGTTACTTGAACTCTGTCTTCAATCTTTATAACATCAATATATGCCCTCGAATTTTTCATAGAATACTTAGTTATATTAAGTATCAGATTTTCAAAAACTCTAAAAGTTCTTTGACTATCTAAAGGTAAAAGTATCTTTTCTTCTGAATGATTAAACTTAAACTTTATAGTTGATTCTTTTATTTTATCATTAAGTTCTATCATAGTTTGCTTTATTAAAGATATTATATCAACTTCTATTATATTTAAATTTATATTTCCACTAGATGCCTTGCTCATCTCAAATAAATCTTCAATTAAAACTTTAAGTCTTTGAGATTTTTTATCTAATGTTTCTATATATTGTTTTTTCTTATCTTCATCTTCTTCACTTTTTAGTAAATCTACATAAGATATTATTGATGTTAGTGGAGTCTTTAAATCGTGAGATACATTAGATATAAGTTCAGTTTTCATATTCTGACTTTTGACTTCTTCATCTACAGCTTTCTTAAATCCACCTTGTATCTTTTGAAGTTCATCTTTTAATTCATTAAACATACCTAAGTCTTCATCAACCTTAAAGTCTAAATTTCCATTTGCCATTTCGTTTGTTTGTTTAAGTAGCTTTTTATAATTTGAGGATATCTTCTTTTCAGATTTTTTTATTACCATAAATAATATTATTGAATAAATCGTAAATAATACCGGAATAGGAATAATCCAGTATCCAGTCATATCTATCAAAAATACAGAAGTAAAACCCAGTATATATATAGTTGCACAATTAATTATTATTAATAATATAATTATCTTATTATTTTGATCTTTTAAATTTATATTTTCTATTTTTCTCCTCATTTTTCTTATTATATTAAAGATAAGAATATTTTCTTTAAAATATCTTTTTCTTCCTTCTTTAGATATATATTTAATATAAGTTACCTCATAAAATATAGATGCAAAACATACGAACCAACATAGAATATTGATAAAGTAAATTATATAATTACAAATTGTTCTATTTGATATTAGATCATCAAGTATATAGACATATCCCTTATTTATAGTTTCATTTATTAAAAATATAGGGAAATTTATTATCATTACTAAACTTAATATAATAAGCACCATAAATATTTCAAAGGAAATTTTTTTAAACCTATTAAATCCAATTATTTTCCTAGATAATCTATATGGAATAAATATTCCTATAAGTATTACAACTATAAAAGCTATATTTACATATATAACAGAAATATACGGAACATTAGTAAAATTATTACTATAACGATATAAATAGTCAGAAAATACCACTTCTTTTGGAACAGCATATGCTACTGTTATATTTTTTATAGGTTTTAAATAACTATTATCCCTCATCATTTCATCATTTACAATAAAAAACATCTTCTTAAACATTTCATCTTCTGCACCATATAAATCCTTTATATTCACATTTCCTTTATCATCAAATTCTAAAACACAGTAAAACCTATATTTATTTTTATCAATAGCATTTAATGTATCATAATTAAATAATATATCTTCTGCTCCACCATCATATTTTATCTTATATCCTTCTGAATCTTTTCTATAATTATTTATTACTGCTACATCACTTGAGTTATTTTCTTTTCCATAAGACCATAAATTAGGTATATTATCCAAATGTTCAACCCATGATGGAAATATATGATCAATAAATGCTGATGTTTCCTCACTCTTAGTATCTTCTTTTATTAATTCATTCGGATTAATTTTATTATAAAGCACATAATTAGCCCTGAAAATATCATCTATAAAAATTGACATTTCAAAATATCCATCTACTGGTTCTATTGATTTCCTCTCAATTCTTGGATACATCATACATAATCCTATAGAAATTATCATTATAAGACTTAAAATTATTGCACTTATCTTCTTTTTATCATTAAACTTTTCTAACTTATTAAATTTTTTCAAATTTATAGCCAACTCCCCATACCACCTTTAAATATTTTGGATTCTTAGGATCTATTTCTATCTTTTCCCTTATATTTCTTATATGAACCATAACTGTATCAGTACTTACAGCTTGTTCATTCCAAACCCTTTCATATATCTCTTCTGAAGAGAACACCCTTCCTGCACTCTTCATAAGCAAATGTAATATCTTAAATTCTATTGGTGTTGTCTTTATTAATTCTCCATCTAAGCTCAATTCTTTACTATCTACATCAAGTTCTAATCCACCAATAATAATCTTATTTTCTTTCTCTTTTGTCTCTTCAACAACATTTAAATACTTTGCATATCTTCTAAGCTGTGAATTAACTCTAGCTAAAAGCTCTAAAGAATTAAAAGGTTTAGATACATAATCATCAGCTCCTATATTAAGCCCAAGTATCTTATCCATTTCTTCCGATTTTGCAGATAGCATTATTACTGGAAAATCGTACTTTTCTCTAAGCTTCATAGTAAGTGCTATACCATCCATAATTGGCATCATTATATCAACTATTGCTAAATGAATATTTTCTCTTTCAATTAACTCTAAGCCT
Organism: Clostridium perfringens; assembly: GCA_040144665.1. GTDB lineage: Bacteria > Bacillota > Clostridia > Clostridiales > Clostridiaceae > Clostridium > Clostridium perfringens_A. The sequence goes on from JBBVGE010000348.1 coordinate 31,149, forward strand.
TCAGATCCATTATATCCCTTAAAAACTTTATATCCTTGATTAACTAGATATATCTCTATAGCATCAGCTATTTCCCTTTCATCCTCAACTACTAAAACATTATATGCTTTCATCCCTAAATACCCCTTTTCTTATTTTTCATCCCTTTACGTCCCCATTATATAACATATTAGTAAATAAGTATTTATATTTTTAGTATATATTGTAATATTTTATATATTATTGTATTTAACCCCCTTAAATTAATATATTTATATTTTAGAATACAATTTTAAAGATAATTTATTAATAAATCTAAAGACTTTCTAAAGACTTTTTTAAAGATTAAAAAAAAGAGATAAGATTAAATACAAAAATGTATTCTTTCTCATCTCTTTTAAAACTGATTATACAACCTACCTAATATCTAAAGTAACTTTTAAATAATCTTCCTCTTCAAATTCTCTTATAAATCCTTCATTTTCAAAAATCTTTATTGATACTATATTATCACTACTAATAAATGCACTTACTTTTTTAATATCATCTCTATTTTCTTTAATGAAATTTACTATGTAGTGTATTAGAGCTTTTCCATATCCCTTTCCTCTTTCATCCTTATCGACACTATAACTAATTATAGCTTCATTAGAACTTTCTAATACTTCAAAGGATACTTGACCTAATGGAACTAAATCTTCTTCTATAACAAATAAATTATCTAACTTGCTATCAAACCATGAATTAAATTCTTCTAAATCCATTCCTTTTTTATAACGTGAAAACTTTATTACATCTTCATCATTAATCCATTTAAATAATATATCAAAATCTTCTAGATGTCCTCTTCTTATCATTTTAAAACTCCAATTTCTAATTTATATTTTCTATATATAAGTATACACAATAATTATCATAAAAAAAATATATTTAACCTATTTAACTATAGTCAGTATAATTTAATTATGAGGAGGTGTTTATTATGATAAATATTGATAACTTTGTTAGAACTACTATAAATACATTGAAGAAAATCAATGTTAATGACTCTATAGATATACGTCCTTTTAAAAAAGATAGAAAAGTATTAATTATAAAAAATGAACATTCCTTTGATGTAATTGAAGATGGTTTTTTTCAATGTGAGTATAGAGATCTAAATTTTGATAAACTAAAGAAACTTTTAAAAACTCTAAAGAAACGTGAATTTCCAAGGAGCAGTAAATTATGGTTTAATATTATATCCTCTGATTAAGGAGATGAATAAATGAAGGAAAATATAATTATTGAAGACAATAATATCTTAAAGAAATTCTTCAAAGCAAATAAAAAATATGAAGAATTAATTATAAATAATATACTTTATAGACTTCCAGATATAATAAAAAGTAGTCCTTACAAAATTAAATTAGTTCAAAACTACATATATAATGGTAAAACTATCTATGAATATAAAATTCCACTAGATAATGCTATCAACTGTAGAGTTGCTTACACAAATTATAATAATAAAATAAAAGTATTTTTTATATCAAATACTATTATTAAACGTGAGTTTGTAAAACTATTATCTAATATGTCTGGTGTTTCAAAATCTTAATTTAATAAAAGAACATAGCATCTAAATGCTATGTTCTTTTTGGATTTCAACCTTTTGCTAATATAATTACTACAACTTCTATAATAACTATATTACTATATTAGTTGCTAAAAATACTATATATTCTTATTATAGCTTTATATCATTAAGCTTCTAAGTTATAATATCTTTAGCTTAATACTATCTATTTATTTAACATCTATAGATAAATTGATATCTATATTATTAGATAAATTAGTTACTTTTCCAGTAGTAGTTACTATGTCTAAACCCTCTTGAGATTTAATCACTATATCTTTACTTCCAGTTGATATGTCTGAAGGGATTACTCCAGTATATACTACTGACTTACCATTTTTATATTCTTTCATATTTAATTGTACTTCTCTATCTCCAATTAATATTTTAATATCTCTATTTCCAAATAAACTTATTGTTTGATTAAAGTTAACCATTATATTAATTTCTTCTCCAGGTAAATAACTCAAATCATTATCTAAAATTTCTATACTTACTATTTCAGCCGCCTTAGCACTCTCTATTAGATCTGTCTTTATATAATCTAAGCTCATCTTTCTATATGACATTTCAGCACTACCTGTTCCTTCATATAATAATCCAATATCTCCATTTTGTAGTTCTGTTAAACATGAGTATGCAAAATATCCTGGGATAACACTTTGATTATATTTCCAATCAAATTCATATTTTTTCTCACCATTTTCATAGGTTCCATTTTCATTAATTACACCTATTCTAACTGTTCCATTCCTTCTATTAGGATATACTTCATCTGGATTCGCAAAAATAACTGCTGGTTTTCCATCAATTGTTTTGCTATAATTTATTACGCTTAATTGACAATATGGTTCTTTTAAATTTCTATCCTCAGTAACATCTTCATGCCAAGTTTCGCCACCATCAAAGCTTGTGGCAATTCTAACATAATCTCCTGTATTTCTCATAAATAATTTCAATTGTCCATCTGGCATTTCAACTACTTGACACTCTGTTAATTCATTTCCTGATTTTATAGTATCAGAATTTGCTGACTGATCACTTCTTGAATCATTTGGAGATTCTCCAATATTCCATGTATTACCATTATCATCACTATATATCACAGCACTTGATTGGAATCCATTTGGATTAGTATAGTATACAGGGAATACTATTCTTCCTTTCTTCTCTCCACTTTTTATTTGAATTCCTCTTCCAGGTCCTGTACCTAAGAATTTCATCCAATCCTTCTTAACTTGCCCTGATATAAGTTCTGGCTTACTCCAAGTCTTACCATCATCAGTGCTCTCAACTAATGCAAGATATGCTGTACCATAAGCTTTTAATTTAGATGTTGGTAAGAAAGTATTACCTATAGCTTCATTCTTACCATCTTCATATAAATAATTATTTGCATCTACTCTATAAGCAGTTTCTATACCATTTGAGTCAAACACTCTTCCACCTGGTTTTATATAATATTTATTACCTTGACCAGCTTGTCCTTTTGTACCCTCTCCATCAAATAAAAGCATACAATTTTCTCCCTGGAATTCCTCAAAACCAGTTCCTTGCCTTGACTGCCAGAAACCATACCCTTCTGGGAAAGCAGTTATAAATAAAAATATTTTTCCATCATCTGTTTCAAGTAATGAAGAATCTATCACTGATGCATTACCTGGATAGTCTATTATTCTTTGTCCATCTATCCATGTATTTCCTCCATCTTCACTTCTCTTAATTGCAGCATCTATATTGTTAGGCGAATCACCACCATGATTTATTCTAGCATCTATCCCAGCAATCATTGTTCCTTTATTAGTTGTAATTAAAGATGGTATTCTAAATGCTTTTGATTCTAAATCATTTGGTTTAAACACATCAACTGGATCACTTATATAAGCACCTTCTGGTAAAGGTAACTTATCCATTTTCGTCTCCTCAGTCTTTTTTACTAAATAGTCATCAGCTAATGCTACATCATATATATCTATAAAGTCTATATCTCCAGTAAAGTTATATTCATTTCCATTTAATCTATCTGTCTTTCCTACATCAACACTATTTATTCCTTCGATATCAAATATAAATTTTAAGTCTTCCCTTTTATCAAACTTAACTCTTTCTCCATTTAGATAAAGTGAATATCCTAATCCTTCTTCTGCTTTAAATGCTAAAGTATTTATTCCTTTATTTAGATTTGCATCAATACTTCCTTTAATGTTAAATGAATTTGTTCCTTCATTTCTTATTTCATACCCAATACCTCCATTTTGTATATATAAATGGAAGTGATTATTATTCTTTTTGTTATTGCTAGCACTGAAAATTGTCTGTATTCCATCTCCTTTCACATCAAATTTTGCAATTATTGTTCCTTGTTTTAGAGAGCTTATTTTATTTAAATCAGAATTAAAGTTTCCATTAACTCCATTTTCTATCCTTAAATTATTGTATTCTGATACCTTTTTAGCCATTCCAGAAGTCTCATATACATTAACCTCAGCAATACTTGCAAATCCTCCAACACCTTCAAGCACTTTTATAGTTATATTGTCTGTTTCTATCGGTTTTTCAAATCTAATTACATTAGTTAAAATATCTGTTCTCAATGTTCCACTATGAACAACTTCATTATTTGAAATTATTTCATACCTTTTTATTTTTCCATTATCTTCTGAACGTCTAGAATCTAATTTTATTGATGATACTACTCTATCTTTCCCTAAATCTAATGTAAGACTTTGAGGTAATTCATCACTACCATCCCATTTTGTATGCCACATAGTTTCTAATTTGCCATCTATAGCACTTGTAGCAGGATCTGCTCCCTGCTCTGATGTAGCAGTAGCTTTTATTTCACTTTGTTCTATTACATTTTCAATAACAGGTTTCTTTTGAGCATTATTTAAATTCGCTTTAGCCAAAACAACTTGCACTCCACTATTACTTAATATTATTGTAGTAAGAATTAAAGCTATTATTTTCTTTCTATTCATAAAACCTCCTCATAAACTTCAATTTTATATAAAAGGACATAGCTTGATTAAACTATGTCCTCTTAATATCAGTAATATTTTATTTTTTCTTTCTTAAGAAAGTAACTCCAAGAGCTGATGCTATTATTCCCAAAATACTCATAGCACCTGTATTCATGCCTGTACTTGGAATATTACCTGAACCCCCACCTGATATTCCTGGTGTTGTTGGATTACTTGGTTTTCCTGGTTTATTTCCATTTCCTGAGTTTCCTCCATTTCCTGGCTTATGTGGTTTTTCAGGATCTTCTGGTTTTGTATTATCAACTTTTAGATTACTTTGAGCATCATTTAATGCTTTAAGTGCAGCATCTATTTCTTCTTGAGTAGCTTTTTCATTCTTTAAAACTTTCTTAGCATTCTTTAATGCATCTTTAAATACTTTGAAACTTTCTTTAGTATAGTCTTTTTCATTTAGCTTTTCTGCAGCATTTATAGCTTTTTCTAAAGCTGTTCTATCTACACCTTCTACATCTGGAGTTTCTTCTTCATCTTCTAGCTTACTTATTGCATCTTCTATAGCTTTAGTTGCATTATCTACTTCTTCTTGAGTTGCATCCTCTTTATTAGCTATAACCTTAGCTGACTTTAATGCATCTTTTAAAGCTTTATAACTTTCAGCTGTATAATCGTCTTTATTTAAGCTCTCTGCTTTAGCTATAGCTTCATTTAATTCACTCTTATTAACTTCTGGCTTTTCAGTAGCCCCTTCACCAACTCTAATGTTAACCTTATTAGATGTAACACTTTCACCATCTAATGTAACTTTAACTTGAACAGTTGTGTTGCCATCCTTTAATCCCTTCATCTTTCCATCTTCAATTGAAAGTACACTATTATCTGAAATAATATATTCAACCTTAACGCCCTCTTTAGATAAATCAACACTTGATCCATTACTCATAAGAGCATTAACATTAAAGTCAACTGCTAGATCAACTGGAATTTGATTTAAGATAGTATTTAAGTTAACATTTGCAAGTTTAGCATTTGCATCCTCTTTAACTTCTTTAACATAAATATTATCTAATATAAGCTCAGCATATCCTTCACCTTTATCAATTGAAATATAATAATCATCCTTATCACCTGTTGTGAAAGTCTTCTTAATTTCCTTAGCATTTGTATATTTTCCTGATTCAACATCAGTTGCCTCAAGAGAAATACTAACTAAATTATCTCCACCTGATTTTGATTTTATATTAAATGAATATCCTGGTGCTGAATTTGCAAGTGAATATAGGAATCCTAATTCATAACTTGTATTTGGCTCTAACTTAAATGTTGATGAGTCTGTAACAATCATTTGTCCCTTTTCTCCTGATTGCTGATTACTCTTTAATGAGAATCTTCCATCAAGAACCCAGTTCATTTTTTGTCTTCCATATAAATCTTTTTCAGCTAAATGAGATCTATTAGAATGACCTCTTCCTGGTGCTAAGAAGAATGGTGTTATACCTTCATCCACATTTTCAAAATCTTCATAGAATGTATATCCTACTTTATTTGTATGACCTGGATGATCCCATATTCTAAAGTCATCTACTATAACTTCTCCAGAACCTTCTTTTGCCTCTAAATAAATTTCTGCAGTGCTAACACCTTCTGGAACTGCAAATTCAACTTCCATTCTTTGGAATGTATCATCAATCCATTTATGTCCTTCACCTTGTCTTTTTAATCCACCCTTGTTAATTACATTAGTAACCTTAACATCACCTGAGTTAGCTCCCAATGTAACTTCTCTATTTCCATCATTTTTAACCCATGCAGAAATAGAATAAGTTTTTCCAGATTCTAATCCTTCAATACTTTGAGTTACTTTGCCATCCTTATCTGTAATAGAAACAACATCATTACCCTTTCTTGTATCACGTGTTTCATTTACAAATTTTATATGATCTGTATTTCCACTCTTTGATTCTTTCTTCCAATTATCCCATGTTTGTGAATCAAATCCTGGATCCTTTATTTGAGCACCCTCACCCCATGAATTAATTCTTTCCTCTTTAACCTCACCTTTAGTTACTATATATGGTGTATCCTTCTTAACATCTAAGTTTACTTTACCATTTACAACATTAACTGTCTTAACTTTTGTTCTTCCTAAATCAGTTAATTCATATAACTCAACCGTTCCAAGATTAGACCAGCTTTCTGGAAGTTGCCATTCAGATGTTGTTCCAAGTGGATTCCAGTGATATATCTTCTCATCTTCTTCGACTGGATTCCATGGTAAGAATAGTTTTGTCTTACCTATTCCAGTTTTTCCTATTGAGTTTTCTGGAGTTGTTGCAACTAACCTATTATTTTTATAGTAATTTATATTAGCGCCTTCTCTAACCGCTCTTAATCCTTCATTAAATTTAACTTCATCATCTGACATAGACATTATTTCAAAATGTTGCATATATTTTGTAGGTAATACTTGATTATAGAATACCTCTGTACCATATTCCCCCTCAATTGTATGCTTAGTGCCCCATCCTCCTGATAGAAGATGCTTATTACCTTTTAATAATGGATCTGATAAGAATCCATCTTTAGTATCATTTTTTATAAATCTTAGTATTTGACTTGTTCCACCTTCATTTGGATAAGCTGGGTCAGCTCCCCAGTGAGTCCATGTTACATGTTCTTCAAGTGGACTATGGAATTCTGTTGCAACTTGGTAATCTAGACTATTTAACTTTTCTCCAAGCTGATGAGCATTCCATCCATTACCTGTATAAACATCAACATATACCCAACCTAAGTCTGGAGCATCTTTTTTAAGCATATCTAATCTTCTGAAAAGTTCACCATTTACAACATCTGCTCTTTGATCTACATAATATGCTTGATCTAGCCAGTTCCATCCTGGTGCATTCTCATTTACACTTCCGTTTTGTGGATATTGGAATGCATCTTTTTGATACTCTGTAGCGTTTACGTGAACACCTATTTTGGCATTATACTTTTTACCTTCATTTATTAAAGTATTAAAATCTTCAACTCCACCTTGTCTAATACCTATATGTCCGCCGTAATCTGGAATTGAATCATCATGTCCTTCTGCTTGATATCCCTTATGAAGTACCATTTGACCAAATCCATCTGTGTAGTTAGATATCTTCTTAATAGTATCTAATGATCTTAAGAATGGATTTTGAGTATATGCAATATTAAATGCTACATATGAAAGATTATTTTTAATATCTTCTCCACCCATTGGAACCTTCATATTTCTTCTATACTCTATTGCAGCATCTTGCCAAGTTACTTTCTTATCATCATTATTATCTTTTGTAATTATAACTTCTGACCATAGATTGTCTTCATGATCAAATAGTTTAGCTTCTGAATCTAAAACCTCTCTATAAGTCCAAGTTCCTGTTCCCATTCCAGTACTCTTATAACCATTTTTATTTTGAGTTGTAAGAGTTATTCTATTTGAATATTCTACTACATTATTATCCATAGTTATTGCAAAATTATCGTCATTTATAAATGCATAAGTTTTACCTTTAACTGATGGATCCATTTCTTCTACAGTCTTTATTTCATCTGTAATCTGATGCCACGCTCCTGTTGATAAAGTAGCAGCTATAGCTCCACCCTCATTACTCTTAACAGTTGCAAAACTATGATTTGGGAAATTCACTTTTTGTACTTTAAAGTCTCCACCTTCTTTTATATCAGATATTTCCATTCTTAGCTTATTGCCTTCAATAGACATTTTAACAGTCATAGTAACATCTACTTCTTTTATAGTCATAGTATATGTTGCTACATTATCCTTTACAGCACACTTAACTTCTGGTGTATATTTAGTATTATTAATTTCAACTTTATTATATCTATCTTCTTGTCCTAATAATGTTGATTGATCATCTTTCCATTCATATCCTATTACTCTTGGAAAAGTATTATCTAAATTGACCTTCATCTTATCTGACTCAATACTCTTAACTTGAACTTCAGGTAAATCTCCTTCGGTTTCTTTAGCTATTTCTTCAACTTTAACATTATCTAAAGTAACATTTTTATTTCCAAACCATCCTGATAAACCTATTTTACCAGCACTTTGTGGTAGACTTCCTGATGTCGTATTTCCTATAAGAATATCATCTATCCATAATGAAATATTACTATCTTCAACTTTAAGCTTCATTCTATACTTTTTATTTGCTTCAAGTTTAAGTGATCCTGGGAATGATCCATAACTTTCTTTCCCACCATTCATCGCTTTCCAAACCCATGATCCAGCGTCATAACAAACTGCACCCCAGTTATCTTTATCATTAACTCTAAATGCAAGTCCAATTCTTCCTGAATCGTTATCTACTGTAAAATCTGTTTCATAAGTTAAGTTCTTAATATTTGGAGAAGCCATATCAGCAGATACTGATACACCATTCATTGGAATTTTTACTGCTCCATTTTCGACAGATACTTTTCCGCTTCCTTTTAATATTTTCCAATCTCCACTTGTTACTTCTGTTTCAAAATCTGTACTATAACTATGCTTTTCTCTAACTGTAATGTTAGCCTTTGCCTTTGGTGTATTTTCTGCAGCACCTTTTATTTTTCCTTCTACTACAAATTCACCAACTTGTGCATATTTTGAAGCATCAACATAGTCCCATATTACAACTTCTTGACCAGTTGATCCATCACCATAAGTTACATCAACTTTATAAGGTAATTCTGGTTTAGCTTTAACTAATGTATCTATATTTAATTCTTTAACCTCTTTAATATCATCTTTTTGAACTTCATCTAATGAATTAATTTTTAAATAGTCAACATTTACATTCTTTTGATCAAACCATGTTCTGAATCCAAATTGACCTTGATCTTTTGGGAAATTCTCTAATGACACATTTTCTGCAAAGATTTCTTCTCCATTTACAACTAAAGTTACATGATTTCTCTTAACTGTAACTTTCATTGTAGTCCATTCACCAGCTTTAAGCTCTGGTCCTTTAATATCATCTTTCCATGCTGTTGGTGTTTCAATAAGCCACTTTCCTGGTGATTCATTTCCACCATTATAACCAATGAAACCATAATTGTCTGCTGAATTTCCTCTAAATACAAGTCCAAATCTACCTGGCTTGTCTCCTTCATTATCAGGATTTAATTGAAATCTAACTTCTGCTTCAAAATCTGTAAGACTAGGACTTTGTTCCTCTACAAATACAAGATTATTTCCATTTGTCCTTTTGATTTCTAAAGCTCCCTTCACTCCATTTTCTTCATCCGCAAAATCAAAGTTTTCTTTAATTTCACCATCTCCAACTAGTCTCTTCCATGAATTACTGTCATGATTACTATATTCTTGGTCATATGCAAGTTTGTCAGAAGCTGCCTTATTATCCTTATTCTCAGCTTTATTAACTGCTGCAACGTTTACATTTTTGCCACCATCTGCTAATGCAGATATAGGAATTTGTCCCATTATAACAGCTCCTGCTATAATAAGTGCAATATTCTTGTTCATTGTTGCCCTCTTTTTCATTTTTGTTCCCCCTCATAAATTGTTTCGTTCTATTAAGTTATATGGACATTGCTCTTTTCACCTCTTGAGAATACAATGAATTTTAGAAAAATATGTTTTCCCTAACGAAAGGAGAGAAAAGCAATGAACAAAACAAAATCAAAATCCCCTATTAATAATTATAAATATACCTATATTGTTTCACTAAATAAACTTAACCTATTTATTTCATTGTCGAATTTTTAATTATATTATAACTACTATTAAATTTACTCTAACCCTATCATCGAAGAATATTGTAATTGTTTTCCATAACCTTGTCAATCCTAATAATATCGCCATTTCTAACGTTAATTTTCTCTATTTTTATGCTTACATTCCCCAAAATTATTGTACAAAATATTTTATATAAGTTCGTCTTTACATTTATTTAGATATTAAATATACTCTGAAAAGTATTGATATTTCATATCATTTCTAGAATTAAATCAACTAAAAATTAAAAAATAATTTATTTAATATTTTTACTTTATACTTATATATTTCCTAGGTAATTTAATAATCTTTATATAATTTTCTTCATTTTATATAGTTTATTATGTAAAAAGAATACATAAAGAGCACAAAATTATACATTAAAATTTTTTAATTATAAAATAAAAAACCATAGATTAAAATCTACGGTTTTTTAATATTCTATAATTTTATATTTACTTTACATATAAAATTATTATTTACTTATAAATTTACTAACATTTTCTACAACTTTTTTAGCTTCTTCTAGTAGTTCTTCCATTGATTCATGGATATAGATTCCATTTCCGCAAGCAAATACACCTTCTTTTGAAGTCATATATTGATCATTCACTGCTGCACCTGATGTTGATGGATTTAATTCTAGTCCACTTCTCATTGCCACAACTCCATCTGATACCATTGGTCTTGCTATTATTAAAGTATCACATTTTAAAAGAAGTTCCTCTCCATTTTTAGTTATTCTAATCATTTCAACTCTATCTTTTCCAATAATATCTTCTAATTGATATCCTAAATAAAGATTTTTAGTTAATCCTAGAACTTGATCACTTACTTTATCACAAACTGCACCTTTTACATTTACTTTTTTCTCTTTTAATTTATTATAAATTTTATTTATATTATCTACTCCATATAATACTACATCTTTGCCAGGAATAACTCCATCCATCCCTAAAATCTTTTCAGCCATTCCAACTGTAAGTATTCCAGAACATCTGTCTCCTGTAATTTTTATATTATCTCTACTTTGCTCTTTTCCACCATTAGCTAATATTATAGCTTTTCCTTTAATCTTCTCTATTCCACGCTCTTTACTTGTACAAACTACTTCTCTATCGTAATCAATTTTTAAAGCCATTGTATTTAAATATGTATCTATTTTAAATCCATTAAATTCATTTAATTTCTTTTCTCTATATTCTCTACCTGTAAAATAACTTCTTTCACTTAAATTATAGTCTCCTCCAGTTAAAGCACCACCTAATACATCATCTTTTTCAATAAGTAATACCTTATCTATACCTGAGGCTTTAGCAAATATTGCACAGTTAAGCCCTGATGCTCCTCCACCTATTATGATTAAATCATAAACTTTCATACTATTATGCCTCCTTGTAGCCTATTACATTTGAATCTTTTTTATTCTTCATAACTTCACTAATATCTATATTAAGCTCTCTTGCTATTATCTTTGATACTGGAATTAAACATCCCACTCCTTGACATCCCCCCATTGTTGCTCTAGTTCTTCTCTTAACAGCATCAACACTTCTAGCACCAAGAGGTCTATTTATCGCATCTATTATTTCACCTTCTGTTATAAGCTCGCACTTGCATACTATTTTTCCATAATTACAATCTCTTTTTATTAGCTCATTTTTTTCTGTAATTCCTAGTTTATCAAACTTAATTATTCCTCTTCTTGTTCTTATAAAGTTATCTTTTTTAATTAAATTAAAGTTATTTTCAACTAAATTCTTTACATACACACCAATTGCTGGAGCCGCTGTAAGACCTGGTGAATCTATTCCTATAACATTTATAAAATTCTTAGATCCTTTAACTTCTTCTATTATAAAATCACTTTTAAGCGATGGTCTTACTCCAACAAATGTTGTAATTAATCTATTTAAAGGTAATTGTGATACAGATTTTCTAGCCTTATCAATTATTTCACCTAATCCTTCTTTAGTTGTCTTAAGATCTTTTTTATTTGTTTTATGTGCATTAGGCCCTATAATTAAATTTCCATCTACAGTTGGAGTAACTAATACACCTTTACTTTCCTTATCGGGAACTTGGAATAATGTTCTCTTAACTAATCTACCAGCAATTTTATCAAATAAAGCATATTCCCCCTTTATTCCCTTTATATTATATTGGCAATCGTTTATCATATTATTTATTACGTCACCATTAAGACCTGCAGCATTTATTACACATTTAGTTTCTAAAATTTCTCCAGTACTTAATATAACTTTATAACCATCTTCTATTTTTTCTATATTAATAACTTCACTATTGAATTTAAATTCTACACCATTAACATTTGCATTTTCAGCTAAAGCTATAGTCATTTCATATGGACTTACAATTCCAGAAGTTTTTGCATATAATGCACCTAAAACTTTTTCTGAAACATCTTTTTCTATGCTTAAAACCTCTTCCCTTCTTAAAATTTCTAATCCTTTGACTCCAAGCATTTCTCCATTAATCTTAAGCTCTTTAATTTTAGACATGTCCTCCTCTGAAAAACCTAGTATTAAAGCTCCATTTCTCTTAAATGGAAAATCTAAATCCTTTGATAAATTATCAAACATTTCATTTCCTAAAACATTTAACTTTGCCTTTAAAGTTCCTAAAGTCTCATTATATCCAGCATGTACGATACCACTATTAGCTTTTGATACTCCGCTTGCGACATCATCGTATTTTTCAATTAAAGTTATATCTAGTTCATACTTTGATAGTTCCCTAGCAATTGAGGAACCAATAACTCCGCCCCCAACAATAATTATATCTTTCATATTACATCCTCCTTAATATCCCTATAACACAAATTTCTTTATAGCTTTAGCAACTCCATCATTTATATTTGTGTCTGTAACATAGTCTGAAGCTAACTTAACTTTTTCTATAGCATTTCCCATAGCTACTCCAATACCTGCATATTCAATCATAGATAGATCATTTTCACTATCTCCAATACACATAACCTCTTCTCTTCTTATATTGAAGTATTCTGCTAATTTTTTTACTGCATCCCCTTTTGAACTTCCATTTTGCATAACTTCAAAATTATCATCCCAAGATGCCACAATTTCCATATTACTATTTAAAGCTTCAAGCTCTTTTCTAGCTCTAAGTAGTTTTTCTTTATGTTTTTTTTCTATACAAACGCCTTTTAGAATTTGTCCATCAAACTCTCTTACAGCAACATAAATATCTTTAAACATCTCTATTCTTATTTTCTCATCCTCTGGCAATTTTTTATTTAGAACATTATACACATGATTTATAGGAAGTTCTTCATCAGATACAATTCCAAAATTAGTTGTTAGATAAGACATTAGACCATATTTCTTAGTTACACTATAAAATTTATTTAATTCTTCTATATTTAATGGATTACTATAAATTATTTCTCCATTGATTCCACCTATAAAAGCTCCATTTGATGCTATTATAGGCGTATTCAACCCTATTTCTTTTGAATACATTTTTGCACAATCATATACTCTTCCAGTTGTTATTGCTACATGTATACCTCTATTGACCGCTTCCTTTATAACCTCCTTATTATTATTTGATACTGTTTGTTGATCTTTTAATAAAGTTCCATCCATATCAATGCAAATTAATTTTATACTCATAATAATTCCTTCTCTCATATCTACTAATCTTAATTATAGATTATCTCCAAAGAATTAATAAGTAAAATATTATTTCTTTATAATAATGCTAAGCATTTAGTTATATATGATAATAATTTCTATAACTCCTCATTATATTATATACACCACACAAAAAAAGCCACTAAATTTAGTGACTTTTTAATAAAAATTAATATAAAATACTTATTATTAAGTAACTTTTCAATAAATATTAATATAAAATATTCATTATTAACACTTAATAAATATTACCATAGCTCCTAATACTATCCATTACCTTTATTAAATTAATTTCATATATTTTCTTACCATCATTTTGAGAAAATAGCTCTATGTTATCTTTTATAACAAAATAGAAGCATACACCTAATTTTCTTTTTATTATTAATTTTAAATCTCCATCTACTTTAGAGTAATCTCTTTTTGCTGATAGTGTAATATCTTTTATTTCTTCTATACTTAGTAAATCTGATTCTATTAATTCTTTAAAAATAAATAGAGAAAATAGTTGACTATCATTATATACCTCTTCTTTCCCCATAAAATCTTCAAATTTATCTAAAAGTATATGTGAAACAATGTTGCGCTCTAATATATAGCTTCTTAACAATGATACATTTTTACTATTCCCTGAAAATTTGTATGCTAATTCATCTAATGATACATCATCTTTAAGCTCTATTATCTTATTTATTCTATCAATAACTTTATCTTTTGGGAAAAATGTTTCTTGCCCTGTAGAAACACTCTTTTTTATAAACCATTCTTCAGGTATTAAATTTTTTCTCTTCCATCTATATAACTGTCCATAGGATATCTTTGTTTCCATTAATAGATCCTTTTTAGAAATTAATTCTTCATGCATACTCTTTCACCTACTTCGCTCTTTTTATCTATAGTTAATTCTCCTAAATACTCAATTCTACCGATTCTACATCCTTCCCCGACTGTTATATTATTACCTCTTAAAACTTTACATATTGTGTTTTCTACAAATATATTATCTCCTTCGATACAATCACTTTCTACTCTTCCTCTTGAGAATGGATTAAAGAAAATAAAACCTAATTTTCTATCTTCTTTCTTTTTTATAACTATATCTTCTCCACCAATTTCTTTTATAAATGAAATTCTATAGGTTATTATAGTTACTTTGTCTGCTGATAATAATCCCCTTACCTTAACTCCACCATATCCTAAAAACTCTCTGCCTTCACAATTTCCTTCAATATCTATAGTACCTCTAACCTCTAAGTTATCAAAACTAACATCTCCTTTTATATAAGATCCACCACTTACTTTCATATTATTAGATGAAATATTATTTGAGCACCCTAAAGTTCCATTAATTTTTATATCATTTGCTTTAATATTGCCTTTACAATCTAAGCTACCATTTATCTTAAGAAATTCATTTATATTCATGCTATTTCTTGCATCAAAACTACCAGAAACTCTCATTTCATTCGATTCTATATTGCATCTACTATCCCCTGATCCTGATATTTTTATAATATTTGCTTTTACTTTCCCAATTATGCTACCTGATCCTGATATCTTTATCTCATTATATTCTCCTTCAGGTATTATTCCACTACCTGAAATTCTCATATTATTACTTTCATCCACTTCTATCACTCCTTAATTTATATTAGTACAAATTCCCATTTATTTTATAAATACTTTTTCTTTTATAGTACTGTTTCCTATAATATTTAATTTACCAGTATACTCTACTTTTTCTATATTACATCCATCTCCAATTTCAATATTGTGTCCACGAACTACCTTTGCTACAGTCCCTTCTAAAAGTATCTCATCTCCCTCTATAATGTCAGAAATTAATTTACCCTTAAATAAATTAAAAGCCCCACTTCTTCTTCTAACCCTTATTTCTGCTCCTCCAATTTCCTTTATTATTGACTTTCTCCATAATTCTAGTTCAATAATATCTGCTGATAATAATCCATAAATATTTGTATAACCATTACCAACAAATTTTCTTCCTTCACACTCTCCATTTATAGTTAAAACTCCATAGCTTATTAAGTTATCAAAGGCAATATTTTTTAATACTTTTAAGGTACCATTTACTTCCACATTATTTGCATTTATCATCCCATCACATTTTGAAGTTCCGTTAATCTGTAATTTTTCAGATATATTTATATCATTAAAGCTCTTAAACATTCCTGAGATAGTTAAATATTCTGCTTTTATCTTTCCAGTTGATTTTGCCATACCTGAAACTTCTACTCTATTCGCTTTTATATCTCCAACAATATGTCCTCGTCCAGCTATACTAACTTTATCGTATTCTCCAGAAGGGATACTACCTGTTCCTGCTATATCCATATTACTAATCATATCTTATTCTCCTCTCTATTAACATAACATTGTTACATTAACTCCTATAAAAATATTTGAATATATTTTTATTCTTATACTATTTAATATAACAATGTTACATTTAACTGTAAAAAATATATCCAAACTCTAATCTTTTTCATTTATTATCTAAAGTATAACGTAACATTGTTACTTTGTAAATATAAAAAATTTAATTCTTATATCTTTTTTATAACTTTACTTCTATACAAAAAAGATTCTACACTTTTAGTGCAGAACCTCATTTATTAGCTATAAAGATTTCTCTATTTCATCTATCATTGCTTCTGTAGACATTAACCCACTACCACCTAAGTACCAAACTTGAGTATTTAAGTAAATTATTTTTCCATCTTTATAAGCTTTAGTATTCTTTGTTAAATCATTTTCTATAACATCTTTAGCAGGTTTTTGATTTCCACCAGCAACTACGCCTTTATCAATAACAAATAAATATTCTGGATTCTTTGAAACTAAATATTCATATGAAATATTTTGACCATGGCTTGATACTTCTATTTTGTCATCAGCAGGAGTAAATCCAAAATTATCGTATATTATTCCAAATCTTGATCCTTTACCAAATACACTTATATTTCCTTCATTAACCATTGTTATTAAAGCAGTCTTATTATCAGCTTTTACTTTCTTATTGATTTCTTCTATTCTTTTATTTAAAGAATCCATCTTTTCTTTCATTTGATCTTCTACACCATATATAGTACCTATAGCTTTTATGTTTCTATCTAATGATCCAAAATGGTCACTACCTTCTGTACCAAGCATAATAGTTGGTGCAATCTTATTTAATTCATCATAGAACTTTTCTTGTCTACCTTCAATTATGATTAAATCTGGTTTTAATTCATTTATCTTTTCCATATCGAACTCTTTTAAAGTTCCAAGATCAGTATATTTATCATCTTTATACTTACTTAAGTAGCTTGTTAAACCTGCCTTTGGTAATCCAACTGGCTCTTTACCAATTGAAGTCATAATATCTAATGAACCATAATCTAAAACAACAACTTTCTCAGGATTTTTAGGAACTTCTGTTTCACCTTTTCTATGGCTTACAGTAACCATTTCTTTCTTCCCTTCAGCATTTGCTTCATTTGATTTAAGTTTTGAAAAACCAAAGAAACCTCCTAGAACTACAATTATTAATCCAACTATTATTCCTACTTTTTTATTCATCATTATTCCTCCATTCTAAAAATATACACATATTCTTTGATTATTTATTTCTGTTACATTAAAGTCCATATCATAAATCTTACATAACTCACATTGTTTAATTACATCTTCTGATTTGCTATTTTTAGCTAGCTTTCCATCTTTAAGTGCAACTATATTATCTGAATAGCATGATGCAAAATTAATATCGTGTAATACAATGACTATTGTTTTACCTAAGTCATTTACCATTTTTCTAAGTAATTTCATCATTTCTACAGAGTGTTTCATATCTAGATTATTTAAAGGTTCATCAAGAAGTATATAATCAGTATTTTGAGCTATAATCATTGCAATATATGCTCTCTGCCTTTGACCACCACTTAATTCATCTAAATATTTATCAGAAATATCAGTAAGCTTCATATATTCAATTGCATCATCAACTAATTTCTCATCTTCTTTTTTAAGTTTTCCTTCACAATATGGAAACCTTCCAAAAGAAACAAGCTCTCTTATAGTTAATCTAATATTTATATTATTACTTTGTCTTAATATAGAAATCTTTTTTGAAAGTTCTTTAGAGTCCCACTCTCTAATTTCCTTTCCTTCTATAAAAACTTCGCCTTCATCCATGTCCATAAGTCTAGATATCATGGATAAAACAGTACTCTTACCTGCTCCATTTGGTCCTATAAATGATGTTATTTTTCCTTTTTCTATGTTAAATGAGACATCATCACAAACTCTTTTATCTCCGTAAACTTTAACTAAGTTCTTTATTTCTATCATACCCTGCTCTCCTTTAATAAAAGATATATAAAGTAAATTCCTCCAATGAAATTAATGATAATTCCTATTGTTGTATTAAATGTAAATATTCTTTCCACTAAGAATTGACCACTCACTAGTGCTACAATACTTATTAAAATACTTCCAATTAATAAGAGACTATGTTTAAATGTATTAAACATTTGATAGGTTAAATTAACAACTAATATACCAAGGAAAGTTATTGGTCCAACTAACGCTGTAGATAATGCAACTAATGCAGTTACTATTATTAATATCTTTTTCGTTAATTTATCATAATCAATCCCTAGGTTTATGGCTTGATCTCTTCCAAGGGACATAACATCTAATTTCTTTATTTCATCATAAAGAAATGCAAATATTATAAGGATTATTACGACAGACATAAATAATATCTTTGTATTAATTGAACTAAATGATGCAAATAATCTACTTTGAAGTGCCTCATATTCATTAGGATCTATAAGCACCTGCATAAATGTTGACATACTTCTAAATAAGCCTCCAAGTACAGTTCCTACCAATAATAGAATCATTATATTTTGCTTTCCCTTTTTAAATAATAAATTAAAAAGTACAAATGAAAATCCAACCATTAAACTACCTGAAACTAAAAAGTTTAGTGTATTATTTGTCATCATTATAGAGCTTGATCCAAAAATGAAAACTGCTATCGTTTGTACAAGTCCATACAATGAATCTAATCCTATAATACTTGGTGTTATTATTCTATTATTTGTGATTGTTTGGAAAAGTATTGAAGAAACCGCTATTGATCCACCTGCCACTATAATTCCTATAACTTTAGGTATTCTTTTGCTCAAATTATAATCAAAGTTTTGTCCATTTAGTCCCCAAAATAGATACAGTGCTAAAAATACTACTGATGCTAAAGCTAATATTATTAAATTTTTCTTATTACTTTTCATCATTTATTCCTCCTAAGTATTAAGTAAAGGAATATAACCCCACCAATCACTCCAACTGTAAGGTCAATTGGAATCTCATAAGGAAATATGACTATTCTACTTATTACATCACAAGCTAGTACAAATATTGCTCCAAGTCCTGCGACTATAGGCATATTCTTAGATAAATTATCTCCTTGTAATAAAGAAACTATATTAGGTACTATAAGACCTACAAAAGGAATACTTCCTACTGTAATAACTACTAATGCAGATATTAATGCTACTATAGCTAGTCCTATATTAGTTACCTTTTTATAATTTAATCCAAGATTCGTAGACATTTCTTCTCCCATACCTACTAACGTAAATTTATGTACATATGTAAAGGCTAGTATAACCATGGGTATACTTAAAAATAATATTTCATAATTTCCTTTTATAATACTTGAGAAATTTCCTTGTAAGAATGAACCCATATTTTGGACTAAATTAAATTTAAATGCAAAGAAATCAGTTATAGATCCTATAACATTACCAACCATTATCCCAACTAGTGGAATAAAGATAATGTTTTTAACTTTAACCTTTTTTAATATAGTCATAAATATGAATGTTCCAAGTAAAGAAAAGATAAATGCTAATAACATCTTTTGCATCATACTTGCTGATTGGAATACTATAATTGCAAATAACACTCCAAGTTTTGCTGAATCTATAGTTGCTGCTGTTGTTGGTGATACAAATTTATTATTACTTATTTGCTGCATTATTACTCCACAAATACTCATACCACATCCAGCTACTAAAATACTAATAAGCCTTGGAATTCTACTTATTAGTAAAATGTTTAAATCCTCTTTCCCCATACTAAATATGTTTATATCAGCCACTCCAATAAATAATGAAACTACCGATAATATAAATATACCTATAATTAAATATCCTTTTTTCATAAAATCACCTTTCTTATCGCAAATGATAATCCTTATCACTCAACACCTATATAATATAATAGGAATATTTTTCTGTCAACAGTTTGTTTATCTTTTATTAAAAAATATTTAATATTCAACGATTTTTATTAATAATTTTATAAAATATAAAAGCTAGAAGATTGATAATCTCCTAGCTTTTAGTTAAATAATATTATTTACTTTTCACTTTAAATTTATCTTTATTTGAAACTACCTTTATATTTAATACTGTAAGAAGTTTCTCTAAACTCTTAACCTGATTTATATACTTTAAGTTATTTCTACTTACAAGTAGCTCAGTCATTTTTAATATATCCCTTTTTTCTTCTAAGTTTAAATTTCTTCTATCTTTCAATATACATCTATTAACATAAGTAAGTGTAGTCCAAATCTGTTCATCTGTTATTTTATTTATATCCATTAATACCCATGTGAAATCTTTACGTCTATTTTTTGCTGGATATGCTTCCTTAAAGAATGTTATAAAATGATTCGTTTCTTTTGGATCCTTATTAGTAACATATTTTCCCAGTTTACTCTTTAGTTTGTTTTTTAAAAACATAATTGTGTTAGGCTTAACTATACTTCCCATATCTTCTATACTCTTATAAATAATATTATATGCTTCTTGACGCTTTTCATCAGATATCTTTTCACTTTTAAGCTCTTTTGACCTTTCAATACATTCTAATATGTTTTTCTTACAGTTTAATTCTTTGTTATATATGCTTTTTAATATTTCTATTCCATCTAAATTTTCAAAATCTACATCTTTAATTTCAATGATATTTTCATTAGTGTCTATACTCATATTTTACCTACCTTATTTTATTTTCTATATTATACACTATTTCCTATCTTATTAAATATATTTTTTAAATTTAATAACATTATGTTAACTGTTTGCGATTTATAATCTTAAGTTATATAATTTTTATATAACATTTAATAAATTTTCATTTTATAAGGAGGACTTATGCCTAGTTTAATATTAGAAGGGGGTACCTTTAGACCAATATTTAGCGCTGGAATAATGGATGCCCTTTTAGACAATAATATTATTTTTCCATATTGCATTGGAGTTTCTGCCGGAATAACTAATGGATTTTCATATTTTTCTAATCAAAGAGGAAGAAATCTTGAAATAATGGAGCATCATAGAAACGATAAAAGATATATAAGTTTTAGAAACTTTTTAAAATGTAAAAGTATATTCGGATTAGATTTTGTCTTTGATGAAATACCAAATAAATTATATCCTTACGATACAGATGCTCTTACAAATTATAATGGTAAAATTCTAGTTGGTGTAACAAATGCTGAAAGTGGTAAAACTGAATATTTAGATGGGAAAAAAATAGATAGCAAAAATACTATGCTTAGAGCTACTTGTGCTATACCACTATTCTTCCCTGCTATAAAAATAAATAACAATTCTTATTATGATGGTGGTCTTTGTGATCCAATCCCAGTAAGAAAGGCTATTGAAGATGGAAATGATAAACATCTAATTATATTAACAAGACCTAAAAGTTATAGAAAAAAACTTGGCCGTGGAAATAAGTTAGCTGCAAAATTAGTTGGAAGAAAATACTCTAATTTAAAAAATGCTTTTCTTACACGTCATGAAATGTATAATGAAACAGTTAGATTCTGTGAACAATTAGAAAAAGAAGGCAAGGCAATAATACTAAGACCATCTGAAGAACAGGCTATAGATAGTTTTGAAAAAGATGTCAATGTATTAAAACAAGCTTATTTTAATGGTTATAATATGGCTATTGAAAGATTAGATGATATAAAAAGCTTATTTAGTTAATATTCTACATAGTTATAAAATAAAAGTGAAGTACACTATAAAGCTTATACTCACTCTTATTTTATAACTGCTTGTACAAGAAAATAATTATTGATTTAATTATACAATGTATCCTATATTATTTTTTATTTTTTTAATTTAATATACATCTTTTACCTTGGGTATTATAGCATTGATTACAAGATACACACTTTGGTTTTCTTAAATCCCCTCTTTCCCATCTATTTATTAAATCTGGTTCTGCTGTTAATGGTCTTGCTAATGAAAAATATTCGATCTTGCTACTATTTAATATATTTTCCATAACATCTATATGTCTATTTCCACCTATTAATATTATTGGAACATCTACTTCATCTGCAAGCTTAGCTGCATAATCTCTAAAATATGATTCTTTATCTTTTGATAGTACTATCTTTGTTCTTGATGCGCCTAAATTATTAGCAATAACTTCTTTTATAGATCCATTACCTCCACTTACTTCTATTGCATTTATTCCAAGCTTAGCTAATTTTTTTGTAATATAAAGGCTTTCTTCTTGAGTAAGACCACCCTCTTTTACATAATCTGCTGAATTTAACTTTATAAGTATTGGAAAACCCTCTCCAACTTTTTCTCTAATATCTTTAAATATTTCAAATACTATTCTTCCTCTATTTTCAATACTTCCACCATATTCATCATTTCTCTTATTATAATAAGGTGATAGGAACTGGCTTAAAAGGTATCCATGTGCACAATGTATTTCTACCCCATCAAAACCTGACTTCTTTGCCCTTAAAGCTGCATCTCCATGTGCTTTTACTAAGTATTTTATCTCATCTTTTGTCATCTCTTTAGCCCAAGTCTTAGTAACTTCATTTTCCATATTTGAAGGTCCCCATATAGTTCTTTCACCTACATTAAATGTAGTCATAAAACCACCATATGCTATTTGCATTATTATATTAGCTCCATAACCATGAATCATATCCGTAAACTCTTTATATTCATTTATAAATGAATCATCATATATGCCCATCATCCCTGGATTGGGCTGCTCATCTTCAGTTACAAAAGCATATCCAGTTATTATAGTACCGACTCCACCTTTTGCTAATTCTTCATATATATTAGATAATTCTTTAGTCATATGCCCTTTATCATCGGCTAAAGATTCCCATAATGCTCCTCTAATTATTCTATTTTTCATATTCATATTCAATAATTTAGTATTATCAAAAATTGATTTCATCTTAACATCCCCTAAAAATTTATTTTTAAACTATATTGATAACTATAAAATCTTATTCTATATATTACAAGTACGCACTTTTATGTAAGATAGGTTACTTTAAAGTAAGAAATGTCTATCTCCCTTACTTTAATTGACTTACATTAATAAAATTTGTTAGTATTGTATAAGTAGTTTTTAAGAGGTGAATCATCATATGATAATTAATAATGGTAAAGAGTATGTTTGTCTTTTGGATTTAGAGATGGATTTTGTAAGAGGTAAATGGAAATCAGTATTACTTTGCCATCTATACTCTGGTCCCAAAAGATTTTTAGAACTTAATAGAATTACTCCAGGTGTAAGTCAAAAAGTATTAACTGAGAATCTTAAAGAATTAGAAAAAGATAATTTAATAACTAAAATAATATATCCAGAAGTTCCTCCTAGGGTTGAATATCTATTAACCCCAATGGGTAAAGATTTAACATGTGCAATTAAAGAAATTGAAAAGTGGTCTTATAAATATTTCTCACACCTTACTAATGAATAATAAAAGTCATTAAATAAAGTTAAGGACAGATAAATATAATAATCTGTCCTTAACTTTATTTTTTAATTGTTTCATTTTCTAATAAATCGATATATTCACCATACCCTTCAGCTTCCATATCTTCTTTTCTTATAAATTTCAACGAACCCGAATTTATACAATATCTTAAACCGCCTAATTCCTTAGGTCCATCACAAAAGACATGTCCTAAATGAGAATTCGAATTTTTACTTCTAACTTCTATTCTCTCCATATTAAAACTAGTATCTCTTTTTTCTTTTATCACCTCTCTATTAATAGGCTTAGAGAAAGCTGGCCATCCACATCCTGAATCAAATTTATCTGTAGATAAAAATAATGGTTCTCCACTTGTTATATCTACATATATTCCCTCTCTAAAGTTATCCCAATAGTCATTTCCAAATGGTGGTTCTGTAACATTTTCCTGGGT
Organism: Clostridium perfringens; assembly: GCA_040144665.1. GTDB lineage: Bacteria > Bacillota > Clostridia > Clostridiales > Clostridiaceae > Clostridium > Clostridium perfringens_A. Next base: position 55,478 of record JBBVGE010000348.1, read on the forward strand.
TATTTTATATTGTAAATCTGATAATTCTTCTTTTAATTGTTTTTCACTTAATTTTTTGTACTTACTCATTTTTTTACCTCTTATAATATTAATATACTTGACTATAATTATAACTTTATTTTAACCTATATTTACATAGTTATAACTTTAATTTAATGTATTTTTAGTTTCTTAATTGTAAATTTTAATAGACTTAATATATATTGTTATTAAAATAAAAATACGGTGAATATTAAAAATTGTAGAAACTTTAATATTCACCTTACACTTTTTATTTAATACTAATATACATATATATCTGAAAATTCTATTTTCATCTTATCAAGTTGTACATAATCTACATTATCAACTCTTCTCGTCATTGCACATTCACAAACTTTATCCATATTATTTTCTATATCTGGTATAGTAACTCTTACTTCTGTACCAATCCCTAATACACTATCAATCTCTATATTTCCTCCATGCATTTTTGCTAAAGATTTTGCAATATAAAGCCCAATTCCACAGCCCTCACTTATTTTTGTCATTCTATTGTTTATCATTTTAAATCTATCAAAAATCACCTCTAAATTATCCTTTGATATACCTACTCCATTATCTTTTATTCTAATTTCTATCATTTTATTTTTACTACATAAATACACTTCTATTTTACCTTTAGAAGAATTAAATTTTATAGCATTTGATAAAATATTTAAAATTATTCTCTCCATATGTTCTTTATCAAAAAATGCTAATTTTTCTTCAATTTCTGTATCAAAGATAATATCAATGGAATTTTCAAGTCCAAAGGCAATAACTCTTTCGCATATATTTTCAACAAAGCTAACTATATCCGACATAGCAGGATTATATCTAAAACAGCCTTCTTCTATTTTTATACTGTCTATTAAATTATTTATAAGTTTTATCATTCTAAAAGTATTCTTATTACATGAATCAATATATTCAATATAATTATGCTTCTCTTCAATATTTGAGTTTTTTATTTTAAAATCTAAAAGTTGAAGAGAAGTAAATATTAAATTTATTGGTGTTTTAAATTCATGAGATATATTTGCAAAAAATTCTTCTCTTAACTTGTCTAATTCACTTTGTTCCTCTTTTTTATTAGTTATATCATTTATAACAATAATTCGTTTTAAAGTATTATTATATTCATCCTTTAATGGATGGCTCCTAAACCAAACCCACCTAACTTCACTATCACTTCTAATTATTCGTCCAACTGCATCGAAAGGCTCATCATAATTTATATTATCAAACAAATGTCTATCTTCGTGATGTATGTTATTAGGCGCTACTAAAAATTCATCTGATTTATATAATTCATTACAGCTTATTCCATATAGTTTTTCAAATGCATCATTAACAAATATAGTTTTACTTCTATCTTTTATAATAACAACATCATCAAGATGATTAAGAATGCTAAATAATACTCTTTCATTAGTTATCAATGTGTCTTCAACAGCTTTTTTGTATGATATATCTCTTGTTGCTCCTATTACACCTGCAATATGATTATTACCATCAAAATATGGAACCTTAACTGTTTCTTCAATATATCGTGTTCCATCTAGCAGCTCTATCTCATCTACATATACTTTTCTTGACTTAGATTCAATAACCTCATTATCCCTATATCTAAACTCCCTAGCTTTTTCTATATCATATAATTCACTATCCAATTTACCTATTATATCTTCTTTACTTTTCCCAATGTACTCTGCGAATTTTTTGTTACAATTTATATATCTTCCATGAATGTCTTTGCAAAATATAAAATCTGGCATAGAATCAATGAACAAGTCTAAAAGTTTTTTTTGTGCTCTTAATTCTTCTTCTAATTTTTTGTTTTCTTTTATAAAGTCCTCTTTATACCATAAAATAATATGATCCTCATCAATTTTTTTAATTTCCATACCTTCTATTTTAAATTCTTCGTATATCATTACTATACTAATTACGTCATTCCAGAAATCTTTCTTATATAGTATAGACTTAGGTTCCTTTTCTTCTATTAGTTCATTTAAACTTTTATTTACTATATATTTATCATCATAATTAGTTTCTTCTACTAAAATATCAAACCCCTCATCATCTTCATTACTTAGAACTTTACAATAAAAATACTTCATTGATACTGTATCTAATATTTCCCTCCATTTATTCCCCATAAAATTCTCCTTTTTACACTATTCTTTTATCCCATATTCATAGTATATATTTTACACAATATACTTAAATTATATTATTTGTTCTCATTTAACACAATATTTTGCTATCTTCTTCAAATTATAATATATAATTTATATTTAATTATTTAATTTTATTATTTATTTTTATAAATATATTTTAGAATTTCTAATTACATTTATAACAAAATGCTCCAAAAATATATTTAATCATATATTTTGGAAGCATTTAAATTTTGTTAATTATTTGTATCTTTTTGTATATTATATATCAAAATATTACTATTACAAACATATTTTTTATTATCTTAAATATTTTTAAGATATAATTATATATTAATGTGTAAAATCTATAAAATGAGTAAATACTATTTAAGAAATTTAACTTAAGGAGAGATTTTTATGTCTAGTACAACAGGTATTGTGAAATGGTTCAATCAAGAAAAAGGATATGGGTTCATTTCAGCAGATGATGGTAACGATGTTTTCGTTCATTTTTCAAATATAAAGGAAGAAGGTAATAATAAAGACCTTCATGAAGGAGAGAGCGTTTCATTTGATATAACCGAGGGACAAAAAGGTCCTATGGCTATAAACGTTCAAAAAATCTAACTAAAAATAAAAGACACTACCTTACTTTTGGTAGTGTCCAATAGTCAAGGTATCCGAACCGTAGATTCTTTATTGACTACACTATTATTTTAACCTTAATTATGTCTATTATGCATTTTAATATTAAAAATTAATATTATTATCTATATATTTTTTTGTAATTATTCCAAATTCATCACTTTTATTTATTATTCTTGCATTATAGTTATTATAATCATCTTCAACTAATTCAACTATAACTAAATTTAATTTTTCATTTTCAATATATAAGACTATTCCATAAGAACATTCTATAGAAAATTCCATTTCTCCTGTTTTAATAAGCTTTTCTTCACATTTATAGTCATGAAAATTTTCAGATGACTCTTCATAGCATTCACCTGGCGCTATTCTATATTGAATTCCATCAATAAATCTAAAATATGTAACATTTTCATCACATATTCCTCCAAGCATTAAAAACATTCCATACTCTTCTTTTTTTAAAATCTCTATTAAATCACTTTCATTTAGTTCTTTTTTTATTTTATTATCTATATTAAAATTCTTTAAATTTACAATATCAATTAAATCTATTAGTTTTTCATCTTCAAGTGATCTATATATTTTCTTTAAATCTAATTCATATTTTTTTAGTAATCTTTCTATACTTTCATCAGATATCTTTAGAATAATCTTATCCATATTTTACTCCTTTAATTTACTTTAATTTTTATATTAATCTTAAAACTTTGTTAGTATAGCATAGTTTCATAATAAAATCTATAAAATAAAAAAGTATACCAATTCTAAAAAATATAAAGTAGAAATATTATTTGTCATATGAAATTTTAAATTATTAGTAATTTGGCAATACTTATAATAATATTTTTATTTATATTTAGAGATTTATAATCTTTAAGATTGGAGGCATATGAAAAGACTTAATTTATTTTTGATTTCATTAATTACTGTAGTTTTATTATCTTCTTTATTATTTTATACTTACTTTAGAAAAAATCCAGAGGAGGCTAACACAGTAATGAATGAAGTAGATACTATAAAAAATAAAATAAATAATATGTCATTAGATCAAAAAATAGGTCAACTATTAATTGGTGGATTTAATGGTTATACTGTTGATTCAAATACCGAAAAACTAATAAATGAAAAGTACTTAGGTGGATTTATATTATTTCAACGAAATGTAAAAGACTCTAATCAATTACTAGAACTAACAAATAACTTAAAGTCGCTTAACAAAGATAATATTGCACCACTTTTTATATCAGCAGATGAAGAAGGTGGAGATGTTACTAGAATGCCTGATGAAATAAAAAAGCTTCCTTCTAATTCTTTTATAGGAAAAGTTAATGATGAAAATTTCAGTTATAATATAGGCAAAACTTTAGGAAGAAAACTTAATGCATTTGGACTAAATATGGATTATGCGCCTGTTCTTGATATTAATAGCAATCCTAACAATCCTGTGATTGGTGTAAGGTCTTTTGGTGATAATGAATCTATAGTTACAATACTTGGTATTAATACAATGGAAGGAATTAAATCTCAAAAGGTTATCCCAGTAATTAAGCATTTTCCAGGACATGGAGATACTTATGTAGATTCACATATAGGACTTCCAGTAGTAAATTATGATTTAAAAAGACTTAATGACTTTGAACTTGTTCCATTTAAAGCTGCAATAGCTGCTGGTGCAGATACTATCATGACTGCTCATATATTATTACCTAAATTAGATCCTAAATACCCTGCAACACTTTCATATAATATAATTACTAATCTTCTTAGGAAAGATATAGGGTTTGATGGAGTCGTTATAACTGACGATATGACTATGGGTGCTATTCTTAAAAATTATGATATAGGAGATGCTGCTGTTAAAGCAATCAATGCTGGTGCAGACATAATTCTAGTCTCTCATAAATATGAAAATATTCAAAAAGTAATTTCATCTATAAAGGAAGCAGTTTTAAATAAGACTATTACGGAAGATAGGGTTAATGAAAGTGTATATAGAATACTTTCATTAAAAGAAAAATATAAACTAACAGATAATAAAATTAATTCTGTCAATGTTAATGAAATTAATAAGTTAATTACAGATGTATTAAATAAGAAATATTAATTTAATCATATATAGTAAATTAACTGAAATATATATAGCAAATTCATCGACAAAAGTATATTTAATTAACAAAAGGAGTTATTACTAGTTTGCAATAACTCCTTTAATTTAATTATAATTCATTTTTTGTTGGTATAGAATCAATAGCTCCATAGTTAGTGCAAGTTATTGCTCCAACTTTATTACCATAAAATATTATTTCTTTCCACCTATCGAAATTTATTTCTTTTTTATCTTTTATTTCAGATAGTTTTTTAAGAACTCCTCCCACAAAAGCATCTCCAGCTCCTGTTGAATCTACTTGTTTTATTTTAATTGATGGAATTACCTCTATATTAGTTCCATCACTTATAAGAGTTCCTTCTCCACCTAAAGTTACTGCAACAACTTTAGCTCCAAAGTCATGTAATTTCTTAACACCTTCTCTTAAATCATCTTCTTTAGCTATTAATTTAATTTCTTCATCACTAACCTTTATAAAATCTGAGTATTTTATAAACTTTTTGCAGTCTTCAACAAATTTATCTAATTTATCATTTGTAATCAGCATATCCCTATAATTAGGATCAAATGAAATAAATATATTATTTTCTTTTGCATACTCTAATAATTTAAAGTAAGTATTCTTTAGTTCTCCATCTAAAAGACCTGTTGCTGATCCAAAATGTATAATATCACTATTATTTATTTTTCCTAAATCTATATTATCAAATGAGTACTTACCATCACTACCTCTATGGAACTCAAAATCTCTTTCTCCATTCTCGTCAATAGCAACAAATGCTAAAGTAGTATATCCATCCATTTTAGTCATTTCTGTATTTATATTTATTGACTTTAACATATCCACTAAGAATCTTCCAAAAGAATCATCTCCAACTTGTCCTAAAAAGTATGCTTCTCCGCCAAGTTTACAAACTGCTGCTGAAACATTAGCCGGTGCACCACCTGCTTTCTTTTCAAAGTTCACTCCACTTTTAAGTCCAGTTCCTATATCCTTACAAATAAAATCAATTAGTAATTCTCCTATACAAAATACTTTATTCACAGTATTTCACCTCTCCCATTTTCCAAATATTCATTGAGTTAATCTTAAGTTTACCATCATTTGATTTTACAGAAATATTTCTACTTAAATCTTTAGGATATAATCTAATAGATGCTACTTCCATACCATCTTGTAAATATATTTCTACTGCTGATTTATCAACAAACATATCTATCTTTAAATTATTTTTTCCTTCTAATTTAAATTTCCGAGTATCTTTATCTCCAAATATCATATTGCTTCTATCTATAATACATATCTCTTCATTGAAATTATACTTAAGCACTGTATATTCTTCATCTGAAACCATAAATCTAATCTCTATATCTGAAGAAGTATTTCTGTCTACATCTAAGTTTAATTCATAACTATTAGATATTAAATCATTGTATTCTATATAATCAGTTTCTTTATTTAATAAATTAAATAAATTTTCTTCTCTTAAATTTTTAATCTCTTTAATAGGCTTTTGATATATTCTATCATTTCTTAAATGCAATTCTCTTGGCATAGTTAATGAATATATCCATCCATCTTCTTTAGTAGGATGTGCATCTTCAGTTTCAGGAAGCCCCATCCATCCAATTAAAATAGTTCTATTCTTATTATCTTTAAATATCTGTGGTGCATAGAAATCAAATCCCATATCTAATTCTTTGAATTCTCCATGTTTAAATTCTAAACTTTCGTAATTTAATTTTCCAATCATATATCCTGATTGATATATATTTTGATATTTAAATTCTTCAGCCTTAAGCCCTTGTGGAGAAAATACTAACACCTCTTTACCATCTAATTCAAACAAAGATGGACACTCCCACATATATCCAAAATCATTGTAATTAGTTTTAATCTCACCTTCAAGCTTCCATGTATCAAAATCTTCCGAACTATAAAGTAAAACTCTACCTTTTAATTCTTTAGATTGTATACCAAATACACTATAATATTTGCCATTCTTTTTCCATACATAAGGATCTCTAAAGTGTGCTGTGTAACCTTCTGGTATTTTCTTAATTATAGGTCCAAGCTTTTTTATAGTTTTTTCTTTAGATAACACTGCCCTACATTGATATGATTCCCTATTATTATTTTTATCTTTAACATTTCCTGTATATAAGAGTTCTAAATTTCCATCTCTTACAATTGCACTTCCTGAATAGCATCCATCTTTATCATACCAATCAGTAGGTGCTATAGCTACCTTAGGAACACTAAACTTTTTAAAATCTTTTGTAGTTACATATCCCCAATGCTTATACTTATGCTCACACCCATATGGATTCCACTGAAAAAATATATAATATTCTCCATTATAATAGCTTAATCCATTTGGATCATTAATGAGTCCAAATGGTGCTTCAAAGTGAAAATTATTTCTCAATTTATTCTTTTGTTTATTATAATACTCCATACATTCCTTATTTATCTCACTACTACTCCTAAATTTCACTATAATTTCACCCTCCAAAAAAATCTGATTGGTGAAATTACATATGTATAAATAGAATTTTATCTAATCTATTCTCTTCACACTTTCTCTTACTACAAGTTCTAAAGGAATATGATCTATTTCATCTAATTTTTCTTCATCTATTAGATTTAAAATTCTATCTGCTGTTTTTTCACCAAACAGTTTATAATCAATCTTTACAGTAGTAAGTGATGGATAAGTTATTGCTCCAACATCATACCCACCAAATCCTGCAATTGATATATCATCAGGTATTTTAATTCCTCTCTCTAAAAGAAATCTCATAAGTCCTAATGCTATATTATCAGTTGCACAAACAACTGCTGTTGGATTATATTTTAAAACTTTATCTCCTGATTCATATGCCTTATTAAATGAGAAGTCTGTTTCAACAAAATTCAATTTATATTCTTCTCCTTCAAATGCATCATAAAATCCTTTTTTTCTTAAGACCCCAACAGACTTATCCTTTTCACTTACTCCTAAAAACACAATATTTTTGTGTCCTTGCTTTTTTATATATTTTCCAAGTAAATTACCTATATTTTTATCATCTAAAGTTATATAGTTTAAATACTCAGACCTTTGCCCTGAAAACATAATAGGTATAGGTAGCTGGTTTGCTATTTTTACATGTTCCTTCGCTATCTCAAAGGACATTATTATAATACCGTCTACCCCTTGTTGATATAACTTCTTTATATGCCTTAATTCTTTTTCTCTATTTAATTCACTAGTTAGAATAATACCTTGATATCCATGCTCCTCTAGTTTTTTATTTATTCCATTTAATGTTTTTCCTGCTGTAAATGAATCTATTCTAGGCATTATTATCCCTATTAATTTACTCTTTTTAGCTTTTAATCTCTTTGCAAAGAAATTTGTCTCAAAGCCAGTTTTTTCAATTGCCTCTTTTATTTTATTAACATTTTCACTACTTACATAGCCTCCATTTAAATATCTTGATACAGTGCTTTTTGACACTCCAACCATGTTAGCGATATCCTGTATTGTTACTTTCATTTTATCCTCCTAAATAAAGGTATACTTTTCATAATATTAACTTTAATAATTATACCATTATTTACGATTCTAGATACACTATTCTTGAGGCTTAAAGAAAATATATGTTAATAAAAATGCTACAACTATTCCAATTCCATTTGCTATTAAATATCCAATTAAATTTGAATTTACATATAGAAGAGTTCCTGGTAATGCTGTTATTCCCATTCCTGTTCCTGCTAAATGTATTATTGAAGCAAACATTCCAGAAGCTGCTCCTCCTACACAAGCAAATATAAATGGCTTTATAAATCTTAAGTTAACACCAAATATTGCAGCTTCAGTAATTCCTAAAAATGCTGGAATTGCTGATGAAATATATAGTGAACGTTTCTTTTTATCTCTTGTCTTAAGTCCAACTGCAAGTGCTGCTGCACCCTGTGCTACTATTGCTCCAGTTATCACAGCATTAAATGGATTTAATCCTGTACCTGATATAAGTTCAACTTCTAGTGCATTAAATATATGATGAACTCCTGATACTACTATAACCTGATGGATTCCACCAATTATCGCTCCACCAATACCAAATGGTAAACCTAAGAACATCTTAAATAAATCTAAAATATATACCTCACTTGTATGCATTATAGGCCCAACTACAAGTAATCCAAGTAACATTGAAACTAATAAAGTTAAAAATGGTGTTACTATTAAATCTAATACATCTGGCATAAACTTTCTAATTGTTTTCTCAATTTTTGCAGCTATTATTCCAAGTACTAATGCCGGAAGTACTGAACCTTGATATCCAACTATCGGAATACTAAGTCCTAATAGTGAAATATATATAGGATCTGCACCACCTGCTACTTGCCATGCATTTGGAAGTTGAGGTGCTACAAGCATAAGTCCAAGTACTATACCAACTACTGGAGTTCCTCCAAACTTTTTCATAGTTGACCATGCAACTAATGCTGGTAAGAATATAAATGCTGTATCAGTTAAGACTTCAGTAAGTGTATTAAATGTAGGATTTAATTCCACTCCTAAATTTACCAGTAAACCTCTAAGTCCCATGAATAATCCAGTTGCAACAAGCACTGGTATTATAGGTACAAAAATATCCCCTAATGTACGAGATATTTTTTGTGGTAGTGTCATATTGCTATACGCATCTTCTTTAACATTACCAGTATCAATTCCTTCTCCTGACATTGCAGCATATACTTTATTCACAAAGCCTGTCCCTAAAATTATTTGATATTGGGCTGCTGCAAAAAATTGTCCCTTTACTCCATCAATATTTTCAATTGCTTTTTCATCAATTAAACTTTTATCTTTTAATATAAGGCGTAATCTTGTGGCACAGTGTTCCATAGATTTAATATTATCTTTTCCACCAATATATTTTAAAATCTCCTTTGCAACTACTTGCTCTTTACTCATTTTCAATACCTCCTAATCAAAATCTATACTTGATATTTTTATGGTACCAGTTCCATATATATTCTGTCAATTTTTAAAAATATTCTTTTATTACATTTAACTGTATATATTTATTATTTTAATAATATTAAGCTTCATTTATTAAAATAATAATATTATTATAAGATTATTTGAATATTTCTATAAAACCTTTACATAAAATATATGGTATTAGTTTTATATATTATATACCAATAAAAAAAGATGTACTTTCTTTAAAAGCACACCTTTTTGTAAGTTATATTTTTGTAAGTTATATTTTGAAGCGTCTAGTTAATTCTTCCTTTTGCCTTATAAACAATTTTTGATAAAGGAAGTGCTATTGCTATACCAAGCACTACTTGTGCTGTATCTCCTGGAATATGCATAGCTGCATATATAATACTTCCTATAAATCCATTGGAAGCTCCCATTATAAGTCCTCCCATTATTGCATTACATATAAAATATCCTATAAGATCTACTAACCCTGCTGCTATAAATGCAACTAAATAAGTTTTGAAATTTTTATTTTTAGCCTTCTCTATAATTATAGCTGCTGTCAGCGCCATAAGACCTTTTATTACAAATGTAAATGGTGACCATATAATATATCCACCTAATATATCAACTAGTGCCATACCAATAGCTCCAGCTGCTGTTCCATATTTTTTACCTAAAAGGACTGCTGATAATAAAACCATACAATCTCCAGGTTGCATAAATCCATTTAAAGTAGGTATTTTTATAATACTTCCGGAAACAAAAACAAGTGCTATCATAAGTCCTGTTAACACAAGCATCCTTATTCTATAATCTTCACCACTATGAACATTTTGCATATACCTATGCCTCCTCAAATTGTTATAGATAAATAATATCTCTAACATATGAATTCACTACTAATTAATTTATAATCTTTTATTAATATTTATTAAGCTACGAATTTAAAGTTTATAATCTAATAAACATTTTAAATAAACACAAATCTTTTAGTCTTATTAGTATTTGTTTATAAATAAAGTTTATTATTTATAAACAAATAAAAAGGATAAGCTTTTATAACCTATCCTTTATAATAGTTTTTCTAATACTATCATATCTCTACATTGTATATTATTTTCATATATTTTTTCTTCATAATTTTCTATAAAAAAGTTTTTCTTTATATCTGTTATCATAAAACCTACTTTTTTATATAATTTTATTTGATGAATTGATGAATTACCAGTACCTATTAATACTTTAATTCCACCTAAACTCTTTATATATTCCTCAGCTTTTTTTATTAACTCCTTTGCAAAACCTCTTCTTCTATACTCTTCATCTACTGCTAAATTCATTATTTCATATACCCTATCTTCTTTCTCTAGAAAGACTATAACTCCTACTATTATATTTTCTATTTTAACTCCTATTATTTTTGATTTATTTATATACTTATTTATTGCATCAAGTGAAGGATCTGCAATTAGAAGTAAATCTATTGGTACCTCTTTAATATTTATAATGTCTATTATTATATCTGATTTATTAATTAACATACACTTTATCTCCATTAATCTAATTATTTCCTTTGTTATGAAATCTAACCATATCTACAACTATTACAAAACCTATTAATATTTCATTTATGCTCTCATCACTAATTTCTAGAATGTATCTATCTCTTCCAAATGTTAATTCCTTAGAAAAATTACCAATCGATATACCATTTCTTAAAATATCGTAACTTCTACCTAAAATTCCAGAACCTAATAATTCTATATCTCCAATTTCTCCCGAAGTTTTGTAATTAGGAACCATAAATTCTTTTTCAAACATTCCTATACTATTACCTCTAGCATCATATATTTCATACTTATGAGCACCAATTCTAATTTTCTGCTCTAAATAAACATATTTTATATCCTTATTAGGAGAATATACTGATATATTCTTTCCTATATCAAATTTATCTGCTTCAACTAAATAAACTTCATTATCATTTTCATCATAAACATCAAATTTTGCTCCCATTGCAAATAATCTTTCTTTTATATAAAACCTCTTCATACTCTACCTCCAAAAGTATACACTCTATTACCTTATATATTATGAATTATTTTTAATTCTATCTATAAATCCATTAACATTATCTTTTGTTACTACTTCATGAGAATCTCTAATATACTTTCTATTTAAAATCTTTTTCTCTTCTTCTGTACCTTCAAACGTAGCTAAAGTATATAAAGTGTCAAAAATTTCTTTTCCTTGTGAATTAGCATCACTTAATACGGTACCAGTTAAATATCCCTCTTTAATATACTGCATAGCATCTTCTATTCCATCCACTCCAACTACTATAGGCATATTACTAGTCAAATTTAAATTTTTAAAAGCATCTATTGCACCTAAAGCCATTTCATCGTTATTACTAAACACAACCTCAATTTTATCTCCATATTTTTCTATCCAGCTTTCTGTCTTTTCAGTGGCTTCTACTCTCTTCCAATTTGCTATATAACTTTCAAGTTTTTCAACCTTTATATTACATTCTAAAAGTCTCTTTATACAATACTCAGTTCTTATTAATGCATCTTGATGCTCTTCCTCCCCCTCTAACATTACATATTGTATTTTTCCGTCATTATTTCTATCAACACTTTTCTTATTTTTATTATATTTTTCCAGTACAATATCAGCTTGCAGTATTCCTGATTGTTCAGCTTGAGTACCTATATAATATACCTTGTCCCACATATTCATATCTTCTTCTACAGGTTCACGATTAAAAAATACTACTGGAATATCTGAGTTTTTAGCTCTGTTAATAATAAATGAAGCTGATCTTCTATCAACAAGATTAATGCACATTACATCATAATTCTGATTTATAAATTTATCTACCTGTTCATTTTGATTATATTGGTCACATTTTGCATCCTCTACACTTAATACAAACTTATACTTTCCTTCTAGCTCCTTTTCTTTTACTAACTTTTGCAAATTATCTACTATACTAGAAATAAAAATATCAGAACCATCATATATGCTAATGCCAATTTTTATTTCTTCAAGTTCTTCCTTTGTAGTTTCTTCCGAGCATCCAATAAATGTATTAGAACTAATTAATAATAACAATATGGCTGATAAAGTTTTTAACCAAAATTTCATGGCCCCACTCCCCAAACTACCTTTATTATTTAACAAAAGGAAAAAGTAACTTCTCATTTCTCTCAGAATACATATTTCTCTTATTTACAATAGAAAAATCTATATCTTTCTTTTCTATTTTTTTGTTTTTTAATTTATTTACTGCCATCTCTACACTTAAATACCCTAAATTAAATTCATTTTGTACCACAACTGCATCTATTATATCCTCTTCTACATAGGATAATATTCTATTACTTATCCCGACTCCATAAATCTCAAAATTACTATTATTTCCTTTGTCAGATTCATGTAAATTCTTTTTTATTTTTGCTATGTCTTCAAGTATTTCTGAATTAAAAGTTACAACTACATCTACTTCATTTTCTCTTATATGTTTTAATATTTCACTATAATTCTTATCTTTATTTACTTTTAAATAATTATATCTATTTTTTGTGTTCCTTATCTCTTCAATAAATCCAATATTTATTTTTTCTAAATTAGTATCTTCTCCATAATATCCAACTATAGCAATTTCCCCTCTTGTATTTCCTCTTTGAACTATCTCTTCCGCTAAACTTCTACCCATATCATAGTTGTTGCATGATATATAGGATACATTCTTTTTTATCTCTACCTCATAATCCATTAATATTATAGTTCCATCATAACTATATTTATTTAATACTTTTGAAACTTCTTTATAATCTATAGGCGATATAATTATTGCATCTATCTTATCATTTATGCACTTCTCTAATAACTTACTTTGTTCCTCTACTCTATTTTCTTCTATAATTTTATATATCTCCACTTCTACATTCATATCTTTTGATGCTTGTTTAATTCCCTCACTTATAAATGCTAAATTATCATTTCTGCTTATATATGCCATTTTATAAATTGGACTTTTACTATCTTCTACATTTAAATATTTAAAAACTATTATAATAAAAAAAATAACTAATATAAAAAGAGTTAAAATTATTATCTCCTTTCTCTTTAACTTCATTTATTTTTCTCCTTCCCATTATAGTAGTTATCATATTCAATAGCTTTCATATGCACTCTAATAGTTGTTCCTTCATCTGGCTCACTATATATTTTTAATCCATATTCTTCTCCAAAGCATAATTTTATTCTTTCATTAACATTTCTAAGACCTACGCCAGACCCGCTACCTTTTATTTTTTTATTTTCTTTTAATAAGGATTCTACTACAACTTCAGTCATTCCAAGTCCATTATCTATAACATCAATATACAAATCTTCATTACTGCTATATGCTTTTATAATTATTTCTCCATCACCATCCATATAGTCCATACCGTGATATATAGCATTTTCAACTAATGGTTGTATTATAAGTTTTATACAAGCTAAATTTAATTCTGAATCTTCTGCCTCTATTTTATAACTAAACTTATTTTTATAACGTATATTTTGTATTGTTAAGTAATTTCTAACATGTTCTAACTCATCTTTTAAAGTTATAACATTTTTACCTTTACTTAGACTTATTCTAAAAAATCTTGCTAAAGCAGTAACCATGGTTATTGCTCCATCATATTTTTCACTTTCTACCATCCATATAATCGAGTCTAATGTATTATATAAAAAATGAGGATTTATTTGAGCCTGTAATGCATCTAACTCACTTTTTCTTTTTGATTCCTGTTCTATTACTATATTTTTCATTAATGAATCAACTTGTGATACCATGGAATTTATAGCTTCACCTAAATGTCCTATTTCATAAGATCCCTCAGTTGAAAAATCAATATTTAGAGCTCCATCTTCAAACGCTTTGACTTTACGTTCTAAATTTTTAATTGGATTTGCAATTTTTGAGGATACTATTATATTAATTATAGTTAAAATTAATATTCCGAAAAATATACTAAATATAATAAATATTCTCATATGACTATAGTTTGCCGTTATATCTGCCACTGGAGTTACAGCTATTATCTTCCACCCTGTATATCCAACACTTTTAACTGTAACTAACCTTTTTTCTCCCTCAAAAACTTCAGTAAAAGTTCCATCTTCATATTCTGTTGCAGTTTTATTATTTTCTTTTATTAAATCTGAATATATTAGTTTCTGTCTTGGATGATATATAATTTCACCTTTTCCATCAGTTAAATAAATATATCCTGATTTACTAATATCTATATTTTTAAAAATTTGTTCTATTCCACTAAAATTCATATCAACCAGAAGTACACCTTGACTTATTTCCCCATTAGAAGTAAGTTCAACTGCTCTACTTGCCGACACTACCCATCTATATCTATAACTTAAATCCTCAAATAGATTCTGTACATGAGGAGTAGAAAAATGTAGGTTTTCCTTTTTAGTTACTGCATTAGAAAACCATTCATTCTCCCTTGGATCTACTGAAGGCTTTAGTTTCTTTATTGGATGTCCCGCTATAACTTCGCCATACTTTGAAAATAATGTTATGCTAACTAAAAAATCTTTATTTGTATCATAAATAAGTTCCATTTCTTTATTAATATCATCGGAAGATAAGTCAGATTTTTTTATAACATTGTAATATACTCCATCTGATATTTTCATAATGTTTCTTAAATAACTACTAAGATTTAAGTTAACCTGGTTTACTATAGATTTATTATTCTTCGATATAATATTTTCATTTATACTCACAAATTTAATATATAAAACCTGTCCTAGTGCAATCATTCCAGTAACTGCAATTATAGTAAATGAAATAGATATTATATACTGTATACTCTTATTTTTATAGAATTTACTTAACTTTAAGCTATTTAACTTCATACAGTTTACCTACTCAACTATTTCTATATTTCGATGGAGATACACCATATTTTTTCTTAAATACATAACTAAAATAGTTTGGTTCTGGATATCCTACTTTTTCTGCTATAATATATGATTTGTAATCTGTCGTATTTAATAAATTTACTGCAACTTCTAGCCTTACAGTGGTTAAATAATTTACAAAACTAGTACCAACTTCTTTCTTAAATATAGTTGAAAAATATGTTGGACTAACATGTAAATTTTTGCAAACCTTTTCTACCGACATATCACTATCGCTATAATTCCTATCAATATATCGTTTTGCTTTATCTACAAGTAATTTTGAGGAGTCTTGCCTCTCTCTTTTTATTAGACAATTTATTTTCATAGCTCTTTCTATAAACCACTCTTTTATATCCTCTATTGAATCAAAGTTATCCAAATGACTATAACAATTAAAGTTTTCTCCAAAGACCTCATCTATATCTAGATTATAAGCTTGTGTTAATTTTAATAATGATGTAGTAATTTGTATCAAGTAAATCTTGTATTTATTAAATGGCAATAAAGATTTTTCTATATTTTTAAATAATTTATTTATACTCTCCCTAATTTCTTTAGGAACTTTTATTTTGATAGAATTTAAAAGTTCTCGTTCATCATTTTCATCAAATTGTAATTTAACTGAATTATCCGGTTCTACATCTTCTATATATATAGCTTTTCCTTTTCCAAGTACAATTCTATAATGAAGTGCATTTCTTGCCATTTTATAAGAAAATCTTATTTCTGAATAATCATCAGTTACTTGTCCAACTCCAGCAGATACCCTTTTTCCTATTATACGCTCTGATTTTTTACATACTTCATTTAATCCTTTTATAAATCTTAATATTTCATCTTTATATTCTAAACACCCTATTACGACAATGGTTCCGGAATAAATAAAACTTATATAATTGCAATAATCTATCATAATTTCATCTAATATCTGTTTTATTGATATATCTATTAGATCTTCTTCCAATTCATCTTTATCAATTTTATCTTTAATATAATCAGTATTTATTACTCCAACAGAAACAAATGGAAAATTAAAATTTATTCCAAGTTTCTTTGCCTCATCTTTTAGTAGTTCACTTTTTATTCTTCCTTCTATTGTTCCTACTAAAAATTTCTCTTTTAAAATTGGTAAGCTTTCTTTATAATATTTATAAAGCTTTTCTACATTCTTTTTCTCATCATATTCTTTATCTATAGATTCTTTTAATTTTTTTAGTACATCTATTAATTCTTTAGAGTTTATTGGTTTTAATACATAATCTACTACATTTATCTTTATGGCTTTATGTGCATATTCTAGTTCATCTGATCCTGAAAAAATTATAATTTTTGTAGATGGAAGAATATCTTTTATTTTCTCTCCTAATTTTAACCCATCCATAAATGGCATCTTTATATCTGTCATAATTATATCTGGTTGTAATCTTTCTGTTTTTTCTAATGCATCTTTACCATTTTCTGCATCACCTACAACCACAAATCCATACTTTTCCCATTCTATTTTTTTTATAATTCCATTACGAATTTCTTCTTCATCGTCAACTATTAGAACTTTATATAAATCCATATGCTCTTCTCCCAGATTTTATTTAATTTTCTTTTTAATGTAATTTATATCTTATAATAGATTATCGCATCATCTCATATGTTATTCAAGATTTTATTCTGATTTTATGACAAAAATAAATATTAATTACATAATTATTAAAATTTATATAGTTATTTAAAATAATTAATTATAGTTTTATATTTTTAATAAAAGAATTAAAAAGGATTGAGGAAAGAAATCATAAGCTTCTTTCCTCAATCCTTTTATATAATTAATATAAAGTTCTTGTTTAAATAATAACTCCAAAAATTATAGCTAAGCCTAATATAACTAACATTATTGTAATAAACCTATCCATAGTTTTTAATGATACATCTATGTTTCCATATAAAGTATCCCTAATATTTTTTTTAGGCTCATTTTTAACTTCTTCTAAAATCTCTTGTTTTACACTATTGTTTTCCATAATATATCTCCTATTACTTTTTAGCAAGATATTTTCTTACATCAAGTGAAACTGCTACTATTATAATTAAACCTCTTATTATAAATTGCCAGTAAGCATTTACTCCTATGAAGTTTAATCCATAGTTTATAACTTGAAGAAGTACTGCACCTATTAATACCCCAGGTATTGTACCAACTCCACCAGTAAAGGATACACCTCCAACTACACAAGCAGATATTGCATCTAGTTCATAGTTAAATCCTGTACTAGTAGTTGTAGAACCAGCTCTTGCAGCTTCTAAGAATCCTGCAATACCGTAAAGTATACCTGATATAATAAATATAATCATAATATTCTTAGCTAAATTTACTCCAGATACCGCTGCAGCTTCTGGATTTCCACCTATTGCAAACATATTTTTTCCAAGTTTTGTTTTATTCCAAATAAACCACATAATCAATGCTATAATTGCTAAGTAAAAAATTAAATATGGAATTTCTATTGGTCCTAACTTTAGATTTCCTGTTACTAAATTTGTATATCTTTCATCTAAGTTAGCAACTGGTTGTGCACCAAGTGGTGGTCTATCAATATAAAGACATGATGCACCATATGCAATAAGTTGTGTTCCTAAAGTAATTATAAATGCATGTACCTTTAATTTTGCAACACCGAATCCATTAACCGCTCCAAACATAGCTCCTATTATCATAGCTACAATTAATGGCACGATTATTGGTAATTGTGGCAAATCTGGATACATTCTTGCTACATATGTTGTAGACTGTAATAAGGATGCTGAAACTATTGCAGTAAATCCTAATATACGACCTGCTGAAAGGTCAGTTCCTTGCAATACTATAAGTCCTGCAACTCCTAATGCTAGAATACCACGAGTTGACGCTTGACTTAAAATATTAGTTAAGTTTTTAAATGACAGGAATGATGGTTCTTTTATTACAAAGAAAACTATCATCATTGCTAGCACTATGTATAGCGCATAGTTTACCATAAACTTACTTACTTGCTCTTTATTTATTTTTACCTTTTCCATACTCTCCCCCTAAGTTTTAAATATATTTAGCCGCTAATTCCATAATTTTTTCTTGATTAAGCCTATTTGTATCTTCTATTCCCGCTAATCTACCATTTGACATAACAAGAATTCTATCACAAATTCCAAGAAGTTCTGGCATTTCAGAAGAAACAACGATAATCCCCTTTTGTTTATTAGCTAAATCTATTATTAGTTGGTATATTTCATATTTTGCACCAACATCAATTCCTCTTGTAGGCTCGTCTAAAAGTAATACTTCTGGATTTGTTAATAGCCATCTACCTATTATTACCTTTTGCTGATTACCACCTGATAAATTCTTAATTTGTGCCTTTTGACTAGGTGTTTTTACTTTCATGCTGTCAATAACCCACCTAGTATCTTCTACCATCTTTTTATTATCTAATACTCCACACTTACTATAATTGTCTATGTTAGCAATCATGGTATTAAACTTTATATCAAGACCTCCAAAAATACCTGTTGCCCTACGTTCTTCTGTTAGTAGTGCAAATCCATTTTTTATGGCTGTCCTTGAATTTTTATTATTTACACTTTTTCCATGTAATTTTATTTCACCCGAGCTATGTGATTGAATTCCAAAGATAGTTTCAAGTAATTCTGTTCTCTTAGATCCGACAAGTCCTGCAACTCCAAGAATTTCTCCTTTTCTTAATTCAAAGGAAACATCTTTTACTGATTGGTCACTTGATCCTGTAAGATTTTTAACTTCTAATATAACTTCATCAGGTTTGTTTGTTTTTGGTGGAAAACGATTTGTTAAATCACGTCCAACCATAAGCTTTATTATCTTATCTGTAGTTAAATCTTCTGCTGCTATTGTATCAATCCATTTTCCATCACGCATAATGGTTACATCATCAGATATTTGAAGTATCTCTTCCATCTTATGTGATATATAAATTATTCCACAGCCTCTATCTCTTAATTTATTAATTATTTTAAATAAATGATTAACTTCCTCTTGAGTTAATGATGATGTTGGTTCATCAAGAACTAATATTTTCGCATTATAAGATGCAGCTTTTGCAATTTCAACCATCTGCCTTTGAGAAACAGATAGCTTTGCCATCTTAACTTTTGGATTTACATCTATATCTAATTCATCAAAGATTTTTTTAGTCTCCTCGAACATTGTTTTCTGACTTATAATTCCTTTATTACTTGGATATCTTCCAAGCCAAATATTATCCATAACATCTCTTTGTAATACTTGATTTAATTCTTGGTGTACCATAGATACTCCATTTTCCATAGCTTGTTTAGGATTAGAGAATTTGCATTTTTCTCCTTCAATTAATATTTCTCCTTCATCTTCTATATAAACTCCAAATAGGCATTTCATTAAAGTTGATTTACCAGCTCCATTCTCCCCCATTAAAGCATGTACAGTTCCAGGACGAACTTTAAGCTGAACATTATCTAAAGCTTTTACCCCAGGGAAGCTTTTGCATATATTATTCATCTCTAATACATATTTAAAATTTTCCATAACCTTCGCTCTCACCACTTTTCTGCTTATTTTAAGTTGCACTATATTTAATACATAATATAGTGCAACTTTTTATTTTTAATTATTTATTAGTATATGGTTGGTATGGTATACGAACTGAAACTCCTGTATCATCAAATTTATAGCTAGTTCCTTCTACAGCACTCTTACCTTCTGCTAAGTTCATACCACATTTATAAAGAGCTTCTGCCATTGCTGGTGCATCTTGAAGTACAGATCCAGCCATGAATCCTTTTGATATAAGATCTTGTGCTGCTGCTGTAGCATCAACACCAACTACTGGTATAGTCTTTTTAGCATCACCATTGTTATAGCCTTTAGCTTGTAATGCTGCTATAGCACCTTGAGCCATACCATCATTATTTGCAATTACAACTTCAATCTCGTCATTATATCTTGAAAGCCAAGCTTCCATAGCATTTTGAGCTAATCCTTGATCCCAGTTACATACTTGATTTGCTAACTCCTTTGTCTTTATATCAGCTTCTTCAATTGTTGAAACTGAGAATTTAGTT
This sequence comes from Clostridium perfringens, assembly GCA_040144665.1. Lineage (GTDB taxonomy): Bacteria > Bacillota > Clostridia > Clostridiales > Clostridiaceae > Clostridium > Clostridium perfringens_A. The sequence continues at coordinate 76,510 of JBBVGE010000348.1, forward strand.
CTTGCAATAGCTTCTGGATTATCTGGTTCTCCTTTAAGCATTACATATTGCATTACTCCATCACCATTTTTGTCTAAATCCTTATTTGCTTTCCATGCATCTGAAAGTATTTTACCTTGTAATACTCCAGCCTCCTTAGCATTTGTTCCTACAAATATAGATTTTTCATATGATTTTATAGCATCTGTTGTAGCTGGTTCTCTATTAAATAAAACTACTGGAACATCTGCAGCTTTTATTTTATTTACAACAGTTTGAGCAGCTCCTGTATCAACTAAATTTACCATTAAAAGATCTGTATCTTTTTGTAATAATGTATCAATACTATCATTTTGAGTAGCTTGGTCACCTTTTCCATCATAGAAAGTAAATTCAACTTTTCCTTCATTGTCTTTTTGAATTTTTTCTAAACTCTGACGAACAGTTGAAATATAAGTATCATCAAATTTGTATAAGCATACGCCTACCTTTACTGCCTTTCCTGAGTCTGCTCCATCTTTTTTATCATCGCTTCCCCCGCCACTACAGCCTGCAAGCGCTCCTCCAAGCATCATAGTTGCCATAGCTATAGCGAATACTTTTTTTAGTTTTATCATTTTAACCCCTCCATACGCATTGATTTTGTTTACGTTTTCATTATAAAAATTTTTTGCACGTTATTCCATACAAAATTCTTAACACTTCTATCGAATTTCTATTATATTTTATATAAATTAAAATTTTTATTATATTTGTAAAGCTTTAAGTATAACTAATTATTATATGTGTTATACATCTTCAACTTTAATTAATAAATATACTTTATTGAACTTACTATAAGAATAGTTTAAGAATTAGTAAAATAGATCAAAATAAAAATTCTCATTATCAATTACATATTAGTCAAAATGTAAGAATTATAGTAAAAAAGACATTTCCTTTATACAGGAAATGTCTTTTTTCTTAGTATATTATTTTAAATAAGACTCTAATACTTTTCTAACTCTTGGTGTAACTGCATGAGAGCCACCTTGATCTTTTACATCTTCAAGTATCATTGATATTGCAATTTTTGAATCCTTTGTATCAACAGCTACAAACCATCCATTTTCTTTACCCTTTGTATCATTTTGTTTTTCTTTTATTTCTGCTGTTCCAGTTTTACCTGCAAGGCTTATTCCAGGTATCTTTGCATCTGTTGCAGTTCCTCCAGCACCATTAATTGGAGCCTCAAAAGCTTTTATTAAATCTGGCATATATTTTGAATCTATTGCACTCTTTTTCCAAACTTTAGCTTCTCCATTTATGCTTGTAACTAATCTTGGTTGCATTATATCTCCACCATTTCCAAGCGCACTATATGCTAATGCCATATTTAATGGTGTAACCATTACTTGGCCTTGTCCATATCCGCTATCAGCTAATGCTATATCATCTTTTATTTTTCCATCATTTGATATTTGAGAATTTGCCATTGGATATCCAAATTCCATTTTTTCTCCAATACCAAACTTATTAGCACCTGCTATAAATTTATCAGCTCCAATATCTAATGCAGCTTGTGCAAAATAAATATTATCTGAATACTTAACAGCGTCAACTAAATTAACAGGCTTACCTGGATCATCTACTCTTGTTACTTTATAATCTCCCCATGAACTATCCTTTTGCCATGTAGTTCCTTTAATATCTTTAGCTTCATTAGGTTTAATAACACCATCTTCTAATCCAGTAGTTGCTGTTATTAGCTTAAACGTTGATCCTGGTGAATAAGCTTTGTTGAATCTATTTTCTTGTGCTGCATACTTTGTATCTTCTAGCTCTTTCTTTTGAGTCTTTGTCATATATGTTGTATACATGTTTGAATCATAAGAAGGTGCACTAACCATAGCAAGCACTTCTCCAGTTTTGGGATTAACTGCTGTTGATGCTCCCTTTTCGCCATTCATTTCTTCATATATCTTGCTTTGAAGTTTTGAATCTATAGAAAGTTTAATATCTTTTCCATTTTCCGGCTCTTTCTTTGCTATTGATATTTTTTCATTACCTCTTTCTATATATATTTCTCCACCATTTTTCTTTCTTAATGTATCTTCATATACTTGTTCTAATCCACTTTTACCAATTATACTGCTTGAAGTATAACCTTTGTCTTTCATTTTTTCTAATTCTTCTGCTGTTATTGGTCCTATATAACCTACTAGCCTACCAAAAGCTTCTCCGCCGTTATATATTCTAGAAGTTGTATTTTGAACCATTATACCTTCTGCATCACGATTTTCTAACTTTTTAACTCTCTCATCTGTTGGAAGTATCTTTACAATTTCAACAAAGTTTCCTGGATTCTTGTTAGCATCTAACTTTTTCTTTATAGTATCTTCACTTATATCAAGAATTTTTGCCATTTCACTTATCTTTTTATCTTTATTTTCTTTAACAAATACCATTGGATGAATTCCTACAACATCAACCTTTCCATCTTCAGCTAAGGCTTTTCCATCTCTGTCTAATATTTTACCTCTAGTTGCAGCAAAGGTTTCAACTCTTACTTTATCTCCTTCAACCATTTGAGGTAAAATTAAATTATCATTCCATTTAATTTTATAGTCTTTATCATCCTTTACTACTATTGCCTTAAAATCTTTTAAATCTACTTTACCAGCTATAGTATCCATAGTTAATGTAAATGGTATAGATACACCATCATCAACCTTTTCTGCTTCACCTGGTTCAATTGCCATGTTGCTAGCTCCCATAGCCCCATATATATTACTAAATCTATAAACAAATTCTTCTTCTGTAATTTTGCTCTTAGAATCAGCGCTAAGCATCTCATACATTCCTTTATAATCTTTTTCTATCCACTTTTGTTTATAGTTATTAAAAGCATCTTTTGCTTTATCAGTTCCACAGCTAACCATAAACATAGATAGTCCTAAAACCATTATTAATGCTAAGATTATCTTTTTGGAAATCTTCATTACTCATCCCTCCATTTTACATAATTATCAAAATTATACCATAATAATTTATAGTCAACCAAGCATATTACAGACATTTTTTCTAATATTTTACACCAGTTACTCTTGTACAGATAATAAGAGTATCCTATATTCGCTTATCCAGTGCTACAATTACCAATTATTATATTTCTGTAAATATGAAAATTTATTTATTCCTGACTTTTAATTTCTCTTTTTAATTTTTCTATCTCATCATCCTTTTCTTTAAGTAAACTCTTATATTCTCTTTCTTTTACATCCCATTCTTTACTAAGTGTATTTATTAATGACGCCATCTCATCAGCACTTCCTACAATCCTATTAAATAAAAGTAAGTTTGATTTTAATATCTCTGGTATTTCATTATGAGAATATCTAAGTCTATGATCAATCTCCCCATACCCTTCCTCAAAAATTGTTCTAACTTGTATTTCTGCAATTACTTTTTGATTTGTTGGATAAAATTCTACTAAGTAATGTACTGATCTATATCCTGATTGTCTTGATCTAACTTCTATTCCTAAATCATCGAACCCTTTTGTATTATCCCCATCTCTTACATTTGCTGTTATTTCTATAACTTTCCAAGTTTTAATTATAAAGTCATGAATAGCCTCCCATTGATCTTTAAATATATGTATAACCCTTATACCTATTAAATCGTTTATTTCATTTTTATAATTATCAACTGTAAATTTAAAATCTTCTCCATACTTTTCTTTTCTATCAGTAGTTTTTCTTATTACCTTCTCTATTAATCTATCTGGTGCTTTAATTCTTGACTTAACAGAATGGATACTGTCATTTGAACGTAATATATTTGCTATAAAATTTGCTTGATTTTCATACGAATCTCTATATCTTATATAATCACTATATATTTCTTCTAAATCTTTAATTTTAATATTATTATCATTAATAAGTTCTATGCAATATGGATATTTAATTAAAAATTCTTCAATATTAAACTTACTCTTCATCTTAATGCTCCTATTAAACCAAAGTTTTTATTTTATTATAACACTAAACTCATTAAAATCTTTATTCTTAAATTATATAAATATTAGTTTATATAATCTTTTTAGTAATTTAAATATACTATATTTCAATTCTTTTTCTTAATTGTATGTTTATAATAATAATTTTAAATTAGCAGTAATATTTTATATATAAGATTAATTATTTAAGAGGTTTAATAAAATGAATTTAATATATTTTTTTATAATATTTACACTTCATCGTAAT
>JBBVGE010000349.1:0-1388 GCA_040144665.1 Clostridium perfringens
AATAAAATGCCATCATATGATGGCATTTTATTTATACATTTATCTCTCTAATTTTATTCCTTAACTTATAAATTAATGGAACCCCTACAATTGTAACAACTACAAATTCTCCTATTGCAACTTCTGCTATACTTATTAAAAAAGGAATATTTAATACATAGCTTAACATTAATCCAATAATAATTCCATTAAATACTGTTGGCCATATTGATGCTAAAAATAACTTATACTTATCTTGTATTTTGATTTTACTGCTTATGTAAATTGCATATACACTTATAAAAGTCGCTAATGTACCAAAAATTACATCAAATAATCCATTTGGCCCCAATAAATTGGCGATAAAACACCCTAAAGTGAGTCCACCTATGTATAGTGGATTAAAATATGCTAATAAAACAAGTATCTCAGAAATTCTAAATTGTATAGGACCATAGCTTATAGGCGCTAATATTAATGTTAATACTGCATATAGTGCTGCGATAACACCTGTAAATATTATTTTCTTTATAGTTTTATCCATGAAATCTCCCCCTAAAAGTAAGACTTCAGTTCATTATCCGAGTAAAAAACAATTTATGCCTTAGTTTTGTTTTTTGACAGGAGGCTTACGAACTGTCATCTTTATTTTCGCATTTCTTATTATATATTACAGGCCCCCCATTTTCAATACTTTTCATGTTTTGCATATATTCATTTATTAAGAACTACGAAGATTTATGTTAAGTATTATGTTTTTTCTTTTAAAATATCTTCATAATAATATTTTATGAATTTTAGCATAATAACTCTCTCAGTACTTAATCACTCTTTATATTAGTTAGTTATTATTATTTTTTATTAAAATGGTTCCAACTTCATCATCTATTTGTATTAAATCATCTATGTCATAATATTAAACATGTAATTCTCCAATCTTAAAATTATTTTAAATTATAATTAATATATACATTTTGTATGTATTTTATTTTTCATTCTAATTAATATCTTATTCAAATGTAATTATATTCATAAAATATCTAATTAATACTAGTTTCAGCATTATGATTTGCTATATGCTCTTCCGTTTTCACTACATTTTCATGTATAATGTGTATCTTTCCAATAAATAATGAAGCATTTTATACATAATTTATACTCTAAATATTTAAATTAATATAAATATACTCTATTAAAAATAGAAGATATTAAGTTCCTATTTTTAATTCTATATCAGTTTGAAGATGAATATTAAATTCAAAAAATTAACCAGTATGTATATTAGTAAAGAAAAGCATATAAAATAATTTAAATATATCAAAGAGTGCCTTATATAATTTATTCTTCTATACAAATTTAATATTAATACTATTATTAAAATTATTTTAATAATAAAACTAATACAAGGT
>JBBVGE010000350.1:0-322 GCA_040144665.1 Clostridium perfringens
TGTTCTCTCACCTATCATTAAGTTAAATTCTCTCTTAATGTAGTTTATGATTGATTGGTCTAACTCATCTCCAGCAACTCTTAATGATTTACTAGTAACTATTCCACCTAGTGATATGATAGCAACCTCAGTAGTACCTCCACCGATATCAACTATCATACTTCCTGTAGGCTCATCAACTGGAAGTCCTGCTCCGATTGCAGCAGCCATTGGCTCTTCCATTAATATTACGTCTCTTGCTCCTGCTTGCTTAGTAGCTTCTTCTATTGCTCTTCTTTCAACTTCAGTTACTCCTGAAGGGAAGCATACTATTATTCTTGGG
>JBBVGE010000351.1:0-242 GCA_040144665.1 Clostridium perfringens
CTATAACCATGCTTAAACCATCTCTAATAAGTTTACCTTCGTCAGCAGTATCAATTAAATTATTTACTTTACCTCTAAGAGTTATAACATCCTCTTTTACCTTAACTGGTATAGTTTCATCTGGTTCTTCGTCATCCTCTGTAAAGTCAACAGCATATTCAATTAGAGCTAATATATCTAAAGCCTCTTTTCTAAGATTGTTTATCTCAGTAGAAAGTCTTCCTTGACTTTGAGTCATAGCT
>JBBVGE010000352.1:0-300 GCA_040144665.1 Clostridium perfringens
TTTCCATCTTCAACTTCTACAGAAACTACTTCTAATTGTCTTAAATGAAGATTTTCTTGTGTTTCTAAAACCTTTTTCATTCTTTCTTGATATTTCTTTTTATCAGCTTGTGCTCTTAGAGAGTGTACAGCAGGTCCTTTTGATGTATTTAACATTTTAGATTGGATAAATGTATGGTCTATATTTACTCCCATTTCTCCACCTAAAGCATCTATTTCTCTAACTAGATGTCCCTTAGCAGTTCCACCTATATTAGGGTTACATGGCATCATAGCAACGGAATCTAATGTTAATGTACAA
>JBBVGE010000353.1:0-2671 GCA_040144665.1 Clostridium perfringens
TGTCTACCAATTAGAACTTTCCATATTGCAGGGCATTAACCCTGCTTATCTATTAATCAGGAGGACGCACAAGAATTTTTATCCTGTCCATATACTTAGTATACTTCTTTTTGTAAATGTTGTTGTGCAACCTTTGTGCGATTTTTGTGCGCTATTTTTTATTAAACCAATAAAACCAATGCTCTACATTTCTCAATATTGATATCTTTCTTCTATTTACATTGCTTCTATCTATGTTTAACTTTTGAGCAACAAATTCCTCTGTCTCTCCTTTTCCATATATTAACCTTATTATATCTATATATTCATTTTTCAACTCTTTAATATTATCTTCTATCACTTCATTATCTGTTTCTATATTAAATCTTTTTTCTTCAAGATCAATTAATTCTAATTTACTCTTCTCTAATATCTTTTGCATTCTTGATGTTATATTCATAACAGAACTTTCAGCATAACTTATTCCTGTACCTGATGTTTGTACTCTTTCCTCATAAGTAATAGCTCTGCTTTCTTCTGGAATACTAATATTTACTTCTCTTAAATCATGGTTTATCTTATTTATTCTTTCTTTTAAACTATCTATTCTTTTGTTTAATGTTTTTAATATATTTTCTCTTCTAAAATAATTCTTAAGTTTTTCTTCTGTATCTTTAAGCAACTCTTCTTCACTCAATAAATTAGCTTCCATAAATACCTCCTTATTTTAATAACTCTGGATTCTCATATATATTTCCTATTACTTTAAATTTGTCTGAACCTTCACTAAAACCATCTCCAGCAATATCATATCCAGTATCATAGAACCCATATACATCAAACCTATATTCCTCATATACAATCGGATGTCTTTCACCATTTAATTCTTCTACAATATCACCCTCATATATTTCGTTTCCGTTCTTATCTTTTAATCCTGTATATTGCATAATTTCTGTTATATCTTCATCAAGTATATAATTTGAATTTATTATTATATCTCCTTCACACTCAAAATCATATTCATCATAATCATAATCTATAAAGATTAATCCATTTCTATAACCTACATTCTCATACATCTTGCCGTTTAATCTATTCCAAGCTCTAAATTTAATCTCTCTCATTTTCTTCACCTCATTTATATAAACCGGCTAGGCTGTACAAAAAACAATACTTGTGTAATGGTCCCTTTCGGGTCCTTTCTTTTTTAATATTATTTTACCTAGCCAGAATATAACTATTTAATATTTTTCCTCTTCTTTGATTATTTCTAATCTTCTTTCTATTTCATTTCTTTCAAATGCTAAATTATCAGCCCTTGTGTTTAATGCTGCTCTTCTCTTTCTAGTCATTGAAAATACATCAACTTTTAAATAATTCTCTCTATGAGTTTTCATTTTCTTATTTACCTTTTCTAAATCTCTTTGCAATTTATCTTTTGCTATACCTAATATAACTCTTTTATCTAATTCAAATTGTTTTTCTTCACTCATTTTTGCAGGATTCCAAAATCCACTCATTACCTCTACACCTCACTTCGTAATGTCTGCCTATTGCGAATTATTTTATTATTCCAGTTCCATTACAAAACTTACACTTAACTTGTGTATCTTTTCCTCTAACGCTTCCATCACCATAAGTCGCTACGCTTTGCATAGCTTTTAACTTTCCAGTACTCATACAGTAAATACATGGTTTTATATTATTTATCTTAATATCCATATTTACACCTTTTTTCTTGCTGGTGCGAATTTTTCCTTCTTCATACATAGGTTTTAATATTTTAAAAAATATACAATGTTTTATACTTGCTTTTCCTCTTTCCCTTATTTCACTTTGTAGATCTTGCCTAACCTCATGGCAACTTTTTGAATAAGGACAATCACACTTTTTCATTTAATACACTTCCATTTATCTTTAAATTCCAAATTTTTTTATACTCTTCCTTATGCTGCTTTAATAAAACTTCTAATCTCTCTATATTATATTTTAATAAATTACTTCTTTTACATACTTCAATATTTAATTTAATATCAGCAATACTTTGATTTAATGCATTTAAAATTAAATCCCAATTAATATTTTTTATATCATTCATTTAACTACCTCATATTTTCTTGCTATTGCGAATTAATAATTAAGTAGTAAGTCTAATTCATCAACATCACAATCTACATTATCTAAATATTCTTGAATATCAATTAATTCAACATCTTCTTGAATTGGTAGCATTTTTATAAATGCATTATGAAGGTTTTCATACTCTTCATCATTAGGCTTTTTTTTAGCTTCTATAGCCAGTTTTATATAACCATAATCCTTATTTCCTTCTTCATCTTCTGCTAAACCCCATACTTTATAACAAAAAGGTATTTTTACCATTCTTTTCTCTCCTTTATTTCATATTTTCTTGGCATTGTGAACTATTGCACTATGCAAATACTACAAGCACAAGCTGAGCAATCACCTTCAAAATCACACGCTTCACATTTATCAGAATCTCTTTCCATTGCCTTAGTGAATTTTGTTACTATATATCCATTTTCTTGTAAAAATTTTATTGCTTCTTCTATTTTTTCTTCCATTTTTCATTCCTCCATACATTTCACATTTCCTCATATTACGAACTACCTTTATTCAAATTTCTTATACATCTTCATCCAATCATCTAATGTCATTGTTACAAGCC
>JBBVGE010000354.1:0-267 GCA_040144665.1 Clostridium perfringens
GCTCAGGAAAAACTGCTGTATTAGTTGAAAGAATTATAAAAATGATAACAGAGGGTGAAAATCCTGTTGATATAGATAAGTTACTAGTTGTTACATTTACTAATGCTGCTGCTTCTGAAATGAGAGAGAGAATAGGTGATGCGATATCTAAAGCTTTGGAGAAGGATCCTAGTTCTGAAGTGCTTCAAAGACAATTAGCTCTTTTAAATAGAGCTAGTATAACAACTATGCATTCTTTTTGTTTAGAAGTTATAAAAAATAACTTCC
>JBBVGE010000355.1:0-213 GCA_040144665.1 Clostridium perfringens
TGCTTCCAGCTGGGTATGAACCAACTGTTTTATGAGCAAGCGGAGTACAATGAATTCCAGTCCTACATGTTATGTTAAATTCACTATCTAACAAGAATCCCGCAAATTCAGGATCTATACCTTCTATATTGAAAGATATTGTTGAAGTTTTCTTTTTGGCATCCATAGGACCATAAATCTTAACTTCTGGAATTTCAGATAATAAATCCATAG
>JBBVGE010000356.1:0-7494 GCA_040144665.1 Clostridium perfringens
AATAAAGAAGATATAATTATATCTTCTTTATTTTTGTATATTACATTTTAGGATTTTCTTTTCTCTTTGTTACTCTTCCAGCTTCTTTTGCTATTTTTTTAAAACCAACTTCATTTGCTATTTCATATTGTAATTCATCTAGTCTAGGTGTTGTCTTTTGGCCTTCATTTTTAAAGTTTGGATCTGTACTCCTATATTCTCTCTTATTCATATTTATTCCTCCTTTAACTAATAGACCATTATTTCTTAAAAGGTACTTTTCTTTCTTTATTTTTTCCAAGTTTTCTTGATTCACTAGAATATCCTATTTCATTTGCTGTTTCATTTTTCATCTTTTCTACTTCTTTTTTAGTTTTTTGCCTTGATTTTTTATTATCTTTGCTATTTTTATTATTTTTATGAGACATTCTATCAACTCCTTTAATATAAATAGTTATCATTTATATTATTAGCCCTACTTATTTATCTATTCCTTAAATGCTTTCCTAAAGAGTTATTTAATATTTTAAAAACCTTTATATTACTTAATCGTAAAATTAGGTAATATATTTTTATCTAAATTCTTTTAAGTTAAGTTTATTATAAGTATAAATTTAATTTAAATAATTACACTATAAATAAAGTGATTTAAATGTATGTTATAATAAAAACCTATAAATGAATTTATAATATTTAGAAGGACCTTACTTGAATTTTGAAGGTATAATTATAGGATTGATAGCTTTTCTTATTATAGGAATTTTGCATCTAATATTCATAAAAGGATAATATTATATATATTTATTTCTAATACTATTTTATCAACTACTTTAGGAATTATGGAATATAAAAGAATTAATAGAACAAGAAGAACGTGTTAATAAAGGAAGGTATCCTAAACGCGAAAAATAAAAAAATCTTTCTTGTTATCTTAGTATTTATATATAAATACGTTGTATAACAAGAAAGATTTTCTCTACATTTTATATTATAGGTATATTTTTATACTAACCTTCCCATCCTTCTGGGAATTCAGCATTATGGTAAACTTCTTGAACATCATCGTCATCTTCAAGTAAGTCTAACATCTTTTGGAATTTCTTAGCATCATCTTCATTTAACTCTGAAGTTGTATCCGGAATCATTTTAACACCAGCTTCTAAGAATTCTATACCTTGTGATTCTAATGCTTCTCTAACTTCACCAAAGCTATCTGGTTCAGTGTAAATAACAAATACTTCATCTTCTGCTTGGAAATCTTCTGCTCCAGCATCTAATGCCATCATCATTACTTCTTCTTCATCTAAATCGCCTTTTTCTATAACGATTTCTCCTTTTTCTTGGAACATGAATCCAACACATCCTGTTGTACCCATGTTTCCACCACCTTTAGTGAAAGCACTTCTTACATTACCTGCTGATCTATTTTTATTATCTGTTAATACTTCAACTATTACTGCAACTCCTGATGGACCATATCCTTCGTAAACAATTTTTTCGTAGTTTACTGATGATAATTCTCCCGCTGCTTTTTTGATTGATCTTTGTATAGTATCATTAGGCATATTAGCTGCCTTTGCTTTTGCTATTACGTCTCTAAGTTTAGCATTAGACTCAGGACTTGAACCACCGTTCTTTACTGCAACAATTATTTCTTTACCGATTTTTGTGAAAATCTTTCCTCTTTTCGCATCCATTTTACCTTTTTTGGCTTGGATGTTATGCCATTTTGAGTGTCCTGACATGTCTATTCCTCCTTACATTTGTTAAAACTATAAAAATTATACCATAAAATTATATCATAAAAATTTCACTTTATTCAACATATCTATTGTTTATATATTTTTTACAATTTAAGAGGTTAAATCCCTTTAAAAAGTCTATTCTCTTCCTTAAAGTATATACCTTCTTCGGTTTTAGATATAATAGCTTTTCCGTTTGTAACTTCCGTTACTTCTTTTTCAATTATAGGCACAACTGTTTTTTCAGCATATATATAAACTGTAACTTTATCTGTATACTCTGAATCTTCTATATGCCAATTATTTTGTCCACAAAGATATTGTATCCTTCCAATAAGGTCATAATCTATTTCTATTGATAATTTAATACCGTTAACCTTCTCAACAACTCCACCAGCGTTAAGTGCTATACTAGCTCCTTTTGTATATGCCCTAGTAAGTCCACCAGCACCTAAAAGTATGCCGCCAAAATATCTAGTTACTACTATAGCACAATCTGTTACCCCTTGCTTTTTCATAACCTCTAATATTGGTATACCTGCTGTTCCTTGAGGTTCTCCATCATCAGAATATCTTTGAATTCCGTAGTTTTGTCCAATAACATAAGCCCAGCAATTATGTCTCGCTTGCTTATGCATACTCTTTATTTCATTTACAAATTCTTTAGCCTCTTCTTCACTTTCAACTCTCTTTGCATATCCAATAAACTCTGACTTTTTCTCCTCAAAGCGATCTTCTCCACGCTCCCTGATAGTTATATATGCCATGACTTAAATTCCTCCTTAATTATCATAAGTCCTTTAATTATATTATCACAATCTGTTTGCGAAAATCCTATTCTAAAAGACCTATCTCCCTCTTCATTAGCTCTAAAAAATAATACCCCAGGTGTAATATAAACGTGCTTCTTTTTTAATCTATAGAATAATTCTCTTGAAGATATTCTACTATCTTTAATTTTTAAATAGTAATTTAATCCTCCATTTGGTTTGTTACAATATACATAATCTGAAAGCTCTTCCTTTATGATTTTTCCCATTAATTTATAACGTTTCTTATATTCAATAGAAAGATTATGTACATTCTCTTTCCAGTTCTTATTTGCAATATAATATTCTAAAGCTCTTTGCATAAGAGTTGACGTAGTTATATCAGTATTAAACTTAGTTCTTAAAAAATTCTCTCTAAATTTTTCGGGTACTATAATATATCCAAGTCTTATACCAGGTATAAATATTTTTGAAAAACTTTTAATATATATAACTCTATTTTCTTTATCTAGATATTTAAAAGGTATATAGTCAAAATTTTCTTCATAAATAAGTTCTGATAAATAATCATCCTCTATTATGTAAAAGTCATATTCTTTTGCAAGTTCTAATATTCGCTTCTTTTTTTCCAAGCTATATGATACTCCTGTAGGATTTTGAAAGTAACTCATAGCATAAAATAGCGTAATCTTATTTTTCTTTAATATTTTTTCAAATTTTTCAATATCAATTCCATCTTCTTCTATTGGAACTTCAAATATATTTGCTCTTCTCCACTTAAAAACTGATAAAGCACCACCATAGGTTGGCTTCTCTACTATAACATTATCATTTATATTAAGTAACGCTTTAGAGGCTATATCAATTCCCTGTTGCGCCCCTGATACTATAAGTATATCCTCTGTATTTACCGTACCATTCCAAAATACATTATTTATTGTTTCTCTTAATGGATCATATCCTAATGTATTTTGAGAAAGCAATACCTCTTCACCATCCCTATCTAAAACAGTATTTATTATTTCTTTGAAATCTTTAATAGGGAAAAGTATTTCTTTTGTTGTTTCCCCTGTAAAGTCTACATATTCAAATCTATTATCATTTTTGAGAAGCTTAAATGTTTTTGAGTATTCTCTTCTAAAAGGAGATATAACCTCTTTTTTCTTTGCGAAGGTTCCACTCCCTACTTTTTGATAAGCAAAACCTTCATTTTTAAGCTTTTTATAACAATTAATAACTGTTATTTTATTTACATCAAGCTCATAACTAAGCTCTCTAATAGTTGGAAGCTTTTCTCCATCCATTATACTTCCATCATCTATTAACTCTTTAAATTTATTTGCAATTTGAATATACTTTGGTATTTCTTCTTCAAATATAATACTCTTTATACTATTCAAAACATATCATTCCTTATTCTATTCCATATACATTTTCATTAATTATAATATTATCATCTTTATCCATAACCTTTTTACTCATTTTCTTAATTATACCTTTTGATAAAAGTTTTTTAAGGATCTGCTCTAACTTTATTTTACTTCCTGCTATTTTAAAATCTTTAATTATTTCAGAAGCACTTAAGTATTCGCTGCTATCTCCTAAAATATCTAATATTATCTTTGAAGCTTCTAATATATTATTTTCTATATATCTTTCTATATAATTTACAATCTCTATTATATCCTCTTTGTTTATACCATTAAATAGCCTCTCATCTATTATACTTTTAAATGAGTCGTTTAAATTAACTGCCATTCTAATGGAATCTTTGCTTATTGTATATCCATTTAGACTTAGATATAATTTTGAAAAACTATCTAAACTTCTTATCATTACTTCGTATGCTGTATACATTCTATCAATTTGTATATATTTTTTACATATATTCACTTCTTTAATAACCTTACTTAAATACTCTAAATTTTCTCTATGAGTATATTCATCTGTACCGTATATAGCTCTATTATAAACTAAATTTATCTCTTTATCTCTTGAAAAAACTATTTTTGAAAATTTTAATATACTCTTTGAAATTCCTTTATTCCCTTCATTCTCATAAGAGTACATAAACTTCTCTTTGCTAAGTAATTTAACATGTATTGGGACTCCATTAACTTCTGAGTATATATCTCTAACTTCATGGAATTCATTTTTGTACACAACAAAAAAATCTATATCTGACTCTTCCCAAATATCTCCTGAAACCATACTGCCAAAAGTAAAAACTGCACTGACATTTTTATTTCCTTTAAATTCTTCCATTATATCATTAAAAGCCTTTTGATACTCAATTATTATGCTTTTCATTTTAATATGCCCCCTATAATACTACTATTTTAATCTATTATAACAAAACTGTTTCAATTGTTAAAATATTATTTAAAATTAATAAAGATTCCTAATCAAAAAAATTACATTAGGAATCTTATAGTAAAATATATTTATTTTTTAATCTATTACATTTATTATATATTCTTTAGTTTTATTATAAGCTTCATCATCTACTTCAACAGTAAGTGCTGTTCCTTCATTTACATACTCTTCTTTTAATATTCTTCCATTTCTATGAAGGAATGAAACAATATCTCCTTTATCGTAAGGTATTACGTATTCTACCTTCTTTAAATTATAAGGAAGTTTAATCTCTATTTGATTTAATAACTCCTCTAAGTTTATTTCTTCCTTTGCAGAAACTTTAACTATATCATTATAATAAGAAACTTTTTCTTCTATATCAGATATTTGTTCTTCTGTAGCTTTATCAATTTTATTTAAAACAAGAATTGTTTCTTTATCAATTGATCCAAGTTCTGATAAAACTTCTTCAACAGCCTTTATTTGATCTAGTGCATCATCACTTGATGTATCAACTATATGGCATAAAAGATCTGAATAGATAACTTCTTCTAATGTTGATTTAAATGCTTCTACTAAATCATGAGGAAGTTTTCTAACAAATCCTACTGTATCTGTTAATGTTATAAGACCTTTATTTTTAAGTATTACAGCTCTTGTTGTAATATCTAATGTAGCAAATAACATATCTGCTTCAAATACTTCTTCTTTATTTCTATTGTCCTTTGATGCTGCAATACTGCATAAGGCATTTCTTAAAGTTGACTTACCTGCATTTGTATATCCAACTAAAGATACTTTAGGGATACTCTCTTTATTTCTCTTTTCTCTTTGAACTTCTCTAGTTTTCTTAATCTTTTTAAGATCTTGATTTAAATCATATATAGTTTCTCTTATGTGTCTTCTATCTGTTTCTAATTTCTTTTCTCCAGGTCCTCTAGTACCAATACCGCCTCCTGTTCTTGAAAGTATTGTTCCAAGTCCTTGTAGTCTACTTAATCTGTACTTTAATTGAGCAAGTTCTACTTGTATCTTAGCTTCCTTACTCTTTGCTCTTCTTGCAAATATTTCTAATATTAATGTGGTTCTATCTATTACCTTAGCACCTATTGCGTTTTCAAGATTTCTAACTTGTGATCCTGAAAGTTCATCATCAAATATAACTACATTTGCTCTCTCTGTTTGTCTTAGATGTGCTATTTCTAAAACTTTTCCTCTACCTATATAAAAAGCTGGATCAATTTTATTTCTTCCTTGATATACTTTAGTTAAAACTGGTATATCACAAGCCTTTGTAAGTTCTGCAAGCTCTTCTAAGCTCTCTCTTGTATCAGAACCCACTAATATAGCTTTTTCGCCTTCATCTTCTATTACATCATTTTCTTTTATAAGACTTTCAGTATATCTAATTTTATCTATTATATCTATTGACATTAATTGTTCAAATGATAGATTGTTTGCTTCTTCATATACTAAATTATTATTGTATACAGTTAAATTAGCTAATGAAAAGTCTATTACTTTTCCATTATATATACCTATTGCAATAATTGAATCTAACTTAAGTTTTATAAGCGCAGTTAAATCAAGTGCTGAAAGATTACTAAGACCATTTGGATGAGTATGTATTACTCTTACTCCTGAAAGTCTCTTTTCATGAATATCTAAAACTGGTAATTCAACTGATGTTGAATCTCCTATAGCAACTGATGTAACTTTTCCTTTTCTATCTATTGCTACACTTATTTCTCTTTCTATTTGAGAAGAAAGTCTCGCTATTATATCAATTATTTCTATATTACAAACTTCCTGTTTTTGCGTTTTTATACTATATAAGGTATCTAATTCTGCAAGAACTGAATTTCTGATTCCTTCTGTGTTTCCTTGTATCATTTAATCACCCTTTTCAAATCTCTATTATTCAATTTGACTATAATTCTATACTAATAAAAGTTAATTGTAAACTATGTCAATTAAAATTTTTACTTGATTTTTCTTTTATAATACAGTATTTTATTTATTAAAGAATTATTAAAGAAGACGAAATATATTTTTACTTGGAGGTTTTATAAATGGAAGATAAAAAACGTAATATTTTATTCTCAGAAGAGCAAATTCAAACAAGAATTGCTGAACTTGGAAAGGTAATAACAGAAGATTATAAAGATAAAAATCTTTATGTATTATCATTACTAAGAGGAAGTTTTATATATGCAGCTGACCTAGTTAGATACATAGATACTAAAGCTAAAATTGGCTTTATGACTACATCAAGTTATGGAAATAACGAATCAACTTCTGGAAATGTTAAAGTTGTAAATGATATTCCAGATAACATAGAAGGATATGATGTTTTAATAGTTGATGATATAGTTGATAGTGGTATCACTATGAACTTTGTCGTTGATCACGTAAAAAAACTAGGTGCTAAATCAATAAAAACTTGTGTATTATTAGACAAACCTTCAAGAAGAAAAGTTGAAATAACTCCTGATTATTGTTGCTTTGAAATTGAAGATTTATTCGTGGTAGGTTATGGATTAAACTATGGTGATCACTATAGAAATGTTCCTTATGTTTTCAATTGGGAAACTAACTAATTAATTTAATAAAAAGTGACAAGTGGATTAATCCACTTGTCACTT
>JBBVGE010000357.1:0-289 GCA_040144665.1 Clostridium perfringens
AAAGGTATTGATTATTACACTAATTCAGTAATATACAATACTAAGGGATATGATGCTAAAAACACTGAGTTTTATAATAGAATAGATCCATATATGGAAAGATTAGAAAGTTTATGTACAATAGGTGATAAGTTAAATAATGATAATGCTTGGCTTGTAAATAATGCCTTATATTACACAGGTAGAATGGGTAAGTTTAGAGAAGACCCATCAATATCTCAAAGAGCTTTAGAAAGAGCTATGAAGGAGTATCCTTATTTATCATATCAATATATTGAAGCTGCCAATG
>JBBVGE010000358.1:0-57752 GCA_040144665.1 Clostridium perfringens
TTTTAGTAATAATTTTCTCGGTTATTAAAAGAAGTAAATAAAATATTTTTATATAAAACGTTATCAAAATTATATATTATAAAATATTAAATAAATTAATTAGATGTTTATTTATATTTAAAAAATTATTTAATTTAAATAAATAAAAATAAGAAAAGGAAGTAATTTGGTATATAAATTGTAGAACGAAAGTATTTAACTATAAGAAAAAAGTGTAGTACTATATTCAATGAATTAACTTATAATTTCCAAAAAAGTGAACAAACAATGTATAAAGTATAAAAAAATATAAAATGTACCAAAAGTAAACAAAAGTGTATAAGGAAAATAAGCGTATTTTATGTTATAATTGTTTAGTATTTGTAAAAAAAACACATTTGATGTTAAATGTGTGAAATAATCATAATAAATGAAATATCAAGATGGGGGAACGTAAATGAAGGAAGAAAATATAAATATTAGCGAAATATTGGATGCTCTAAAGAAGAGATATAAGATGATTATTGCAATAACTTTAGCATTTACAATAATAGCCGCTCTAGTTAGTTTCTTCGTGATCAAACCAAAGTATGAAGTCACGACTAAATTATTTATAGGAAAGCAAACTAATAAAACAGAAGAATATAACAGTAATGATGTAATGATGTATCAAAAGCTTCTTACTACATATGCAGAAATTATAAAAACCGATGATTTAATGGACAAGGCACTTAAAAAAGGAAAAATAGATAAAGAAACTAAAGATATAGAAGAAAGCTTAAAGGTTACACCTAGAGCTGATACTCAAATATTAGAAATATCTTATACAGGAGCAAATAAAGCAGAAGCTGTAGATATAGTTAAGAATGTTACTGATGAGTTTATAAGAGAATCAAAGAAACTTATACCAAATGGAAATATTCAAATTATAGAAAAGGCCAAGGCACCAGAAGATCCAGTTAGTCCAAATAAGAAACTTAATATACTAATAGCTTTCGTACTTGGACTTATGGTTAGTATCGGATTAGCACTTCTTCTAGAATTTATGGACAACACATATAAATCAAAAGATGATCTTGAAAAAGCTTTAGATATTCCAGTTATAGGAGTTATACCAGAATTAGATTCTGAAGAGCCAAGCGATAGAAGATCAAAACATAGAAAGTAAGGTGAGAAGATGTTTATAGTTGAAAAGAAACCAAAATCAATACCAGCAGAAAGCTATAGAGTATTAAGAACTAATATTCAATACTCATCTATTGATAAAAAGATAAAGAGAATGTTAGTTACAAGTTCAGAACCAGGAGAAGGTAAGTCAACTACAACAGGTAATCTTGCACTTACTTTTTCACAGGATGAAAAGAAAGTTATACTTATAGATTGCGATTTAAGAAAGCCAAGTATACACAAGAAGTTTAGAATTTCTAATAATATGGGACTTTCAGATGTGATTCTAGATAGAAGTAAATTAGAAAAAGCAATAATAAAAAGAAATGATTATTTAGATATATTACCAGCTGGAAAGGTTCCTCCAAATCCATCAGAGCTTTTAGGATCAAAGGCCTTAGAGGATTTACTTGATGAATTAGGAGCGAAATATGATGTAATAATTTTAGATACTCCTCCAGTACATGCAGTAACTGATGCCCAAATTCTTTCAACTAAGGTTGACGGTGTAATCCTTGTTGTTAGAGCAGAAAGAACAAAAAAGGAATCAGTAATATCAGCTAAAGCAGCATTAGATAAGGTTAATGCTAATATTTTAGGAACTGTATTAAATGGTGGAGAGAGTAGTAAAGGAAAGTATTACTACTACTATGGTAATTAACTAGGAGGTATTTATGGTAGATATTCATTCTCATATATTACCAGGAATTGATGATGGTCCTAAAAAGATAGAAATGTCACTTGATATGATAAGAAGAACATGTGAAGAAGGAACTAAAGATATAGTAGCCACTCCTCATTTTAGGAGAGGCTGCTTTGAGACGCCTTATAGCGAAGTTAAGAAAATAGCTAAGTATTTTAGTGAACTTGTAAAGGCAGAAGGGCTAGATATCAATATTCATTATGGACAAGAAGTTTATTACTCAGATAGAATAATTGAAGATTTAGAAGAAGGGCTTATAGGAACTATAGATGGTAGTAAATATATGCTTGTAGAATTTCCTATGAGAAGAATTCCAAGTGAAGCAGTAGACTACATGTACGAACTTAAGCTTAGAGGAATAACTCCAATAATAGCCCACCCAGAGAGATACTCAGAAGTTATAAAAAAGCCTGAAACATTAAATCCTTTTATTGAAGAAGGTTGTCTTTTTCAGCTTAATGCAGGAAGCATAAGAGGGTTCTTTGGAAAAGATGTTAAGAAAGCAGCAGAAACTCTTATAAAAAATAATATTTACTCTTTTATTGGAAGTGATGCTCATAATAATAGCAGTAGAAATACTGGTATTAAGGAAGAATATCAAGAGGTCTTTAAAAAGAATAAGGAGTTAGAATATATATTCTTAGAAAATTCTAGTAAGCTTTTAAATGACGAAGAAATTGAATTTAAAGGGAATATCATAAAGAAGAAAAAGGGGTTCTTCTTTAGATGATAAATTAAGTTATGATAGGGGGAAGAAGGTTTGGAGAAAGCAGAGGTAAGAAGTGTTGTGGGAGAAAAAAGTACTACTTTATATGATATAACTAAAAGATTGATAGATGTAATTGGTTCATTAATTGGAATTGTATGTCTAAGTCCAATATTTTTAGTAGTTAGTATATTAATAAAGAAAGAATCAAAAGGACCAATTATATTCTCACAAGATAGAGTTGGTAAGAATAATACAAAGTTTAAGATGTATAAATTCAGATCAATGGTTCAAAATGCTGAAGAATTGAAAGAAAAATTACAAGAAGAAAATGAAATGTCAGGGCCAATGTTTAAAATGAAGGAAGACCCTAGAGTAACTAAAGTTGGTAAGTTTATTAGAAAGACAAGCATAGATGAATTACCTCAGCTTATAAATGTACTTAAGGGAGATATGAGCCTTGTTGGTCCTAGACCATCATTACCTAAAGAAGTAGAAGAATTTGAACCTTGGATGATGGAGAGGCTTGAAGTAAAACCAGGGCTTACATGCTACTGGCAGGTTTCAGGACGTAATAATATAGATTTTGAAGATTGGATGAAGCTTGATATAAAGTATGTAAGAGAGAGAAATACTTTAACTGATATAAAATTAATTTTTAAGACAGTTTTTGTGCTGTTTGGAGATGAAAATGCAAGATAGGGGATGTAAATAATATGAAAATAGTTGTTGCAGGTACAGGATATGTAGGTTTAGTTACAGGAGCTTGCCTTGCTGAAGTTGGTCATAATGTAACTTGTGTTGATATTGATGAAAATAAAGTTGAAATAATGAAGCAAGGTATATCACCAATATATGAACCAGGTCTTGATGAACTTTTAAAGAAAAATTATAAAGAAGGAAGACTTAACTTTACTACAGATTATAAAAATGCTTATAAAGATGCAAATGTAGTATTTATAGGCGTTGGAACTCCAGAAAGAGAAGATGGTTCAGCAAATCTTGATTATGTATTTAATGTTTGCAAACAAGTTGCGGAAAATGTAGAAAATGATTGTTTAGTAGTAGTTAAATCAACTGTACCAATAGGAACAAATGATAGAGTAGAAATGTATTTAAAGGAAAATGTAAAGCCCGGAGTAAGAATAAGTGTTGCTTCAAATCCAGAATTTTTAGCACAGGGCACAGCAGTTACTGATACTCTTCATGCAAGCAGAATTGTAATTGGAGTAGAAAATAAAGAAGATGAAGCCACTTTAAGAAGTATATATGAAAGATTTGGACAACCTATAGTAGTAACTAATAGAAGAAGTGCAGAAATGATTAAGTATGCATCAAATGACTTCTTAGCTCTTAAAATTTCATTTATAAATGAAATGGCGAATGTATGCGAAATAGTTGGAGCTGATATTGAAGATGTTGCAAGAGGTATGAGCTTTGATAAAAGAATCGGGGATAAGTTCTTAAAAGCAGGTCTTGGATACGGTGGATCATGCTTCCCTAAGGATACTAAGGCTCTTCATTGGCTTGCAAATGATAATGGATATGAAGTTAAGACAATAAAAGCAACAATCGAAGTGAATGAAAATCAAAAGTATAAATTATTTAGAAAAGCCAAAAAGAGATTTGGAAGTTTAAGAGGTAAGAAAGTTGCTGTACTTGGACTTACATTTAAACCAGGAACAGATGATTTAAGAGAAGCACCATCAATACCTAACATAAGAAGACTTCTTGATGAAGGTGCAGAGATTGTAGCTTATGATCCAGTTGGAGTTAAAAACTATAAAAAGATATATCCAACGGAAATTAAATACGTAGAAACTCCGTATGATGCAATTATTAGTGCGGACATGGCATTTATATTTACTGAATGGGATGAGATAAAGGAAGTATCACTTGATAAGTATAAAGAGCTTATGAAAGAACCAGTAGTATTTGATGGAAGAAATTGTTACAAAATTAAAGAAGTAAAGGGTAGTGGTATAGATTATTATTCAGTAGGAAGAAAATCTGTGAAGAGAAATTTAAAAAATAAAAAAGAATTTGTAGGAGCTATGTAAATTGAAAAAGATATGTTTTATTTCATCGAGTGGAGGTCATTTTGAGCAACTTATGATGCTTAAGCCTTTAATTGAAAAATATGAAGGATTTGTAGTAACAGAAAAAACAAAATATATGGTTAATGATCGAAATATAAAATATTTTTTAAGCCAAGTTAATAGAAAAGAAAAAAGTTGGATTTTAAAAATGATTAAAAATTTTTATTTATCATTAAAAATTTTTTTGAAAGAAAAACCAGATTTTATTATATCAACGGGAGTTTTGGCAACTATACCTATGTGTATAATCGCAAAGATGTTTAAGAAAAAAATAATATACATAGAGTCTTTTGCAAAAATACATGATTCAACTTTGACAGGAAAGCTTTTGTATAAGTTTGCCGATAAATTTTATGTTCAATGGGAAGATATGATTAATATATATCCTAAAGCTACGTTTAAGGGGGGAATATATTGATTTTTATAACAGTTGGTTCACAAAAATTTCAGTTTGATAGATTGTTAAAAGAAATAGATAAAATAATTGAAACTGAAAATTTAAAGTATGAGGTTTTTGCTCAAATAGGCTATTGTGAATATAAACCGAAAAATTTTAAATATAAAGAATTTTTAACTAGAGATGAGTTTAATATATATATACAAAAATGTAAAATATTAATAACTCATGGTGGGACTGGAGCAATTATAGGAGGAGTAAAAAAAGGTAAAAAGGTTATTGCGATACCAAGGGATAAAAAATTTGGAGAACATGTTGATAATCATCAATATGAAATAGTGACTGAATTTTCAAATATGAATTTAATATATGGAATTGATAATATTTCTACCTTAAATGATGCAATTAAAAAGATAGAAAATAAAAATTTTAAAGTATATCAGTCGAATACAGAAATCATAATAAGTGATATTGATGATTTTATAAGGAGATTTTAATAAGGGGGAAACCTTTTTGAAAAAAACGTTAAGAAAAATATGTATGATTCTACCTGCAAGATTAGTAGTAAATATTGATTATACAAGGAGTTATAAAAAGATATTACATTTAAAGAATCCTAAATATATTGGAGAAAAAATTCAGTGGATTAAACTAAATGGTAATATAGAGAGATATGGAAAATATGTTGATAAATATGAAGTAAGAAAATTTGTTGATGATAGGTTAGGAAAAGGGTATTTTCCTAAGTTATTTGGCGTATATGATGATCCAAAAAATATAGATTTTGAGGAATTACCTGAAAAATTTGTTATAAAAAGTACAAATGGAACAGGTGAAAATATTATTTGTAAAAGTAAATGCGATATTAATGTAGAAGATACAATTAAAAAGCTTAATAAATGGAAAAAGGAGAAATTCTACAAATTAACAAAAGAGAATCAATATAAAAATGTAAAGCCAAGAATAATTTGTGAAGAATATTTAGAAGATGAAACAGGATCATTAACAGACTATAAATTTCATTGTTTTGATGGAGACGTTAAAATGATAGAAATACATAGAGATAGATATACTGATCATAAAGAAAATTATTATGATTTAGATTGGAAAGATTATGGAGTTATATGCAAAGCTAAAAAAGGGTTAGCTATGGATAAACCTAAAAATTTAGAAGAGATGATTGATGTGGCTAAAAAGCTTTCAAAAGATTTTACATATGTAAGAGTGGATTTATACTCAGTAAAAGGAAAAATATATTTTGGAGAATTAACATTTACTCCTGCTAATGGAACTGATCCCTTTTATCCATTAGAAAAAGATTTATATTTAGGATCTTTGATAGACTTAAGTTTTTATCATTAAGGGGGAATTTTATGAATGTATTAATGATTGGACCTGATAGAGAAAAAATAAAGGGCGGTATGTCATCTGTTATAAAGAATTATATCGATTCAAAGTTAAGTGAAGAAATAAATATAATACCAATAAGCACTGTTAGTGGTGGAAATAAAATTGGAAAAATTTTTACATTTATAAATTCTTATATGAAAACTTTTTATAATTTGGCATTTAAAGGGATTGATATAACACATATTCATGTTGCATCAAGGAATAGCTTTATTAGAAAGAGTTATTATATTAGATTAGCAAAAAGATTAAATAGTAAAATAGTAATTCATATGCATGGTGGTCAATTTGATAAATTTTATTGGAATGAATCTAATGACAGAAGAAAAAAACACATTACCAATATATTGAATAAAGCTGATGTTGTTATTGCATTAGGAGAGAGATGGGAAAAAAGTATAAAGGAATATTGTGATTCGGAAATAGTAGTAATACCAAATTCTATAAATGTTAATAAAATTAATTTATATAATAAAAATTCAAATAATATTTTGTTTATAGGCAGATTAGAAAAAGATAAAGGTATATATGATTTAATAAATGCTTTTAAAAAGGTTGTTTCAAATATAGAGAATATAAATCTTATATTAGCTGGTGATGGAGAAAAGGAAAAGGTAAATAATATATTAGAAAAATATGGATTAACTAAAAATGTTGTGTTAAAAGGATGGGTAAATAAAGATGAGATAGATAGGCTTTTAGGTGAGGCAAGTTTATTTTTATTACCATCCTACGATGAGGGAATGCCAATATCAATATTAGAAGCTATGTCATTTGGAGTGCCTATTATATCTACTAATGTTGGAAGTATTCCAGAAGTTATAACTGATGAAAATGGAATCTTGATAAACCCAGGAGATGTAGATAAGTTATCGGATTCAATAGAATTTTTATTTAAAGATGAGAATTTAAGAAATAAAATTAGTAACAATAATTATAAAAAAATTATTGAAGAATATAATACTGAAATTAACAACAATAAATTATTAAATTTATACAAGGAAATTTTGGGTTAATAGATATCATGAAAGGAAATCATTTGGTGAATTAATGAGTAAATTTTTTGAAGTTATAATAATACTTTTAATATTTCAAGATTGGATTGCATGTAAAATACCAATAATATCTTATCTAGATGAGTTTATGTGCGTTATAACAATAATATATGTATTAATTTATATATTAAAAGGTGTAACAATTAAATTATCTAAATATGAAATAATAGCATTTATTACGTTAATTTTATATCTAATTATAGGAATATTATCTAATTTAATAAGTGGAGTAGTTCCTATTAAGTTAGCATTACTTAGTGTAATAATAACCGTGAAAGGATATATATTATATTTTGGTTGGAGAATAATTTTTCAATTAAAAGGTATAAAAAAGATATTATTTAGAAGAATATCTAGGATATTACAGATTTCTGTTTATATTTTTGCAATAATAGGATTACTAAATATTCCATTAGGATTTTTAGAAAATAGAGGGGTTAGATTTGGAATTAATACCGTGGCTATTGGATTTTCACATGTTACTGAATTAGCGTTTTTTGCAATAATATCCATGATAATGGTTTTATTTGGTAATAGGGTTTATGAAATTAATTCAAAAGATTATAAAATAATAATTCCTTCAGTTTTTTTAGTTATATTAACAGGTAGAAGTAAGGCGATTGCTTTTATATTTATATTTTTAATAATATTTTATTTCTCTAAAATTTTTAAAAAAATTAGTTTGAAATATGCAATTATTGGGCTTCCAGTTGTATTAATGATAAGTATGCCAAGAATAAAATCAGAACTTTTAAATGGGGCAAGAGGGGATTTATATGATGGTGCAATAAGAATTGCAAAAGACTTTTTCCCTTTTGGAAGTGGATTTGGAACGTATGGGTCTTATATATCTAGGTTTAAATATTCACCACTTTACTATAGATATGGATTAAGTGGAATTTGGGGATTATCCCCTGAAATGCCATCATATATAACTGATACATATTGGGCTATGGTTTTAGGTGAATGTGGAATAATAGGGTTAATATTAATAATAATATTATTGTTATTAATATTCATTCAGTTTGTAATAATAAAAGCTGATTACAAATTAAAAACATTAAGTATTTCATTAATAATATATACTATAATGTCAAGTATTGCGGAGCCAATTTACTCAAGTAATAAATGTGCAGCATTTTTTATAGTATCAGCATTATTTATTACATATATGAGAAGTGATAATAAATAAAATATAAATTTAATTTATAAAGTTGAGGGAATAGATTTAATGGAAAATAAATATAAAAATTTAACTAAAAATACATTAATAATTGGTATTGGAAATATTGGATCATCAATGATTTCATTTCTCTTAATTCCTTTATTTACTAATTTTTTAACAGCTTCGGAATATGGACAAGTTGATTTCATTATGGTATTAATAACATTATTAGTTCCAATATTTACATTAAATTTTACCGAGGTAATAATTAGATTTGGATTAGATAAAAAGTATAATACTAATGAAGTTTTTTCAACAGTAATATATTCTGTATTCATAATATTTGTTATTAATTTTTTTATTATAATAGTATTAAACGTATTTGGGATTAATATAAGAAATTATGGATATTTCTCTATATTATTATTTGTAAATTCAATATATGAATTATTAAAACATTATGTTAGAGCTATTGAAAAAATAAGATTATTTGCTATTGGAGATATTATTTATACAGTAGTGTTTTGTATTTTAAATATATTTTTAATAGTTACATTA
Source organism: Clostridium perfringens (assembly GCA_040144665.1). Classification (GTDB taxonomy): domain Bacteria; phylum Bacillota; class Clostridia; order Clostridiales; family Clostridiaceae; genus Clostridium; species Clostridium perfringens_A. The sequence goes on from JBBVGE010000358.1 coordinate 9,237, forward strand.
CATCAAGGTATAAAAGGATATCTTATTGCTTACGCTATTGCAAATTTAGTATACATAATTTTTATAATATCATCATGTAAATTATACAAAGAGATGAAGATAGAATTGTATAATAAAAATTATTTTAAAGAATTTTTCAGGTATTCACTACCATTAATACCAAATTCAATATCAAATTGGATTATTAATGTTTCTGATAGAATTATAATAAAAATATTTGTTGGATATACAGCTTTGGGTATATATTCAATTTCAAGTAAAATAACTCAAATAATAAATACTTTTTATAGTCTATTTTTTAAAGCATGGCAAATATCATCAATAAAAGAATTGAACAAAGATGATACAGAACAATTTTATTCTAATATTTTTACTGGATTAATGAAATTTATGTTTGGAATAGCAATATCTTTTTTTACTTTTATAAACATATTGTTTTATTTTTTTATTGGAAAAAATTTTGATGATGCAATTTACTATGTTCCAATATTAATATTGGCTGTTGTATTATATACATTTGCGTCTTTCTTAGGAACAATTTATACAGCACATAAGAAAAGTAAGGAAATTTTTAAAAGTACGATTATAGCAGCAATTATAAATATAGTTATAAATATAATTTTAATGCCATTTTTTGGTGCAATTATAGCTTGTTTTAGTACTTTAATTTCATATTTATTTTTATTTTTATATAGATATTTTGATAGTAAAAAAATCATGAAATTGAATATAAATATTAAAGAATTAAGTATATATATAATATTATCTGTAATAGGTATCATAAATATATACATATTAGGAAATTCTAATAAAAATATAATTATAGGAATAATTTTACTTTCAATATATTGTTTAATAAATTTAAAATATGCAATTAACATGATAAATAGTATTAAGAGGTGAATATTGTGTTAGAAAAATTGATGAAATTTAGGAAGTATAGGGTTTTTAGACCGTTTTTGAAATTAGCATATATAATTATTGGGGTGGATATTCCGAATGAAGTAATTATTAAAGAGGGGGTAAAGTTTCCGCATAATTCATATGGAACAGTAATTCATCCTAATGTTTATATAGGTAAAGATGTTAAAATATATCAAAATGTTACGATTGGAAGAGCAGATATATATGAAAGTTTTGAAGATAGTAATATGGAATCAATAATAATTGAAGAGGGTGCTATATTATGTGCTGGTTGTAAAATATTATGTAAGGAAAAAAGGTTAGTAATAGGAAAAAATTCTATAGTAGCAGCAAATGCGGTATTACTTAATTCTACTAATGAGGGAGAAGTATGGGGTGGAATACCTGCAAAAAGAATAAAATAATTAAATTAATATTAAAAAAGAGGGATGGGAATGGAAAAATTTAAAATTAGAAATTTACAAAAGAATGTTTGGTTTAAGATGTCTCCTATATTCTATAATATTTCTCCAGTTTTAGCTTCTAAAATATTATTTTTATTTTCTATGAAGAAGAGGTTAGACTTAAGAAATCCAAAAACATTTAATGAAAAAATTCAATGGTTAAAATTATATTGGCAAGATCCAATGGTAGCAAAATGTGCAGATAAATATGATTTAAGAGAATATGTTGAGGAATGTGGTGTTGGAGAAATTTTGAATTCTATATACGGGGTTTATGAAAGTGTCGAAGATATAAATTTTGAAAAATTACCAAAAAAATTTGCATTAAAGGGTACACATGGATGTGGGTATAATTTAATTTGCAAAGATAAAAGTAAGCTAAATATTAATGATGCAAAAGAGATTTCAAAAAAATGGCTCAATAGTAGATATGCATACGTTGCTGCAGAGGTACAGTATGATAAGATGAAACCTAAAATAATTATAGAAAAATTTATTGAAGGTACTAATGGAAAATCATTAGTAGATTATAAGATTTTTTGTTTTAATGGTAATCCCATTGTAACAATGGTATGTGAAGAACGTGGAAAGGATAAAAGAGCAAAATATTATTTTTATGATAATTATTGGAATATATTACCGTATAATAAGGACTCTAAAGAAATAATTTCAAATAATAAAATCTGTCATGAAAATAAGCCTAAATCATTTAATAAGATGATAGAGTACTCAAAAATATTAAGTAAGAAATTTCCTTTTGTTAGAGTTGACTTTTATGATGTAGATGGAAAAGCAATACTTGGAGAAATGACATTTACTCCTTGTGGTGGAATTGATAGTAGGTTAGACAAGGATGTTGATTTATTAATGGGTAATTTAATAGAATTACCTGAAAAATTGATTTAATTATGTGGAGGGTTATATGAATACAATAGGATTTATAAAAAGCACAAAAAATAATGAAAAAAGAGTTGCTATAATGTTAGAGGATATAGAAAAAATAGATAATAAAGATAAGTTGTTTTTTGAGAAAGGATATTATTCGAACTTTAATATAGATGATGATGAGATATTACTAAGAGGAGCAAATGTTGTTTCTAGAGATGAGGTTTTAAGCAAGGATATTATATGTGATCCAAAGGCTGGAGATTCTGATTATTTAGAGAATTTGAAAGAAGGCACAATAGTATTTGGATGGATTCATGCTGTTCAGAATAGAGAAATAACAGATAAATTTTTAAATAATAGTCTTACAGCAATAGCATGGGAAGATATGTATGAAAATGGAAGACATTCATTTTGGAGAAATAATGAAATTGCTGGAGAGGCGGCAGTAATGCATGCATATAATCTATATGGAAAATTACCATATGAAACTAAGGTTGCTATTATTGGACGAGGGAATACTGCTAGAGGTGCATTAACAACTTTGGTATCTTTAGGTGCAAGGGTAGAAGTTTATGATAAAAATATGGAAGAATTATTAAGAAAAAATATTTATAAATATGATGTTATTGTAAATGCTTTACTATGGGACACTCAAAGAAGTGATCATATAATATATATAAATGATTTAAAAAGAATGAAAAAAGATTCAATGATCATTGATGTAAGTTGTGATAAAGCAGGAGCGATAGAGAGTAGTACTCCAACAACATTAGATGATCCAATATATTATTATGAGGATATATTACATTATGTAGTAGATCATACACCTACTATTATGTATAAATCGGCGTCAAAGGCAATAGGAGAAGAAGTTGTAAAGCATTTAGATAATCTAATATGTAATAATAAAAATAAAATATTAGAAAAAGCATTAATAATAAATAATGGCGAAATAGTAGATGAAAAAATAGTTAATTTTCAAAATAGATAAAAATTTTCATGATAATTACTTAAAATCTAAATGAATTTTCTTGCCTATTAAAGAAGTAAATTTTTAGATGTTATATATTAAGGGGGAATAAAATGAATATTTTAGTTACTGGAGGAATCGGATATATAGGAAGCCACACTATAATAGAATTATTAAAAGATACTACTAACAATATTATAGTAATTGATAATTTAGTTAATAGTAGAATAGAGGTAAAGGATATTATAGAAAAGGTCTCAGGTCGAAAAATTACTTTTTATAATATTGATTTGACTGATTATAATAATTTAAGTGATATATTTTTTAAAGAGAAAATTGATTCAGTAATACATTTTGCGGCATTGAAGGCTGTTGGAGAATCTATAGAAAAACCTCTAGATTATTATAATAATAATATTATAGGTACATTAAATCTTTTAACAGTCATGAAAAATAGTAATGTTAAGAAAATTATATTTAGTTCATCTGCAACTGTGTATGGAGATAGCGATGTTATGCCAGTATATGAAGAATTACCTATTATGTCAGCAATAAATCCATATGGTAGAACAAAAACAATGGTAGAAGATATTTTAAGAGATATATATATATCTGATAAGTCTTGGGAGATAGTTATTCTGAGATATTTTAATCCTGTTGGAGCACATGAAAGTGGGCTTATTGGAGAACTACCAAATGGAGTTCCAAGTAATCTTATGCCATATGTATCAAAGGTTGCTGATGGAGAATTAGAGTGTGTAAGAGTTTTCGGAAATGACTATGATACACCAGATGGAACTGGTGTAAGGGATTATATACATGTTGTTGATTTAGCAAAAGGGCATGTATCAGCTATGAAGAAGTTGAAAGACGGTTCTGGTTTAAATACTTATAATTTGGGAACAGGACAAGCTTATTCAGTTTTAGAAATTATAAATGCATTTTCTAAAGCATCTGGTAAAAAAATATCTTATAAAATAGTTGAGAGAAGAGTTGGAGATATAGCTACAAGTTATGCAGATCCAAGTAAAGCTAAAAAAGAACTTGGGTGGTGTGCAGAAAAAAATCTAGATGATATGTGTAAAGATTTTTGGAGATGGCAATGTATAGGTATGAAAAAATTTAATAATTAAGGAGTACTTAGGTGAGCAAAAAAAATAAGAAAAGCAATAATACCAGCATCAGGACTTGGTACAAGATTTTTACCTGCAACAAAAGCACAACCAAAGGAAATGCTTCCAATAGTTGATAAGCCAACGATTCAATATATTATAGAAGAAGCCATAGCTTCAGGCATAGAAGAAATTCTTATAATTACAGGAAGAAGTAAGAAATGTATAGAAGATCATTTCGATAAATCAGTAGAACTCGAATTAGAACTTTCAAAAGCTGGTAAAGATGAATTACTTAAATTAGTAAGAGATATATCAGATATGGTAGACATACATTATATAAGACAAAAAGAGCCTAAAGGACTTGGACATGCTATTCATTGTGCAAAGACATTCGTAGGAGATGAACCTTTTGCGATATTACTTGGTGATGATATTGTATATAACGATGAAAAGCCATGCTTAAAGCAACTTATTGATTGTTATGACGAGTATAAGACAAGCATTCTTGGAGTACAAACTGTTCCAGAAGAAAATGTATGTAAATATGGAATAGTTGATGGAATAGAAATAGAAGACAGAGTATGTAAGGTTAAAGGACTAGTAGAGAAGCCAAAGGCAGAAGAGGCACCATCTAGCGTTGCAATACTTGGAAGATACATAGTTACACCTAAAATATTTGAGATTTTAGAAAGAACTAAACCAGGTAAAGGCAATGAAATACAACTTACAGATGCTTTACTTGAACTTATAAATGAAGAAGCTATGTATGCTTATAATTTTGAAGGAAGAAGATATGATGTTGGAGATAAGCTAGGATTCTTAGAAGCAACAGTAGAATATGCACTAAGAAGAGAAGATTTAAAAGGTGGATTTACTGATTATTTAAAGAGTATACTATAAATAATAAAATATAAGTGCTTAACTAAATTACTGCCTCAAAGGTATGAAATAGATTATTATCTATTTATAACTTTGAGGCATTTTAGACTGAAAAGAGGAATCTGTTAAGCTGATATGAAAAAATAGCTTGATTTTTCATAGAATTACTCGATCTTTGAAATTTATATAAGTTTGAGTATTTTATTGCATGGCAAACAAGCCTGCAGTAAAAGTGATTTTTGCAGGTTAATCAAAAGTATTAAGTTTAATTAAGCTGCTGAAAATCAAGAGTTTTTAGCAAAGCTATCGCTAGCGAAGCCAGCAACTTCTGATGGAGTAAAGTTATTTAATGATCCATGTGGTCTAATAAAGTTATAGTGAAAGATAAATAAATATATTAGGTTATTAGCTTTCTCAAAAGAGTTAAACCATTTTTTAGCTTTATACCAAGCTTTAAATGTTTTATTAAATGATTCTATTAAGTTATTATTTACATCGCTAGACATAGGTGCTACTGGTACATGTTCAGTATTTGGCAATACTGTGGCGGTAGCTTCGCTATACGAAGGTAATCTAAGTAGGTTCACCATAGTTTTTAGCTTCATTTATTAGTGTGTAAGCTGAATCAGAGCCTCTAGACTTAGTTAGATGAAATGCTAGAATAAATCTAGTTTCAGAATCAATAGCTAGCCACAGATAGTATCTTTCGCCATTAATGAATACAACTGTTTCATCAGCGTGCCAATCGTCAGATTGTAAATCTAAATTAGCTTTAAATTTATCAGCCTTTTGTTTAAAGAAAGGTGCAAATTTATTAGTCCAGCTTGCGATTGTAACATGGGATACTTTAATTCCAGAATTCATCATTAAGAACTGAGATATTGATCGTGTTGATGAATTATTTAAAAAATATAGCGTTAATGCAGTTAATATAACATGTAATGGAAATCGCATTCCTTTCATAGAAAAGGAACCGGTAATAGCTTCACTAGAAGCATTATCAATATTAGCACTATGGTGTTTAACTATTATATGGTTACATTTCTTATTACCGCATTTATAACGATTATAATGCTTATATTCATGATGTAAGTATGTTGCTTTGTTACACATAGGACATCTAGGATATTTTGATATTATCGGACTACTGACTGAGTCAGGTTCGAATTGACGTTTACACTTTTTACATTGATACTTTTGATTAGACTGCTTATCTAAACCAAACTTATATAGTTTATCAGAATGGCAGCGAGGACATTTTATATTAGTTTTGCTCATTGTTCTTTTCTCCTTTTCTAGGGGGATATTATTTAGCTTTGCAAACCTATTGTATTTCCTGAGGTTGAGAAGAGCAATGTTCATATAACTTAACAGATCGGAAAAGAGGATAGGGGGAGTAATAAATGAATTATAAAGAGAAATATAATAATTGGATAGAATTAGATTTATTTGATGAGATCACAAAGAAAGAGCTTAAAGAAATATAATAAGAAAAAGAAATAGAAGATAGATTTTATAAAGACCTAGAATTTGGTACTGGTGGACTTAAAAGAGTAATAGGTGCCAGATCTAACAGACTTAATATATATACAGTAGGTAGAGTAACTGAGTGACTAGCTAGATACTTAAAAGATAAATATAAAGATTATATTAAAAGAAGAAGCTTTAGAAAATAAATTACTTAACATAATTGGAGAAGAATTAGATAAGAAATTTATAGATACCTTAAAGGGACATACTATAAGAAAAGATTTAGTTAAAGAAAATGCTAAAGATTTAAAGATTATCTATACTCCAATTCATGGTACAGGCTTAATGCCAGTAACTAGAATATTAAAAGAGCTTGGATATGAAAATCTACATGTAGTAAAAGAGCAAGAAAAGCCAGATGGAAACTTCCCGACAGCTCCATATCCAAACCCAGAAGATCCAAAGGTATTTAAGATTGCTCTTGATATGGCAAAGGAATTAAATCCAGATATAATATTTGGAACAGATCCAGATGCTGATAGAATAGGGGGAATAGTTAAGGATTCTAATGGAGAATATCAAATACTTACAGGAAATCAAATGGGAGTTTTACTTACTCACTACATATTAGATTCTTACAAGGAATTAAATAACCTTCCAGACAATGGTGCAGTAATTAAGACTATAGTTACTACAGAAATGGTAAGAAATATATGCAGAGAGTATAATGTAGAACTTTTTGATGTACTTACAGGATTTAAGTACATTGGTGAGAGGATGACAAACTTTGAAAATACAAATAGTAATAAATTCTTATTTGGTTTTGAAGAAAGTTATGGTTGTCTATTTGGAGATCATGCAAGAGATAAGGATGCAGTTATTGCAGCTCAAATGATTGCTGAAATGACTCTTTATTATAAGAGCAAAGGGCTTAGTCTATATGAAGGCTTTATAAACCTTTGTGAAAAGTATGGATATTATAAAGAAAACTTAATTTCTATTGAACTTAAAGGTAAAGAAGGACAAGAAAAGATTAAAGCTTGTTTAGACATTTTAAGAGAAAATCCTATTAAAGAGATAAATGTAGTAAAGGTTAAGACATTCTTTGACTATAAAGAATCAGTAGAAAAAGATTTAGAATCAGGAAACGTAAAGGAAGTTAATCTACCTAAATCTAATGTTCTTAAATATATCTTAGAGGATGGTTCATGGTTTGTTGTAAGACCATCAGGAACTGAACCTAAGATGAAAGTATACTTAGCAGTAGTTGGTAAAGATTTAGAAGATTCCAATAAAAAAGCTATAGAATTTGAAAAGAATATAATGAAAAATATAGAAATTTAAATATTATACAAAGCAGCACTTATAACCTTAAAAGTGCTGCTTTAATAATTTATACAATATAATAACGATTTTCTTAAATAAATAGAAATAACATTGAAATGTTATAATATGGGATTATAATTAAAGGATAGTAATAAAAGGGGGCGTAATATGAGTAGTGATAGAGATGAAGAAATAAATGAAGCAAGAATAAGAAGAGTTAATAAGAATAATAAAACACCTAATATAAATAAAGATATATTTATGATTATATCAGTACTTACATCTACCATAATTAATATAAAGTTTCTTATACCTTTTTGGGGGAGGCTTGGATACCAAAGAAATATATTTATTCAATCTATATTTATAACTCTTACAGCAGTTATAATATATGTTATTTTAAATATAATTGTAAATAAAGAAAAGTTATTAAATCATGCAGATAACTTTATGATTATATATATATTATTTCTAATAGGGATTACATTCTTTAAAAACAAATTACACTTAATGCAATTTGTATTTGATCCCTTTATATCTTTTAAAAGTTTATTAAAAGGAGATATATATTTTGCCATCGTAAATATATTTGGAAATTTACTTATGTATGTACCTGTCGGAATATATGTTAGACATAAAACAAGGAATGAAGCTACTATGCTTATAATATTATTTATAGTATATATTTTTATAATTGAATTTACGCAAGGAGTAACTAAGACTGGAACTTTCGATATGAACGATGTAATTATGAATACAATTGGATTTATAATTGGAATGAAATTATATAGTAGTACTTTAAAAGTATAAAATTCAAATAAAAAATCGCTTACTTAAATTAAAATATTTTTGTAAGTGATTTTTTTGTATATACTAATCTACTATATAAGAGTTAGATATAATATTATTAATAGAATATTTACCAAATATTATTAAAATTTATTATAAAATATTAAATGTAACAATATAGACAAAATATTTATAAAACTAGGGGGAAGAATGAAATTATTAAAAAGAATACTATTAATTGTAGTAGCTATGGCAGTAATATTTGCTATAGGAGGATGTAAAAAGGGAAATAGATATGAATTTAAAGAAAAAGATAAATTCATTAAATTACGAGAGGATTACACATCAAAATATAAAAGATGCTATTTAGAAGAAGAAAAGCATCTTTTAAGAAGTACCACTCTAACGGTAACATTAGAAAAATCAAAATATATGTATTATGGAGAATTAAAAGATAACAAACCAGATGGTGAAGGGGTATTACTTAAAAATACAGAAATAGATAATATTTATACAATTAGATATGTTGGAGAATTTAAAGAGGGTACATATAATGGATTTGGATTACATTATGATAATTTAGAACCTATAGAAGGTGATTATGTAAGTAATCTAGGGGTTGAATACTTATCTTATGAAGGTGAATTCAAAGAGGGAAGACATTATGGAAGAGGTAAATTATACTCACCAAAAATAAACAAAAATAATTATGAAGAAGCAATGAATAACTATGTAGATAAGAATAGTAAAGTTATAGAAAGCTTTGAAGATAAGCTATATGACAAAGCGGAGTCAGATGTATGCATTTCTAAGATGCCACTATTTCCTTCAAGGTTCTCAGGATATGGTGAATTTAAAAATAATGTGTTAAATGGTAATGGAACTGAGTATTATGAAAATGGTAATGTAAAGTATACTGGTGAATTTAGAAAGGATGAATACTCAGGTGATGGTAAGCTATATTATGAGAATGGCAAAATAGAGTATGAAGGTGAATTTAAGAATTCTAAATATGATGGTAAAGGTACTTTATATAATGAAGATGGCTCAGTTAAATATAAAGGAAAGTGGATTAATGGAGAGCCAAAATAGACAAAAGATAATAAAATTCTAAATAAGAGGTGGCAAACATAGATAAGAATATAAATAAAATAAAAAGAAGAAATAAAATAATAATTATAGGAATAATATCAATATTAGTTATTGCTTTTATAGCTTTAGGAGTAACATTTAAGATAAAAAGTGATAAAGAACAAGTTAAAGCTGAAGTAGAAAGTATGAATTTATTAGCTAAAAAAGAAGCTGAAGATAGTGAAGTTAAAGTAAACAACGATAATAATAAAGTTAATAGTAATGAAAATAAAGAGAGTACTTCTACTTTAGATAGTAAAGGTAAGTATAAGAATGACTATAATAATTATGAATCATCTAAAAATTTAGAAAATGACAAACAAGTAAAAGAGAAAAAAGATGATAAAGAAGTAAATAATAATGAAGTTAATAAGGTAAATAAAGTAGAAGAAAATCTAAAGGCCGAAAAGGTTTATACATCTACAGTATTATACGATCAGACTGGAGCAAATTATGATCCAAGCAATCTTAATGATGGTAAAAGTAATACCATATGGGCAGAGGGAGTAATGGGTCCTGGAATAGGTGAATTTATGACTATTGATTTTAATAAAGAGAGATTAGTAAAAAAATTATATATAATAAATGGATCAGCTAAGTCACAAAGATTATATTATGCAAATAATAGAATTAAAACCGTAAGAGTAGATTTCCAAAATGGAGATTTTAGAGATGTTGAATTAAAAGATGGTGAGTTAGGAGAACAAGAGATAGACCTAGGAGATGGAGAGAAAACATCTTATGTTAGATTTATAATCTTATCAGTCTACAATGGAAATAAATATGATGATACATGTGTATCAGAATTAAAAGCTGTTGGATATAACTAAGTATTTAAAATGAAAAATATAATCCTTAAAATATAAGATTTAAATAAAAAATCACTTACAAAAATTAAAATATTTTGTAAGTGATTTTTATTTAAAAAAACTATAATACGAACGTTGACAAAGATATAAAGATATAATATTATGTAAATATACGAAATATATTTCAAAAATAAAGATAAATTATCGTATAATATCAGAATATGGTCTGATAGTTTCTACCAAGTTACCGTAAATGACTTGACTACGATTTTTCTAAAGGGTAACCGATAGATTAATCCTATAAGATGCGATAAAGAAAAAACTTTAAAGTACTAAAGGAGGATTAAAAGATGAATTTTATTTCAAAATATTTTAATTTTGAAAAAAGAGGTGCTAGTTTTAAGGGAGAAATAATAGGTGGACTTACAACATTTATTACAATGTCATATGTTCTATTTGTTAATCCGGATATTCTAGGAGCCGCAGGAATGAATAAGAGTAGTGTATTTGTTGCAACAGCATTAGCTGCAGCAGTTGGTACACTAATAATGGGTATATATGCGAAATTCCCAATGGCACTTGCGCCAGGGATGGGACTTAATGCATTCTTTGCATTTACTGTTTGTGGAGAGATGGGTATTCCATGGGAAGTTGCTATTTCAGGAGTTTTAGTTTCAGGAATTATATTTATAATAATATCAGTAACAGGACTTCGTGAGCTTATAATTAAGTCAATTCCACAGAACTTAAAATATGCAGTTAGTGCAGGAATTGGATTATTTATAGCTTTTGTTGGACTTAAGGGATCAGGAATTATAGTTGCAGATGCTTCAACACTTGTTAAAATTGGAGATTTAACAAATCCTAAAGTTTTACTTGCTGTATTTGGTCTTTTAGTAACAGCTATATTACTAGCTAGAAAAGTAAAAATTGCTATATTTATTGGAATGGTATGTACAGTAATTGCTGGTGTAGTATTTGGATTAATTGGAACACCAGAAGCTATAGTTGCACCAATTCCATCACTTGCACCAACTTTTGGTGTAGCTATTAAAAATTTAGGACAAGTATTTAATCCTCAAATGTTAATGGTTGTATTTACAATGTTATTTATGGATTTCTTTGATACTGCAGGTACATTAGTGGCTGTTGGTTCAAAGGTTGGATTAGTTAAAGAAGATGGATCAATTGAAAATGGATCAAAGGCGTTACTTTCAGATTCAGTTGCAACATGTGTTGGAGCAGTATTTGGAACAACTAATACAACTTCATATATTGAATCACTATCAGGTGCTTCAGTTGGAGCAAGAACAGGATTCTCTAGTGTAATAGTTGCAGGAATGTTTGGACTTTCAATGTTCTTCTCACCACTTTTATCAGTTGTAACTTCAGAAGTTACAGCACCAGCTTTAATAATCGTTGGTTCTCTTATGTGTTCATCACTTGCAGATATAAACTGGAAGGAACCAGAAATTGCAATACCAGCATTTTTAACAATTATATTAATGCCACTATCTTATAGTATTGCAATTGGTATAGCATTTGGATTCTGTACTTATGTTGTATTAATGATGTTTAAAGGTAAGTTTAAGGAAATACATCCTGTAATGTATACTTTGGCAGCGCTATTTACATTTTATTTTGCATTTGGAGTAGCATAGTTTAAGAATTTAATATTAGAATAAAAAGCCTCCTAACTACAAAAGATTATTATGTAATCTATATGTTGTTAGGAGGTAATTTAGATGGCTAAAAAAGATCAGCAATCATCATGGAATAGTAAAAGATTTAAGACTCCACCAAAAAATGATGTAGATCCTGTTCCAGAAATTCAAGGAAAAGAAAAAAAGTAAATTAAGTAAAAAGAGTGATTAGTATTAATCACTCTTTTTATTGTTGATTAATTCCATGTGTTTTATAACTTCATTATCTAAATCTTGACTTGCTTTTAACGCCTCAGGACTATCTAATCCGTATTTATTAATCATTTCATACAGTTTATCTTTAAGAATATCAATCATTTGAATACCTCTAATAATACTTCATATTGTAATTTATATTTTTAAAATTAAAAAAGTTCTTCATTTATTATTGGGGATATTTCTTCTGTAACTTCTATTTTGTTATTTCTATAGTTATTTAATTCTTTAAATTCTAGTACTTCTATTAATTCATCAATTTCTTTAATTTTTAAATTTATTTCTTTATTAATCTGTTTTAAGTGATTTTGATAATATCTTTTGTTGTTTTCAAGTTTTCTAATAAGTTTACCTATAGTAAATTTATTTATATCGAAATTAAAATTGGTTTTGTGTGATTCTGGGAGATCAAAGGGATAAGATTCTGTTGCAACTTTACCTTTAAGAAGTTCATCTATAGAGCAGTCAAAAAAATTGGAGATTTTTATTAACATATCTAAGTCAGGCTCGCTTACGCCATTTTCATAATTAGAATAAGTAGAACGTGAGATTCCTAATTTTTCAGAAAGCTTTATTTGACTTAGATCGTTATCTAGCCGTAAATTTTTTAAGTTAATACAAAAATTATAGTTCATAAAATCACCTAAATATAATATACCAAAAACAGTAAATAAAAATTCGTTTTGACAAATAAATTAAATTAAAAATTTTGTCAAGTTTTAAGTAATAAAGATATATTAGCATAAATTTACTTATAAGAAAAATATTATATTTTTATAAGTGAACCATGTTTAAGTTTATATATAGAATCGCAGTAATCAAGGGCTGCATCTTTATGAGTTATTATTATTATTGTAGGATTATAATCTAAATTTTTAAGTGATTCTAGTATGTGTAATTCTGAATCTTTATCCAGTGCAGATGTAGCTTCATCTAGTATTATTATTGGAGCTTTCTTAAGAAATGCTCTTGCAATACATATTCTTTGAGCTTGCCCTCCTGAAATGCCACCTGAGTTTTCATTTATTATTGTTTCTAATTTATTTGGAGTATTCATTATAAATGATTTTGCATTAGCTAAAGATAGTGCAGAAGTTATATCATCTTCATTAGCATTTAAATTACCATACAATATATTATCTTTAATATTTCCTGAAATTAATGTATTTTCTTGAGGAACATAGGCTATATATTTTTTAATATATACTATTTAGTCTTAGGGTATTTATAGGAAATATTATTAAGCTTTATTTTGAAATTATTTCTATATTTAATAGTGCTGTTAATATAAGTGCTTTTTTCTAAAGATAAATTTTCTATATCTATAGTCTTTCGCAAGATGCTAAAGTATTTATAATTTTAGGAATTGACTTAGCAAGTTTTATGAAAGGTCTTTGTATGTTATCGAATAATTGCATTATTGCAATTAAGGTTCCAAATGCATTGATACCTTTAGAGAGATTAGCTATACCCCATATAAAAGATAGTATATAGCCAGAAGTAGAGCCAATTTCTATTATTGAACCTTTTAGATATAACTAAGTTTTTAATGTTTATTGGATATAGCTGTTATACCTAACATTTTCTTCTTTATAAAGTATATAATTTTTTTTTGGAATTTTACCAAAGAATTTACCAAAAGGAAGATATTTTTTTAAATAAGGCTGGAAGTCTCGTAGGGGATATATTGGAAGAAGTTGTTATACATGATTTTATTAATTTGTTACTTAATGAATATGATTTAAATTATAAGGAATGCACAGAAAAAGTATTAAACTATTTAAATGATTTGTATAATGGTGGATTAATTGAGATCAATTAAAGAATACTTTTGTAGATTTAAAAAATTTTTTCTTCTATTTAGGAATAAATTTCTTAATAGATATAAGTCCAGAAAAGGTACTAGATAATCTTAAGGTAACTGCAAGAGGTGAAACTCAAATAATGGATGTAGAGCATGTTGATGAAGATCCAGGTAGAGCATTCCAAGTTATAAATTCAGTAACTAGTGAATTTTTATCTAAGGCGAAAAAAATGATGCAAAATGGAAATCTTCAAATATTAGAGCCGGCAGAAGAAGTATATAGTCCATTTACACCAAATAAAAAGTTGAATATTATGATAGCAACAGGACTTGGGGCGATGGTATCTATAGGACTAGCTTTCTTATTAGAATTTTTGAATAACACATATGTAAAAGAAGATGATGTAGAAAATGATTTAGATATACCTGTTTTAGGTAAGATACCTTTAATGAAAGATGCAGCATATAAGAAAATGAAAGGTAGACATGCAAAGAAAAAGGAGAAAAAAGCCAAAAAGGTAAAGAGAAAAAAGGAGAATAAAAAGAAGGAGGAAGAGTAATGCTTATAGTAGAAAAAGAGCCTAATTCAGTAGCATCAGAAAGCTATAAAAAATTAAGAACAAATATTATTTTTGCTTCAATTGATAAAGTTATAAAGAGAATACTTATTACAAGTTCCATTCAAGGAGAAGGTAAATCTACTACAGCAGCTAACTTAGCTCTTTCTTTTCCTCAAAAAGAAGAAAAAGTTCTATTAATTGATTGTGATTTAAGGAAACCTACAATCCATAAGAACTTTAAAGTTTCTAATATTAAAGGACTTACGGATGTTCTAATAGATAGAAATATACTAGATGAAACAATTAATAAATACTCTGAAAACCTTCATATATTAACAACTGGAACTAAAGTAGTTAATCATTCAGAAATTTTTTCATCATTAACATTAGACTCATTATTAGAAGAGTTAGATAAGGATTATGATAGGATAATAATAGATAGTCCACCTGTGCTTGCAGTTACTGATGCACAAGTATTATCTAAAAAGGTAGATGGAAGTTTATTAGTTATATTAGCTAATAAGACTAAAAAAAGCTTAATTAAAAATGATAAAGATTTACTTACTAAGGTAAATTCAAATATATTAGGAGCTATATTAAATGGTGAAGAAATGAACTCAAAAGAGTACTATAATTATTATCAAAATGAATAGATAGAATATATAAGAAGCTAAATTAATTTTGGCCTCTTTTTTTTATTTACTTACAATTAAGATTTTATTAAATATAGTGAAGTGCTAAGCAAATAGTGGTATAATTAACAATAAATAAACCGTTAATTAATTTTTTATTAATTAAATTTACTAAATAGAAACAAATATCTAAAATAATTGATTTACATAACATAACTTTAAAAAGTTTAAATATTTTGAAACAATGGGAGGAAAGGATATGAAAAATATAATTGAATCTAAAGGAATGGATATAATAAATTTTTATAATCCTAGTGGGATAAAGATTTCTAATAATATAGATAAAAAGTATAAATTTATAAATATAGAAGAAGACTATTCTTCAACAATATTTAAGGAAATATATGATATTCAATTAAAAGGAGATATTCCAATAATACTTTATCCAGAAAAACTTATACCAATAATAGATAATATAAGTAATATAAATGACTTTATTGATTCAGATTGTCTATTTGTACTTGATGCAAAGAGTTTAGAAGGGGATTATGGTAGAGCAATAAAGAATACTTCAAAAGTTTTATTAGAAAATAAAATTTATAGTTTTATCAATAAAAATAGAGTAGCTGAAGAGGATGTTAGCAAAGCTATTTCAAAATATAAAGAGTATAACGATATATTAGAAGAGAGTATTGAAAAATTAAATAATGGAGAGTTGGTTGAATTCTCTGGAAGAAGAGTTAAACCTAAGAAGAAATTATTAGGAATATTTTAAAGGACAAGTTAATTTAAATTAAGTAAAGTAATATACTTTTATTATAGATATAGAATGTGTAGTTTAATGACTATATATTTTATATCTTTTTTATTTATCCTAACTATTATTTTTAAAAAAAATCTAATATATTGTTAGAAATATGTAGAGTATATGTTAAAATTATATAGTATATGAAATTATTTACGGAGGAGATTTAATGGATAGAAATAACTTTGATAAGCATGTTTATCTTAAAGGTAGAGGAATTAAATATGCTGTTTTAGTAGATAGTAAAAGTAATTTAAAGATTATTCCTTATAATTTTGATTACCTAACCTTTTTGTTTGGAGGATTAGCATATCTATTTAGAAAAGAAATATTAAAAGGTATAGCATTATTATTTGTACAGGTACTTTCAGTATACATATTAAGTGTACCAATTGGAATTATATTAAGTTTTATTATTACATTTATAGTAGGTATATTTTCAGGTAAGGCTTATACTAATAAACTTATAAAAGAAGGGGCATTATCTTTTGATGAATATGAGGAAAATGGTTATTCTCATGAATATAAAGAGAATATAGCTTTATCACGTTCTGATGAGAAAAAAGGAAGCAGAATGAGTCAAAGTTATAAGCAGAGTATGAAAAAGCAAAATACAGTTTTTTATTGTGTAGGAATTTTAATGCTTGTATGTATTACATTACTTACTGGATTTAAAGTTAAATTCAATAGTGATAATACAGAATATAAAGCCGTGACTACTCAAAATTCAAATGATTCAACTACTCAGAATTCAAATGATGAGGATAAAAAAGTTGAGATACCAAATGAGTTTATAATAATACTTACAGATGATAAAAATATAGAATCTTTTGCTTTGATTAAGTTTGATAAAGATAAGCATAAGATGAATGGTAAATATTACAATGGTAAGGTTCTTGTTAAGCAGGGAGATACTGCTATACCATTAAATGAAATATTTAAAGACAAGGAAATTATACCTGAAGAAGTATTTGAAAAATATTTTGGAATAGATAAGAAAATTGATCAGATAAAGATTGATATTAAAAAGGCAGAAGAAATAATGCCAGAACTTAAAGATAGTAAAATAGAAGATAAATATAAAGATATACTAATTAATACTACTAAATTAGGTGATGAAAAATATGAAAATATAGTTAAAGATGCATCTATTTTAAAGAAGGTAGATGAAAAGGTAGAAGAAGATTACTTAGATTATGATGTAGCATTAAAGTATAAGAGTATAGTAAAGGACTCAAAAGAAACTTTTGAAATTAAAAAAGGTAAGTATTATGAGATTTCATTAAATTCAATAGTATCTAATAAAGCTATAAAGGCATTAGGAGATACTGTTAAAGGGAATGTACTATATTACTTTGATTATAATGATTTACATTATAATAGTTTAGTAAAGAAGCTTAAAGCAAAGGATAAAGAGATTAAAGAGGCTGAAGAACAAGAAGAAGCAGCTAATAATGTTACTCAAAGTAATACTAATAATGGAACTCAAAATAATTCAGGATACAATAATTATAGACCAACAAGGCCAACAAGACCTCAGGGCGGTGGAAGTAATAATTCTACTGTAACAGGTAATGGGGGGAGTGGAAGTAGTGGGACTTCTGGAAATACAGGAAACTCTGAAGGCGGAACGGTAGAGGAAGATAATAATGGATCTGGTGAATCCAATACTGATAATGGTAATGAAGGTAATAATCAAAATCAAGACAATGGAAATGAAGCTACTCAAGGTACGAGAGTACATCATAGAAGATAGAATACTAGAGTAAATAAGAATGAGGTAAGTGTAATAGCTTACCTCATCTTTATGTTTTTTGATGAATTAAATTTAGGCTTTTAATAATGTGGAGGATTTCCAATAAATTTATGCAATTAACATCTTTGAATAAATTTATAAAAATATTATAAATTAAATAAGATAACTTTAAGATTATCTGCAAGTTTTTTGTTTCTATATAAACATTTTGCATAAGAAATACCATATTTTTCAGAATATCTTTTAAGGGGGCATCTAACTCCACTATACATAAGAAAGTTAAATAAATGCTTGTACTCATCACTTAAAAGATTTACTGCCTTCTCAATTCTATTATTTTCATACTTATTAAATATTATATCTTCAGTAGTAACTTTTTCTGTTAAAAATTCCATTATCTCAATCCCTTCGTCTATTTTATTATTTAAGCTAGAAGCTTTTTTATTTATATTATTCTGTCTACAAAGATAAGCAAAATTATTTGAAATAGCCCATTTTACATAAGAGCTAAAGGATGAACTTTTATTAGTGTCAAATGTATCTATAGCCTTTAATATAGAAAGAATCCCGTATTGCATAAGATCTTCTTTGTCATAACAATCTATAAAAGCATATTTTTTTATCTGATTTTTAATAATAGGAGAGTATTTAATTATTAGTTCTTCCTTTGCTTTAGAATTATTTTCTTTAGCTAAATTTATTAAGTTTAAGTCATACATATTATGTCCCCCTTTCAAATTAAAACAAATATTATTTACCTTTTATATATGCAGTTAAGTAAAAAAAGTAGAAAAAAATAGGAACATATGTTCGATTGATTTTTAAAAAATATGCTTAGTAATCCTAAGATTAAAATTACTAAGCTAATATTTATATTATTCTTCAGATGTTTTTCCATATATGAATTTATGAAGCTCCTTTGTTTCAGCTTTTTTATCAAAAGTCATATAATATACACCATTCATATTTTTGCCATTTGAATGAGCATCGCAAGGTAATCTATACTGCTTCATATCAGATACCCCCATTGATACAATATCTGTACCAATTGTCATAAACTCACTTGAACTTAAATTCGTTTGAGCAAGGGGTAATGTTTCATTTAATAAAGAAGGGTAGCTTGTAACAGGCATTTTCTTAACTTTATTAAATATAGCTTCTATAACATTTCTATGCCTTTGAGTTCTCATTTGATCTCCACCATCATATCTAATTCTAGAATATGCTAAAGCTTGTTCACCGCTTAGATGATGTACACCAGCAGTCTTTATAGCTTCTGAATTTTTGTTGTTAGTTTTATTTATGTCTGATATATAATTGTTTATATACTTTAAATCACCGTTAGTTATATTTAAATCAATTCCTCCAATTTCATTTATTATCTTTGGAAGAGATGTGAAGTCAACTGTTATAAAATGTTCAATATTTAAATCAAAATTCTGATTTAATGTATTTACTGCAAGTTCAGGTCCACCAAAGGCATAAGCGTGAGTTATTTTATCTTGTCCATGTCCTTTGATATTTACATAAGAATCTCTCATTATTGATGAAAGTTTTAATTCGTTATTTTTATCATCAATTGTAAGTATCATTATTGAATCAGAACGCCCATTTTTACCTTCAGGAGAATCTACACCAAATAGGGCAATATTTTTTATTTTGTCATCTTTATCTAATTTTTGAGTGACTTCTTTATTTATAGATAGATTGTCCTTATTTATTTCTACTTTAGTAGTTTTGTTTAAAAGGTTTTTTATGTACATAAAGCTTCCACCAAAAAGAAGAATTATTAAAAGAAAAACTATTAGAAGTATCTTTTTCCACGAGGCCATATTTTTAAATTTTCCCATACCAATCTCCTTAATTTTACAATTTATTAATATAAAGATAGTATATCACTTTGTTAATTTTATGTAAATAAAAGAATATAAAGGAAAATAAAATAATCAAAAAAGAGATAGACTATATTAATAATCTATCTCTAAAAAGCGTAATTTAAGAAAACTTAATTTTATTGCTCGTATATAAATTTATGAAGTTCTTTAGTTTCAGCTTTTAGATCATAAGTCATATAATAAACACCTTTTATCATTTTACCATCTTCATGCTTATCACATGGTACTCTTAAATCTTGGAAGCTTGTAGCACCAGTATCAAGTATATCTTTACCTAAGCTTATAAATTCACTTGAACTTATATTTGTAGTTACAAGTGGTAATAATTCATTTAAGATAGCAGGGTATTTAGTTGGAGATGTATCTTTCATTTTATTAAGAACTGCTTCAAGAACTGTTCTTTGTCTTTCAGTTCTTCTTTGATCTCCACCATCGTATCTAATTCTGCAATAAGCTAAAGCTTGAGTACCATTTAAATGATGCATTCCAACGCTTTCAATTTTATCAACGTTAGTTTTATTTATTTGATTTAAATTTGCTATATAATTATTAATATATTTTAAATCTCCTTTAGTTATATTAATATCAACTCCACCTAGCTGATCAATAACTTTTGGCATTGATGAGAAGTTAACAGTAATAAACTTATCAAGAGCTAAATCAAAATTTGTATTAATTGTATTAAGTGCAAGTTCAGGACCACCATATGCATAAGCATGAGTAAGCTTTGTCATACCGTGACCTTTTACATCAACATATGAATCTCTCATAATAGAACTAAGCTTTAACTTATTATGTTTTTTATCAATTGTAAGTATAAGTATAGCATCAGATCTACCGGCTGTGCCTTGCGGTTCGTCTACACCAAATAATGCAATATTAATTATAGCGTCTTTCTTATCTGTAGCTTGTGTATTTTCATTGATTCCTAATGAGTCTTTGTTTAATTCAACTCTGTTTGCTTTGCTAAGAGTTGCATAAACATATCCCATTCCTGAAGCTATAATAACTATTGCAGCAACTACAACACCTATAAGTACCTTCTTCCATGTAGCCATTTTCTTTTTATTATTTTTAGTATCCCCCATTTATTTGTCTCCTTTCAAATTACATTAGAGAGCAAACTTTCTAATAGCTTTTGCAACACCAGAATTTATATTAGTATCAGTAATATAGTCTGCTTCTTCTTTAAGTAGATCAAGACCGTTACCCATACAAACTCCGATTCCAGCAAATTTTATCATAGAAAGATCATTTTCACTATCTCCAATGCACATAATTTCATCTCTAGTTATTCCTAAAATTTCTGCTAATTGTTTAACTGCATTTCCTTTTGAAGTACCTTTTTTCATTACTTCAAAGTTATGTAATCCAGAACTTACAACCTCATATTTATTAAGATTTATAAATTCATTTTTTGCTTCTAAAAGTTCATCGTCATTTTCGGAAGATTTATTAATTGATATAGATTTAAGTACATCACCTTCAAGTTCTCTTAATATGTCTTTAAGATCAGGAGCTACTTTGAATTTTATTTTATCTTCCTCTTTAAGAAGCTTATTTGTAATTGCATAAGCATGATCTTCTTTAAATTCAGTAGAAGATATAGCTGTATTATGAGTATTGAAATATGTTTCAAAGCTGTACTTCCTAGAAATATCATATATCTCTAAACACTCATCTAAAGATAGAGCACTTTCGTATATAACCTTAGATGAATCTTTTTCTCTTATATAAGCGCCATTTGATGAGATTATAGGAGCATTAATTCCTATTAAATCTGAGTAATATTTTGCAGATGTGAAAAGCCTACCTGTTGTAATAGCAATAACAATTCCTTTGTCTCGAGCTTCTATTAGTGCCTGTTTATTTTCGTTAGATACATTATGGTCATTATCAAGAAGTGTACCATCCATATCTATACATATTAGTTTTATAGCCATGTCTAAACCTCCTTTATACATAGATTATTATACCCTAATGTATTCAACAAAATTTTATCATCAATAAAAAATAATGTAAAGTTAACTATTTATTACATTTACAATGATAAATATGTAAATTAAAGTATGAAGAGTTTAATAAAAAGTATATATTTAGATTTAATTAGTAAATAAAAGTATCAAAGTAAAATAAAAGTAACTTATATGTAGCAGAAAAGGGACACTTAATGTGAAATAAAAATATAAAAGTAAAATAAAAAGAAGCAGCTATAGTTTTAATATCGCTGCTTCTAGTAGGGTTATAGTTGTACATATACTTAATTTAATATTATTTTATATAAAAAGTAATATTCTATTTAGCTAGCTCTTCTTTAAGATTTTGGCTAGTGACATTGTCTTCATTTTTATTTCTAAATATTATATATCCAATTCCAATTGCAATTACAGTTGGAAGTAACCAAGCAAATCCTTGACTACCAAGTGGAATGAAGCTTAAGTTTATTCCAGGAACTTGGCTAAGTAATCCAAATGCTAATGAAGTATAAACTCCAAGTCTTACAGCATTAACATTAGTTATAAACTTATCTAAAAGAGTTGTTGCTATAAGTGTTATTGCAACAGGGTATAGTACATTTAATATTGGTCCTGAAATTTTAATTATATTATCAACACCAAGACAACCAATTACTATACTTATAATTGATATAACTACTGCATTAACTTTGTATGGAAGTTTACCCTTTGAAACTTCTTCAAAGAATGAAGAACCTGCTGTTATTAAACCAATTGAAGTTGTAAGACACGCTAGTCCCATTGCTATACCGATGATTATTGTTCCTACATTACCTAAAATATTCTTAGATATTATTAGAAGTAACCCTGTCTTTGTAACATCAGCTGGAGCTAAAGATGCAGTTTGTGCACCGATAAATGTTAATCCACCATATACAAAAGCTAGTCCAATAGCTGCTACAAGTCCAGCTTTAACTGTCATTGGAACTAAATCTTTATTCTTATAGCCTTTAGCTAAGATGCTAGAAGATACTATTGCTGCAAAAAGTAATGCTGCAAGGGCATCCATTGTTTGATAACCTTCAAGGAATGAAGTTGATAGTACTGAAGTTGCTCCAGTTGATTCAATATTACCAATTGGCATTATAATTCCTTTAACTATTATTATAGCTAATATAATAAGTAGTGAAGGTGTTAAAAATTTACCTATTGTATCTATAATACTTGATTGCTTAAATACAAAAAATAAATTGATTCCAAAATATATAAACATCCAAACAAGTGGTGAAATACCAGGTATTATTGGATGAATAGTTAATTCATAAGTAGTTGCTGCAGTTCTTGGAATTCCAAGCATTGGACCAATTGCTATAAATAAAAGTGTAGCAAATATAACTGCAAACTTTGGACTTATCTTTGAAGCCATTGTTTCAAATGTTCCATCACCTTTAGTGCAAGCGATTATTGCAAGTAATGGAAGACCAACACCTGTTACTGTAAAACCGATTATTGCAAATATATATTGCGTTCCTACCTCATTACCAAGATAAGGAGGGAATATTAAGTTACCAGCACCAAAGAACATTGCAAATAGAGCAAATCCTATAACCAAACAATCTTTTGTCTTTTTATTCATAATCTCAAACCTTTCTTAATAGAGTAAATATTGCGTTCTATAAAATAAATGTTACGCTAATTATTACTGAATTTCTTTCGTTTTAATTTGTCTAAAATTTAATATATCAATTATGATAGCATTAAAATATATAAATATCAACAAAAAAACACATAATATTATAAGAAAATATAGGTTTTGCACTATAATTAATTAATAAATTAATAAAAAAAGGCAGCTTATATTAGCAAATCATTACGTGGTAATTGAAGTATGTCTTATGGTATAATGTTTACATGTCTATATTTTAGTAGAATTTTGCCTTATGATTATTAATTTCATAATGGTAATTAATAACAATTGAGTTGAGGGTGATAGTGATGAAAGTTAAAAAGGCGATAATACCAGCAGCAGGGCTTGGAACAAGGTTTTTACCTGCAACAAAGGCGCAGCCAAAAGAGATGCTTCCAATAGTTGATAAGCCAACAATACAATACATCATAGAAGAGGCTGTAGCATCTGGAATTGAAGAAATATTAATAATTACAGGAAGAAATAAAAAGTGTATAGAAGATCACTTTGATAAATCAGTAGAGCTTGAAATAGAACTTGAAAAATCAGGCAAGGATGAACTATTAGAACTTGTAAGAGATATTTCAGATATGGTTGATATACATTATATAAGACAAAAGGAGCCAAGAGGATTAGGTCATGCAATACATTGTGCAAAGACTTTCGTTGGTAATGAACCTTTTGCAGTTTTACTTGGTGATGATGTAGTTGATAGTGAAAAACCATGTTTAAAGCAACTTATGGATTGTTTTGATGAATACAAAACTTCAATACTTGGAGTTCAAACTGTTCCAGAAGAAGATGTATCAAAGTATGGTATAGTTGATGGAATTCATATAGAAGATAGAGTATACAAGGTTAAGGATTTAGTTGAAAAGCCAAAGAGAGAAGAAGCACCAACTAATGTTGCAATTCTTGGAAGATATATAATAACTCCACAAATATTTGAAATATTAGAAAATACAGCACCTGGAAAGGGAAATGAAATTCAACTTACAGATGCTTTAAAAACTTTAATATCTCAAGAAGCTATGTATGCATATGACTTTGAAGGAAGAAGATATGATGTTGGAGATAAGTTTGGATTCTTACAAGCTACAATAGAATTTGGACTAAAAAAGGATGAATTAAGACCACAATTATTAGAGTACTTAGAAAATAAAGATTGGGAAAAGAATCTTAAATAGAATTAATAAATTAATAGTTGCATATTCACAAGAGTATATTTAAATTAAATAAAATATTATAAATATCGGATGTTAAGTTTGTAAAACTTTCATCCGATATTTTTTATTTATAATAAATTAGATACAAATCGTTAATACAATATCTAAAATTAACCAGTATAATAAATTTAATTTGAATTTTAATTATATTTAAAATTAAATTAAAAATACAATTAAACTTTATACACTAAACTAAAATTAAGATAAAAGATAGGAGAATACCAAATGAAGAGTAAAAAAATACAAGCAATTATTGTTGCAAGTGTACTAAGTGTAAATTTATTAGTTCCAGGAGTTACTGCCTTTGCAGATGAAGTGAAAAGTACTGATACTAAATTAAGTGATTACATTGATTTAAGCCAAAAAGACAGTAAAGAAAACTTAAAATCTGATATTAACTCAAAAGAAGCTGTTAATTCAAAGATAGATATTAATAACCTATCAATAGAAAAGTTAAATAATGAGATTAATTCAGCTGTAGACAAAATACCAACTTCCGATTTTGATAAATTATCAAGTAATAAAAGTTTAGCTAAAATTGTATATGTAAAGGAAATTGTATCAAGGGTTGGAGAGGATAATCTTAAAAGTTTTGCAAGTAAAAATAAAGAAAATGCAGAATTTTTAAATTGGCTTTTAAATGATGAAGAGGCAATGAAAGAATATTTAAATGGAGGATTACCTTCTAAAGCAAAGCAAGGTACCATGGATGCGTATTTTTATGGTAACGATAACAAAGTAATTCCAGAAAAAGAACTAAGTGCCCTTGAAGTTTGGTCAAAGATTTGGAATAAAGATTCAGCTTCAAAGGAAGGAATTAATCTAAAGATAGCTATAGCAACTTCATTAGAATTTGCAAGCCCAGTAATGAGCTGGCCAGCAAATAAAGTATTAGACCCTGTTGAAAGATATCTAAATTTTAAAGATGCTAATCTAAATAATGAATTATTCCCTTGCTTTGAAACATTCAATGTAAGAAATTTAAGAAATATAGTAAATGTTAAATTAACTAATGAAGATATAGTATGGCTTAGACAGCATACTAAGGATGTGTCAGAAGGTAAAATAGATGAAAAGTTTAAGTGGCAAAAAGAGCATATTAAGAAGAAAGATTTATTAAGCCAAGACAAAATAGCTGAAAGTGATTATACAATACAGTATACAACTAAGAATCCAGAAGGTAAGAGTGTATTTCAATCAGGATTTTATGGAGATAACCCTACAATACAAAAGGTTGTAGAGTATGGGGGAGTATGTGGTGCTTTATCTAAATATGGTACTGCTTCATCCCAAGTATTTGGTGTTCCAGCATATGCGGTTGGACAACCTGGACATTGTGCATTCCTTTATCTTAAATCAGATAATAAGTGGTACATAGGTAATAATATTTCAGGATGGACAGGAACAGCACATTACAATACTACAATTCCATATATGTTCTTAAATGAAACTTTAAGTCAAGAACAAGATGCTTATGCAAATTCAGAAGAACTTAGAATGCTTGCAAATGATATTAATTCTAATGATAAATCAAAATCTATATTAGATGAAGCTATTAAAGCTTGTCCACTTAATTATAATGCATGGGAAAATAAATTAGATTTAATGCTTAATGATTCTAGTACATCAAAAGAAGATTTTGAAAAGGTAAGTTCAGATATAATGAATGCTTTCGCACAATATCCTCAAGTTATGGAAAATCTTCTTGTTAAAATTAGAGATAATGCTATAAATAATCATAGAGTAGAGCTCCAAAAATATGTTTCACAATATAGAAATACCTTAAATAGTGTTAAGGATAGTAGAGAAAAGACATATGCTAAAAATTTATTAGAGAGTATGCAAAAGAAAGGTCTATATTTAGCTACATTTAGTTTTGATGGACCAAATGCAGGGAAATTAAATGGAGCTAAGGCTGGAATCGATGAATATAGCCTAGATGGTGGAAAGACATATAAATTAGTTAAAGAAGATTCACAAAAATTAACTAAGGATGAGATAGATTCAATAACTTCAGAAAATGGAATATTAATTAGAGTAAAGGGAACAGATAATGCAAATCTAATTTCTATAAAAAAAGCAGCTAATATAAATGTGACTATTAATGATGAAGAAAATTTAATCTTTGGATTAGATAAGAGTATGGAGTTTTCATCTGATAATGGAGTGACTTGGATAAAATATAATGGAGACAATTTACCTGACCTTAGTAAGGATATGACATTATTAGTACGTAGAGCGGCAACAGGTAATACATTAGCTAGTAGTATAACAAAGTTAGTATTTAAAAATAATGAACTTCCAAAAGGATTTATACTTCATAAAGATATGGCAGTAGAGAGTTATTCAAGTCAGCAAGATAATAATAGCCAAGCTGCAAATAAAGCTATCGACGGAAATAAAAATACCTTCTGGCATACAAAGTGGGATAGAAGTGATAAGCATCCATTTATAACTTTAAAGCTTAATAAAGAATATGATATTTCAAAATTAACATATCTTCCAAGACAATCAGGTAATTATAATGGAAATATAACAGAGTACAAGATATATACAAGCTTAGATGGAAAGAGCTTTACTGAAGTAACAAGTGGTTCATGGGGGAATAATAGAGAAATGAAAACAGCAGAATTTAAGGCAACTAAGGCTCAGTATGTTAAGCTTGAAGTTGTTCAAGGTGTAGGTGGATTTGCATCAGCTGCTGATATAAGTTTATATTCAAATTAATAAAAAATATATATTGAAATAGTATAAGGTGTACAAATATTATAGTAATATAACATATCCAAGTAATATACTAATTAGATTAAAAAGTACAATATTATAATATAATACAAATAAAAAGAAATCAGTAATATAGCTGGTTTCTTTTTATTTGTATTAATAATTTGTTTTAAAAAAGAAATACTATAGTATATTTAGAAATGTTATGTATTTAGCTTTTTACAATTTATTAAAGGTCTATCTAATTAGAAATATTTCAATGCCATAAATTGCACACCCAATACTGACCATAACATCAACAATACTATAAATAATATATAAACATAAATTCATAATTACAGAGGAATTAGTTTTGTTATTGGAATAAATTTTAGGAAACTCTTTTATAATTTGAATTACCTTCATAACAAATCCTATAAATACTGATAAATAGGCTAACTTGATCATATATGTATCTCCTTTAAATTAGATAATTAGAAAAATATTTTAAGTATCAATTATATTTTAAGTATTAATTATATTTTTATAGATTGAATTACATTAGAAACTTATCTATAAAATAATTTGAAAAGAAACAAGTAAATATAATAATTACAAATTTAATTGCAGTTGCAAATATACTCATAAATATCTTATAACATGTTGAATCATCTTCATTCCATATTTCAATAAATGAATCTTTAAGTTCAAAGAGCCTCATTAACACAACGATAAATACGAAAATATATAACAAAATAATAAGCATAATAGTAAACTCCTTTTAATATTTCCTGTATTAGAATAGGAAATAATCTAATTTTAGTTTTAACATAATATTAAATATCTTACAATATTATGTTATTATTCTCTTATATGAAGGAAATTTAATTAATCTATAAGGAAAGTTTAGATTAATTATATAAGGGGTAGGGAGTTAAGTTGTATGGAAAATAAAATACTTATAATTGAAGATGAACCTGATATTCAAAATATTCTTAGATATTCATTTATGAAGGAGAAGTTTAAAGTTAGATGTGCTTCATGTGGAATAGATGGTATAGAAATCTGTGAAAGTTTTAGCCCGAATATAATAATTTTAGATTTAATGTTACCAGATATGAGTGGTTTTGAGGTTTGCAGAAAGCTAACAAAATATAATATTCCAATAATCATGTTAACTGCAAGAAATGATATAGTAGACAAGGTTCTTGGATTAGAACTTGGGGCAGATGATTATATAACAAAACCTTTTGATATTAGAGAGTGTATTGCAAGAGTTAATGTAGCTTTAAGAAGAGTAGAAAAGTTAAATTTAAAAGATGAAAGTATAGTTGAAAATGAAGATATAAATGAAATAATTATAGAAAATATAAAAGTAGTAAAAAGTTCAAGAAAGGTTTTTGCATATAACAAAGAAGTAAAGCTTAAACCTAAGGAGATGAATTTATTACTATATTTAATAGAAAATAAAAATATTGCAGTGTCTAGAGAACAGATAATGGACAAAGTGTGGGATGAAGATTATGATGGAGATTTTAGAACTGTTGATGTTCATGTAAGAAGACTTAGGCAAAAGCTAGATAATAAAGATATTATAGAAACTATCTTTGGAATTGGCTATATGCTTAAAGGTTAGTTATATGAAGATTAAACATAAATTTGGAATAGGATTTATAGTTTTATTTGTACTTTCTTTTACAGTTTTTAATTATTTTATAAATGAGACTTTTAATAATTATATTAAGAATGAAATAAAAGTGGATATGGAAAGATCTTATAAGAGTGCTTATAGAATTATAAATAGACACTTTCAAAATAATGATTTAGAAATTAGTGATAGCACATTTGATAAGTATTCACCAGAAATAGCAACACAAATAAATGAAGAAAATAACTGTCAAATAGACATTTACAGTACGGATGGAAATAAAATATATTCTTATGAAATTGAAGATAAAACTTTAAATATAGATAATGAAAAAGTTAAAAAATCATTAGATGATGCAAGGGAGAATAAATTAGCATTTAATATATATACGGAGAAGGATAATGTAGTATCAAGAATTACCTTTCCTTTATATGTTGATAAGAATTATTTAAGGGTAATGTCTTTAAGTAAAGATTTTACTTATGATTATAAAAGTTTGATTAGTCTTATAAATGTGTGGAAAACTTTAATCATAATTATATTTATATTGATACTTATATTAAGCTATACATTATGTAGCAAAATAATTAAACCACTAGAAGTATTAAAAAACTTATTTAAGAAGGTTGAAAATGGAGATTTAAATGTAGAAAGTGATATAAAATCCAAAGATGAAATAGGGGATTTATCAGTTGGGTTTAATAGTATGAATGAAAGAATAAGAAATCAGATGAATATGATAAATAATGAAAAAGATAAAGTAATTGCTTTAGAAAAAAATCGTAGAGAATTCTTCAATAATGTTACTCATGAACTTAAAACACCTTTAACTACTATATCAGGATATGCACAGATACTTAAAGAGCCTGGCTTTAATGATGAGAATTTTAAAGCTTTGGCATTAGATAGAATAGAAAAAGAAAGTGATAGAATGCATAGAATGGTTAGAGAACTTATAGATATATCAAAAGATAACTTAAGTATAGGTACTGAGTCCATGGGAAATATATCTGTAGATAAGTTCATAGAATTAATAATAAAAGATTTATCAATAAAGGCAAAGAAAGAAGGTATAAATATTATCTATGATTTAGAAGAAATCAAGCTATTATTTATCCCAGAAGATTTAAAGCGAATTATTATAAATGTCATAGATAATGCTATTAATTATTCTAAACCTAAGAAAGACATTAATATTAATCTTTTTAAAAGTAATGATTACATGCAATTAGTAGTTAGAAATTATAGTGAGCCTATAAGTAAAGAAGGAATAGAGAAAATATTTGAACCATTTTATAGATATGACTCAAAGAGGTCTAAAGATATAGGTGGAAATGGATTAGGACTTTATATAACCTATGGAATAGTTAAAAAGTATGATGGGAATATAGAATTTATATATGATGAAGAGCTTAAGGAAGTAAAAGTAATAGTTAAATTAAAATGCATGTAATTAAGAACTTTATTATATAAGAACAGAAATAGATATAGAAATAGAAATAGATATATAAAGATTGGTAGAAGTATATTTTTAGAAGTATAAGTTATATGTCTTTAGTTCGTTTAAATAAGTAAAAGTAAAATTAATTATTGTAAATATATAATGAAATATTTAATTTGGAAATATTTTGGCAATGTAATTTAATATTTTGGTAAAGTCAACCTATTATTATAAAAATATAAATAATAGATTGGAGTGGGGAAAATGATAAGGGATAAGAGAAATATTATGAAATTAGGAGTAGTTATTACTACTTCAATAACTATGTTATTTACTATTGGATGTAGTCCTAAAAATATTGAGGAATCATCAATACTTTCAGAAGACGTAAGAAAAGATTCGGAGAACAGTAGTTTAAAAGTAGTTTCAAAAGAGGAATATAAAATTACTGATAAAAGGATTAAAGATACATTATTAAATAATCAAACTGGTTCAAAGTATTTAAAGGAATATGGTGATATATATATAGAATATAACGATCCAGAAGTAGATATAAAAGAACCTTATGTAAGAAAATTAAGTAGTAAACTATTATTTAAAGATGGTGAAGTAACATTAGACCCTAGTAAAAATTCCATAATTGAGATGGAACTTGAATCTCTTACAGGTGAGAGAGGGATTTATCAAGAGATTGTTGATGGATACTTAGTGACATATAAGTCTATAGAGAATATAGATAATAATAGTGATAGCTTAAAGGAAAAGGTAACTATTAAAAAGTTAGATGATAAATTTAGTAATAAAAAAATAAGTAGTAGTGGATATAAATTAGAAGATGATAAAGAAATATCAATTAATATACCTAAGGAAATACATTATTATGGAACTATTGGAATAATAGATAACAAGTTATTATATGTAGGTGGAGATGAGAGAGGGCAACAATTCCCGAATAAAATAGGGATAATTGATTTAGAGAAAGAGGAAATTCAAGAAATAATAGAAACAGATAAAGCATATGAAAATGTGGAAATAATTGATGAAAATACAGTTATTATAAAATATATAGGTGAAGGTGGAAATGATTTAAGTATTCTAAATTTGAAAAATAAGAGTAATGAATATTTAGTTACTAACAAAAATATTGGAGATTTTAATATAAGTAATAATAAAGAGAAGCTTTATTATTTTGAAGAAAATGATGAAAAAACAACTATATATGCCATGATATTTAAAGGAGAAGATAAGGGGTCAAAGTGTAAGGTATATGAGGGGCTATTTAATAAACCAAATGAAAATGAAATATTTTCTCCTCCTTCAATGGTCTTTAGTAGTGATTCAAAGGAGCTATATCTTGGATTATTTAGAGATGAACCAAAAATAATTAAGTATAAATTAAATAAGTAATATAAGAAGTGTTTTATTATGAGTAGATAGGTTATACCAATAAGTATATTTATCTACTCATTTTTTTATATTTTTAACATTTCAAAATGTGTCTAAAATATAAATTTATTAACATAACATTCAAAAATATCATTAAAATATACATATTTATAGTTAAATATTAAAAGGAAATGGTTAAAATAGACTATTAATTTACTTCATAAAGAAAAGATTCAAAAAAATTACAGAAGTACTTTGATACAGTGAATATTATATTAATACAGTATTTATATTAGTTTTTACTTTCAAAAGAATACAGAATAATAAATAAATATGAAAGATAGATTAAAAAATTATTATATTTCTAGTATTAGAGTTATTTTACATTTTTTTAGTATTGTAAATCAAAAAATCAGATAAAACTATGTGGAATTTTATAAAAGTGTATTAATTAAAAACTAATATCAATTACAGTGTATTAAAAAAGATGCAAATTTTACAAAAAATAATACTAAATACACATGTATTCAATAGAAAAACATATATCGAAATGATAAAAAAACGAAGTGGTTTTTATAATTGATTTAATAAGATAAAAAATTTATAAAAAATATATAATTAAACAATGCTATCTTTGATAAAATAGAAACAAGAAAAAAAGGGGGCATTAAAAATGAGAGCTAAAAAAGCAATAAGCGCAATTTTGATTAGCGGAATAATATTAACTTTATTTACTGGATGCGGAAACAAAGGGAAAGCATCCTCTAAAGAAGCACAAGTATTAAATTTAACTACTGGGGCAGTTAAAACTATGGATTCTGTAAAAGCTACGGATGCTGAATCTTTTAATATAGTACAAAATACTCAAGAAACATTATTAGTATATGACAATGATAAGCCAGTACCTGGTGCTGCAAAATCTTTTGAGAAAAGTAAAGATGAAAAAACATATACATTTCATTTAAGAGATGGACTTAAGTGGAGTGATGGTAAGAAGCTTACATCAAAAGATTTTAAATATGCATGGATGAGAATGTTAGATCCAAGTGTTGCATCTGGGTATTCGTTCTTCTTATTTGGTATAAAAAATGGAGAAAATTATTTTAATGGAAAAGCAAAAGCAGAAGATGTTGGAATTAAAACACCAGATGATAAAACGTTAGTAGTAGAACTTGAGGATCCAATTCCATACTTTGCTCAATTAGTTGCATTTCCAGTTTTAGCACCACAAAGAGAAGATGTAGTGAAAAAACAAGGAGATGAATATGGAAGTAGAGAGGATGGATTAGTTTTTAGTGGTCCATTTATGATATCTAATTGGCAAAGAGGTGCCAAAATAGAATTAGTTAAAAATCCAAATTATTGGAATACAAAAAATATTAAATTAGATGAAGTAAATTTAACTCAAATCGGTGAAGCAAATACACAATATCAAATGTTCTTAAGTGGACAACTTGACGTAATGTTTAAAGTAAATGGAGAGTACATAAAAGAACTTCAAAAAGGAGTTACACAAGGTAAATGGGATGAAGCAAGTGGCGTTATGCCAACAGTCTTCTATAACCAGTTTAATTTTAAGTCAAATAAGATATTACAAAACAAAAAGATAAGACAAGCTCTATCTATTTCTATAAATAGAGAAGAATATACAAAGGATATATTGAAAACTGGAGTTCCAGCTTATGGATTAGTTCCAGATGGAATTGTTGTTGGAGATATGAATTATAGAAAAGAAGTTAAAGAACCATTAAAGGAAATTATGAATAAGGATCCTAAAAAGTTATTTATAGAAGGTTTGAGGGAATTAGGTCTTGATTCTAATCCTTCAAAATATGATATAAACTTCTTGCTTCAAGGAAGTAGTTCAACTTATAAAAACTTAGGTGAGTATCTACAAAATACTTGGAAAGAAAAAATTGGAGTTAATATAAAACTTGTAATACCAGCAGATTTTTCAGATTTCTTAAGAAAACAAGATGCTGGAGAATTTGACATAGCAATGGCTGGATGGGGTGCAGATTATAATGATCCTATGACATTCTTAGATTTATTTGGGGAAAAGAATGGAAGTAACTATGGGAAGTATAGTGATCCTAAAGTTAATAAATTATTAGAAAAATTACAAAAAGAAATAAATATTGATAAAAGACTTGATATGTATAAACAAATAGAAAAAATTGAAGTTATTGAAAATCCAGCAGTAGCTCCAACATATTATTTAGATATACATTCATTCCAAAAGAAATATGTTCATGGAATGCAATATCCAAAGTTTGGGGGTAACTACCAATTAAGATGGGCATATATAGAACAACACTAGATAAATAAGGGGGCAAAATAAATGGTTAAATATCTTTTAAAAAGATTAGGGTTAATGATAATAACTTTATTTGTTATTGTATCAGCTACATTTTTCTTAATGAATAGTATGCCAGGAAACCCTGTAAGGGCACAAGCTAAGAAATTACCTGAAACAGTACTTAAAAATATGGAAGTAAAATATGGATTAGATAAACCAATTACAGAAAGGTATGTACTATACATTAAAAATCTTGTTAAAGGAGACTTAGGAGATTCTTTCGTAACACCAGGACTTGGAGTTTCAGAAATAATTAAAGATAGATTCCCAGCATCAGCAAGAATAGGGGTTCAATCAGTACTTTTAGGATTAGTAGTTGGAGTATTTCTTGGTATCATAGCAGGATTTAGAAGAAATACAGCTATAGATTATGTTGTTATGTTTATTGCAATACTTGGAGTTTCTATTCCAAGCTTTGTTCTTGCAACTTTAATACAAAGTACTGTAGGGGGAGATGGAGGAATTCCTATTGCAGGTTGGTTTAGTAGTAGTACTCCATTTTTAGAGCGATTTAAGTTTACAATATTGCCAACAATAGCACTAAGTTTAAGCAGTGTAGCCACTTATGCAAGATATATGAGAGCATCAGTTTTAGATGTACTTGGACAAGATTATATATTAACAGCAAAGGCTAAAGGTTTATCTTCTGGAGCAATAACTTTTAAACATGTTCTAAGAAATTCTATATTACCAATAATAACAATACTTGGACCACAAATAGCAACAATAATAACAGGAACTGTAGTTATTGAAAGAATATTTGCTATTCCTGGTATTGGTAATGGATTAGTGGATGCAATATACACAAAAGACTATAACGTAATTATGGGCTTAACATTATTTTTTGCAGCACTTTATATATTATCAATTCTTATAGTAGATATTTTATATAGTGTTATAGATCCACGTATTAAATTAGAGGGTAAATAGGAGGGGGAAGTATGGCAGAGTTAACTAAAGAGAAGTTTAAAGTTGTTGGTATAGATAAAAAGAAAGCAGAACAAATAGCTAGACCAAACTTAACATATTGGCAAGATGCTTGGAGAAGACTTAAAAGAAATAAAGTAGCATTAAGCTCATTAATTGTTTTAATAGTACTTATACTTATGTGTGTAATACAACCTATTATAGCAGGAGATAACTATATGGTCCAAAATATAAAAGATATGAACCAAGGACCTTCATCAGCTCATTGGTTCGGAACTGATAATCTAGGAAGAGATTTATTTGATAGATTATGGATTGGTGGTAGAGTATCATTAATTATTGCATTTGTTGGTACATTAATTGAATGCGTAGTTGGAATTGTATATGGAGGAGTAAGTGGATACTTTGGGGGAAAAGTAGATAGTATAATGATGAGAATTGTGGAAATTTTAAGTGGAATTCCATATTTGATTGTTGTTATATTAATAGCTATAAGACTTGGAAATGGTATATTACCACTTTTAATTGCACTATGTATAACTGGATGGACTGGAATTGCAAGAATGGTACGTGGACAAGTAATGCAACTTAAAGAATCTGAGTACGTTATGGCAGCGAAAACTTTAGGAGCTAGTCCATTTAGAATTATAATGAAGCATATGATACCAAATACGCTAGGTATTATTATTGTATACATAACTTTTGATATACCAAGTTACATATTTGCAGAAGCCTTTTTAAGCTTTATTGGACTTGGAATTCAACCGCCACAAACAAGTTGGGGTGCTATGGCATCAGCTGGACAACAAGTAATGCAATTTTACCCAAGCCAGCTTATATTCCCATCATTAGCAATTGCTATAACAATGCTTGCATTTAATTTATTAGGTGATGGATTAAGAGATGCGTTAGATCCTAAGCTTAGACAGTAATAGAGTTTCTTAATTTAGGAGGTATAGAAATGTCAAAAGTACTTGAAGTTAAAGATTTAAAAGTAAGGTTTAAAACTTATGCTGGAATCGTTCAGGCTGTAAGAGGAGTTAGTTTTGATTTAAAAGAAGGAGAAACTCTAGCAATAGTTGGTGAATCAGGTTGTGGTAAGAGTATAACGGCTAAATCAATAATGAGATTATTAAAAACACCACCGGCTGAGATAGATAAAGATTCTAAAATTATATGTAATGGAAAAGATGTATTAAGTTTAAATAAAAAGGAGCTTCAAAGTTTAAGAGGTGGAGATGTAGGAATGATATTCCAAGATCCTATGACTTCCTTAAATCCAACTATGAAGCTTGGAAAACAGATAATTGAAGTTCTAGAAATACATAGAGGTTTAAAGGGTGCTGAGGCAAAGGAAGAAGCTATTAGATTGCTTAAACTTGTTAATATTCCAAATGCAGAAACTAGAATAAATCAATATCCATTTGAATTTTCAGGTGGAATGAGACAAAGGATGATGATAGCAATAGCACTTGCATGCCATCCAAAAGTATTAATTGCAGATGAACCAACTACAGCCCTTGATGTAACTATTCAAGCTCAAATAATGGATCTTATTGATACGTTAAAAGAAAAATTTAAAACAGCTGTAGTTTTAATAACTCATGATTTAGGAGTTGTTGCAGAGCATTCTGATAAAATTCAGGTTATGTATGCAGGAATAATATTGGAAAGAGGAACGGTTAAAGAAATATTTGAAGACTCAAAACATCCATATACATGGGCACTTTTAAGATCAATGCCTACTTTAGATACAGAGCATAAATCAGAGTTATATTCAATAGAAGGAACTCCGCCTGATCTTCTAAATCCACCAAGTGGATGTCCATTTGCAGCTAGATGTGAATATGCTATGGAAATATGTAAGGAAGAAATGCCAGAGGAAACAGAGCTTTCAGAATCTCATAAAGTTAATTGTTGGCTTATGCATGAATATGCTCCAAAGGTTATATCACCTTTAAAGATGGGAGGAAAAGCTAATGGATAAAGAAGTATTATTAGAGGTTAAAAATTTAAAGAAGTATTTTAATGTAGGAAAAGATAAGACATTAAAGGCAGTTGATGGAGTTAGCTTTACTATAAATAAAGGTGAAACATTAGGTTTAGTTGGAGAATCAGGATGTGGTAAAACTACATGCGGTAGAACTATAATAGGGCTTTATGATGCAACAGATGGGCAAATATTACTTGATGGAGTTGATATGGCTAAATTAAATAATAAAGAAAGAAGAAATCATGCAAGATTTGCACAAATGATTTTCCAAGACCCATATGCTTCATTAGATCCTCGTATGACAGTTGGTGATATTATAGCAGAAGGTATAGATATACATAAGTTATATACTGGAGAAGAGAGAACGAAAAAGATATATGAGTTATTAGAGCTTGTTGGTCTTAACAAAGAACATGCATCAAGATTTGCTCATGAGTTTTCAGGTGGACAAAGACAGCGTATAGGTATAGCGAGAGCACTTGCCGTTGAGCCTAAATTTATAGTTTGTGATGAACCAATATCAGCACTTGATGTGTCAATCCAAGCACAGGTTGTAAATCTATTAATTGACTTACAAAGAAGAATGGGATTAACATATCTTTTTATTGCTCATGACTTATCAATGGTAAGACATATATCAGATAGAGTTGGTGTAATGTATTTAGGTAATTTAATGGAGATATCATATAGTAATGAATTATATGAGAAGCCTCTACATCCTTACACTAAAGCACTTATGTCAGCTATACCAGTAGCAGAGTATAGCGAAGGTGAAAAAAATAGAATAGAACTTGATGGTGAAGTAAGCAGTCCTATAAATCCAAAACCAGGATGTAGATTTGCAAGTAGATGCAAATATGCAAAGGATATTTGCTTAAAGGAGCAACCTAGACTAAAGGAAGTAGAGAAGGAACACTTCGTTGCTTGTCACTTATATGATTAGTAAAATTATTTAGTTAATATATTTTTATATAGTAAAGTTAATACTTATATTTAGTTAATAAAATTATAACTTATAAGATTGAATTTAATACTTTAAGTTTATCATATAAAACAAAGGGGCTATATCAAAATAACCAGTACCTAAAAATAAAGCTGTACTATCCTAATTTTGGACAAAATGTACAGGTTTAATAGTAAAACCAGTAGGAAAATTTAATCCTACTGGTTATTTTTTATTCGGAGATTCTCAATTATAATTAGAAGATTATAGTTTTGAGACAGCTCCTTTTTTAAGTTATCCTAAAAAAGACTATCTTGGAATAAATCCAATCTTCTTTTGCATTTTTCTAAGAGTTTTATTTGCAACATATGATGCTTTTGAAGCACCATCTTTATAAATAGCTTCTAAAGCCTTCTTGTCTTTAAGAAGTTCATTAACCTTTGCTTGAATTGGAGCAAGTTCATTTACTAAAGCTTCTCCAACATCTTCTTTAAGTTCTGCATATCCTTTGCCTTCATACTCTTTAACTAAAGTTTCAGGACTCTTTTCTGTTATTGCAGATAGAATGTTTAAAAGGTTTTTAACACCAGGTTGATCATCTGTATAGTTAACAACTCCAAGACTATCAGTTACAGCTCTTGAAATTTTCTTTCTTATAACATCTGGTGGATCCATGATTAATATAAATGAATTTAAGTTGTCATCTGATTTTGACATCTTCTTAGTTGGATCTTGTAAGTTCATTATTTTAGCACCTGTTTTAGGAACATATCCCTCAGGTATTTTAAATGTAGGGCTATAAGTGTTATTAAATCTTGTAGCTATATCTCTTGCAAGCTCTAAATGTTGGATTTGATCTTTACCAACAGGAACTAAATCAGTTTGATATAATAATATATCAGCTGCCATAAGTACAGGATATGTAAATAATCCTGCTCCTACTGAGTCTCCAGCTTTCTTCGACTTATCTTTATATTGAGTCATTCTTGAAAGCTCTCCGATATATGAGTTACAAGTTAAAAGCCATGCCCCTTCTGAATGTGCTGGTACATGAGATTGAATGAAAAGAGTATTCTTTTCAGGATCAATTCCACATGCTAAATATATTGAAAGAAGTTCTAATGTTCTTCTTCTTAAATCTGCAGGTTTTTGAGGAACTGTTATTGCATGTAAATCTACAACACAGAAGTAACAGTTATATTCATCTTGAAGTTTCACCCAATTTTTTATAGCTCCAAGGTAGTTACCTATTGTAAGGTCTCCTGAAGGCTGAATTCCACTAAAGATGACTTTTTTAGCTTCGCTATTTTCCATAGTGCTTCACTCCTTAATTTAAATTAAAGTCATAATATAAATTATATTGTTCTTACCTAGTAATGTCAATTTGTATATATTATGTAAATTAACAGTTTACTTACATTATTTAGATATATATGGTGTTTTCTTAACACTTGAAAAATGCTTAGGTTACATATTAAAACCTAAGCATTTTATAATTGTTGATAATTAAAATTTCTAATGTATAGTACATTATATAATAAACTTTGCTAAAAATATTTTTATTCCTTTGGTTTGCTACTTGATGGGAAGAAAAAGTTACCGCTAATATTAGATTGCGCAAAACTATCAGTATTATCAGTAGGATTACCTTTTGTACTAGAATCCATATTACCATTGTTAGTATTCATTTGATTATATGAGTTAGTACTATTATTTCCATTAATATTTTGATTATTACTTTGATTGTTACTTTGGGAATCATTATAATTACCAAATACATAGGAACCATTAGCTTCATCTTGAGTATTAGAATTATTAGTTTCATTTGGATTATTAGCATTTTGGTTATTTGAGCTGTTTGTATTATTTAAATTATTTTGAGCATTAAAATCATTTCCGCTTATGGAGTTGATGGGATTATTTGATCTATTATTAATAATACTATTGATAGTATCATTATTGCTATTATAGTAATTTTTATTACCAAAACTGTTTGGAAAATTTGTTCCAATATTATTGCTAAAATTATTTTGATTGTTTAAAACACCTTGAGTATTTGAACTATATTGATTATTTGGATTATTTAAACCACCTTCATTATACGAACCACCTTGGTTATTTGAACCATTTTGGTTGATTGAATTATCTTGGGTGTTTGAAATTTTTCTGTTTTTTAAATAGCCTTGAGTATTTGAATTATCTTGAGTATTTAAGCTATTTTGATCGATTAAAGTATCCGTATTACTAGGATTATTATTTTGAGTAGTAGTATTTTGAGTATTATTATTTGATATATTCTTATTAGGTCCAGTATTATTTCCATTTCCAGCAGCTTGAGTCTTTAAGTTCTTTTTAAATTTAAAATAGTAAATAGAAAATGTTATAAATGGTATTACACCAAGTAGTACTAAAGCAATTAACTGATAATATCTTAAATAGTCAAATAAGAGATAATGGTTTCTTGAAATAATAAATGCACAGATATATGCAACTATTGAATAAATAAGAGCATAGACTTTTTTATTTGTAAATTTATCTTTGTAAAGATAAAGTATAGCAACTGCGCAAATAACATATTTAAGAAACCATAAGCAAGTTGTTTTTGATATAAATAGTAAATCACCAAATTCTATAAAGCCTTGAATTTGAATTCTCTGAACTCTTAAAAATTCAGGATAATATATATTACTAGACCTTAAAGGACCAAATGTTGTAACGGCAGAAACAACACT
Organism: Clostridium perfringens; assembly: GCA_040144665.1. Classification (GTDB taxonomy): domain Bacteria; phylum Bacillota; class Clostridia; order Clostridiales; family Clostridiaceae; genus Clostridium; species Clostridium perfringens_A. The sequence goes on from JBBVGE010000358.1 coordinate 50,352, forward strand.
TGCTATTGAAATAAATACAATAATTAATCCACCTATGATAGTAAATTTACCTAGCTTTTCTTTTTTCTCTACATATTTTAAGAAAGGAAAAGTAACTGCTGTTGAAGAAAAAGCTCCAAGTATAAGTAATATACACAGAATGAACTCTTTATTCACTCCAAGGGCCATTATAGGTAGAAGATAAGAGTAATGTTGGTAGTGGAAGGTAAATAGCTCAACAAGAAACATAGTTGAAAATACAAGGACAATTGTAACTAGTATTACAATTACTAATGTTTCAAGTCTTCTTGTAATTAAATAAGCAGCAGGTATTATAAAGAATAATAAACTATACCAAATTGGTGTTTCAATAAATATATTAGAATGTATTGAATCACTTTGAGCTGCAGCTGATTCAATTGATGTTAAAAATAGTGCAAGTGCAAATATAAATATAAGTATAGAACTAAGCCATTTAGGATATGTTTTTTTAAATATGTCTTTAATATCAAAATTATTTGTTTTTTTACATACATATATAATGAAGTATAAATAAGCTAAGTATATAACTCCTGCAATAAGTCCAGCAAGCCATGTATCAGCACCCCCCATACTAATAAAAATGGAAGAATAACTTCTTAAACCTATAAAAGAAACAGTACATATAAAAAATAAATAATGTTTGCTTGATAGTTTGTTCATTAAATCACCTCTAAAACTCTAAGTTACAACATTCAAATATAGTATTAGCAAAATAATGAATATTAAACATTTCTAGAGGAATAATATTTTTAGGTGATGCAGATGAAAAATAATTTAGAAATAATTAAAGAAAAATTTAAAGATAGCTTTGATGTTAAGTATAGGGAGATAAATGGGCCTTTAGGTAAAACTACATTAGTTTTTATTGATAATCTTTGTAGTACACAATTTCTTAGTGACTACATTGTAAGCCCTATTAGAAGTAAAAAGGTCAGATGTCAAAGTCTTGATGATTTAATTACTAACGTCCTAGAAATTAATATTGCAAACTTTGTAGAAAACAAAACAAGTATAGAGGATGCAATGCTTCATATAGTCTCAGGAGATGTTGTCATCTTTGTTGAAGGCTATGACGAAATGATCTATTGTGAAGTTAAAGGCTTTGTAAGAAGAGGAGTTGGAGTTCCACTTACTGAGTCAGTTGTGAAGGGTCCTAGAGAAGGATTCAATGAACTATTTGTTGATAATATTGCACTTATTAGAAGAAGAATAAAAAATCCAGATCTTAAATTTGAACCAATATATGTGGGAGAGAAAAGTCAAACTGTTGTATGTGTATCATATATAAAAGGAGTTGCTCCTGATAATTTGATAAACTACGTAAAAGGTGTTGTTAAAAATATGGATATGGATTTTGTACTAGATACTAATTATGTAGAAAGTCAACTTAGAGAAAAAGATTCGGTATTTGATACTATTGGATACACAGAAAAACCAGATGAAGTAGCTTCTAAGATGATGGAAGGAAGGGTGGCTGTATTGGTTGATGGTACGCCCTTTGTAATAACGGCACCATATTTCTTTTTGGAGAATTTCCAAGCTCCAGATGATTATTATTTAAATAAAAAATTTACTAATTTTACTAGAATAATAAGATGGATGGCATTTGTTTTTGCAACTTTTATACCAGGTATGTATGTTGCAATTATAACTCATCATGCTTCTCTAATACCATCTTTATTTCTATTTAGATTAGCAGTTTCAAGGGCAGGTGTTCCTTTTCCAACAGTTTTAGAAGTTCTGATTATGATCTTTGCATTTCAGATAATTAAAGAAGCTGGACTTAGATTACCACAGCCAATTGGAGGGGCTATGAGTATTGTTGCTGCTCTTATTTTAGGTGATGCAGCAGTTGGGGCAGGTATTACATCTAGAATAACTATAATAGTTGTAGCACTTAGTACATTAAGTTATTTCTTAATACCAAAGCTTTATGGAGCACTATCAATTTGGTCTATTATCTTTGTAATAATAGCAGGATTTTATGGACTTCCAGCAGTATTTATTTCTTTCCTTATATTTTTGACAACACTTGCAGATTTAAAATCAGCTGGATATTCTTATTTATTCCCAGTTGGAAGTCTAGATACATTCAAATTTAAGGATGTAATATACAGAGGAAGACTTAGTAGAATATCAAAGAAGATAATTGGGGAGGGAAAGGAATATGAAGAAGAATGGAAAAAGAATATTTAGTATAATATTAACAATTATTATTATACCCACTATATTATCGGGATGTTTTAACTATAATGAAATAAACCAATTAACATTTGTAACAAGTGCAATTTTTGATATTGATAATTCAGGAAATGTTGTAGTATATTTAGATTCTATGAGACCATATAGAAATACAACTGAGAGTTCAGATAATGGTAAACGAATGATATATAAGGGTAGTGGTAAAACAGCACTTGAAGCTATAAGAAATATAAACATGGCTTCAAGTTATAAGATTAATTTCACTCAAAATAGAGCGTTGATATTTACTGAAGCTGCTGCAAAGCAAGGGATAGATAAATTTTTAAGTTTAATAAATAATGATCAAGAATTTCAAGTAAAACCATATGCTTTTGTATTTTTTGGAGATGTTGAAAATCTAATTAATGTTAGTCAAAATGATGCAGAATATATAGGACTATTCTTAAACGATTTAGTTCAGAAAAATAGAAATAATCCAAGAAGTATAATAAGTAACATAAATGACTATATGGTAAAAACAGAAATAGGAAATAATTACGCATTAATGAGTGCTTTAGAAATAAGAAAAGATGTTACAGACCAAAGAGTTGAGTTAACGGGTGGAGTACTTATGCGAAATAATAAAATGGTTGAAAAAATAGGTGTCACAGAGGGAATGAGTTACAATTTTTTAATGGATGAAATAAAAACAGGAACATTAGAAGTATCAAATCCACAAATGAATGAGGGCTTTGTAACATTAGAGATATTAAATAGTAATACTAAAACAAATGTAGAATATAAAAACAATAAAGTTATACTTAATAAAAAAATAAAAACGAGAGTAGCCTTTGCAGAAGCTCAGGGAAGATTTGTTGTTTCTAATAATGCAGTAGAGAAATTAAAACTAAAAGCAGAACAAAATATAAAAGATTATCTTCAAGAGTTTTTTTATAATTTTACTGATAAAGACATAGATATTTTGCAAGTTGAAAGAGCTTTAGAAATTAAATATCCACATGAAGTTATAGAAGATGTATTATCAAAAATCGATTTGAATGTAGAAGTAGAATTAAATATTCAAGGTGGAGAAAGAGTAGAAAGTAGTGTATTTTAATTGAAAAAATATCTAAATACAAAATTAAGTTGAAATTTTTAGTAAATAAAGGTAATATAATACATATATAATCCTATAATAAATGGGGTAATATGGGGGAAGATGATAAAAGATGATAAAAGATTATAAATTATTATATGACCAATTAAAGGATGAGTTTGAAGCATATAAATGTATTAAACACAAAGAAATTGATGAGCTTAAAGAACATAATATAGAGCTTCAAAAACAGGTAGGAATTTTCTATAATGTTGTAGAGGTAAGCAAGTATATAAATTCTAATTTAAGAGATGAAAAGATTATATCAATGATAAATGATATGATAATAGGACTTTTAGGAGTTACTAATTCTCATATTTATATTATAAATAATTGTAGTATCAAAGAAAAGGAATACAGTATTAATAATGATGAAAATTTATCTATTGAAGAGGAAGATAAGGTGCGAGCTGGAGAAGCTTTTTTAATTAATTCAGAGTTTATAAGAAAATATAATAATTCAAATCAAATTGTAAGATCATCTCTTGGAATGCCAATTAAAATAAGAAAGAATCATATTGGATATATAATAGTAGAACATACTATAGAAGGATATTTAACAGAAGAACATAGGGTGTTTTTAAGTTCAATTTCAAATCAAATAGCAATTGCATTGGAAAATGCTATCCTTTATAGAGAACTTAAGCAGGCTGTAATTAAGGATCCATTGTTATCCATATATAATAGAAAGTATTTTTTTGAATGCTGCAGAGAGCGAATACAAAATTTAAATGAAAAGTATGCTATTGTTATGATAGATTTAGATAACTTTAAAAAGGTTAATGATACTTATGGTCATCAATTTGGAGATGAAGTATTGATTCAAACTTGTAATGTTATAAAGAAAAATTTAGCAAAGGGTAGTATATTTGCAAGATACGGTGGGGAAGAGCTTATAATATTTATGAAGGAATTTAATTCTTCAATTGAGGTCTTTGATAGAATTGAAATCATAAGAAAAGCTATTGAAGAAAATAACATAGTTATGAAAGAAATTACTAAAAAAATTACAGCTAGCTTTGGAGTAGCCTTTTATCCAATGGATGGTAAGAGTATTAAAGATGTTATAAGTATAGCAGATGAACTTTTATATAAGGCTAAAGAACATGGTAAAAATAAAGTTGTAATGAATGATATTATTAAAATTTAATACGTAAATACAACTTATGAAGTGACAATATAGATTATATGTAAAGAAGTCTATATTGCCACTTATTTTTTTATTATAAAATATAATTAATAGTTATATAGATTTTAGTAATAAAGCTAGTTAACATAAGTATAAATTTTAGTGATAAGTTTTTCTAATAGAATTAATTAATGCTATACATGCTTTAGTAATAGAGTTAATTAATATAAATATAATATAAGATAGAAAGGTTTAAAAGTTTTAACTAAATAATCAACAGGACAAGTATTTAATTTAGAAAAGGAGAAGAAAAATTGTGGATAGAAAAAAATTAGACTCCTTAATTAAAAGAGAAGAAGGGCAAAAATTAGATTTTAAATTAAAATTAGATTTGTGGACTGATAATGGAAAAAAAGAATTCGCAAAGGATATATGTGCAATTGCAAATGCAAATGGAGGGAGAGGATATATTGTAGTAGGAATAAGGGATAAAAGTAAAGTTATAGAGGGAATAAAGGAAGAAGATATGTTCACAGAAGAGAAAGTTCAACAGATTATATCATCAAGATGTGATCCACCAATACCTATTATTGTTGATTTTCTTAAAGTAGATAAGAAGAATGTTGCTATAATCACAATATGTGATGGTGAGCAGAGACCATATCAGATTAAAGAGCAGGGAATATTCTATACAAGAAGAGGTTCAATAACAGATGTTATGAGAAGGAGTGAACTTATTGCAGCATTTGAAGATAACATGGAGTTAACAGTTGAGACAACAAGTGTTATAAGAAGCAATATTAATATGTTAGATGATAATTTACTAAAATTATATTTTAGTCAAAAGGGCATAGAACTTAACAAAGATAATAAGGAATTTTTACTTCAAAGTGCAGGTATAATTAATTTTGTTAACAAATTTAATGAGTATAGGTGTACCTATGGCGGATTACTTGTTTTTTCAGAGGTAAATAGTTTATGCATTCCAAATAATATGATAAAAATAGTTAATAAATTAAAAAATCAAAATAAAAAAAATAAAGATAATAGTAATAAGTGTGAAGAGTCTGATATTAGAATAATACAAGGAAGCTTACTTACAATGGTAGATAAAGCTGAAAAAGAAATAAATAGTATTATGCCAAGCAATTATCCAACATGTACTATTATAGAAGCTATAAAAAATGCTATTTTGTATAGAGAGTATACAGAGATTAATAAGATTATAGAGGTAATTATTACTGATAATAGTGTGGCAATTACAAGTCCTGGTGATTTTATAGATAAGACAGTTAATTTTAATAAATTATCCTGCAGTAAAAGAAATATGTGGATATATGAAAAGCTAATAACTTTGGATAAGAAAAAAAGGTTCTTAAATAATGGAAATGGTTTATCAAGAATAAAGAAAGCTTTTAAAGGAAAGAATAGAGTAAGATTTATCAATTCTAAATCTCAAAATTCTTTTAAAGTTATACTACCTGGAACTATATAAAATATTTCTCTAAAATAATAAAAACTTTCATTAAAATTAGGATTAAATCTAAAATGATGAATATAATGTAATATAACTATAAATAAGGAGTGGTCCTAATGATTCAAGTATTTTGTAACAGACGAGGTTCAGGAAAGACAAAAAGACTAATTGAACTTGCAAATACTCATTTAGAGAAAGTAAAGGGAGATTCAGTGTATATAGACGATGATTCAAGATACATGAGGCAATTAGACAGAAAGATAAGATTCATATCAACAGAAGATTTTGGAATTACTGATTGTAATAGCTTCTACGGAATGCTTTGTGGTATTATTGCAGAAAATTATGATGTAGAGAACATTTATATTGATGGTTTACTTGGCATTGTTTCATGCTCTATTGAGGAAACTTCCTATTTGTTTAAGAGATTAAGATCACTTTCAAGTAAATTTGGTATTAATATATTCATAAATATAAATTATGAATGTGAAAATGATATTCCAGAGTTTATAAGAGCTCACGTTGCGTAGTAGTGCAGAAATATAAAATAATTATCTATGAAAACAATTACCTTATATTAGAGAGTTTAAGTTAGAAATACACTTGAGTATATTAGCATGGGATATAAATCAAGATAATCATATATTTATAGGTAAAATATCAATTACTACCTGAAATTAGAGATACTATAGACTTTTAGTACATGGGTTAGAAGTTTATAGTATCTTGTAATTTTGGATAATTTAATTTTATAAGGAATAATTTTACGGATTATACGTAAAAAAGCAATAATTGATGATAAAGTATATGATAAATTCTGTTTTTATTGCAAAAATGACATATAGAATATATACTATTTATATGTAACTATATGTAAACGTAGAAAAGAATTAAAGACTTGGAGGATATAATAAAATGGCTAATGTATTAGATCAATTATTAGAACGTGGATACATAAAACAATTTACCCATGAAAAAGAAACTAGAGAATTATTAGAAAAAGAAAAGATAACTTTTTATATAGGATTTGACCCAACAGCAGATAGCTTACATGTTGGACACTTTATTGCTATGATGTTTATGGCACATATGCAAAGAGCAGGACATAGACCAATAGCATTACTTGGTGGTGGAACTGCAATGGTTGGAGATCCAAGTGGAAAAACTGATATGAGAAAAATGCTTACTAAAGAGCAAATAAAGCATAACGTTGATTCAATAAAGAAACAAATGGAAAGATTTATTGACTTCACAGATGATAAAGCACTTATCGTAAACAATGGAGATTGGTTATTAGACTTAAATTACATTGATTTCTTAAGAGAAGTTGGAGCACACTTTACAGTTAATAAGATGCTTTCAGCTGAATGTTTCAAAAAGAGACTTGCAACTGAAAATGGACTTTCATTCTTAGAATTTAACTACATGTTAATGCAA
>JBBVGE010000359.1:0-225 GCA_040144665.1 Clostridium perfringens
GTTTGCAAAGCTTATGAATGAGCGTGCAGAAGAATTAGGAGCTAAAAATACTCACTTTGTTAATGCTAGTGGACTTTTTGAAGATGATCATATGACTACTCCTTATGATCTAGCTCTAATAATGAATGCAGCTTCAAAAAATCCAATAATTGATGAAATTACAAAAAAAACAGTTTATGAAATGCCTAAAAGCATTGTAAGTGGAGAACCTATATGGGCAAATAA
>JBBVGE010000360.1:0-402 GCA_040144665.1 Clostridium perfringens
AACTCTTGTAATCTTTATTTTCAAATCCTTTGATAGTTCTGTTTCTAATGAAGGCTCTACCTTGTCTAAATCATTTAGATTAATTCCTTCTTTAACCAGCATATTCTTTACTGAATCTTCCGCAGAATCTATCTCTATATTTTTTCCATCAACCATTACTTCTACTGGAACTGCCTTCTTAATGCTTATTACATCATTATCAGCAATCTCGCTTGTTAAACTTGGTTCTATTTTATCCTTGTCAGATAAGTAAATTCCTTGTTGACTCAAAACTGCTTGTACATTTCCTTTAAATGTGGCAACCTCTAAATTTTCACCATCTAAGTTTATGGTTATATTCTTATGTGCTGTAACTAAAACTGCTATAAAACTTACTAAAACTAAACTAAATACTCCTAATAC
>JBBVGE010000361.1:0-43918 GCA_040144665.1 Clostridium perfringens
AAAAAGAACTAGAGTATACTCTAGTTCTTTTTTAATATAATTTCTATATAAATTTCCTCTATAAAAATAATTAAATTATCATATCTTTTAATATTTATCTATGCCATTACCAAGAATATTAAATATATTTTCTAAAATCTGAGCTCTTATAAATTCTTTTACAGTTTCAAATCCAAAATAACGAATTATAATATAATGTTAAAATCATAATATATAATTCATTATTTTGGGTATATATTGAAATATATTTTCCTCTATATTTGTATCCATTTAATTTTGATGATATATCATACTTTATTGAATTATATATGTTAATCCTTTAATTGTGCCATTATGCAGTATGACTCATCATAATTATTTTAATAACTCTAAGATCATTTTCTAATTAATAACTAAATTTAATCTATACAAATATTAAAATACCTGTAAACACAGGCAATATCCTCATTCTTATTTATTTTACAAATATATGCAAATATTCATAAAGCGTTTATTGAATCATAAAATTTAAAGTGCTATGCTTTGGTTAAGTAATCGATGCGATGTAAAAACAAAAAAATTAACACTACGGGGTGATTTTATGATTAATAATAACGACTTAGAAACATTAGTCGAAAAAAACAGAAAGTACATTAAAGATGGTCATGTAGCAACATATATCCCTGGCCTTGCAGTAGTAGACCCTAATCAATTAGGTGTTGCAATTTATGATTTAGAAAGTAATAAAGAATATTTTGCCGGTGACTATGATGCAAGATTTGCTATAGAAAGTATCTCTAAAGTTCCAACTCTTATACTTGCAACTTTAGATAATGGATTAGAAGAAGTATTTAAGAAAGTTGATACTGAACCTACTGGATTTGCATTCAACTCAATATTAAATATGCAAATAAACCACAGAAATAAACCAACAAATCCATTTGTAAATGCTGGCGCAATTGCAACAACATCTTTAGTAAAAGGAAAAGATACTGAAGAACGTTCAGCTAGAATATTAGAATTCTTTAAGAAAATCATGGGTGATGATGGTGTTAAATTAAATACTGAAATCTACTTATCAGAAAAGAGAACTGGTGATATAAACAGATCATTAGCTTACTATATGAAAGGTAATAACATGATTGAAGGAGATGTTCCTGATATACTAGACACATACTTTAGACAATGTTCTATGGAAGTAACAGCTGTTGGTTTATCTAGAATGGGTGCTGTACTTGCAAATGAAGGTGTATGTCCTTGGAATAATGAAAGGTTATTCCCAATTGAAACAGCTACAGTAGTTAAATCTTTAATGACTACTTGCGGATTATATGATGAATCTGGTACTTTCTCAGTTCACATAGGTCTTCCATCAAAAAGCGGTGTAGGTGGAGGAATACTATCAGCAGTTCCTAGTAAATGTGGTATTGGATTATTTAGTCCAGCACTTGATGTTCCTGGAAATAGTGTTGCTAGTATTAAATTACTTAATGATATCAATGATAAATTAAAATTAGATATCTTTAGATAAGCAAGAGGTATTAAAGATTTAATTAAGATAAAAGAACCAAGCTAAATCAATAGCTTGGTTCTTTTTTATAAAAACATTTGAAATAATATAAGCGCGGCCACACCTGGTATTCCAAATATACCTGCAATTAGTGCAGTAATAACATTAATAGCTATATGAAATCCAAAGCCTGCTCCAATTAAGTTGACTATATATAATAATACAACTCCAAATATTCCATTTAATAATAATTTAATTGGCCATTTTAATAACTTTATTATTACATATAAAACTACTAAACCAATAAGCCCATATACAATTAATTGAGCATCTAACATCGAAAACACCTCTTTATTTTGCAATTCTCATATTTTTATTTATAATATAATTTCTATTAACCTCAATTTTCTTTTTCTTAGCTTGATCTACTAAATATGCATATCTTTTCTTAGCTGCTTGTTCTGCATATATAGCAACTTCTATAAGTATTGGATCCTCTACATTCTCAAAAATACTACTTGCAATCTCCATTTCAGCCTTTGCACCTTCAATTGCCATTAGCAAGTCCTTTTTTTCATTTCTATAACCAATTACACCTCTAAGATATTTAACTATAAAATTTTTATTCATATACTAACCCCTTTAAATTCCTTTATAGTTAAATATTATCCAAAAATTGTAATTAGTATGCAAGCTATCAAAAATTTAGTAACACTTTTTTAAATACACTCATACATTATTATCATAAGAAGCTTTTCACTCATTCTCAAACAAAACTTCTAACTCCCATCTATATTAAGGGCTCAATTTTTGAGTCCTTCTTTTTTTATATTTGAGTTCTTCCTTCTAACGCTTTTGAAAGAGTTACTTCATCAGCATATTCTAAGTCTCCACCAACTGGTATACCTGCAGCAATTCTTGTTACCTTAACATCTAACGGCTTAAGTATTTTAGCTATATACATAGCTGTAGCTTCACCTTCTATATTAGGATTTGTAGCTATAATTACTTCTTTAATTTCTTCTCTCATTCTAGAAACTAGTTCTCTTATTCTTATATCTTGTGGTCCTCTACCTTGCATTGGTGAAAGATTTCCATGAAGAACATGATAAACACCATTATACTCTTTTACTTTCTCCATAGTCATTATATCTTTCGGTTGTTCTACTACACATATAGTACTCTTATCTCGATTAGGATTTGCACATATAGCACAAGGATCTGAATCAGTAAAATTACCGCAAACTGAACAATATTTAATCGTTCCTCTAGCTTTTACTAATGCTTCTGCAAATTCTTTTACTTCATCTTCTGGTAGATTTAAAACGTGTAATGTTAATCTTTGTGCTGTCTTTTGACCTATACTTGGTAATTTAGCAAATTCCTCTATTAATTTCTCTATAGCAACTGGATAAAATTCCATAACCCTCTTCCTTTCAACTCTATATTATTAGTATTTATTACTTTAAAACCATATTAGTAGTTTAATATAGTTTATACCATTTAACAACTTAATAAAGATTAAATAAGCATTAAATTATAATAGCATTATAATTTATCTGATTTAATAACTATTAATAAAAAACAAAAGAGCGCCGAATTTCTCGACACTCTACTAATATCAAACAAATAGTTTATTATTTTAAATTGTTATTGATTAAAATAATCCTGGTATATTCATTCCACCAGTTACTTTACCCATCTTACTTGCAGTTTCTTCTTCTGCTTTTCTTAATGCTTCATTTACTGCACTTAGCACTAAATCTTCTAACATTTCTACGTCGTCTTCATCAACAACTTCTGGTTTTATGTTAATAGCTAATATATCTTTTTTACCATTTGCAGTTACAGTTACAGCTCCGCCTCCAACTGATGCAACAAATTCTTGTTCTTCAAGCTCTTTTTGCATTTGCTCCATTTGCTTTTGCATTTTTTGCGCTTGTTTCATTAAGTTATTCATTCCTCCCATACCACCTGGGAATCCACCTTTTGCCATATATATGTCCTCCTTAATAATAAAATCTAATTTTAATTATATAGTATTTTTTATAACTTTACTATACATAACCTATTAGTATTTATCTATATGTTCTTTATATAATTTATGATTTTTAATTTTATAGTGTACCAAATAGTATTAGCCTTTATTCATCAATAATCTCTAAAAAATCTGATCCAATTACATCACTTAAAACCTGTTCTGGAGCAGCATTTTCTTTTTGATCATCAGAAACTGTAAATCTAACTCTTACATTATTTCTTAAAACTTCTGAGAACACTTCATTTACTAATTTATTATTTTCAGGTTTTTCTAATCTATCTTTATTAAATGAGTACTGATCAGTATATTGAACTGTTATAATCCCATCTTTGCAGTCAACAGGTCTTCCTGTTGTTATTGATGCATATACTATCATTGCTCTTCTATTTTTTAATTCTTCTAATACATCTTTCCAAGCTGATTTTACGCTTTGAATACTTACATTAGTTGAAAGATTTTCATCTCGCTTAATGTTATTTTCTGCAGATTGGACATTATTATTTTGATTTTTATTAGTTACTTGCCTCTTTAAATCATTAATATTAGCTTCTCCTGCTGAATTTGCAGATTGATTACTAGCTGCAACCTTTATCTTTCCTGATTTTAAAGCTGATTCTAATCTATTTAATCTACCAAGTATAACTTCATTTGATGTATCATACTCAATTTTACATATCTTAATTATAGCAAGCTCTAGATAAAGTCTTGCTTGTTTTGACATCTTAGCATTTCCTTCTGCTTCTTGAAGAATTCTTATGCTTCTCATTATCTCTTCAACTCTTATTCTGTCTCCTTGTTCTTTTACTAAAGCAATATTTTCAAGGGACATATCAAGCACTTCTTCTGGATTATTTGTAACTTTAATCATAAGAAGATTTCTATAATGAGCTATCAAATCCTTAATAAATAGGAATACATCTTTACCTGCGTAAACTATCTTATCAATTATAGTCATTGCCTCTTCAATATTCCTCTCTATAGTTGCTGAAGTTATTTCAAATAGATATTCATTAGTAACTAATCCAAGCATTGATACTAGTTCATCATAATCTACATTTCCATCACCCATAGCAATTGCTTGATCTAATATACTAAGTGAATCTCTCATAGCACCATCTGATACTCTTGCAATAAGATCTAAACTCTTATCCTCTGCAAAAACCCCTTTATTTTCAGCGATTTCTCTAAGTCTTGTTGTAATTTCTTTATTGCTAATTCTTTTAAAATCAAATCTTTGACATCTTGAAAGTATTGTTATAGGAAGTTTTTGGGGATCTGTTGTTGCTAGAATAAATATTACATTTGCAGGTGGTTCTTCTAAAGTTTTAAGGAATGCATTAACGGCTCCTGTTGAAAGCATGTGAACCTCATCCATTATATAAACTTTATATTTAGCTTCTTGAGGAGGATATTTAGAATCGTCTATTATATCTCTTATTTTATCTACCCCATTGTTTGAAGCTGCATCTAGTTCTGTAACATCTATCGCAAGTCCTTCATTTATCTTTTTGCACATTTCACATTCATTACATGGCTCTCCATCTCTTAAATCAATACAATTTAAAGCCTTTGCAAATACCTTAGCTGTTGATGTTTTACCAGTTCCTCTAGTACCACAAAAAAGGTATGCATGTGCAATTCTTTCGTTTAATATTTGGTTTTTAAGTGTTGTAGTTATATGTTCTTGACCTACTACATCTTCAAATGTTTTTGGTCTCCATTCTCTATATAACGCTGTATATGCCAAGGTTTTGTCACCTCTTTTTCTAAAGTTAAAGTCTATATTAATTATACACTAATAAGCTTATTATTTATACAATTTCTAAATATAATAATCGCTCATTAAGTTTGACTTATTAAATTTTATTTAATCCCTAACCCTTTTTCTTAAGTAAATATTTTGTTAGAATAAAGGGATATATAAAAAAGGAGCGTGTAAAAATGAGTTTATATGACAAACAATATCTTGATATTGTAGAAAAAATTCTAGACCATGGATATTACGATCAAAATAGAACTGGAGTTGCTACATATAAAATTCCTCATCAAATACTTCAATTTAATTTAGAAAAAGAGTTTCCTATTTTAACAACAAAATTTGTTGCATTTAAAACTGCTGTTAAGGAACTTTTATGGATATATAAAGATCAATCAAACAGCGTAAAAAAATTACAAGAACAAAACGTTAAAATTTGGAATGAATGGATGATGGATGATGGAACAATAGGTACATCATACGGATGGGTTGTTAAAAAATTCAATCAATTAGATAAATTAATTGATGCACTTAAAAATAATCCACAAGATAGAAGAATGATGATTAACCTTTGGCAAATTCCATACTTAGATACTGGAGCTCTTCACCCATGTTGCTTCCTTACTATGTGGGATGTAACAGATGGCAGATTAAACTGTATGCTTGTACAACGTTCAGGAGATATTCCACTTGGAGTACCATTTAATACTACTCAATATGCAGTACTTGTACACCTTATAGCACAGGTAACTGGATTAAAGCCTGGATTATTTACTCACGTTATAAATAATGCTCATATTTATGAAAACCAAGTTGAAGGAATGAAACTTCAACTAACAAGAAGAGATGAAGCTTATGATGCTCCAAAACTTTGGATTAATCCAGAAATTAAAGATTTCTACGACTTTACACCTGATGACATTAAATTAGAAGATTATAAATATCACCCATCAATAAAAATGGAGGTATCAGTTTAATGTTATCAATAATAGTTGCAACTGCTAAAAACAATGCAATAGGTAAAGATAATTCTCTTTTATGGCATATTTCAGAAGATCTTAAAAGATTTAAAGAAATAACTTCTGGTCATAAAATACTTATGGGAAGAAAAACATTTGAATCTCTTCCTGGAATACTTCCAAATAGACCTCATATAGTGCTTACTAGAGATACTAGTTTTACTGTAGATTCTAATAAAGTAACTATAATCCATAGTTTAGATGAAGTTATAAAAGAATATAAGGATTCTAGTGAAGAAGTATTTATAATAGGTGGTGGAGAAATATATAATTTACTTCTACCTTATGCAGATAAGTTATACCTAACAAAAGTTAAGAAAGATTTTGATGCTGATACATTCTTTCCACAGATTGATATGAATAACTGGGAAATTATCCACAAATCTGGTGATAAAACCGATGAAAAAAGTGGATTAATTTTCGAATTTATAGATCTTGTTAAGAAATAAATTTAAGCTGCCTCATTTTAAGAGGTAGCTTTTTTTATTTTTATATATAAATTAAATTTAATACTCTAATTTCTAAATGTTATTATTTATTTTTTATAACTTTAAATTTAAATATAATGATTATTATATAGTTTCTAAAAAGTGCCTACTTGTAATAAATTGTATCTAATACTATCATACAGACTAAGGAATGCTATTAATATTAGAGAAATTTGAAAGGCGGTAAAAACTATGGAAAATATAAAAGATTCTATTTTAAAGGCTTATAATTTTAGACACGCTTGCAAGGAATTTGATTCATCAAAAAAGATTTCTGATGATGATTTCAAATTTATACTTGAAACTGCTAGACTATCCCCTAGTTCATTTGGATTTGAACCATGGAAATTTTTAATTATTAATGATATGAAATTAAGAGAAGAACTTAAACCACTATGCTGGGGAGCTCAAGGTCAATTACCTACAGCAAGTCATTTTGTAATAATCTTATCTAGAAATATAAATGATATGAAATATGGATCTAAATATATCTTAGATTTTATGAAAGATATTCAAAAACTACCTAGTGATGTGATTGAAGTTAAGAGTAAATTTTATAAAGAATTTCAGGAAGATCAATTTAAGCTTTTAGAAAGTGATAGAGCAATATTTGATTGGGGCTGCAAACAAACTTATATAACACTTGCAAACATGATGACTGCTGCTGCCCAAATAGGCATAGATTCATGTCCAATGGAAGGTTTTGATAAAGATAAAGTGGAGAACTTACTTATAAATAAGGGTATTTTAGATAAAGATCATTTTGGTGTTTCTTGTATGGTTGCCTTTGGATACAGGAAAGCTGACCCTCAATTTGCTAAAACAAGACAATCACTTGATGAAATAGTAGAATGGATATAAAAAATTAATTCATTATATAAATAAATCTATACAAAATATATAGTTATAAATATTTTGTATAGATTTATTTTATCTTTAATAAGAAAAAGAGGGCTCTTTACTTCTTGGCTTGCAAAGTTCCCTCACTTTCTTATCCTATTGTTTTTGTCCTATATTGTTAATCCTATTGAAGAGTAACCGAATTTAAATTATTTTATTGAATATGTACTTTAATATTCAAAATTAACATTAAAAAACCGTGCACCTCGCTTCGACAGTAGCTTATACGCGTTACCTATGCAGTTAGCTCAGGCCAGATTTATCCACGGCACACGAAAGGATCCACTTATTGCTGCTTCCTTCCGGACCTGACAAGGTTCATGGGCTCCCGTTGCGTGGGACCCAGCCATCAACACCACTTACATAGGGCAGGCCGTACAAACTAAAGCCTCCCCGAGGAATTCGATCCTGCTGTAGCGGATTGCAGGTTACAGGGCACCGCTAACTCCCCATCTAGCACGGTTCTGGCGGAGAGAGTGGGATTTGAACCCACGGTAGAGTTTCCCCTACACACGCGTTCCAGGCGTGCTCCTTCGACCACTCGGACATCTCTCCATAAAATATTTAATTATTAAGCTAAAATAGTTTTACCTACAATTAAGCTTAATATACTAAATCCGTTATAAAACGATATTTAGTTTTGATACTTTTTCATTCTATCATAAATATTATTTTAGTTCAATAGAAAGATTTATCATTAAAATCCTTATATTTTTACTGATTTTAATTATTTTAGATAAATCTCATTTTTTATATGTATAATTTCTCTTTAAATATAGTTGTTTTATCAATATAAATATATCAATTAATTTTTATTGAACATATTTATATGTCAAAGAAGATAATCCTTAAGGATTATCTTCTTTATAATTAATATCTGCTTATATACTGACCAAATACCCATCCATTATGTCCATTATAGCTAACCTTATACCATCCATTTGAACTACCTATAACTGACACTATTGCATTATGTGGAATAGTTTCTATAATATTTGCTCTAGTAGTATTATCTGTTCTCATATTTAAACCAGAATGTGCATTAATTCTTGCTTTTTTACCTGAATAATGTACAGTATTATTAGAATTATCGCTTACTGATACATAATCCTTTGATACATAAGCATTTCTTCCTCTATAATTAATTCTATAGAAGTTTCCACTTTCTCCTGTAATAGTTACTTTTGCATTTCTTCCTAAAGAACCTATAATACTTGTTCTAGTTGATGCCCCGCTTCTTACGTTTAAATAAGTATTAACTTTTATAGTTCCAATTTTAGTTGTTATAACTACTGGCTTTTCACTTGGTTTTGTTTGTCTGTTATCTTGGCTTTGTTTTTTATTTTCTTTATTGTTTGAATCATTATTTTGTTTTGTTTTCCCATTTTGCTTTGCTGTAGAAGTATTATCTTTATCTTTGTTTTTATTCTCGCTTGGTTTTATAGGTTTATTTTTAGCTGATTGATTTTCCTTAGCTTGTCCCTTTGTTTCCTTATTTGTCTTATTAGCTGAACTATTATTTGTGCTTGACTTCTCAGCTGGCTTAGATTCTGTCTTAACTACTGATAAGTTCTTTACATAAGCATTATAGACATAACCGTTTCTATCTCTATATTTAATTTTATAGAAATCTCCTTCAGTTCCTAATATATATACCTTTGTATTATTGCTTAAAGTTCCTATAACACTTGAATTAGTTGTTGCCTTGCTTCTTACATTTAATGCGCTATTAACTTTAACTATTCCAGTAGCTATAACTTCTTCAGTTACCTTTTCTGATGCTTTAGGAGTATTATTGCCTACATATTCATAAAAATGTGTTGTTGGTGTTATACCTTCTCCAGAATATAATCCTCTCTCATGATAAGTTGATCCAAATCTTGCTTTTTGATTATCTACAACGTATGCTAAAGTTTTTGATTCATTTGCCCAACCCATAAATATATATGCATGAGCTTCCCCCGCAAAGCATATATCTCCAGGCTCTAATTGATTTAGATCTGTTACTTTAACCCAATTTCTATCAACTAATTCTCTTTCTAAATGTGTAGTATAACCTATATCATCAGGTATATCTACTCCTACTCTTCTTAAAGCTTCTGATGTGAAGAACACGCAATTATTGCTAGTAACTCCATTATGAAGCTCTATAGCCATTAAGTGAACTGATTCTTGATTTTTAGGATCCATCATATAGTTATAAAGATTCTCTTGTAATTTTGAATGGAATTTTGTTTGCTTAGTATATGGTGGAATATTACGTTTAAGACCTTCTTGTTTTGAATTATCTACTTTCACGTCTTTAGAATTTGATGTATCTTTTTTATCTTGTGTTTTTTTCTTTTTATTACTTGGAATATCTTTAGATGAAGTATTATTACTTTTCTTATTCTTTTCTATTTTTTTAGAAGTTGATAAGTCTTTCATATCTTTCTCATCAATATTTTTTAATGTTTTATTAGAATTTTCTTTTAGTTTTATATCATTCTTTTTGTCTTTATGCTCATTGTTGTTATTAGTTAACTTTTCTTTATTATTTACCTCTACCTGTTGTGTAATACTTGTTTTTTGGCTATCTGTTTTCGTATCAGCAAAACTTTTAATCGTAGGTGATAGTACTATAGAAGAACATATTATACCACTTGCAAGTAATACCATAGATATCTTTTTAATTTTCATTTTTTTCCCCCTAAATTAATTTTCTTTTGTGTATAATAAAATATAAACGCATTTTTATTTTAAAGTATTTTTAGCTAAATTTTTATTAACATTTAGGGAATAAAATGTCTATTATGTAAAATTAAATGGTGAAAATAAATATATATATTAGTATAGATAAATCCAATAGGAAAAGAGCAACATTATGTCGCTCTTTTTATTTTCTATCTCCATCTGAATTTCCATTGCTTGAATCTTTACTACTAGAATTTTTATTTCCAGAATTCTTATTATCAGAATATAATTGCTTTTTTATTTGTCCATTTATTAAAGTTATTGGCATTAAAAATACAAATATAGATATTCTTATTACATTATTATGAATGAAGATCATTGATATTAGTCCGATTATTTCAATAACGCTCAGTATATAAGTAAACTTATTTGAAACCATATAATCACCTCTAATATACATTATAATAAAAATAAAACTTAAATATATAATTTATATATATTTAAGTTAAAAATCCTCTTTTAATTAACCTAAAATGATTAGTTAAAAGAGGATTTATTTTTATAAATACTTTAGAAATCGTTTACTTAAGGTGTAATATATTTATACTAAAGCCATATACTAAATAAGAACCCTGCAACTATTAATATTAATGCTCCTCCAAGTCTTGTAGCAATTTGAGCGTATGCCATTAAATTCATTCTCTTAGCTGCCCCTAATATTTCCAAATCCCCTGATCCTCCTCTATTAACATGACATAATCCAGCTGCTATAGAAGATTCTATTGGATAGAAACCAAATATTTTAGCAGTAATCCAAGGACCAATTATTGCTCCTATAACAGCAAATAATGATATTATTACAGTAGTCACATTAAATGCTTTTAGCAATTCTCCAAAATCAACCATAGCTATACCAACACCAGCTATTAATACATAGAATAAATTACCTACCATAAATTTTTGAACTTGTTTTGCTCCAACTCTTATACCTTCAGGAACTATATTTAGAGCACAGGCTATCAATACAAATATAACCATATATGCAAATGGATGAATTACTATTCCACCTATAGTTGGGAAGAATCCTTTACCAAATAGATTTGCTAAGCAATAAAATGCAAGTATTATAAATAATCCAGCAGCCGCATCTTCCATAGTTGCTTTTAATGTAGACTTTTCTGCTTTTGCATTAATACTCCCCTTTATTAATTCACCATGTCCTGTTAAACTTGGTTTCTTATTACCTATTCCATTTAATATTGCCCCTGCAATAATAGCTATAATATTTGCTATAGTTAATATCGCCATAGCAGAAGAGTACCATATCTTAGGATCTTTACCTGTTACTTGCCCCCATATTTGGCTCATAGGTATAGCACCGGCTCCATTTCCACCTCCCATAATAGGAAGAGCATAATTTAATATAACTTCCTTAGGTGAAACTCCTGTTATTAATCCTCCAATTACAGCTCCTCCTGCTGCAGTAACGGTTGCTATAAGTACCATAGGAATAAAACCTCCAATGGTCTTTGCTAAAAATTTTCTATCAATAGACAATAATGATCCACATATCATTATAGATATGTATAACTCTAAAAAACCACTATCAAAAAGAGTTTTAACATTATGAACATATACAGTCGGAATAGCCCCTATATATACAGCCCATGAAGTCGCTAAAAATGCTAATATAGCTCCACCACCTAGGTAATCCTTCCAAATTGGAATTGAATCACCAATTTTACCTAAGATTATCCCACAAGTAAATACTAAGAATATACTTCCAACCATATCTTTTGGTAATGACTTAGTTTCTATTCCTAAGATAATTATAACTGCTCCAACAATAAATAATGGCATAGGAATCCCAAAAAGACTTAATTTAATAAACTTTTTCAAAAGTCCAATCTCTTGACTATCATTCTTATTTCCACTTTGTAATTCCATATAACTTTCCTCCTTAGATATTTATTATTTAAAATTTAATCTTACAGTCTCTGAAACTGCATCGACTATATTTCCTTCAAATACTCCAGGTATCACCTTATTTGGAGCAGGGCTATCTACTAATGAAGCTATTTTTTTTGCAATACTTACCATTAAATCATAAGTTACATCATTAGCATTAGCTTCTAATAACCCTTTAAATAATCCTGGGAAAACTAAAATATTATTTACTTGATTTGGATATGATGGCCCTCCTGTAGCTATTACAGCTGCTCCAGCTTCTTTAGCTATCTCTGGTTTAATTTCCGGTGTTGGGTTTGCAAGAGCAAATATAATAGGATCATTGCCCATAGTTTTTATCATGTCATATGTTAAAACATTCCCTTCTGACAAACCAATAAATACGTCCATCTCCTTAATAACATCTTCAAGAGATCCTTTAAGTTTTTCTGGATTCGTTATTTTTGCTATTTCTTGTTGTGGCTCATTTAAATCTATATCCCCACTTACTAAAGCTCCCTTTCTATCTACCAAAATTATATTGTCTATTCCGGCTTCTTTTAATAATTTAGCTGTTGCAATACCTGAAGCTCCGGCCCCTAGAATTACTACTTTTAAACTTTCAAAATCCTTTTCTACAACCTTAGCCGCATTATATAAAGCTGCTAGTACTGCAATAGCTGTTCCATGCTGATCATCATGATACACAGGTATATTAAGCTCTCTCTTTAATACTTCTTCTATATAAAAACATTCAGGTGCTTTAATATCTTCTAAATGTATTCCACTAAAACTATTGGCTATACTTTTTATTGTCTTAATTAATTCATCTTTATCCATCTGATCAATACATAATGGGATTGCATTAACCCCTGCCAATTGATTGTATACTGATGCCTTTGCTTCTACTATTGGATATCCAGCTAATGTACCAATATTACCAAAGCCTAAAACTGCTGTTCCATCAGTAATTACCGCTATTGAATTCCCAATAGATGTTAATTTTTTAATACTTTCAGGACAGTGTTCAACTTCTTTGCAAACAGTTGAAACTCCCGGTGTATATATTTGAGATAAATCTTCCTTATTATTAATATCAAAGTTTGAGTTTATACTAATTAATCCATGTGCTAACTCACGTGTTTTTAATATCTCTTCTTTAGTCATAATAAAATACCTCTTTTCTAAATTTATAAAAATATCTTTATATTACATGGAATTTCAATCTAGGTAATCGTTTTCTTGATATCTGTGACTCATTATTTTTCAATGCATTTTTCTTAAAAATTATTTTCTCTATATTCATCTATTAGCTTATTTATAAATATAATTAATTCCTCTACTGAATGAGCTCTACTTCTAGCACATTCTACCGCTGGACTATCACATAGAAGACACTTCCTTTTGATCATCCCTAAATCTTCTCTGCTTACCTTTGATAAATTCTTATAGAAAATATCTATATCAAACAATCTTCCTAAAGGATGTACTTCTTCTAACCTTGTAGTTAATCTTTTTAGTTGAATAGATGATTTATCAGAAATGAAATATGCCTCAAATCCTGACATACGTTTTATTCTTTTTAGTGCCTTAGCATTTAGAATCTCTTCTAATGCTAAAACACCTTCATTAAATGCAAAATAATAATTATCACTTAACTTATACGAACCTGGAATATTAATAGTAAAACATATTACATTCCCTAGATTTTCTTCATTCAATTTTCTTATCTCTATTGCCCGTTCTTCTCTTCCTTTTAATATTTCATGTAATAATTTATTTTGAATTGTCATAATTAATCCTCTTTTACTTTGCGAATAACATCAATAATTGAACCATCACGATATTCTACTACTCCAACAACTCTATCTTCATATTTAATCGCTTCTGGCTTTCCTGTTATTGATATTGCCTTTTCACATAATTCTTCTATATCAAATATAGGTATTTTCTTGTTTTTCTCTAATTTTTCTTTTAATTCTTTATTATTAGTATTAGATAAATTAATTGCTACACCACGCTCTGTAACTACTACATCAATTGATTCTCCTGGAGTAATAATAGTATTTACTTTATCTACAACTGTTGGTATTCTTCCACGTACAAGTGGAGCAACTATCATTGATAATTTTGCACCTGCTGCTGTATCAGAATGTCCACCAGATGCCCCACGTATAAAACCATCTGATCCTGTAATAACATTAACATTAAAATTCTTATCTACTTCTAATGCACTTAAAATAACAATATCTAATTTATTGGCTATACATCCTTTATTGTGTGGATTAGCATATAATGATGCATCTATCTCTACATGATTATTATTTTTACCTATTGATTCAACAGCCTTTAAATCAAAACTTTGAACATCAAATAATGTTTTTATAAATCCTTCTTCATGCAAATCAACAAATTGCCTACTTATACCCCCTAATCCGAAGCTAGCTGTAATATTTTCTTCCTGCATTTTTTCCTTTAAAAAACGTGCAACTGCAAGAGATGCCCCTCCAGTACCAGCTTGTATAGAAAATCCTTCTTTTAAGTATCCTGAAGCTTCAATAACAGCTGCTGCATATTTTGCAATTAATAATTCTTTTGGATCCTTTGTAAAACGTGTTGCTCCAGATGCTATTCCATTTGGATCTCCAATTTCATCCACGCAAACTACATAATCTACATCTTGCTGTGATATGCTTGCCGGAACATTAGGGTATGGCATCATACTATCTGTTATTAGAACAACTTGATCTGCATATTTTGAATCTATGATAGCATAACCTAATGACCCACATTGTGATTTCCCATGGATACCATTAGCATTTCCATATTCATCAGTACATGGTACCCCTAAAAATGCTACATCTATTTTAGAATCTCCAGCTTCAATTGCACGGGCACGTCCTCCATGAGAACGAATAATTATAGGCTTTTTCATAATCCCTTTTGAAATAGCTTCTCCTAGTTTTCCACGTACTCCACTTGTTTCAATTCCAGTAATAACACCATCTTTAATATGGTCAATAAGAAATACATGCGCACTTGTTAAAGAACTTACACATAAGGTTAAGTCTTTTATTCCAAGCTTTGATATCTCATCTATAACCATTTTCATTACATAATCTCCAGCACGGAAATGATGGTGAAATGAAATAGTCATTCCATCTTTAAGACCTGTTTTCTTAATAGCCTCTACTAAAGAATCTAATTTCTTATTATGCCCTTTAAATGTAGCAGTAATTTTTCTTCCTTTAATATTTCCCTCTGGCTTTAAATTGAATTCACCTTCAAATTCTACAGTTTTTCTATCTTTTAATATTTCATCTGGTATATTTACACCTATACTATTTAATCCCATAAATCACACTTCCTTTTCATATGCTATTCCTGAAGCTTTTGCAATCATTAATACACGTTCTGCTCTTGCAATAATCGGCTTATCAATCATCTTTCCATTAATAGAAACAACTCCTGATCCTTTTCTTTCTGCTTCTTCTGCCGCTTCAATTATTAGTATAGATTTTTCAATTTCCTTTAGAGTTGGTTCATAAATTTTATGTAATAAATCTATTTGTCTTGGGTTTATAAGTGATTTACCATCAAATCCTAATTGCTTTATTAATGTAGCTTCTTTTATAAACCCTTCTTCATTATTTACGTCTGAGTATACAGTATCAAAGGCTGAAATTTTTGCCGCTCTTGATGCTAGTATTATTTGACTACGCGCTGCTAATAACTCAATACCTTCTGGTGATCTATTAGTTTTCATATCTGTTACAAAATCTTCTGCACCAAGCGCTATACCCATTAAACGCTTAGATGAAGTTGCAATTTCATAAGCATTTAAAACTCCTAATGCTGATTCTATAGCAGCCATCATTTTTGTGGTTCCAATAGGTAATCCTATCTCTTCTTCAATAGATGCAATCACATTTTCCATATCTATTACATCCTGTGCAGTTTCTGTCTTTGGTAAACGTATAACACCAGGCTGTGCCCTAACCATAGCTTTTAAATCTTCTAATCCAAACTCAGAATCTAAGGCATTAACACGTACAACCGTTTCAGTATCTCCAAAATCCATTGTTTTTAATGCATGGTACACAAGTCTTCTAGCTGTATCCTTTTCTAAAATAGAAACTGAATCTTCCAAGTCAAACATTACTGAATCAGCTCCATATATAGTGCAATCTTTTATCATTGCAGGCTTGCTTCCTGGTACAAACATCATTGATCTTCTTAATCTTGCCATTGATAATTCCTCCAATCAAATTCTTTTAGTTCAGCAGCTCTGTAAATTGCAGCTTCAATACGGGCTTCTATAACACAGTTTAAAGCTCCCTTATCATTTATCTCCATGATAACTTCATCTACTTTTAGCCTATTAAGAGTTTCTCTTGCAACCTCCATTATTTCATTGCCAAATTGTTTTTTAACAGTACTAGTTAAATTTATTTCAATATTATTTGTATATGATGGTTCTACTGAAACTATACAATCACTTGATTCAAGTGTTCCTGCTACTGCAGGCTTTTTAATCTTCATATAAATACCTCCAAAAATATTATTTTATTTATTTAAATTTAATAAATAATCAAATGTTGTCTTAGGAACAAGCTCCCTTACCATATCCCATTTATTTTCCAATAAAAATTCACGAACTCTTGAAGCTGATATCGCTTGTCCATCATATTTTAATCTAGGTACTTCAATAACATCTATATCATAGTCAGGAAGTATCTCTTTCATATATGTATTGTAATCATTTGTTACATTAGAAAATGGTTCATCTCCAACATATCTACATGTAATATTAAGAGTTTGTGCAATGTACTTAGAAAATAACGTTAAATCTAAATAAGCATGAGCCTTAACAATTCTCTCTTCACCTTTTATAAAATAAGAAGGAAAGGTAGCATTTGAAATTATATATTTTCCTGCTTCATGGACGATTACGTTATGTAAATGGGCAACACCTAGCTTTACCATAGCCAGCCTATCATACGTACTAAATTCTGACTTATCTTCTGTTAAGATAAACAGATGAACTACATCATTTTCTTTTGCTGCCTTTTCAATAAGGAAAAGGTGTCCCTTCGTAAATGGATTGCAATTCATAACAATTGATGAAACACTATTTCCTTCTACCTTGGTAGTACTAAGGCTCTGAAGATATTTCTTCAATCCATTAGATTTATTTTCTAATAAAGCCACTAACCCTCGAATTTTAACTATTGTATGATACCCAAGACTTTCAAAAAGCTCACAATTTTGTGGTTTTGTATATATAAATAAGTGTGTTTTATTATTTTCAAATTCTTTTTCAGTAAGTAACTTAACTATCTCATTTGTTAAGCCTCTATTCTTAAAATCCTCTCTTACAGCAAAGCATTTTAGTATATCATCATCTAATGAACCAGTAGCTACTACTTCATTACCATTAAATACTGCTATAGTAAATTCAATATCATCTAAATAGCTAAGTCCTACTCCATCTAAGAATTTTTCAACCTTTTTTTTATTTTTTATATCTATTTGAGGATCAAATGAAATAAATGTTAAATCAACTTTTAACTCTTTTTCATACATCCATACACACATATATATTCTCTCCCAACCATTTCACTTTTGTTTATTTTTTTAACATTTGTTTTATAATTTTATTTTACCATACCTTTTTCAAAGTACAATACCTTTTGATTTTTTTAAATATTTATAACATTTCACATCTAAAAATCTAAATTTTGTCAATATTTTTCTTATTTTTGTATATATTTTGTATTAAATTATATTATTTTTCGCATTTTTATAAATAGAAAACGTTTTTAATTAAATGTAAAGTTGTTCTTTTTTATCATTTGTGATATATTTTTTCATATGTTAAAGAAAGGAGAGAGAGGTTTTGAAAGTTGATAAAAAGTTTTTTATGAAAAAGGCAACTAGTTTAATAATAAAATCTTTATTGTACGAGGTAAGCTGCTATCCCTCTCCAGGATTAGTGTCCCCTATCTCAACAGGAGCTCATAACGACATGGATTATTATACATTTATCGATAGCATTTCTGAGATAGGACCTTTATTTGAAGAAATCATGGAAATAAGCATGTCAGAAATTCCGATTAATAAATTATTATCTACAATAAGACCTATAGGCATAAGTATAGAAGATGTAATGTTTACTACTACAAAGAAAATAAACACGCATAAAGGATTGATATTTTTGCTTGGAGTTGTAGCCGCTTCTGTGTCAAAGGCATTTTATAACAATTTGCCCTTCAATTCAGTACCTAATATAATTAAGGAAATGTCATCCAATTTAATTGAAAATGAACTACACTCTAAGAACAGCAAAAATACAACAACTTACGGAGAAAAAATATTCAAAAAGTATGGAATAACAGGAGTAAGAGGCGAGGTTGAGAAAGGACTCCCAACTGTATTTAATCATAGTCTACCCTTTTATGAAAAACATTCAAATATAAAGACAAATCAAAGATTATATCTTACATTAATTTGCATAATGTCATATTGCGAAGATTCTACTCTTTTACATAGGCATAATATAAATGTTTTAGAAGAAGTAAATAAAAGATCAATGGAAATACTTGATTCTATGAAATATAAAGACTTAAATTTCATAGAAGAAGAAATATCAAAATTAGATAAAGAATTTTCAGAGAGAAAGATAAGCCCCGGTGGAAGTGCTGATTTATTGGCAGTAACTGTTTTTTTAGATGGTATTAAAGATTATTTTCCTTTATAATTAAGAATAGTTTATTATTACTATAATTTTAAAATATAAAGTATTAAATTAATATTTTATATTTTAAAATTACATTTAATGAGAACAATCTAAAACCGAGGAATGATTACATGAAATTTGAAGATAATTTTGAAAAGCAATACAATGACTTTTTAGCAGACATATCAAATCTATACTACAACGAAAATAAAACACAATCTGAAATAGCAAAAGAGTTCGATACCACTCGCTTCAAAATAGCAAAATATTTGCAAGAAGCACGTGAAAAAAATATAGTTAATATAGAAATAAATCGCCCTGAATCCAGGGTGACATCACTAGAAAAAAAACTTAAAGAACACTTTAATCTAAAGGAGGTTATCATTACTAAAGTAAATAATAATGATATTATAGATATCTCACAAACCATCGGAAAAGCTGCAGCTGAGTATATTCAATCAATTATTAAAGAAGATAGTATCGTTGGTATAACCTGGGGAAAAACATTGTATCAAGCAATTAGAAATATAAAGCCTGAGAAGAAGCTTCCAATTACAATTGTTCAGCCTTTTGGTACTTTTGGAAAGAAAAATATAACCATGGATACTCCAAGTTTAATACACTTACTATCTGATAAATACGATGCAAATTATCGCTTTCTTTATGCACCGCTTTACATAATGAATGATATTACAAGAAAAAATTTAGCTATGGAACTAATTATAAATCAATCTCTTTCAAAATCTCAGAAAATGAATATATTATTAACAGGAATTGGTACTCCTGAATCAATTTATTCAACCTTATTGTGGAAGGAGTCATTTTATCAAAATGATTTTATCAAACACGAAGCAGTAGGAGCATTATTTGGGAGATTATATGATAAAAACGGAAAATTCTTAGATATAGACTTAAATAATAAAGTTTTTGGAGTAGACCTTGATTCTATCCTATCAGTGGAAAATAAAATATGCATTGTTACAGGTAAATTCAAATCTGTTTCAGTTTTAGGCGCATTAAAGGGAAATTTAATAGATTCTCTTATAACTGATGAATTGACAGCAACAAAAATACTTCAATTAGAAAATATTTAATAATATATAAGGAATGTGCGCTATAATCACACATTCCTTATATAGACTATTTTATAACATTTCTATTTTTATTCTTTTTAACTATAATAAATATAAATATTAATCCTAATGCTATTCCTGCAAGTGATATAAGTTGAGCCATTCTAAGCCCCATAAACATAAGACTATCAGTCCTAAGCCCCTCAATAAAGAATCTTCCAATTGAGTATAATATCATATATGAGCTTATTACTACTCCCTCATATCCTTTTTTAACTTTGTATAATATTATAACTAATATTATGCAAACCAAAACATCCCATACGGATTCATATAAAAATGTAGGATGATAATACTGACCATTTATATTCATACCATCTTGAATAAACTCAGGGAATTTTGATATAAATTCACGTGATACCGGCCCACCGTGAGCTTCACTATTCATAAAGTTTCCCCATCTACCAACAGCTTGAGCTAATATAATTGATGGTGCAACTAAATCTGCATATGCTAAGAATTTTATTTTCTTAATTCTTGTATATATAAATGCAGCTAAAAATGCCCCTATAAGACCTCCATGGATTGCAAGACCGCCTTCTCTTATCCTAAATATATCCGATAAATTATCTTTGTAATTACTCCATTCAAATATTACATAATATGCTCTAGCTCCGATTATTGCACAAGGAAAAGAAATTAAGAAAACATCTATCAATACATCAAAATTCAATCCCTTTTTCTCAGCATTTTTATAAGCTAATATAAATGCCAGAACTATGCCAAGCCCTATTAAAACTCCATACCACATAACTTTGAATCCAAAAATTTCAAACGCTACTGGATTATTCATATCATACCTCCTTATGCTTTTCTATAATATAACAGATAATGATTATTTCTTCATTACTTTTTTATAAAGTTTTTTATCCTTTCTTCTGTTTTTAAAAAAATCAGTTATAAGGGTGCTACATTCTTCATTATATAGCCAATTTATATGTATATAAGAGTTTAAGTACTTATTATTTACAATATCAATAACCGATCCACAAGCACCCATATCCTTATTAAATGTTCCTATATGAAGCTTTGATATCCTACTTTGTATTATTGCACTTGCACACATCGGACAAGGCTCTAAAGTTACATACATTTCTGCTCCGTTTAGTCTCCAATCACCAATTGTATTGCAAGCTTCTTCTATTGCAATTATCTCTGCATGTGCAATAATGCTTTTTCTACTTTCTTTTAAATTATATCCTTTTCCAATAACCTTATTATCCTTTACAATCACTGCTCCAACTGGTATTTCTCCAAGCCTTAGCGCCTTTTTCCCCTCTTCTAATGCTAAATCCATGTAATTCATAAAATCACCACTTCAATTATAAAATTATAGAATTAAAGGACAGCACTCTGCCGTCCTTTATTCTAAGTATATATTCTTACTTTCATTATTCTATTTTTTTCAATTTCTTCAACGACAAATCTAATTCTATCTATTACTACCTCTTCATTCTCCTCAGGAATTCTTCCAAGTTCACCTATAATGAGTCCTCCTACAGAATCAAATTCCTCTGATTCCATATTAACTCCTATAAGGTCACTTATATCATCTAGTCTTGCACTTCCGTCAACTACATATTCATCTTCCTTTATTACTTCAATAATATCTCTTTCTTTGTCATACTCATCTTGAATATCACCGACAATCTCTTCAACTAAATCTTCGATTGTTACTATACCAACTGTTCCACCATACTCATCAAGTACGACTGCCATATGATTTCTTGATTTTTTCATTTCATTAAAAAGTTCAGTTATCTTTTTGAATTCAAATGTATATAAAGGCTCACGCATATATTCAGTTACCTTAAATTCTCCACCTTTGTATCCTGCTATTATAAGGTCTTTTACATTAAGAATTCCAATTATATCATCTATAGTATCATCATAAACAGGAATTCTTGAATATTGATCTTCTTTTATAATCTTTAACAAATCCTCATATGAACCAGTCACTTCAACTGCTGTAACGTCCACTCTCTGAACCATTACATCTTTAACTTGAAGATCAGCAAAGTCAAAAACATTGAAAATCATCTCTTTTTCAACATCTTCAAGGACACCTTCTTCTTCACTTACACCAACCATTGTCTTAAGTTCTTCTTCTGTAATAAATGGTTCAGTAGCCTTAGGGTCTCCACCAAACAATCTAATAAACACTGATGAAATAACAGTAAATATTGCTACAAAAGGTTTAAATATAAATACACATAGTTTTATAGGTTTACTAACCTTTAAAGACACTTCTTCTGACTTTTGTTTTGCAATAGATTTTGGAGTAATTTCACCAAAAATTAGAATTAAAACAGTCATAATTCCAGTTACAACTACAACTGCACCTTCACTTCCTCCAGATACTTTAACAGCAAGTGATGTGGCTATAGCCGATGCACCTATATTTACTATATTATTCCCTATTAAAATAGCTCCTAAAAGCTTATTTGGATCTTCTATTAACCTCTCTACGAGTTTAGCCCCTTTCACACCTTCTTCAACCATATGCCTTATTCTAATCTTACTTAATGACATAAGTGCTGTCTCTGACATAGAAAAGAACGCTGACAAGATAAGAAGCATTAATAATAAAACTATCTGTCCCGTATAACTAGAGTCCAACAATTATCACTCTCCCACAATTCACAATTTTAGTTATTTTATTATATTATTTTCCATTATATCATATACTTAAAAAATTATATATATTCTCACGTCTTATTATATGCAATAAAAAACCCTTGTTATACAGCCATTGTATAAATAAAAATAGTCTAAAATCCTCTAATATATTAAAGGACTTTAGACTACATAATTAAAGTCTAAAACCTACTATATAATCTAGTAATTTTTAAAAGTTTTTCCCTAAGGTCATTACTTAAATCTTCTTTCTTTATTCTAAACTTCCAATTACATCCCAAAGTTGACGGTTCATTCATTCTAGCTTCATTACCAAGTCCTAATATATCCTGAATTTGAGTTATAACAATCTTACTCCTACTCGAAAGGACTCCCCTTATAAAACCAAAATTTATACCTTCATTTTTATTTATATAGAAGTATTGCCTAGCCTTTTCACTCTCTTTTTTATTTTTAATATTATTGTACCAACCAACTATAGTTTCATTATCATGAGTACCTATATAATAGATACAGTTCTCATCTACATTATGAGGTAAATATTCACTATCAGTTCCTTCAAATGCAAACTCTAACACCTTCATACCCGGAAATCCGGTTTTATCTTTAAAATTTCTTACCTCATCAGTTAAGAATCCTAAATCTTCTGCTATTATATCAAGGTCCCCGAGTTCATTCTTGATTGCATCAAATAACTTCATTCCAGGACCCTTAACCCACTTGCCATTCTTTGCAGTCTTTTCTCCATAAGGTATCTCCCAATAAGATTCAAAACCTCTAAAATGATCAATTCTTACTACATCATATAATTTAAAGCTTTCTTTAATCCTAGATATCCACCATTTAAAGCCGTCCTTTTCATGTTCTTTCCAATCATATATAGGATTTCCCCATAACTGACCATCCTCTGTAAATACATCTGGAGGACATCCAGATACAACCTCTAATTTTAAATCTTTATCAGTCTTAAATAAATTAGGATTAGACCACATATCAGCACTATCTTCCGCTACATATATAGGTATATCCCCGATTATTTTAATTCCATTTTTATTTGCATATGATTTTAATTTTATCCATTGCTTAAAGAATTCATATTGGACAAACTTCCAAAAATCTATTTCATAATATAGCTTATCTCTACACTCTTTAAGTATTCTATCTTCTCTAATCTTTATCCCTTTATCCCAATTCCTCCAGCTACATAATGCTAAACTCTTCTTAATAGCCATATACAAAGAATAATCCTCTAACCAAAAACTATTTTCTCTTTCAAATTTCTCATAATCTTTAAACTTACTTTTATTAAAATTCTTATAAGCCTTATTTAAAACTTTATATTTTGTAGTAAAAAGTAAAGCATAATCTATAGATTCAATATCTTCGCCATAATCTTCATCTATATAATCAATTTCCTTTAATAATCCTTCATCTCTTAATATATTAAAATCAATAAAATAAGGATTACCTGCAAATGCTGAAAAACTTTGATAAGGAGAATCTCCATAACTGGTTTGACCTAAGGGCAGAACTTGCCAATAACGTTGTCCACTTTCTTTTAAGAAATCAACAAAATTATAAGCCTGTTCTCCTAAAGTTCCTATCCCAAAATCTCCTGGCAATGATGATATGTGCATCAATACTCCACTACTTCTTCTCATTTTAACTCCTTTAAATTTAGTATTTTTTATAAACTAAAAATTTCTATTCAAATATCACTCTTTGTTAAAATTTTAACCATTTTGAACCTATTTGTTAATATTTTAACAGTATTCACTTTTTTGTATATTTAAAAACCCTGTCAAAGCCTGTAACATCAAGGTGTTAGACTTTGTCGAACTTTGCGTGTTATATTTTTAACAATACTCTTTTAATTCATTATCAAGCTTACTCTCTATAACTTTCACTACATTTTCTAGATTTTTCTCTCCCTCTGTTTTTATTAAATCAAAATTATCTATTCCAATATCCTTAACTTTATAAGCCCACTTTATTACATTCTCTTCACTTTGCTTATTAGAATCATAATTTATAGTTATAAATCCTTTAGATATATCAACACCTATACCTGTTACTCCATTTAACTTCATAAGGGCTTTTTCTAAAAATACTTCATAACTCCTATATTCCTCTGATAGCATTTTTAAGCATTTCATTTCTATTACTACTTCTCCTTTTAAGCATTCATACACCTTTATTTTTATTAATTTCTTTATTAATTTTGATTGTATTCCCATACTATCCCCCTAAATATTTAAATTATTTTCATTAACTCATAAAATTTTTAACGTTTATCCTAAAATAAAAGTAATATAATTAATTTATAAACTTTTATGGAGGTGTTTATTTTGGAAAGATTAGAGTTGTTTATTAAAAATCTATGCGGAGAATTCAACAATGATGAACAAATGTCTAAAGAAAAAGCTTTAGGAAAAATAGTTCATCCAAAAGCTCGTCATATAAATGCAGTATGTAATAATAAAATTAAAAATATTCCTGAAGATTTTAAAGGCTACTTTGTAATTGAAGAAAGTTATTATGATATGGGGAATTTTAAAAATATTCTCCCTCACTTATTCTTATTTAAATTAAATGAAGAAGGAAATGTAATATTAGAATCTTATGAATTACCTCAAGGTATATCAAAAGAAGATTTCAGAAATGACAATACAGATTTAACTATGGATTTTGATGAGTTGAAATTATCTCCTAAATTTACTCCAATGGTATATTCTTATAAAGATAATAGTTTTATCGGTGAGAGTATAAGTCACTTTACACCTAGCACAACATTTATACTAAAGGAAAGAATGTCAGATGGTATTCTAGAAGTTAGTGAAGTTTTTAAAAAAGATGGTAAAATAACATTTGGATTTGAAGATCCTATAATATATAAGAAATTATATTAACGACAATCTTAAACATAAATTAAAACAAAGAGATAGGCATATATTTTAATATATGCCTATCTCTTTTCTATTTCTTTAACTGTTTTAATTCTTCTAATTTTTTATCTAATGATTTTGTTAAATACAAAAAGGTAAATTGAAGAGCAAAAAATATTATTGCAGATAGTATCTCTATCCATATAGAACTAAATAGTTCAAATCCCATAAAAGATAGCAAAATATATATGGCAGTGAATAACGCTGTACTAACTAAAGATTGTTTAAATACCATTGTTATCTCTTCCTTATTTAACTTACTGAGAACTTCTTCTTTACTCATAAATTCTTTTTCACCTCTAATTTAATGTATTAAAATTTTAATATTTTTGTTATTAAAGTAAATTATACCATAAATTTATATAATGAGTTTATCTTACTATATATAATAGATTTTATTTTTTCTTATCGTAAAATCTAATGTATGTAAATATGTTATAGACTCTAATTGGTTTGTAGATTGCAATGGCAAATTTATAGTTCTATATAATCAAAATATAGTTATCTTAACTTCAAAAATTTTTATAAAATATGATGAAACTATTTATAAAGTATTTATATATTCAAAATTATTTCATAATATTTTTTATTTCATATTCTTTAATAACTGAGTTAAAAATCTATAGCATCGTCCAACAGATTTTATTCTTAAATGCTCATTTGCAGTATGTACATCAAATATATCTGGTCCAAAACTTATTATTTCTACATCAGATGGTAGTTTTTCTTTAAATATTCCACTTTCAAGTCCTGCATGTAGAGCTGTTATTTTCGGCTCAATTCCAAATAAATCATTATAGGTTTTTACGCTTAAATCTTTTATTCTTGATTTCGGTTCATATTGCAACTCTGGATATTCACCATTTTTGTCCATATTAGCTCCTATAGCCTCACAAAGAGCCTCTATTCTATTTACAATTTCATACGTTTTGCTTCTAACTGCACTTCTTATATCAATAATAAATTTAATTCTATCTTCTAAAGTTTCTACTATTCCAATATTTAAGCTACTTTCTACTAGCCCTTGTATTTCTTTACTCATAGATTGTATGCCATCTGGAACTACAAATAGGAATTTTATTAAACTATCCGTAACATTTTTAGTTAATTGTTTATCTAACTTTTTATAACTTTTAACTATAATATGAATATCTAAATCTTCTACTTTATATTCATTCTTCAGGTCTTTTTCTAAATTGGCACAAATCCCCTTAACTTTTTCTATATCTTCTTCTCTGACACTAATTACAGTTTTACAAGAACGAGATATCGCATTATGTTTTGAGCCACCATTAATTTCTGCAATATTAAAGTTAACCTCTTTGCTTAACGTATATAAAAGTCTTCCCATTAGCTTATTAGCATTTCCTCTTTGTTTGTGAATCTCCATTCCAGAATGCCCACCTTTAAGTCCTGTAATCTCTAATTGCAAAGCTTCTCCATTAAAGCACTCATATTCTGTTTTCATTTCTGGATAAACTAGAATGCCACCAGCACAACCTAAAATAAATACTCCCTCTTCTTCAGCATCTATATTTAAAAGAATTTTTCCTTTTAACTCTGAAGTGTCCAATACACTAGCGCCAGCCATAACTGTCTCTTCTTCCGTAGTTACTACAAACTCTATTGCTGGATGCTCTATTACATTAGAATCTAATATAGCCATTCCATATGCTACTGCTATACCATCATCAGCTCCTAAAGTCGTGTCTGTTGCATAAACAAATTCATCATCAATAATTCTTAATTTTAATGGATCTTTTTCAAAGTCATGATTACTATGCTTTAGCTTCTCACATACCATATCCATATGCCCTTGGATTATAACCCCTGGTATATTCTCATATCCTTTTGTAGCGGGCTTTTTAATTATTACATTTAAAGCCTTATCTTGAATAACTTCAAGATTTCTCTCTTTTGCAAACTTAACAAGATAATCACTAATTTCTTTTTCATTTCCAGAATCATGAGGTATTCTTGTTAAATCTTCAAAAAATTCAAATACTTTTTTAGGTTCTAAGTTTTCTAATACTCTCATTTTGCTCTCTCCTTTAAACAATATTTAATAATTACTTATAAAATTATTTAATTATTAATCCCATTTTGTTTGATTATTAAATCTTATATAATAATATCTCATTTATTAATTTACTTTCAATAGACCGTTCTTTTCTCACTTTTTTAGCTTTAATTTCTACACTCTTATATAGCTATATAGTATATGGAACTGTAGACTCTAATACTATGCAACCTATTTAGTTTTTAATATCTTCCTCTATGCTCCTGCACTTTAATTAATCTTTTTTAAGGCTAGAATACTAATAGAGCTTATCTTGTATTATTGATTGTTATATAATTTATTCAATAAAAAAGGTGACTAAGTTCTCGAAAAAACTTTTAGTCACCTTTTTATCAAATTTTAATCAAAATAAAATGACTTAACCATGTGGTTAAGTCATTTATTTGTTGTATATGGCACTCCCAACAGGAATCGAACCTGTATCTATCCCTTAGGAGGGGACTATTCTATCCATTAAACTATGGGAGCTTAACAAATTAATTTTATTATATTATAAGCTATATGTCAATCATTATATGGTAAATAAACCCATATAAAAAGAGAAGTAGATTAACTACTTCTCTTAAACATAAAACTATTTTATTGTTCAACATGTTTTTTAACCCTAATTAAACTTACTACAGCTGCAAGTATAGGTGCTGATGCTGCTATTGTAATTCCTGATAATATCCACTCCATTGATGTAAGCTTATCTAAAGTAAATATTAATCTTCCTATTGGAGTAATAAATCCTAGTAAGACTATAAGCATCATTATAACTACTAATCCAATTTTAAATGGTGTAAGTGGTAATGTGACCTTAAATAATATTACCATACTTACTCCTGCAAGCATAAGCACAGCAAGAGTTCTTGATGTTTCAAGAGATGTACCACCATAATTATATGATATTACAAAGGTAGCTGAAACAAATATTGCTATTAAAACTCCATTTGGTATACTAGCTGTAAGTATTCTTCCAAGGAAACCTTTTTTAACTCTTTCTGTATTAGGTAATAATGCTAAAAATAATCCTGGTATCCCTATTGCACAACTTCCTATTAAGGAAAGTTGTATTGGTTGTATTGGGAATGGAAGCAATAATATTGAGAATACAACTGCAAGTATTATTGAGTATGTTGTCTTTGTTAAAAATAGTTGTGCTACTCTCTCTAAATTATTTATTTGTTGTCTTCCTTCAGCAACAACCTTAGGCAATGCACTAAAGTTTGACTTCATAAGAACAAGCTGTGATACTGCTTTTGTAGCATCTGATCCATTTGCCATAGCTATTCCGCAATCAGCCTCTTTAAGTGCTAAGACATCATTAACACCATCACCAGTCATTGCGACAGTATGATCATTTTCTTGAAGTGCAATTACAAGTGATTTCTTTTGATGAGGAGTAACTCTTCCAAATACACTATACTTTTCAACTTCCTTCTTAAGCTCTTCCATATCCTCTGGAAGCTCTCTTGCATCTATATAATTCTCTGCTCCATGAACCCCAGCTCTCTTTGCCACTGAAGATACCGTAATAGGATTATCACCTGATATTACTTTAACTTGAACGCCTTCATCTTTGAAGAATTTTAAAGTTTCTGGGGCCTCTTCTCTTATTATATCTTCAATTAAGATTAATGCTACCTTTTCTATGTTTTTAAGCTTTTCTCCTCTTAATGAGTTAAGATTTGATTCTGCAAGTATAAGGACTCTTCTCCCT
This sequence comes from Clostridium perfringens, assembly GCA_040144665.1. Lineage (GTDB taxonomy): Bacteria > Bacillota > Clostridia > Clostridiales > Clostridiaceae > Clostridium > Clostridium perfringens_A. Next base: position 29,550 of record JBBVGE010000361.1, read on the forward strand.
TTCATTGCTTCTTCTTCAACTTTAGCTTTAATTTCTAAATATTTATTGCCCATCACTATCTCTGGCGCTCCAAATATCCAAGTCCCATTATCTTTAGTTACTATTCCTCCCCACTTTCTTTTTGATGAGAAAGGAACCTTTTCTATTATTTCAAGATTTGAATCTTCTTTATATTTATCTAAAACTGCTTGTTGCGTTGGATTTTTGCTAGGTAAATTATGTGCTATAGATGCTAATACATCATCAATTACCTTGTCTTCATAATCTGATAAATTTATTACATCAATTAACTTTAAAGCACCTTCTGTTATTGTTCCTGTTTTATCTACACACAAAACGTCTACTCTCGCTAGTACTTCAGTTGCTGAAAGTTCCTGAACCAAAGTATCATATTGAGATAACTTTATTATTGCAACAATAAATGTTGCACTTGTAAGTAGTACTAAACCTTCCGGCACCATACCTATTATTCCTGATACAGTTCCAATTACAGCATCTTGCCAACTAGCCTTTATGAATATAAGTTGAGTTGCTGCAAGTATTATTCCTATCGGAATTATTAAAATAAGTAATACTTTTAATATTTTATTTAATGAATTTTGTAGTTCTGAATTTGTTACTTTAAATTTTCTTGCCTCATCTGCAAGTTTTGAAGAATATGTATTAGCTCCAACCTTTGTAACTCTCATATATCCTTCTCCCGCTACAACAAAGCTACCTGAAAGAATTTTATCATCTTCTTTCTTATGAATAGGATCTGCTTCTCCTGTAAGCATTGATTCATCTATTTCAAGTTCATTTCCTTCACTTAAAACTCCATCCGCCAGAATCTGATCTCCAGATGTGACATATATTATATCATCTTTTACTATATCTTCTATTCCTATCCTTCTAACAGATCCATTTCTAATTACATTACAGTTTGCCTCACTAATAACTGATAATTTCTCTATTATGTTTTTTGCTTTAACTTCCTGAATAACTCCAATTAAGCTATTTACAATTATTACACCTGCAAATATTGCATTTTTAGGTGAACCTGCAATTATTACTGCAGCTGCGAGTACAAGATTTAGTGCATTAAACATAGTAAAAAAGTTAGATCTTAAAATCTGTAGAAAAGTTTTTGATGGGGCTTTAGGAATTTTATTTACTTCTCCCCTCAAAACCCTCTCTTTTACCTGTTCTTCTGTTAATCCGAATATTTTTTTCTTTTTTTCCATGTGGTAAGATTCTATACATTCCATCGAATAACTCCTTTAATAAGCTATATTTCATATAAATACTAGTTTAAGTTACTAATCTTAATTTACTCTTAAATTTTTGCAAATATATAATAAATTTATCCTTAATATACCTTAATTTCTTAGCTTATTTAAATATTTAAGTAAATTCTTACTACTTTCTAATATATCTTCTTCATAATATCTATCACAATAATAATTACTTTCATCTAATACTGGCACAACATCATTGTACAATATTAGTTCTACATTTTCATTTTCTTTTATTTTATTATAAAAATCTTTTGCAGATTTCTCTCCTTCACCAATTCCCCCAATAACCCACTTTTTTATATGTTGATTCATATATATGGCTTGTTTTCCACTCTTATTTGTATTTAAATTTAAATGAAGAGGAGTTTTTATTATATAAACATTAAATCCTCTTTGTGCCACCTCTGACATAACCGGAATATAAGAATTTTCATCTATATTATTTTGTGGATAAAATATATATCCTACCATTGCCTCTCTCTCTTTTGGTTTTACTAATATACTGTTTTTAAAATTACTAACAGTTACTAATCTATTATCCACATATTTTAATATACTTTCCCTATTAACCTGTGAATAATTTTCTTTAGAATAAATAAATATGCCTAAAAACAAAATGGCAATAATACTTATAAGTATAATCGAAAAAAATTTCTTCATTATTTTCACCTCTATCTTATTAAATATTATTGCCAAAAAACATTATATTTTTTCTACTTTTTTTATTTCTATTCTACTAGATTTAATTATAAACTCCATTTTAAAAATCTCTTTATCATTATAATAAGCCTTAGTTCTTACTTTATAATCTTCTAAATTTCTATAATTATTTAATCTTTCTATATTAATTAATTCTATGTCTTTTTTTGAAAACCTTCTTCTATTTTTCGTTTCATAATATATAGCTCTATCAATGTAAGGTAATAAAAGTGTTATTATAACTTCATCTCCATACTCATTACCGCCATTTTCACATTCCAATTCATATTTTAAATTATTATCTAATTCGCTTTTAATATATTCTATATAATCACTACTCATATAATCTTTAATTATCCCCCAGCATTCTATCTTATTAAATTTTTCCTCTCTTGAATTAAAATATACTATAATTGGAGATTCATCTAATATATTATGTTTATAAAAAAATATCTTATCACCATAAACTATACTTTCTATAGCTAATCTAAGTTCTTTTCTAAATATTTGATCTCTCTTTTTTATATCAAGTCCATTTAATGGTCCATCAACATGCAAATCAATTTTTAAAATATATTTATTACCCATCTTAGCCCATTCTGCTAATACTTCATCTCTAGTAGCTGTAATCTTATTATATGCAAACTTTAACCCTATATCTAAATATAAGTCTCCAGTCTCATCTGAGTGTGTAAGTGTATAGCACCTTGGAATTATAGGTTCATCTTTAGTAATTCCTCTCATAAATGTTACATGAAGTTTATCTTTAATAAAATTATTCATAATATCACCTTCTTTTTATATCTTACTTAAAATATATGTCACTCTATTTTCTTTAGTTCTTTTAAATTTTTACAATTTATAATATACTTTTTTTATAACATTTATTTAAAACTTAGAGAGGATTGGTATTATGTTAAGAACAATACTTTTCTATCCTGGAATAATTCTTAGCTTAATTATTGCACCTATTGGATTAATTAAGATAAAGTATTTAGAGCTTAAAGGGAAGGATGCAGAAAGAACTACTGCGATCTATAAGCTAACTCATGCATGGGCAAAATATATTATGTGGATTAGTGGTGCTAAACTTAAGGTATTCGGGAAAGAAAATGTTCCTAAAAATGAAGCGGTATTATTTGTTTCAAACCATCAAAGTAATTTTGATATACCTTTAATAATGAGTACAATTGATGTCCCTAAAGGATTTATCGCAAAGAAAGAACTAGAAAAATGGCCTGCTATTAGTATGTGGATGAAATATATTAATTGTGTCTTTATGGACAGAAGTAATATAAGAAAATCAGCTGAAGCAATTGTACAAGGTATACAAACTCTTAAATCAGGATATTCAATGGTTATATTCCCTGAAGGTACTAGAAGCAAAGGAAAACCTGTAGCTGAATTTAAAGCAGGTAGCTTTAAACTAGCCTTAAAATCTAAGGTTAAAATAGTTCCAGTTACTATAAATGGTTCATATAAGCTTTTAGAAGCTAATGGGGGTAAAGTTAAATCTTCTGATGTGGAAGTTTATATACATGAACCTATAGATGTAACTAATCTTTCAAAAGAAGAAATAGCTGAATTACACAATACAGTTAGAGATATAGTAGTTTCAAAGCTACCTAAAGAGCAACAATAAAATTTGAAGGGATTGCCCTTCTTTTTTTATATAAAAGATTAACAAACTATTATTTATTAACACTTTATTAATTTTTAATGGTAATATTTTTCATATATTTCCTTTATACTTATGTGTATACTTATGCTTATAATGGAGGTATATAATTTATGAAAAAAATACTTATAGGAATTCTTATTTTAGGGAGTGCATTAGTTGTATCTGGCTGTACAGATAAATCATCACAAAATAGCACTGCTAGTACTAAAACAGAGCAAGCAGTAGTGCAAGGTAATTCATCTGATAATATTAATAGTACAGATACTAACAATCAATCTGATACTTCTAAACCTAATAATAAAGATGATCAAAATAAGAACGATTCTACTAGTAAAGAGAACTTAGAAAAGAATAATTCTACTAATAAAGATTCTGAAAAAACTTCTGAAACAAAAAAAGTTTCAGATATAACTAAAGATAAAGAAACTACTGTAAAACCAGCTACTAAACCTACTAAAAAAGAAGCTGAAGTTGCTAAAAAAACTAGTACACCTAGTAAAAATGAAGTAGTTAAAGATAGAGTTACTCAAAATAATGATAAATCATCTAATGATGCTATGGCAAAATACTATGGAACATGGCGTATAGAAAAAGTTATTGGTTACACAGCATTAACTACAGCTGGCACTGAGCCTCTTAATAAAACATTAGTTTTAAGCAAAAACAAATATACTAATAACTCATTTGGTTTTACTATAGATAAGCCAAAATATTTAATTGCTAAAGTTTCTGAAAAGGCATTCTGTACTGGCTATAAGATGAATTCATTAAAGGGAACTGGCTTAAAGGAAGGTACAATTACAGCTTTAGATATAACTAGTTCAACTAATCCTAATAGTGATTTTGATGAATTATATATACAAGATGGCTACCTTGTGTACTTACAAGATGGAGTTTTCTTTAAATGTGTAAAACAATAATATTAATTATATCTAAAAAATAGTACTAAAAGATTTAAATCAATATTCAATTATAAATAAAAAGGATGAGTTATATATCTCATCCTTTTTTATTTCAGTTTCTTATAATTTACTACGTACTAGCATCTTAACCATCTAATAAGATTTTTAATAGTATTTATTTAATAGCTATTACACTAATGCCTTAACCCATTTACCTGACTTTAATCTCGCAAATTCAAATACGATTTTAACTATTTCTTCTAAACAAATCAAGAAATATACAACTGTTACGGGAACATTTAATATAGTTGCACCTATAAATGCTATAGGAACTGCAAAACACCACACAGTACCCGCTTGCACAAGCATTGAATAAGTAGTATCTCCACCACCTCTAAATACTCCTATTATCATTACAACATTAAAGAATCTTATCGGACAAAATAGTGCCATTATATGCAAAACTTTTATTGTATCACTATATGTTTGAGGCGTTACACTAAATGGTGCAATTATTACTTTGGCTAAAATCCAAATTGCTATACCTATAGCTAGTCCTATTATAGGTGATATTAAACCTATCTTTTTAGAATAATCTACTGCAACATCTTCTTCACCAGCTCCAATCTTATTACCAACCATAATTGATGCTGCTGTTGCAAGTCCTATACATAGAACCATAAACATATTATTTAATGTAGTTGCTATCTGCATGGTTGCAACTGCACTTGTACCAATTTGAGCATAAGCAATTGAAAATGCAGTCATTCCGAAAGACCAAACAAGTTCATTTAATATAGTTGGAGTAGCTGTTTTAAAATACATTCTAACAAAACTTTTATCAAAAGATATCATCTCTTTTAGTCTTGCTGCTACCTTATTTTTCTTTATATAAATAATAGATATTATGAATATCATTTCTATTCCACGAGCTATCATTGTAGCAAGTGCTGCTCCATTTACGCCCATTTTTGGCATTCCTAAATTTCCAAAAATAAATATCCAATTTAAAAATGCATTACTTAAAACCCCAATTAAACTTGCATACATTGGTATTCTTGGCTGCTCTGTACTCCTTAAAGCTGATGAGAATGCCATAGTTAGATTAGTAAATATATAACTCATTGATACTATTCTAAGATATGATGCACCAAGCTCTATGACCCTTGGATCATTTGATAAAACCCCCATTATTTTATCTGCAAAAAATAATGCTCCAGCTCCAAATATTATTGTTGCTAAAAAGCCAACAGATATATCAAGACCTAACATACTCTTTATATTTTTCTCATCTCTCTTGCCCCAATATTGAGCCATAAATACACTAGCTCCAGCATTTATTCCAGTTAATGCTAACATAAAAATAAAAAAATATTGGTTAGCTAATCCAACGGATGCAATTGCGTCTTCCCCTAGCTTCCCAATCATTAAATTATCAACTAAATTTAATGAAGAAGTAATAAAACTTTGCAAAGTTATTGGTAATGCTAGTGTTATCATAGTCTTAATAAACTTTTTATCCTTAAGTATTTCTTTCATATTTCCTCCCCTTCTGAACAAAAAAAGAGCACACGGGTAGTCTAGCCGCCCGTCTGCTCAAATTTAACTAAAATATTCTATTAACTATGCCATTAATTATTTTCTAATAATTAATAAATTATGTCAATAGTAAATAAAAAGTTAATATTCAATTGATTAAATATGACTAATTGTAATTTAATATATTATTTTACTTTTTATTATAAATATGTATTTTTATAGAATTAAGGTTAAAGAAAGTTTATATCAACTATAAAAGTTAGACTTAAAAATTATTTTGAATATATTTACATATTTTATATTTTTTTCATATAGGTATTTTATTTAAATTTTTTATAAAAATATGATACTTACGTGATTTTTAGAGATTATATTATTACTTTTTCTAAGTTATTTTATTTTTAGTTATTTTTATGTATATCTTCCTCTCTCCACTTAACTTTTTTTAATTATTGCTGTACAATATATTAGTTGATTTTAATCATTTTTTACAAAAGGTGGTGATTTTATGGTAATGCAGAAGCTTTTAAGCAAGACTAGGCAGGCTATAAATGATTTTCAGTTAATTGAAGATGGAGATAAGATAGCTGTTGGTTTATCTGGTGGTAAAGATAGTCTAACGTTATTACACATATTAAAGGCATATCAACGTTTTTCTCCACAAAAATTTGATCTTATTGCTATAACCTTAAACCCAGGAGATGTTGATAATAGCCCATTACATAAACTTTGTGAGGATTTATCTGTTGAATTTCATGAAATTCAAACAAATATAACTGAGATTGTATTTGATATTAGAAAAGAGAAAAATCCCTGCTCTTTATGTGCTAATTTAAGGCGTGGTGCATTAAACGATAATGCTAAAAAACTTGGATGTAACAAGGTTGCCCTTGGTCATCATAAAGATGATGCTATAGAGACTCTACTGTTATCTATTAGCTATGAAGGAAGAATTAATTGTTTCTCTCCTAAAAGTACGATGGAAAAGTATGATATAACCTTAATAAGACCTATGGTATACATAGATGAAACTATGATAAAAAAAGCTGTACGTCTTTATAATTATCCAGTTATAAAGAATCCTTGTCCTGCTGATGGAAAAACAAAAAGACAGGATATAAAAGAACTTATAAGAAGCATGGATAAACAAATGCCTGGCTTTAAAAAGAGCCTATTTGGCTGTTTAAATAATTCAGAGCAGCTATTTATATGGGATAAAGATAAAGTTAGGAGGATGTAAACTTGTCTAATTTAATTAATAATAAAAGAAAAGCTATATTCTTTATGATATTAGCTTCTTTCTTTTTTACAACTATGAATATGTTCGGTAAGCTCGCCTCTGGTGTGACCCCTTACCAAAAGACATTTTTAACAAATGCTGTTGCAACGGTGATTGTTTGTGTAATTATTTTTAAAAGAAAAGCATCATTTCTTGGTCATAAAGGCAATAGAAAATATCTATTTTTAAGAGGAATAATGGGTACTATATCTATTTGTGCATTTTATTTTTCTTTAGATTATTTACTATTATCTGATGCAACTATGTTAAATAAATTAAGTCCATTCTTTGCAATTATTTTTTCATTCCTTTATCTAAAAGAAAAAATTACAGGAAAGCAATTAATATTTTTACTTTTAGCTTTTGGTGGTAGTTTATTTGTAATAAAACCACATTTTGACTCCTCAATAATCCCATCACTTATGGGAATAGTAGCAGCTGCCTGTGCAGGCCTTGCATATACTATGATTAGAGTCATTGGTGATAAAGAGGATTTCTTTACCGTTATACTATCCTTTACAGGAATTGCAACAATAGTTTGTGCTCCATTTATGTTTATTGATACAGATGGACTTACAACTACTAATATTATATATATGGTACTTGCTGGTCTTTGTTTTGTTCTTGGACAAGTATTCTTAACCCTTGCCTATAGAAATGCACCAGCATCTGAAATATCAATGTTTGATTACGTTGGTTTAATAATAGCTGCAATATATGGATTTATATTGTTTAGTGAAATTCCAGATATTTTATCAGTAATAGGATATATAGTAATTATATTAGCATCATTCTTAAACATAATTGCAAAAAATAAAAATTCTTAAAAAATAGTCTGTATCAATTTTTTTTGATACAGACTATTTTTGTTTTAAAATTCAAAAAGGAGTATTGCTCATGAACTAGTGAATAGTCGTTAGTAATACTCCCTTTTTATATTTATCTAAAAATGTACTTGAACTAGTAATAATGCTCCTGCAAATACTGTTATAATAATCATTAGTGGCATTATAAACCTTAACCACTTATTATATGTTACATCAATCATGGCTAATGTGGCCAGTATAAGCCCCGTTGGCGCTATAAATGATATTAATCCTTGACCAAATTGGTATGAGCTTACTATTACGTCTCTTGGAAGTCCTACAGTATCTGCAAGTGGTGCCATAATAGGAATAGCTAAGACTGCAAGACCTGAAGATGATGGAATGAAGAATCCTAATATAACAAATATTATAAGCATTAATATTATAAATATTGACCCATTCATGCCCTTAACTGATCCTGAGAAGAAATTAAGTAATGTATCTGAAATCTGTCCATTTTCAAGGATTAAGTTTATTGATCTTGCAACACCAATTACAAGTGCAACTCCAACTAAATCCCCAGCGCCAGCTATAAAGTTATTTACAAACTCTTTTTCATTTAAATCTGATATAAACCCAAGGATTATACCAACAACAAGGAATAATGCAGTCATTTCAGTAAACCACCATCCTCGCATTGAAACACCATATATCATTACAACAAAGGCTAATGCAAATATAATAAGCATTAATTTTAGTCTAAATGTAAACTTAGGTACATCCTTTGCTGATTCATGAAGGAACTTACCTTCAATTTCTTGCTTTTGATCGTATATAAGTGATTTACTTGGATCATTCTTTACTTTATTAGCATACTTAACTATATAAACAAGAGTTATTACTGTAGCTATTACTAATCCAATCCCTCTAAATAATAACCCTTCAGTAAAGTTAATACCTGCTGAATTTGACGCTATAACTGATGAAAATGGGTTTACTGTTGAGAACATAGTTCCTATAGATGAACCCATATATATAGTTGCTATACATACTATGGCATCATATCCTGCTGCCAAGAATATTGGCATTAATATAGGATAAAGAGCTATAGTTTCTTCTGCAAGACCAAAGGTTGTTCCACCAAGTGCTATTAAAATATTTAATAATATAATTAGTAAATATTCTTTACCCTTAGTAGCCTTTGAAAGACTTGCAATACCTGCATTAAATGCCCCTGTTGTATTTAAAATACCTATTACTCCACCTATAATTAAAATAAACATTATTATATCTATTGTATCGTATGTACCTTGTATAGGAGCTTCTATTATTTGAGCTATACCTTGAGGTTTTTGCTCGACTTTTTCGTATGTATTTGGAATGGCTATTGGCTTATTTATACTCTCATCAACAAACTTATCCAATCCTATCTTTATCCCAAGCTTGTTTAAAGTATCTTGAGTTGCCGGCTCAGTACTTGTTTCTCCATGAGGCGTGGTTATTGTAAAATTATTGTCTTCTTTGTTATAAGCTAGTTTAGCATATGATCCAGCAGGTACTATATAAGTCAAAACTGCTGATAAAATCAAAACAATAAATAATACTGTAAAGGCTGTTGGAAAGCTTAATTTTTTCTTTTTCTTCATCAATACTCCTCCTTAGTTTTATAAACTTATTTATCTAATTGTTACAATTATAGCAAGATATAATAAATAAATCGTGAACACAACAAAGATTTTACTTGAATTTTTATGCATTAAAATTATAATAATAAAAAAGAATAAAGGAGGTGATACCATTATGAAAAATATAGTTTTAGCTGGTGGATGTTTCTGGGGAGTGGAAGAATTTATATCAAGAATCAAAGGTGTTACTGAAACTGAAGTAGGATATGCAAATGGTAGAACAGAGAATCCAACTTATGAAGATGTTTGCTATAAAAATACCTATTTTGCTGAAGTATGTAAAGTCACATATGATGAAAGTATATTAGCCTTGAAAGAATTATTAAATGAATTTTTTAAAATAATAGATCCAACTGCTCTTAATAGGCAAGGAAACGATGTAGGAAGCCAATATAGAACAGGTATTTATTACTTAGATTCTTCTGATTTACCTATAATTGAAAATTTAATAAATGAAGAACAACAAAAATATAGCAAAAAAATAGTTACAGAGGTTAAACCATTACAAAACTACTATAAAGCAGAAGAATATCATCAAAAATATCTAAAGAAAAATCCTAATGGATACTGTCATATAAAGTTAGATTAAACTAATTTTATATATAATAATTTAATTTTTATATACTATCTAAATAGCTGGGAGGGATAAATTTATTATCTGTCTTAGCTATTTATTTTATAACTTTTTTTATTTATTTTATACTGTAAATGTATGGTATACTTGTATAAGATAATTTAATTATAAATTTTTTATGCATTTTAAAGGAGTTTATATATGTACTACGATTACCACATGCATTGTGATTTTTCTGCTGATTCTAAAACACCAATGATAGATATGATAGAAAAATCAATATCCCTTGGACTTAAAGAAATTTGTTTTACTGATCATGTTGATTACGATATAATTGGTAATCCAAATGTAAAGGTTGACTACATAAAATATTTTAATGACTTAAATTACTATAAAAATAAATATAAAGATAGTATTTCTATAAAAAAAGGAATTGAAATGGGTCTTCAAGATCATATTTTAGACAAATGCTCTAAGGATATTAATTCTCATGAATTTGATTTTGTAATAGCATCAATTCATTCAATAGATAGACTTGAATTATTTACTGGAGATTTCCATAGAGGAAAATCTCAAAAAGAGGCTTATGAAAAGTATTATGGAAGGTTGTTAGATATAATTACTAAATACAAGGATTATTCTGTATTAGGCCACTTAGATTTAATAAAGCGTTATGGGAACTTTAATACTATTTTAAGTGATAATATGTTTAAAGACATATTAGAACAAATACTTAAAACAGCGATATATGATGGAAAAGGAATAGAGGTCAATACTTCTTGCTTTAGATATAATCTACCTGATTTAACCCCATCTACATTAATATTAAGCATGTATAAGGAACTTGGGGGAGAAATAATAACTATTGGTTCAGATTCACATAATACAAATCAAGTTGGTCATAAGTTAGATGTTGCCTATGAAGCAATAAAAAATATAGGTTTTAAATATATTTGTAAATTTGATAAAATGAAGCCTAAATTTATTAAGATATAATACTAACTTTTATTTCTCTCAATATAGAAATTATTTTCTATATTGAGAGTTTTTATTTTTAAGATTTATGGCAATTTTTTACTTCACTTATAAATCTTTTGTGTTACATATATGGCTAAATTATTATTTCAATTCAAAAATTGCTACTATTAATTTTTATATAAAATAGCTTAATTCCTATACTTAATGGGTATATATTATCTTGAATATAGGAATTTTCCTTAAAATAAATTCAAAATATGTAACAAAGCTTTTACTTAGGAAGCCTTTAGCTGAGTAACATTTAATAAATATGCTATTTTATTAATACTTTAATATATACTAGGCCTACTTTTTATTACTATCCATTCTTTTATTCTATATATTTAAATTTATTTTAATTTATTCTTTTTGCACCTATTAGTTTATAGTATTATCATTAAATCATAGTTACAAAACAAAAAAATATATAAATTTTGTGCCCCCTTTATTAAAATAAATTTATATAGATTTAATCCCTAAAATTACATGCTTAATAAAAAAAGCTGCTTTAAAATTACTTAAATAAGTAAATTTAAAACAGCTTTTTTTATTTATTCATTATTTTTTTCATTTCAAGTGGAATATCTATATCTTTAGTAGCATCGTATGTAAATTCTAATACTTTATCCTTATTTGTAGTTATAAATACATACTCTTTTTCTTCTTTATATTCTATATCAAAACTTTTTATTTCATCTAAAGGTATTGAATTGCTACTTATAATATCTCCTATAACTGTATCTACAACCTCAATAAAAAGTCTTTCATTTGTAAGTGTAACTCTATAAGTATCTGTAGGGCTTCCCATAGACTCAGACACACAATTTGCTATAATATTTAATGCAATGGTAGCCTTGCTAATATCCCTGTGAAATATTGCAGTATAAAGTATCTCTTCTCTGCTTTTAAGTCTTATTGTTCTTTCCATCTTTATTTCCTCCCTTAAATATTTTACTGTTCCATCAATATTTTACCATTTATATCTATATTTTACCAGTCGTATTTATATTTTTATCATAATTTTTAATTTCTTAAGATTATAGGAAGATATCTTTATAATTAGACTATCCCAGAACTTTGTTTGCTGAATATATATTAGACTTTATTGATTTTAATTCTATATTATTATTCCTTTATATAAAAAAGATCCAGAAATCCCTAAATTTCTAGATCTTTTTTAATGTATAATTTGAATACTCTCTTATAACCTTATATAGCTTTAAGCTAACTTTTCTCCCATCATTACTCCCATAGCTGAAGCCATCATAAGACCTCTAGTCCATCCGCTAGAATCTCCTAGGCAGTATAACCCATTAATGCTTGTCTCAAAATTCTCATCTATTATAACTTTATTACTGTAGAACTTAATTTCTGGTCCGTATAACAGTGTTTCCTCGCTTGCAAAACCAGGAACAACTACATTTAATGACTCTATAAAGTTTATTATATTAGTCATTGTTCTATATGGTATAGCTGATGTTAAATCTCCTGCTACTGCATCTGGTAATGTATACTTAACATTTGATCTATCAAGCTCTTTTTGCCATGTTCTCTTTCCTGCTAATATATCTCCATATCTTTGAACTAATATGCTACCATTACCAAGCATATTTACAAGTTCTGCAACCTTTTTACCATACTCTATTGGTTGATTGAAAGGCTCTTCAAAGTTATGTGAACTAAGTATAGCAAGATTTGTATTGTTTGATTTCTTATCTTTGTATGAATGTCCATTTACTATTGCCATATTATTATCATAATTTTCTTGTGATACAAATCCACCAGGATTTTGACAGAAAGTTCTCACCTTATCTTTAAACGGTGCTGGATATCCTATAAGTTTTGATTCGTATAAAACGTTGTTTACACTTTCCATAACTTCGTTTCTAAGCTCAACACGTACCCCAATGTCTACTGTTCCTGCCTTATGTGCTATATCATGACCTATACACATATCCTTAAGCCAGTCAGCACCTTTTCTTCCAGTTGCAACAACAACTGTATCTGAAAGAATATCTTCATCTTTACTTCTAGTTACTGAATCCGTTACTCTAACCCCTTTAATTTCTCCATTTTCTATTATTAAGTCTTTTACTGAAGTATTAAACTTAATCTCTATACCCTTTTCTAATAAATGCTCTTGAATTCTTAAATAAATTTCTTGTGCCTTTTCTGTTCCTAAATGTCTTATAGGACAATCTACAAGCTTTAAATTTCCTTCAATAGCTTTTCTTCTAATTTCTTTTACAGCTTCAGGATTATCTAACCCTTCTACTCTATGATCTGCCCCAAATTCAAGATATATCTTATCTGTATAATCTATGTATTTTTGAACTAAATTGCCCCCTATAAGCTCTGGTAAATCTCCGCCAACTTCATAGTTAAGTGATAGTTTTCCATCTGAGAATGCTCCTGCTCCTGAGAATCCTGTAGTTATATGACAATATGGTTTGCATGAAACACACTTATTTGTCTTTTCTTTTGGACAACTTCTCTTATCTATACTTCTACCTGCTTCTATTAATAACACTTTCTTATTTGGCTCTCTCTTATTTAATTCTAGAGCAGTAAAAATTCCAGCTGGTCCTGCTCCCACTATTATTACTTCATAATTCATAAATAAACATCTCCCTTATCATAAACGAAATAATATTAAGTGATCCTATAGTCAAGAGCTTTTTACGGAAGCTCGGTAGAAACATCTCCCCTTATTAGAGATTTATACAGGCCTTAATGTTCGATTTTTTTGTTTTAATTAACCCTTATATGGAAATTGTAATCTATATCAAATTAAAAATCAAGTATTTTACGAATTTTATTTTATATAAATTAATAATTGTACGTATCTGTTCTGTTTTAAAGTTTAAAATAAAGAAATCTCTCTATAAAGTAATATTACTTTATAGAGAG
>JBBVGE010000362.1:0-4504 GCA_040144665.1 Clostridium perfringens
GACTTGCATGTGTTAGGCACGCCGCCAGCGTTCGTCCTGAGCCAGGATCAAACTCTCAATAAAAAGTTTAATCTTTTCACTCATAAAACTTACTTTTGTAAAAAGAATTGCTGGTTGTTTAAATGTATTTCTATATTCTGTTCAATTTTCAAAGATCTGTGCGATCTCGTTGACCGCTTTATTATAGTATCACTTAAGTTTCTCATTGTCAACAACTTTTTTTAAATTGTTTTTCAATGTTTCACTTGAAGTGTTTTTGTTGTAGCCATCACCTGACGACGGATATTATAGTACCATGATTATATTTTTTATAATTATTAATTAATTATCATTATATGAATTTATTCTTTAAATACTGTATTTTTCTTAATTTTACTAACTAATTTAAATAATGATACACGTGGTGTAGTTATCGCCTTAAAAACCCATTTTTTTATTAATAATTCTAATTTTCACAATATAACCCTGATTATTTTTATACTTTTTCTATTTACACTAAATATTTTTATTTATCTTTTTAAATATAATTTACACTTTTAATAACATTCTTTACTCATTTATTAAAAAATAAAAAGATAGCACAATTATTTGCACTACCTTTTCTCTATCTATTTTAATGCATTTACTAATTCCTTAAACTTATTTCCTCTTTCCATAAAGTTAGGGAACATATCAAAAGATGCACAAGCAGGTGATAGTGTTACTATATCCCCATCTACAGCTATTTCTTTTGCTTTATTTACAGCATCTTCAAAAGTATTTACTTCTATAATTTCAACATTAATGCCTTTTTCTTCTTTTAATTTATTAAATGCTGCTTTAATCTTCCCCTTTGTAGCTCCAACTAATATCATTTTTTTGATAAAAGGATACCCATCTTCAGCTAAAGGTTCAAAAGGTATATGTTTATCATATCCCCCTGCTATTAATATTACCTTTTCATCAAAAGCTTTAAGTCCAGCTAAAGTTCTTGTAGGACTTGACGCTATAGAATCATTATAATATTTAACTCCATTTAGTTCTCTTACGATTTCACATCTATGTTCTACTCCACCAAAAGTCTCACATACTTTTTTCATTGTTTCTATTGAAACGTCATCTTTAGTAGCTATAAATGCAGCTAAATAATTTTCTACATTATGCATACCTTTTAAAAGTATATCTCCTCTTCTTACAACTTCTTTTCCTTCTAGGTATAGTATTCCATCTTTATAGTAAGCGCCTTTTTCTAATACTCTTTTTGAACTAAATTCTCTAACTTCTCCTTTAGCCTCTTTTTCAAAGCTATATGTTATATCATTTTCTCTATTTACTACTAATACTCCTGATTCTTCACCATATAAGAATATATTTTTCTTAGCATCTATATACTCTTGCATATCTTTATGCATATCTAAATGATTTGGAGCTAAATTAGTACATATAGCTACATCTATTGGTAAATCCATAGTCATAAGTTGAAAACTTGATAATTCAAGTACTACCATATCTTCTTTTTTTATTTCTTCAATTTGAGCAAATAATGGTGTTCCTATATTTCCACCTACCCAAGTCTTATAACCTTCTTCATTCAATAATTTTGATATTATAGTAGTAGTTGTTGTTTTCCCATCACTACCTGTAACACCATATATCTTTCCACTACAATATCTTACGAACTCTTCCATTTCTGAAGTTATGTATGCTCCTTCTTTCTTAACTCTAACTAGAGCATCACAATCTATTCTCATTGATGGAGTTTTAAATACAACATCAAAACCAGTTAAATTATCTAAATAGTTTTCACCAAGCGAAAGTCCTACTCCTTTATTCTTAAAATCTTCAGCTATAACACCTAGCTTCTCTTCGCTCTTCATATCAAAAGCCGTAACTTTAGCATTAAGTTCTACTAAGAAATTGATAAGTGGTATATTACTTACTCCTATTCCTACAACTCCAACCTTCTTGCCTTTTATAAAATCTTTAAACTCTCTAAAATCTTTTTTCATACTTTGCCTCCAAGTCTAAACTACTATCAACTTATATATTATGAATTATTTTTAATTTTGTCCCATTTGTTTCTAATTATAACACTATAGATTATTGTTTTTAAGTTTAAATTCCATTAAAAAGCCTCATTATATCAATATATATAAGAGAAAAGAGTATTTTCATAATGAAAATACTCTTTTTGTATTATATTAATTAAAACTCTAAACTCTTAGCAATATATGCTTCTAGATCTTCAATTTTAACTCTCTCTTGTTCCATTGAATCTCTATCTCTAACTGTTACTGCTCCATCTTCTAATGTATCAAAATCAATTGTTATACAGAATGGAGTACCTATTTCATCTTGTCTTCTATATCTCTTACCAATACTTCCAGCTTCATCATATTCAACATTAAACTTTTTAGCAAGTTGTCCGTATACTTCTAAAGCCTTATCTGATAATTTCTTTGATAAAGGTAATATTGCAGCCTTAAATGGTGCAAGTGCAGGGTGAAGGTGCATAACTATTCTTGAATCTTGCTTAGTTTCTGTTGATAAGTCTTCTTCATCATATGCATCAACCAAGAATGCAAGTGCAACTCTATCTGCTCCAAGTGATGGCTCTATGCAGTATGGTATATATCTTTCATTAGTCATTGGATCTAAGTAAGTTAAATCTTGACCTGAATGCTCTGCATGCTTCTTTAGATCATAATCTGTTCTATCAGCTATACCCCAAAGTTCACCCCATCCAAATGGGAATAGATATTCTATATCTGATGTTGCATTTGAGTAGAATGAAAGTTCTTCTTCTCCATGATCTCTTAATCTTAAGCAATCTTTATTAACTCCTAAGTTTAATAAGAAATTCCAGCAGTATTCTCTCCAGTATTCAAACCATTCTAAATCTGTTCCTGGCTTACAGAAGAATTCTAATTCCATTTGTTCAAATTCTCTTGTTCTGAATGTAAAGTTACCTGGTGTAATCTCATTTCTAAATGATTTACCTATTTGAGCTATACCAAATGGAACTTTCTTTCTTGAGCTTCTTTGAACTTGTTTAAAGTTTACGAATATACCTTGTGCTGTTTCTGGTCTTAAGTATATTTCATTTTTAGCGTCTTCAGTTACTCCTTGGAAAGTCTTAAACATAAGATTGAATTGTCTTATATCTGTATAATTCATCTTTCCACACTTAGGACATACTATATTATGCTCTTCTATGTAGCTTTTTAATTGTTCATTTGACATACCATCAGCTGAAGCAACTTCAACTCCACTTTCAGTCATATGATCCTCAACTAATTTGTCAGCTCTAAATCTTGCTTTACATTCTTTACAATCCATTAATGGATCTGAGAATCCACCTAAGTGACCTGACGCTACCCAAACTTCCTTGTTCATTAAGATAGCACAATCAACACCTACATTATATGGACTTTCTTGAACAAACTTTTGCCACCATGCTTTTTTAACGTTATTCTTAAATTCAACTCCTAATGGACCGTAATCCCATGAGTTTGCAAGTCCACCATATATATCTGAACCTGGGAATATAAATCCTCTGTTCTTACAAAGTGCAACTATCTTATCCATAGTCTTTTCTACTGCCATTTCTAATACCTCCAAATTTTTTATAATAAAAAAAGCCCTAAGCACAATAAAGGGACGAAAAACATTCCGCGGTTCCACCCTTCTTGGCTAAAGCCCAACTTTCTAAAAAATGCTCAAAAGCTCCCTTCATCTTATTTTATTAATGATTTCCACCATTCATCATCTCTCTAAAAATAAAGATAAGACTACTCTTCTTTTTCAACGCATATATTAAATTATATATTTAATTTTACCAAAAGCCTTATATATGTCAAGGTACATACAAGCTTATTTTTAATGTTACATTAAATTTACTTAATGAACAGCTTATATATTATATAATATATTTAAATAAAATTATAAAGGAGGATTAAACATGAGATATATTTTAAACCAAAATTTAGTCTCTATTGGAAATGATTATTTAATAAAAGATTCTAATGGAGATATATGTTATAAAGTCGATGGTAAAGTTTTTACTATTGCAGAAAAGTTATTTTTTGAAGATGCTAATGGAAATAAGTTATTTAAAATAAGAAAAAAGCTTATGAAAATATCTAAAACATTTGAAATCTATAGGGCAAACAATCCTTATGCTAAACTAACTAAAAGAATGGTTACTCCTATAGAAGATGAGTTTATTATTGATACTCCTTACGGAGAACTAATTGCTAAAGGTGATTTTACTGATTATGAATTTTGTATATATGATGAATATGATACTCCTGTAGCTAAAGCTTCTAAAGGGATTATTAATTCAACAGACAAATATGCTATTGATATAGAGAATTTTAATGATCATGGACTAATACTTGCTTGTGCCGTTATTATAGATTTAATTGAATATGATGAATAATAAAAAAAGCAGTGATTATAAAATCACTGCTAAATTTATATCTTAATAAAAAAAAATGGCTCCGCGAAGAGGACTCGAACCTCC
>JBBVGE010000363.1:0-389 GCA_040144665.1 Clostridium perfringens
AGAATCCTTGTGCATAAGGTCACAAACTCTTATTCCTGATCTTTCATATTTATCTGTATAACAAGGACCTATTCCTTTGCAAGTAGTTCCTATATCATTTTTTCCTCTAGCTTTTTCTTTTAACTTATCTAAAGTTATGTGGTATGGCATTATAAGATGTGCTCTATCACTAACTATTAATTTCTCTGGAGTTACTTTTACTCCTAAGCCTTCTAAATAATCTATTTCTGTAAATAGTGCTTTAGGATCTACTACAACACCATTTCCTATTACGTTTAATTTCTCGTCATGTAATATTCCTGAAGGTATTAAGTGTAACTTGTATTGTTTGTCTTCAACTTCAACTGTATGTCCAGCGTTATTTCCTCCTTGGAATCTAACAACTACTT
>JBBVGE010000364.1:0-243 GCA_040144665.1 Clostridium perfringens
GTGCCATCCCTTTGATGTTGATACTATTTCAACTTTAGATCCTCTTGATAAACTTCCTATTACTTTGTTTTTTGTTGATGCTCCATTTCTTACATTTAATGCACTTGCTTTAACTTTTCCTGTTTTAGTGTTTTGTGTATTTGTTGATGGTTTATTTGTGCTTGATGAATTATTAACACTTACATAATCAGCTGATATATATCCATAACCATTCTTATATTTTATTTTGTGCCATCCCTTTGA
>JBBVGE010000365.1:0-297 GCA_040144665.1 Clostridium perfringens
TTAGTAACACCATTCTTTCCAATTTATTTAAATAATTTCTTACATATAAGCAGAGGTACTGTTTCATCTATCATAACATTCCAAACAGTATCTATGGTAATCGGTTATTTTTGTACCCCTTACCTAGAAAAGAAGTTTGGATCAATAGTAACCATAGCCGCAACTACTATACTTTGTGTACCACTTATGTTATTAATGGCTAACGGTGCTATGTTTGGAAGTAATGTTGCTATGATAGTAGGTATAATACTATTTTTAAGATCTGGTGTAGCAAATGTTTCTGCTCCAATACAAAGT
>JBBVGE010000366.1:0-6527 GCA_040144665.1 Clostridium perfringens
AATAATAATAATAATAATAAACTTCAAAATAACTTCAATAACTTAAAATCCTATAATGATTCTAATTATAATAATGATAATAATAATAATATTATTAATAAGCCTATAGATAATAAAGTTATTAACTCATCTAAAGAAATTAAAAGTAATTTAATATATAACAATTATAATAAATCTAATTATAACTATTATGACAAAATTAATATAGACAACCTTATAGACTCATATAAAATACTATATAAACCATTATACCTAGATAAAATTTACATAAAAGATGATTTTACTTCTAATTCTACTATTCCAACTACTAATTTTACTACTACTATCCCAGACAATAACTCTTCTTATAATATTAGCACTAACTTAAATAAAACATACAATATAACATCTAATTATTATAATAAAGGTTGTTATATAAATTTAAATCCATGTAAAAAGCCAAAATTTAATATAAGTAAAGGCAATGCAAAATTTGATTCACTTTATATAAAGAAAGTAGACAATAATATTCATTATATTAGTAAGTGTAGATGGATAAAAAATTCTAAAGTTAATAAAACAATTGATTTAAATAATGATAATTTTAATATACATGAATGTATCAATTGTGATTTCACATTGCCAACATCAATAATTAAATGTAATATAACAAATTTATTTAAGGTAAGTATTGATTTTTCCACTTATATAAATTCAATTTCTGATATTAAAAGTAACTTAATTATTAAATCTAATTTAAGTTTATTAGATATTTATGATAAAAATAAAGGGGTATTATTTTTTGAAGGTTATTTAGAAGTAACTATATACTACTCTATCCCATTAAACCATATACTTCCACTTAGATGTAATTATAGTAATTGTATAATAACTATTCCTTTTAGTATATCTGGTCCTATAGACCTAGAATATAATGCTCCTCTTACAAAAAATATTTTTAATAATTTAGATATCTCTTTGACCGAAGCATCATTTAATGCAAAAAAAGATTTTTCTATAGAAAAAAAATTAGATGATTCCATATTATTATATAGAAAATGTGATGTAACTTTAGATGTAAAATATTCTTTAGAAATATTTAAAAATGAATCATTTAGTTACTAATTCTATAATATAGAATAATTAAACCTTATTGTGAAAAGTTATCGCAATAAGGTTTAATTTAAAATAACTTTAATTCTAATCATCACTACATACACACATATTATTCATTATTTCTATTATTTCTTCTTTTGAAAGTGATGCATAATATTTATCATAGTGTTCCTCTGAACAAAAGTCTCCTATTTTATTTTTATAGCCTTCTCCTTTAATTTCTTTTTTGCAATATAAACATTTTTTCATATGATTACTTCTTTCCACTAAGTTTATTATCTAATTTTATCTTACTACTAACCATTAATTTTATAAAGTAAAATAACTTTTAAATTTATATTTATAGTTACCTCATTGCTGTCTTTTACAGAATATACAACTCTATATTTTTCAGTTTTTTTATTATTAACCATATTTTCTCTAATTTCTATTATACCTTTTAATTTTATGATTTTAATTATTAATTGATATTTATTCGCATTTATTGTACAATAATATTAAATTTATTTTAAGGAGAATATAATTATGTCAACATATATAATAACTTATCACATAAACCATCACCATCATCATGATGAAGATAGCAATTTAACTAGGAAAATTAAATCTCTAGGATCTTGGGCTCAATTTATGCCTTCAAGCTGGCTTGTTTATTCTGAATTCTCGGCAAAAGAGATAAGTGATTCTTTAAAAGAAGTGATGGAAGAAAATGATCTTTTTTTTGTTTCAGAAATAAATAACAATCACTCTGGTTCTATTGATGAAAGAGCCTTGTCTTGGATAGAGAAAAATCTTAATAAGCATTAATTTAAACTAGTTAAACATTTACATAAATGCATATATATATTATGATATAAGTATAATATATATATAATTTTTAACTATTAAAATATCACAACTATTTATTTAAAGGAGATGTTTTATATGTCTAAATTTAATTTGTTAAATAAGGATAAAACTACAGTTATTTCTGGAAAATTAATAGTTGCAACATTAGGATTGATTTGTATACTATGCGGTGCTCTGGCTTTATTTTTCAATCTAACATCAATAACAGATACACATCACTTCGTAAGTTTTTTAACTATAGCAAGTGGTTTATTTTGCTTATTCATTGCAAGTACACAGAAATAAATATTCTAACAAACAAAAAGAAGTAGGGTTTATTTAATCCTACTTCTTTTTATTTAATTATTGTTCTCCATATAGCTTAACTATATTTATAATAGTTTTAACAGCTTTTTCCATTGACTCTATTGCAATGTATTCATATCTTCCATGGAAGTTCTCTCCACCTGTAAACATATTTGGTGTTGGAAGTCCCATAAATGATAGTCTTGCTCCATCAGTTCCACCTCTTATTGGTTTTATTTCTGGAACAACATCTGCCATTTCCATAGCTTTCTTTGCAACATCAATAATATGCATTACCGGCTCAATCTTTTCTTTCATATTTCTATATTGTTCTTTTATTTCTACTTTAACAATGTCTTTTCCGTATTTATCATTTAATTTTTCTGCTGCATCATTAAATTCTTTTATTCTTCTTTCAAATTCATCTTCAAAGAAATCTCTTATTATAAATGACATCTCTGTTTTTTCAACACTTCCCTCTATACCTAAAAGGAATGAAAACCCTTCATAATTTTCTGTTTTCTCTGGTACTTCATCTAATGGAAGTAAGTTTAAAAATTCATGAGCAATTAATGCTGAATTAATCATCTTTCCCTTTGCACTACCTGGATGCACGTTTCTACCTACTATAGTAACCTTAGCTCCTGCGGCATTAAAGTTTTCAAATTCTAATTCTCCAACTGGACCTCCATCTACTGTATATGCAAAATCTGCATTAAATCCTTTAACATTAAAATGATCCGCACCTTCTCCTATTTCTTCATCAGGAGTAAATCCAACCTTTATATCTCCATGCTTTATTTCTGGATGATTTATTAAATATTCCATTGCAGTTATTATCTCTGAAATACCAGCCTTATCATCTGCTCCTAAAAGTGTAGTTCCGTCTGTTGTTATAAGAGTTTTTCCTATGTAATTTTTAAGCTCTGGTAATTCTTTTGGATCTAATTTTATATTAAGCTCTTCATTTAAAGTTATTATTCCGCCATCATAATTTTCTACAATTTGAGGATTAACATTTTTACCACTCATGTCTGGAGCTGTATCCATATGAGATATAAATCCTATAGTAGGAATATCTTTCTTATCTGAATTGCTTTTAAGTGTTCCATAAACATATCCAAATTCATCAATATGAACATCTTCAAGTCCTATTTCTTTAAGTTCTTTTTCTAAAATTTTTCCAAGTTCTAATTGTCCTTTTGTGCTTGGAGTAACTCTTGTTGTTTCATCTGATTTTGTATCAACTTTTACATACTCTAAAAATCTTTCGTTAACCTTTTTCATAACATAAGCCCCTTTCGAAATTAAAATCTATCTCTATTATACAATAACTCTGTATATAAAGTAATATTTATCCTCTTTTTATAACTTTATATACCAAATTTCCTATAATTATTTTAATTTTATTCACATTTGCATCTCTATAATAGACTCCCCTATTATTTTTATAATAATTATAATCAGCTTCCATTGATTTATCATTGCTAGACATTCCACGCCATGCATTATACATTATTATTTGCTTAAAGCCACTCTTTGGTATATCACCTTTAATTAATTCTCTTTTAAACTTTCTTGCTTCATTTTTTATATAATTTATATTTTTCTCTGTAAGCTCTTTACTTCTATAAGCTACTGCAATTGAATTAACTTTATTTATTCCCCAAAACTCTAAGACTTCTTTCATATATTTTGTTGCGTTTTTATGCCCAGCTCCAGCTGTTGTTGCTATAACTAATCCTTTCTTTTTATAATACCCAGGTCTATGAAATTTAAATGACATATGATCTATAAAATTCTTTAAAAGTCCAGATACTTGCATAGAATATACTGGAGATGTCATTATTATAACTCCTGCTTCTTCAATCTTATCCCTTAGAATTTTCATATCACTATTATGTGGACATCTATCTTCACCTTTAATTATACAATTAAAGCAACCTATACATGTATCTAATTTAATTTTTCTAAGCTCAATAATATCAAATTCTATATTAGGAATATCCCTTAACTCATCAAGGACCATATTTAATACATTCCAAGTATTTCCTCGTCTTGGACTTCCATGTATAATAACACACCTCATATATTAAACTCTCCTTACCCCTTTATTTTAAATTTCAATTACTTTAAACAATGCATATATTCTCTAGCATCTTCACCTTTTACTAAATATGATTGTCCTTTTGAGCAAAAAATTGAAGTACTAGTATATTCAATATCTGAATTTCTATCATAATTTTTTTCTTCTATTACTTCCTCTTCATTATGACAAACATCATAACCATCAAATAATAAACTAAGAGTTCCTTTACCTTTTGTAAAACTTACAAATTCTAAAGGATAATTCATAAATGTTTTAACTGGTCCTCTGCCTTTAATAATGACCTTATTCTCATAACTTATAGGTTCCTCAAATTCACCCTTCATTTTTTGTATATCTGATAAAACTCTTCCTATAAGATCCATATTTACATCTACCTTGAATTTATAATATGGCTCAAGTAGTATGCACTTTGCAATTTCTAATCCTTGTCTTAAAGCTCTCTTAGTTGACTCTCTAAAATCACCACCACTTGTATGCTTATTGTGTGCTCTTCCTGTAAGTAATGTTATCTTAAGATCAGTAATTGGGCTACCTGTAAGTATTCCTCTATGCTCCTTCTCAAATATATGACTTCTTATAAGGTTTTGATTACCTATAGTTAAATCATCAGTATGGCACTTATTTTCAAAAGTTATTCCACTCCCTCTTTCTCCTTCTTCTATCTTAAAATGAACTTCTGAGTAATGTCCTAATGGCTCAAAATGACCACATCCTAAAGTTTCCCCTATAATAGTTTCTTTATATAAAATTTCTGGACTTCCAAAATCTACATTTAAATTAAATCTATCAAATAAAACTTCTTTTAATACCTCAAGTTGTATTTTACCCATTATACTTACATGCATTTCTTTTAAAGCTTCATCCCAAACTACATTTAAGCTACCATCTTCGCTTTCAAGAATCTTAAATATTTTTAGTATATCATTATGATTAAGTTTTTCATCATATATAACCTTTGCTTTTAATGTAGGAACCATTTCATAAGTAAAATCATTATCTAATCCAATTGCCATTCCTGATTTAAGATTTTCTATTCCAATTACACCAAAAAGATCCCCAGCTAAAACTTCATCTACTACACTAAACTTACTTCCATTATATATTCTTATTCCATTTACCTTTTCACTGATTTCATCATTATTTACTTTAAAAGTTATCTCATCTTTAGCCTTAAGACTTCCACTTAATGCTTTTATAAAGGTCACTCTATTGCCTTTATCATCGTACTTTACTTTAAATACTCTTCCTTTAAAGTTACCGTCACTTTTATAATCTGTACTAGTAAGTAAATCAAATCCATCTAAAAATTCTAAAATCCCTTCATCTAAAAGAGCAGAACCTTTAAAACATGGAAAAATCTCATTATTTTTTATTAGATCTTTTAATTTATCCCTCCATAAATCATTACTAACTTCTCCTTCTAAATAAAGATTAAGTAACTCATCATCTCTCTCAGCTATAAATTCCTTATCTTTTTCATTTATCTCTTCATTTATATTAGAATCTATGTAAAATATGTTTTTACTTAGACTAACTTTTGCTTCATTTAAAACTTTATTGATATCTGCACCAGTTCTATCAACTTTATTTATAAATATGAATGTTTTAACATTATTTTTTCTAAGGATACTCCATATAGTTTCCGTATGTCCTTGTATACCTTCTACAGCACTGATTATAAGTATTGCATAATCTAATATTCCTATAGCTCTTTCCATCTCTGGTGAAAAGTCTATATGTCCTGGAGTATCTACTAAATAATATATTGAATCTTTATAATTAAACTTTGCAACATCTGAAAATACTGTTATACCACGTTCCTTTTCAATTTTATGATTATCTAAATACGAATCTTTATGGTCTACTCTTCCTCTGTTTCTAATACTATTTGTATGATAAAGTAATTGCTCAGAGAATGTAGTTTTTCCACCATCTACATGAGCAAATATTCCTATTGTTTTTTTCATTTTCTTACTCCTTAAATATTTATATAAAGTCTATTTATATCTAATATGTTTATATGTATTATACCTTATAAAATCCACTATCTTATTTATCTAAATATACCTATTCTATAATTTTACTTAAAAATATATAAACTACTAATTACTATTTTACAATGAAAAATAAATAGAAATAATATATCTATAAAATTTTTATAATAATCTTAAGTACATCAATTATTTAT
>JBBVGE010000367.1:0-342 GCA_040144665.1 Clostridium perfringens
GGTAACGCTCTTCAATTAAAACACATGCCAGTAGGTACTTTTGTTCATAACATAGAGTTACAAGCTGGAAAAGGTGGCCAAATGGTAAGATCAGCAGGTACTTCAGCTCAGTTAATGGCTAAAGAAGGAAACTATGCTACATTAAGATTACCATCAGGTGAAATGAGATACGTAAGAATCGAATGTAAAGCTACTGTTGGAACAGTATCAAACACAACTCATGAGATCGTAAATATCGGTAAAGCTGGTAGAAAGAGACACATGGGATGGAGACCAACAGTTAGAGGTTCTGTAATGAACCCTTGCGATCACCCTCACGGTGGTGGAGAAGGTAGATCTCCT
>JBBVGE010000368.1:0-205 GCA_040144665.1 Clostridium perfringens
AATGCTCCAAGTAATGCAGGGATGTCCATTCCTTTTTCAAATACGTAAGTTGCGAAGTATGAGATTGATTCTCTCATTCTCTTATCTTTTATAACTATACCACCAGCTGAGTAAGGGATGTATCCCATCTTGTGAGGATCGATAGTTACTGTATCACATTCGCTTATAGCCTTGAATGCTTCATAAGTATCATCTGAAGGCCATT
>JBBVGE010000369.1:0-200 GCA_040144665.1 Clostridium perfringens
TGTTATATGAACTCTGTTATTTATTAAATCTTTAACTGGATGGTTACATCCTCTATGACCAAACTTAAGCTTCTTAGTTTCTCCACCTAAGGTTAAAGCTAATAATTGATGTCCTAAACAAATTCCTACTATTGGTTTCTTCCCAACTATTTTCTTTACCTCATTTACTGCTTCTCCCATATCCTCTGGGTCTCCAGGTC
>JBBVGE010000370.1:0-31810 GCA_040144665.1 Clostridium perfringens
TATTCTGTTCAATTTTCAAAGACCATTTTATCTCATCGCCCTTAAGCGACTTGATTATCTTATCATGTACATCGAATCTTGTCAACAACTTTTTTTAATTTCTTTTAAGAATTTAATTTAGTTGTTTTTTCTCTTCTGAGAATTGATTTCCTGTAGCCGATGTATATCATTATATACTGTTTTTTGACACTATTTAAATAATATAGTCGCATAATGTAAGCTTAACGTCTCTATATTCTATATTGCTCCATTTTTCGTCATTTATCTTACACTGATATGCTCGGCTAAGTTTTCTGTTTTTTATTCATTATTTGATTATTATTAGATGTTAATACTATAAAATCTCTTCTAAATACTAATCATTTCTTTTTTAATTTAAGTCCTTATATACCACATACTTTTAATATAGTATATTAATCTATTTATAAAAGACTGATTGTTGTAATCCAATGGTTCTATATTAGGAAATAAATTTATCATTCTAACTATATATATAACAAGATACAAACTTACTATAATCATTATTAATATAAGAATATATCTTCTATATTTAATTAATGATCCTTTAAAATAAAAAAATATTAAAATTGCTAATATAGGTATTATTAAAAATAACGGATGCCAATAAAAAGCTTTTGGTATATCTCCTTTTATAAAGCTTATCCAAGCTCTAGTTAATCCACATCCAGGGCAGGGTATCCCTATAATTGATTTAAAAATGCATTTTGTATTAAATATTAATATAAGCATAATAATTGAGCATATTATTATAAAATCTTTTATCTTCTTCACATATATCTCCTTTTAAAATTTAAAATCCTATATTTATTAATTATATCCTTATATCAATCCTATTCTACATTTTAAATATATATTTTAAAATTATTTATGTTGATAACTTTAATTAAGTACTTACTATAATATATAGTAGTATATAAACATAGAGTAACCTAATTAAATTTTATATAAAGTGCGTACTATTATTTAAGTAATTTAGTTATTATTAATAACTACCCGTATAGCAAGTGTTTTTATTTAAACTAAATAAAAAGGCAGATAGTGCTTGTCCAATCTGCTTATCTTTATCTTAAATTTAATATATTCTAGAATAATCTTATGCTATCTGTAAATTTCCCATTTTCCATTTCTACTTTGTATAAGGCGATTCCATCTAAACTTGCCTCAAAAGGTTCATATATATCTACCACAAAATTAAATACCTCTTTTAATTTTTCTTTACTTAACCCCATTGCCAAACTACAATGAGGGTTCCACTTTCCTGGTAAGTAATATGATCTAGCTGACCCCTCAAATTCTTTAAAAAACTCATAGTATTCTTTATGATAATCTAATAAAGCTTCTGTGATTACTGGAGTTATAAAACATGCTCCTGTAGTTGGAAATGCTCCTAAAGCATCAAATCTAGTATCTATGACTTTAAGTTTTGATTTAAAGTCTTTCATTTTTGCTATAAATTTATTTTCATCTATATCTTCATAAATTGCTAGTGTTATATGTGGTGCTAATCCATCTGTATCTTTTAAGCTTGAATCTATTCCACTAACACTTAAGGCTTCCCAAATTGAAGTTATATATCTTGACGATCTATTATCTAAAAATACATCTACTACATACATTATTATTCCTCCCTAGTAAATCTACTATCTACTACCCTCAAATATCTATAAACTTTTCATTATATATTCTATCATATTTATCTATATAAAATTTGAACATATAAATTCATAATAATAAAGTATTTACATAATTCTCTATATATCATTAAATAACTCTAAAATCACTTATATAAACTGAATACATATGATTATTATATATATATCCCTAAATAATTAGAAATATTTTACTATATATAATATATAAATTGGTAGGTTTTATTAAAAAAATAATCATTTCTATTTTTTAATTTAAAATAACACATTTTTTACTCCACTTCATACAATGTACTATGAAGAAAAACAAATAATTTGTTGAATAAACAAAGTATTTATAAAAATTATTATACTTTATGGAGGGATTTATGAAAATGATGCAAGAAAAAGACAAATGCTTCGATGATTGTGATTGTAAAGAAACTAGAAAATATTATTATGATGATTGTTGTGAGCCTAAAAAATGTTATCACGAAGAATATTGTGAACCTAAAGAATGCTGTTGTAAACCTAAAAAGCGTTGTTATGAAGAATGCTATCTTGTAAAAAAACCTTGTACTTGTGCACCAGAACCTGGTAAGTCTTTATTAAAATGTGGTAGAGGAGCAGCTGGACCACTTCCTCTTATTGCAGCTGGTACAATTCTAGGATTAAATAATGCAATTCCTATAGGTAGTGTTACTATAGATACTAGAGAATTATGCAATCCTACAGTTCTTCTTAATGTTAATTCAATAATAGCTGCACCAGTAGCTATCGCAGCTACATTAACTTTCACAGTTTTTAAATGCTGTGATGGATGCAGACAACCTGTAGGTGAATCTTTCACATTTGCAAACGCACTTGCAGCACTTTCAAGCCAATCATTCTCATTCCAAATTTGTGATTGTTCAAACTGCTGTGGATGCGTAACTTATTCACTTGAAATAACAAATGCTACTTTATTAGCTGCTGGTTTAACAATTAATTCTCAAATAACAGCTCTTGCTGTAGAGAATAATGGCAATAGCTGCTGCTAAAATAATTTAATTGATAAAAGATTTTAAAATGAGTCTCAAGCAGAGTGTTGATAAGATCAACACTCTTTATTTTTATATTTATATATAAGTATATTTATTTGTTATTTAATTTGTTATTTATGAATATATTATATTAAATAATTATTATTTAATAACTATAGGGGGGCATATGGAAAATCAGAATAATTCTAATAAAACAAATTGTGAGTACTATGTATCTATGGGAAAGCCAGGTTCTCTTATAATAAAGGCTCCTGTAGTTCTATCAAATTTGAAGATTTCAATTCCCATAACTACAGAATTAAATTTTGAGGAAAGCTACATAAATATTTCAGAAAATACAAATAAAATATCTTTAAGTACTATTGAGATTACTGGTAATAATGAACTTATAATAAAAGGATCTATATATAAGTCCTTAAAATACTCTATCAATAAGATTACTCCTAGTTCAATTAAAAGTTTTAATTTAGATATTCCAATAGAAGAAAAGATAACTATTGATTTTGATCAAATTCCTATAAATAATAATATTGATTTTAAATTATATTACCAAAAGAATTCACAACCTATTTATTGTGATTTAGATTATATACAAGTACTACAAGATATAGTAACTAAAAAAAATAACTCTTACATTAATGAAATCATAATCTCTCTTCACCTTTCCTTAACTCAGGTCCAAAATGTATTCATACCAGAACCAGAAGGAAATGTATTGATATTAAATGAAAACTCAAATGGATTCATACTAAATAAAGTTGATACTAATAAACCTAGTTATATGATTGGTTTTAATCCTGAAAAAGGATTAATCGCTAAAAGTATAATAAGTCATAAGTAATATTTTTTAATATATCTTCTATATAGCTAAGGAGCTGTCTATTTTTAGACAGCTCCTTAGCTATATATTAATAACATCTAATTAATATAAACTTATCATTGGTATATAAGCCATTGAAATTATAAGAATCCATTTTAAATCATCCTATAAATATGCCTTTTCTTAAATTTCTATCTAAATTTAATTCATATACAATATCTTTATAAATTTAAAATAAACTTATTTGAACCTCTTCATACTTACTTCTGTAATCTTTAATTATATCTTTCATCTTATATAAGATTCCATACCTCTTGCATTCACCCTTAAAAATTTTCCATAATTCATCTGAATTAATAGAAGAATACTCATATCTATCTCCATATGTGTCAATATACCTTTTAGATAAATCCTCACCTTTAAATATATCTTTTAGTTTATTATAATAATATTCTCTTTGATTTTGTCTTAAAGTTACTCCCATACCAAAGGCAAATATAAATTTAGCTCCACTCTCATGGGCTTTTCTTACTATATTTATTATGTTTTCTTTATTATCATTTATAAAAGGAAGTATAGGCATAAGTAGTATACCTGCATATATTCCATTATCAGTTAGTTTCCTTATAACATTAAATCTCTCTGTGCTACTACTAACATTCGGTTCTATCTTTTTAGCTAATTTATCATCATAGGTTGTTATAGTAATTTTTATTAATACAGGAGAATGTTCTTGTATTTTCTTTAATATATCTATATCTCTTGTTATCAAATCACTTTTTGTAGCTATACTTATTCCAAAATTATTTTTATCTACCTGCTTTAATGCCTCTCTTGTTAGGCAGTACTTTTTCTCGAAAGGATTATAAGGGTCACTCATAGCACCTATACCTATTACTCCTTTCTTTCTCTTGCTCTTTAAATCTCTTTCTATTGTTTCAGTAGAATTCTCTTTTGCTCTAACTCTATCAAAATCAACTATTTGATAACAACTACTTCTTGAGTCACAATATATACATCCATGACAGCAACCTTTATATATATTCATATTATAATTTAATGAGAACCAAGGGTTATTTTCTATATAATTAGATAAAATCTTTTTAGCAGGTATATATTCCATAATCATACTCCTTTATTTAAATCATAAATTTATTCTTGTCTAAACTTTATAGAATTACTGTTATTATAGACATCTCACACTATACTTTAATGTAAAGATAAATCTCTAATACCTTAAAAATAGTATAGACCTAAATAAACACAAATAATATGTTATTTAACTTTTACTCTTTATTAAATTTTATAGTACGGTATATTTTTATTAAAGTATAATTACTATTCTATTTTAATTCTCTATTTTTATTTATTGGATACATGTTTAAAATAATGATATACTATATATTGAAAATTATAAATTTTAAGAAAGGCAAAGGTATTTTCACAGATGAGAATATAATCTATTTTTCAAATTTTGATTACAACAAAAAAGTATTATTTGGAGCTTTTTTTGTTGTACTTAAATTTAGGGAGAGTAGATTATAGTGAGGTATGTATATTTGTCCTTTTAAATGGCTATATATACTCTCCTATATTTTATAGGAGGGATTTTTTATGTCTTTAGCAAGATTAAATAAAGTAAAAAAGTATTATGGTGATAGATTAATTTTAGATATAGATAAATTAGAAATCTTAGATGGTGACAGAATAGGATTGGTTGGTGTTAATGGTGCTGGAAAAACTACACTTATAAAAGCATTAATAAATGACACACCTATTGATGAAGGAAATGTTTATTTAACTAAAAGTTTTGCTTATATAAGTCAGACAGAAGATGCTAATGAAAAGTTTTTAGATAATAATTTTAAAAATATATTTAATGCACCTTTTGAGTATGATGACTTTTTATCAGGTGGTGAAAAGGTTAAGTTTAAAATAGCAAAAGCTTTAGGTGAAAATAAGAATCTAATTATTGCAGATGAACCAACTGCAAACCTAGATGGATATAGTATTGGAATACTTGAAAAAATGCTTAAGAATTATAATGGTGCATTACTTTTAGTTTCTCATGATAGAAATTTTTTAGATGTATTATGTAATACTATTATTGAAATTGAAGATGGGAAAATTAAAATTTATAAGGGAAATTACTCTAAGTATTTAGAACTTAAAGCTTTAGAAAGACAACGATCTGAAACTGAGTATGTTGCTTATATAAATGAAAAGAAACATATTGAAAATGCTATTCTTAATAAACAAAATATAAAAGATAGTATAAGAAGAACACCTAAGAGAATGGGAAACTCTGAAGCTAGATTGCACAAAATGGGTGGTCAAAAAGGAAAGAAAAACTTAGATAATAATATAAAGGCTCTAAAAAGTAGAGTTGATCATCTTGATGTTAAGGAAAAACCTAAAAATATAAAAGAAACTAAAATTAAGGTTCAAGACAATTTGAAAATAACGTCTAAAAATCTTATAGAAGTTAAACACCTTAATTTAATTGCAGGTGATAAA
This sequence comes from Clostridium perfringens, assembly GCA_040144665.1. Lineage (GTDB taxonomy): Bacteria > Bacillota > Clostridia > Clostridiales > Clostridiaceae > Clostridium > Clostridium perfringens_A. The sequence continues at coordinate 6,030 of JBBVGE010000370.1, forward strand.
CTTCTACTTAAGGACGCTAGCTTTAAAATAAAGAATGGTAGAAAAGTAGCTCTTATCGGTAATAATGGATGTGGCAAAAGTACTTTGCTTAAAGAGATTATTTCTAATAAAAATAATATAAAAATTTTGGATAATGTTGTTATAGGATACTTTGATCAATCTCAATATATATTAAATGATAATGAATCAATATTAAAAAATATACTTAGAGATTGCTCTTATGATGAAAGCTTTATTAGAACAAACTTAGATGGATTTGGATTTAAAGGAGATACAGTATTTAAACAAGTTTCTTTATTAAGCGGTGGTGAAAAAGTAAAGGTAGCTCTTTGTAAAGTTTTATTATCTGATAATAATCTGATGATTTTAGATGAACCTACTAACTATTTAGATATTAAGTCTATGGAGGCTCTTGAATCTGCACTTATTAATTGTAATAAAACATTGATTATAGTATCTCATGATAGAAAGTTTATATCTAATATATGTAATTATATCTTAGAAATAGATAATAATAAGATTAATGAATTCTCTGGTTGCTATGATGATTATATAACTTCTAAAAATAAACCTAAGATAAATTTAAAAGAAAAACAAAATAAAGAGAATCTTATATTATTAGAAAATAGATTTTCTGAAGTAATTTCTTTAATATCAACAGAAACGGATATCAATAAAAAGAACTTATTAGAAGATGAATATAATAGTCTTCTTATAAAGATAAGAAAATTAAAAAATTAATAATATAAAAGAGCTGGGCATTATACCTAGCTCTTTTATATTAAAACTTCAGCAATAATGCCTCTATATTTCAATACGGCTTATATATTCAATATTTATTAATTTTAAGTAATTTCAACTAAAATTTTTACATATCCCAAGTTATTTTAATATTATATTATTTATAAATTAATTATTTTCTTCCATCTAGGTATGCTACTGCACTTAATGATGCAATGTTTCCTTCTCCAGCAGACTTTATATATTGATAAGGTTTGCCAGCACAATCTCCAGCTGCAAAACATCCTGTAATATTAGTTCTCATTAATCTATCACATTTAATATGTCCGTCAACTTCCTCAAGTCCTGGAACTAATTGTGATGGTGAAATGGCATCTTTTAATAAGAATACTCCGTCAGTTTCAATCTCTGAATCTTTAAAGACTATCTTTCTAACCTTATCATCTCCAACTATTTCTATAGGTCTTTCTTGAACTAATTCTATATTTTCATTTAGCTGGTACTCACCTTTATATAAAGGTATATAATATACTTTTCCAGCAAGCTCACTTACATAGTTAGCTTCTTGCTCTCCTTCATCATTTGATGCTACTATAACTACAGTTTTTCCTTTATATAAAGGTGCATCACATGTAGCACAGTATCCTACTCCCTTGCCTAAAAACTCTAATTCGCCTTTAAGTGGTCTAGAGAATTCAACGCCTGTTGCTAAGATTAAAGATTTAGCTTCGTACATCTTATCTTTTACTATTAGCGTGAAGTAATCTCCCATTGAATAAACATTATTAACTCTTTCTTCTGTTATTTCAATTCCCATAGCATTTATATGTTCTTTAAAAGCTTCTCCTATTTTGGCTCCTGTTGAATTTGGGAACCCTAAATAGTTGTTAATCTTTGGTGCCTTATTAATTTTAGGACTAAGATTCTTACTTCCAAATATAATAAATGATTTATTTCTTATCTTAGCATTAAGTGCTGCTGATAAACCAGCTGGTCCACTACCTACTATAGCTATGTCATATCTCTCGCTCATAAATTTTACCTCTTATACAAATTCTTTTATAGTTTCTACTAATACATCTTTTGGTGAGAATCCTACTTTAGTAGTAACCTCTTCTCCATTTTTAAATATTTTTATTGTTGGTATATTTTGAATTCCGTACTTTTGTGCTGCTGCTTTATTTTCATCTATATCAACCTTAACAATTTTAATATCTTGCATTTCTGATTGAACATCCTCTAATACTGGAGCTAACATCTTACATGGTCCACACCAAGTTGCAAAGAAATCTACTACTACAACTCCTTCTTCCTTTAATACTTCTACATCAAATTCATTTTCATTAATATGTTTTACCATTTTAAATTCCTCCTAAAGTTTTTTTCTGTTCTTAACTTGTCTTTATTATATCAACGGAATTTTGATGCAACAATTAGGCACTTTAAAGTTACCACCTATCTTTTTCTATTCACCATATTTTTTAATATGTCTTACCTGTATTTTTATGTGAGGATGCTTTTTTTGAAATTGATCAATTACAAGATAACAGCTCGGGCAAGGTTCCCATTTACTATATAAAATAAGATTACCATAATCTTTTAAGATATTTTCTTCTATTTGTTTATGTATTTCTTCAAGTATCTTTTTCTCACTATCGTTAACTCTGTTATATCCTATTCCTAATTTACCTAACTTATTAACTTTACTACTTTTAAAGATTGCCTTTTCTGGTGGTGGTGATTTACAACAACCTTCTACCTCATTACTTCCACTAATTGCTCTAAATTCTTTACCATTATATATTGCTACTGCTATATTTATAGAATCCTGCAATGCTTCACTTTGATTTATTTTAAATGTTCCTGTTTCTTCTTCATATACATTCATATACTTATCAAGATTTTTTATTAAACGCTTCATTCTTGGTATATTCTTCTTTATATGTTCATAGTATTCTACACTACCTTTTTTAGCCTTTATATAGTCATAATTTATTTCTTTAGGTATTTGTATAAATACTGTTTTTGTTCTAGTTTTAGTATTGTATGTTTCTTTTACGCCTTCATTTTTGATAAGAACCATCTTTTTTAGAAGTTCTATATCCTTAGCATAAAGATATTCCCTATCTATTTCTTTTTCTAATTCTATTAACCTGATTTTATCTTTCTCATCTATTAACCCAGATATATCATTTGCTAATTTTTCTATAATACGCATCATATCTTCAACATTATCTTGAGCACTAAACACTCTTTCATACTCAGTTCTATCTATAATTAATGATTTTATAGTCGCTATCTTTTTACATAGTTTATTATGTTGATCTTCAAATAATATTATATTTTTTATGTAATCAATTAGCTCCTTAACATCAGTTGCTTTATAAGTAATCTCATCTTCTCTAATACATGTATATAAACTCTCTATAAAACTATTATCTACGTTAAAGTTCTTTGCAATTTCCTCTTTGAATTTTTCCTCATCAGACTCATTTATTTTATATCCTTCTTTTTTTAACGCATTCTTAAAGTCATTTAAATTATTAATTTTTATTCGTTCTCTTTTTCTCTTCCTTGGTAGTATATTTTTATGTATCATATTCATCTAATTATTTCATTATCTCCAAAACAATCTATTTATCTATAATATTTATTAATTTACTATTAGCATCTACATTTTTTTCTTTTAACACCAACTTTATTCATACGTTCTATCTTTTGTATATAATCTATAGCCATTGGTACTTTACAACTTGTATCCTCCATATCAATACTTACTTTCCCAATGTTTATAGCCGCTTCAGTAACTGTAGAGCTTAACTCTTTTAATATATATCCCTACACTGATAACAAAACCATTCATATTGTATTTAACTCCATTTCTTTATGAATATTTAATTCATTTTTTGCCATATTCTTAGGGTTCATAGATAATCCTGCTAAATACATAGCATCATAATTACCTGTATTATATAATTCCTTTGCTAATACATCATTTTTCTTAACATACTTAACTAATTTTTTAAGATCAGTTATTTTAGTTCCGAAAAATGGCTCACGTATACCATGATTACTCAATACTTTCTTTATCTGCTCAGACCCTAATGACTTTAGTTTCTCCATCATAGCATCTAAATTCATATTCTCACCTTTCCATTTCCCAAGCTTTTTTATACCATTTATATTATTTATTTTTATATATTTTATAAAAAATAACTGATTAAAAGATTATATAGTCATTAATTAATATCTTTATTATATAATTTTTCTTACTAAATATATGATTAATTATAATACAGTATCTTCTTTATTAAAACTACTTTAAACATAGTTATATCAATACTTATTAGACAAACCATACCTATTTATGGTACGGTTTGTCATTAACATATTAACGCTAAACATTTCGATTAAACCATATATGATTTTGCTCCCCAATCTATATTTACTTTCTTTTTAATTAAAAAGAGCGCTTCCTTTACACGGAAACGCTCTACCCCCATACTTTACATACCCTTGAACCCAACGATACAAGATACTTGCATGAATATTAAACTCTTTACTATACTTCCTTATAGATAAGTCTTCTTTTGCAATTAGTCTAATTACTAAAAGTTTAATCTCTTTATCAAATGAACATCTTGACATAATCTGGTTCCTCGCTTTCTATTATCTTTATGTCCAGTTTATTATACCAAGTACAAAATCCTTTAATATTACTTCTTTTTAAATATAGATTTTACCCCTCGTTTGACAACATCAAAAAAGCTTAATGACTTAACTATGCGATTTGGATCAACATAATTTCTAATAGTACGAAGTACTTTCTTTGTTTCTTTAGATGAAAAAGAATATGTACCATTTTTCTTAGTTTGGATCGCATATCGTGGAATCCACTTTCCTTTTAGGATTACAGATACAATTACATAATCAACCTCTTCCCAAGGAATTTGAATGAATTTTTGAACATTACGAGAATTGTAAAATTCAAAACCCTTATCACCAATCATTATTTTCCCATAATCCGTAAGCCCTGTAAAAGCTGTTGCATCAACTACTAAATCTGCCTTTGTATTAAGTGATTTAATCATACGTTCTACCTCTTTTCTACTTAGTATATACATTATATTTTATTCATATATTTCTTAAAAAAATCAAGAATCCATTGACCAAAAAATCAAATAAAATTAGTATTCTCATTAAATTTAATTTGAAATTTCTCTAATTCCTTAGATAAACTTCCAAATTAAGTATTTATTCTTCCATTCTATAATATAATAAAAATTATTTTCCTAACTCTATTTTAACTTCTTTATATTTTAAAAAAAAGCCCAGGCTAAGTAAAAAAATATTACACTAACCCAGGCTGAGTAAAAATATTACATTAAACCTATTACGTGGAAGACAATACCAATTACAAATAAAGCAAGAATAATTACAATTGGAGATACTTTCTTCTTAAGTAACCACATACAAAGAAGTGTTAATAATAATCCTGCAAGTCCAGGAATTAATGAATCCAAGTTACCTTGTAATGTTGTAACCTTCTCAGGAGTTAATGATAAACCCGCTGATTGTTGGATTAAAGCTTCTTTTACACCGCTTGCTCCAGCAGGAAGATTAGCCCAATCAATGTAAGCACCTTTACTTAACTGAACAGATGATATTACTGGTGTGAACTTAATAGATACCCATCTATTAACCAACGATCCTAAGATGAACATACCAAGTATGGATGCTCCTTTTGTAATTTCTTGTAATAAGTTACCTGATAAATCTTCTGTAATACGAGAACCTGCTTTGTAACCAAGTTCTTGTGTGTACCAAGTAAATGCCATACGTATAATATTCCAACCGAAGAAGAATATAATAGGTCCAAGAATATTACCTGCCATAGCAAGTGAAGCACCTAATGCTCCTAATATAGGTCTAACAGTAAACCAGAAAACTGGATCTCCAATACCTGCTAAAGGTCCCATCATACCAACTTTAACACCTTGAATAGTTACATCATCCACAGGTGCTCCATTTGAACGATCTTCTTCTAATGCTAATGTTACCCCAATGATAGGTGAAGCTACATATGGGTGAGTATTGAAGAATTCTAAGTGACGTGTTAATGCTGCTGCTCTATCTTCTTTGGTTTTATATAATTTCTTAATTGCAGGAATTAATGAGAATGCCCAACCACCATTTTGCATTCTTTCATAGTTCCAAGATCCTTGAATGAAAGTTGAACGCCACCAAATAGAAAGACGATCTTTTTTTGTTAACTTTAATTTTTTTTCCATTTTCGTCTTCTCTCCCTTCTTAATAACTATCGATAATATCGCCTATTGGATCTCCTGTATTTGATCCACCATTACCTGAACCACCTTTTTTGCTAAGTGCTAAGTAAATAAGAGCTATAGATACACCGATTGCACCTAATCCCATAAGTGTAAGTTGAGGAATAGTTGCTAATACAAAACCAATTGCAAAGAATGGCCATACTTCTTTTGTTGCCATCATATTGATTACCATTGCATAACCAACAGCTACAACCATTCCACCACCTACTGCTAAACCGTCTGTTAACCAAGCTGGCATAGCCTTAAGTAATTCACTAATAGGACCAGAACCAATTAATAATATTAATGCTGCTGGAAGAGCTATACGTATACCTTGCATACAAATAGCAATAACATGCCACATTTCAACTTTTCTAATATTTCCTTCTTTTGCAGCAGCGTCCATGAAGTGCACGAATGCTGTAGCAATTGTACGACAAATAATTGTTAATAATAATCCTGCAACTGCTAATGGAATTGCTATAGCGATAGCTGAAGAAATTCCAGTTTGACCTGTTTCTCCACTAAGAACTAGGATAATCGCAGCTGCAACAGATGCTAATGCTGCATCAGGTGCTACTGCTGCACCGATATTTGCCCAACCTAAGGCAATCATTTGAAGACTACCACCTAAGATTAGACATGGTATTAAGTTACCTGTAACCAATCCGATTAAAGTACATGCAACTAGAGGTTGATGAAATTGGAATTCATCCAGGATGCCCCCCATCCCAGCTAAAAATGCAATAATAATAACTAATATTATTTGAACTATATTTAGATCCACTATGTTAATCCTCCTTTTTCTATTAAAATAATTTATATTATTTTAATTTATTTAATTCCCCTTGTGCCTTTTTAAGAATTTCGTCCATATTTCCTTTTGAATCATTTGGAACTTTACGAACATCAAAATCTAATCCAGCTTTTTTAAGTTTTTCAAAAGTATCAATATCTTCTTGACTGAAAGCAAGAACTTTATTTGGTTGAACTTTACCTGGAGAGTGAGCCATAGATCCAACATTAACTGTCTTTATAGGCACTCCTCCTTCTACTGCTCTAAGTAAATCCTCTGGATTTTCAAAAAGAAGCATTGCACGTTGTCCTCCGAAATGTTGATCATCCTTTGCAAGTTTAATCATTTGCTCAATAGGAACAACATGAGCTTTAACTCCTGGGGGAGCAGCTTGTTGAATTAATTTCTTACGAAGTTCATCTCTAGCTACATCGTCTGATACAACGATAATTCTTGTTGGTTGTGTAGTTTTTGTCCAAGCAGTTGCTACTTGACCATGAAGTAAACGAGAATCAATACGAGCTAAAACGTATTCGAATGATCCTGGTGCACCTGCGTTAGATTGATTAGCAGAACCTTCAGTTGATTTATCATTATTTACTGGTTCTAATGCTTCTGGTTTAATTTTAACTCCTTCTCTAGCTGATCCTACAATACTAGCCGCAATTTCTTGTGCGGATTCCATTGAAAAACGTGCACCATAAGCTTCAATCACCATCGGTAAATTCATACCAGCAACAATTGCCCATTTATCTTTGTGTTCTTCAAATAGACTATTTGCTTGGTTGAATGGTGTACCACCCCAAAGGTCAACTAAGAATAAAACCTCATCTTGGTTGTCAAAGGATGCAATTGCATCTTTCATTTTTGCTTTAATATCATCAGGTCCTTCACTAGGCATCAACGTAACAGCTTGCACGTTTTCTTGTTCTCCAAAAATCATTGAACCAGATTGCAAGATGCCTTTAGCAAACTCTCCGTGACTAGCAAGAATAATTCCTACCATATATATACCTCCTATTTTTTATTTGCTACGATAAAATTTATAATAAGTACTAAAAACTTGTAAGCAAAATTAATTATTGTAATTTTTTCTCTAAATAGTCTTTGTTTAATACTTTGTTATCTACGCTTATATTATTAGCAAATATTGTGCCAATAAAATGTATTAAGAATTTTTAAAGTACTTAAAGCTATGTAATTCAATGATTTAAGCTTTAACTTTAGCCATTGAAATCTTTTTCTTTAATACACTTTGATCATTTTTTGATACTATTTATTTTAGTTTCAAGTTATTTTGATATACTTATTCAAACATTTCATCTTTATGACAAATTTCATTCTTATTCAACATAATATTCAATATATCTTTGAATATATTATTTACTTTATCGATAATTTTATTGTAGTTTTATTTAATATACTTTTTTAATTTTTATATATTAAGCTGTCCTTAGTAATTGCTTTTTCAAATGCCACAGCCTAATAAGCAGTTAATATAATACTTACAATGTTATTAAATTTCCTATTTAATTCTTGTTATAATACACTTGTACTTTTAATTGATACACTAATGATTTTATTAAGATTTATACCATAAAAAAATCATTATCTATAATTATATTAATGTGTCTTTTAAGAGTTAGATTTATTAAGTCTTGGTTTATAATGGCTTCTAAACTTTTAATATAAACATCTCTAGTTTATATACATTAAATTAAAAACTTACATACTGTATCATTTCTCAATTTAAGAGTATTATTTTTAATTTGGTATTTCATATAAATGCTTTTAAATGTATAAAAAACAGCTTCATGAAATGCCCTTGGAGTTATGTGAGGTAAAAATGTCATTTAGACTAAATCGATATACTAAAAGATTATAGACAGATCAGATACTTGCTAACTAACTTTATTTGATAATAGCTAAAAAAATTACGTTATTTAGAAAGTGTATCTAGCAGAGATTAATATAAAATTTCTAAATCTAATTTAAGTATTCTCATATAGATAACACACTATACTTTGAAGAATGGAAACTTGTTATTGTATATAAAAGTTTTTCTAAATACAAAAAACCGCACCTACTTATGGTACGGTTCTCTATATCTTTAATAAGTGAGGTTGATTATTTAATAAAATAATATATATCTCATAAAATAGAAACACTATTTTTCATTCATTTCATCCTGTAAGTTTTTTAAAAATATCGATACATGATAACCGTCTGCAATTGCATGTGAGATTTGTATTGTAATTGGCATCACTAGTTTTGAATCGATTTCTTCATATTTTCCAAAGGTAATCATCTTGGTAATTTTATTTTCCTGTGTTTTTGAATTTGAAGAAAAATGTTCAAAATGCATCCAAGGTATACAAGAAATATTAAATATATTGAGTGGTAAATCCATTTGAGGAACAATTGTGTTTGAATTAGCATATTTTGCAGTTACAGCCTTATATTGTTTATCAAATTCAAGATAACTTTCCATTGGCTCTTCACACAGCGTAAAAAATAGTTTACTCTTTTTATTGAAACTAGAGAATGTTGGAATAATTTTTTCCCATTCAACAACATTTCCATCAACAATATCATATCGAAAATTTTGAATTGAATTAATTGCTTTATAGACTTTAAATACTGTATACCCATGAAAACTAATTGATTCTTGATTGCACTTTTTCACAGCAGTTGTTACATCTATTTTCATTGTAAATTCAATAGTAGTGCCTACACTCGTAAAGTATCGAAAATAGTCTGCTCTATCAAATTCTTTCATGTCTATTATTTTGTATGATTTCATATCATAACCCTCCAAATTAAAATTTATATAAGATTTAAGATTAATCTATCACTATATATATTGAGCTTAACAAATTTGTTACCTCATGAAATGAAAACTTAGTCTTCTTCAATTTGTTACTTTTAATATAAATAATATATCAATATACCTCTCTAAAATCTGCCCTCGTCATATTGATATAAAGTTATTATATTTAAAGAAACATTCTCTAACTCTATTTATTGCTCCTGCACTAAAGGAATCCCCCTTTAAAGTATTCTAGTTGATACCTAAATTCTGATTCATGTAGTGTCGTATTTTTCATAGTGAAAAATTTAAATATAACATTATTCATCCTACAATTATAAAATGTACATTCTTTGAATATACAATTATTAATTTCCATATCTACAAAATTACAATCATAAAATTCACAATTAACGTATTCCCTATTGCTTATAATTTCACTTCTAAACCTCAAAGCCTAAAATTTCTTATATTAAAAATAATCCATAATAATTCTCCTAACTAAAATAATAAGTAATTTTGCAAAAATTTTTCTTCAGTGATATTATAAACCTTACAGTGCCTTTAAGGTCAATGGCTTGTTTAAAGTTTGGAGGTTATTATGAAAGATAAATATTATATGAAAATAAAAGAATTTTCCAATCTCACTGGTATTAAGAGTCAAACCTTAAGATACTATGATCAAATTGGGTTATTCTCTCCAGAATATCGTGGTGAAAATAGTTATCGTTATTATACTAGTAATCAGCTTACTACATTCTATTTAATCATTTCACTTAGAAAGATTGGCATTAGTATAGACGAAATTAAGAAATATATAGATACCCGTGCTCCTGAGAAACTATTTTCTTTGTTTGATACACAAAGGAAACATATTTTGACGGAAATAAAAAAACTTACTCAGATTATTGAAATCATGCAATTATATGTTGATATCACAAAGGATACCGTTAAATATAAAGAAAACAGTATAAATATTGAATATAAAAAGAAAGAACCTATCTTTCTAAGCCCTATAGTTACTAATGATTCCATAAATAGTCCTATTATTTCATTTTATAATTTCGCTACTGAAAATGAAATTGATGTAATAGGTTATCCAAGTGGTGCTATTATTAATATACAAAGCTTTGAATCTGATAGATCTTTATTAGTAAAGCACTACTATTTTAAAATGAGAGATGAGCAAAACTCATATAAGCCAGAAGGTAAATATGTAGTATTCTATGGTATATGTGCTTATGGAGAATCTACTGCTTTTTACGAAAAGTTATTTGCATATCTTAAAGAAAATAATTTACGTATTTGTGGTAACGCCTTTGAGGAATATCCTCTAAATGAATTTACTACTAAAGATGAAAAATGCTACCGTGTAAAAATTGAAGTTATGGTAGAAGATATTTGATACTCTAGTAATTTCTCTATACAATAAATTCAAATAAAATACATTGGTAAAAATATTATATTTATGATATTAAAAAATATTTTTGCCCCATATCTTAAATAGATATAACATATTTTAAAATAGTCCTAACTAAAATAACTTAAATGGTTAGTACTAAAAACCGTACCTATTTATGGTACGGTTCATTCTTCATTATCCTAAATGCTCTATAAACTTGTTCTAAAAGCATAACCCTAAATAATTGATGTGGAAATGTCATTTTAGAGAAGCAAAGCTTATAATCAGCTCTTCTTTTAACCTCTTCAGATAATCCAAGACTTCCTCCTATAACAAATACTATATTTGAGTTTCCTGTAACTCCACACCTCTCTATAAAACCCGAAAACTCTTCTGATGTAATCTGCTTACCATTAAGGTCCATAGCAACAACATAAGATGTATCTTTTATCTTCGAAAGTATAGCCCTGCCTTCTTTTTCTTTTATTTGTTGTTCTTCCTTTTCAGATGCATTATCTGGCGTCTTTTCATCTGAAAGCTCAATTATATCAAGTTTGCAGTATCTTCCTAGCCTCTTTGAGTATTCATCTATTGCTTGTTTTAAATACTTTTCTTTTAGTTTACCTACTGTTACTAATGTTATATTCATTTATCCTCCTAATAACTATTTGTATCTTTATACAAATAATTAGCCAATATTCTATTACCTAGATTATTGGCTTTTTTGTTTTACTTTATTAAATTATGTAATAAATTACTTGCCATAATGCATAAGTATTATTATAAGTGGTTGTATGCACTAGTTAAATATTATCTTTTTGAAGGCGTCTCCTTGCGTTCAATGCGTTTTTATTAAGTATAGTTATACTTTTAAACTTTAACTAGTGCATTTTCTTTTTTTAATATCCTATATTTTCATTTAAGAAAATTACATGTATTCTATCAGATACATTTTGTTTTCTAATTAGAGTATATTCATTACATATTCTCTCTGGACTACTACAATTCATGCAATATCCAACTTTAGTACATGGAGTCTTTTTATTTAATCTTTTAGCATTTATAGGTGCTGAAATTTCTCTATTTCTCTTTATAGCTTCATCAACATCTTTAACTATCTTATTAACTCCACAAATAACTATAACTTTATCTGGACCATAAAGCATAGCTGCTACTCTATTACCATTACCATCTACATTGTATAGCTCTCCATTTTCTGTTACAGCATTACTGCTTACAAAGTATGCATCTGATAAGAATGCTTGTCTAAATATATTTGTTACTTCTTCTCTAGTGATTCCTTCTTTATATCTATCTAGAAAATCATATCTTCCGCTTCTTAGATGGTCTATAACTCCCGTTTCAAATAACGTCATTGATCCTCCACATGAAACAATTGATCCTTCATCTACAATATCCTTAATAAGCTTAATAATTTCATTTCTATCCTTTGCATAATATCCATTAATATTGTTCTTTTTTAAAGCTTCTATTGTTCTTTTAATCTTCATTTCATTTGACCAAATAACATTACTATCCATTATAAGCCCTCCTAAAAAATTATATAATAATAAAAGCCCATAAGATCTATGAGCTTTTTAATATTTAACTTAAACTATTTTCCACAGCATTTTTTGTATTTCTTGCCACTACCACATGGACATGGATCGTTTCTTCCGATTTTTTCTTCATTTCTAACGATTCCTGATTCTCTATAATCTTTTTGGATTTCTTTTCTCTTTTCTTCTGAGAAAATTCCTTCCCATTGTGGTAAATTATATAAATAATCTGCTTTAGCATCAAGCATATTGAAGTATAGTTTTTCAAGATCAATATCGAATACTAATTCTGTATTTTCATCTATAGCTTCTAAATCATATGATTCCTTTAAACTATCGTTTATTCCATCAACGAATCCCATTACAAACTCAGATGTAGTATTATATTTATTAGCTAATTCTTTTATTGTAGTCTTCTTAACTTCTTTGTGATTTGATAATAAATCCTTGTATATGCCTGTTTCTATGTTACCATATTCTTGCCAAAAAGCTTTTTCACCTTTTTCTTTTACATATTCAACAACCATATCTGTCCAATTTTTGTATAAACTCATCTCATTCTCTCCTCTTTCTTTACTAAAATTATAAGTTAATTAATGAGCTAGGTTCATGTCTACTAGCCATTGAAATTTTAACATCCAATCCTTGCTTAATTCCCTCATCTTCTAACACACTTAAAACTGTCTGATAAGCTAGATCTGGATGATTATTAGTACCACTTAAATGACCTAATATTATTTGTTTATTATTACCGTGCTTTATTAGCTCTGTTATAGCCTTTCCGCAATCATCATTTGATAGATGTCCAATTTCACTTAATATTCTTCTCTTAAGATTATAAGGATATGGTCCAAACTTTAACATACTAACATCATGGTTGCACTCTAAAAGTATTATATCTGACTCTTTGATATTCTCTCTTATCTCTTCTGTGAATGTACCAAAGTCCGTTGCTATACTTGCAGTATTATCCTTAGACTTTATTGTATATCCAACTGGTGCAATAGCATCATGAGGAATATTAAAGGATTTAATAGCTAAATCCTTTATTTCTACAGTGCTTCTTTTATCCATTATCTTAATGTTATGCTCTTTTATCTTACCTATTGAATTCTTCATGGCTTCCCATGTCTTATCATTGGCATATATAGGAATGTCATACTTTCTTGATATAACGCCTACCCCTTTAACATGATCTGAATGTTCGTGGGTAATAAAAATACCATCAATATCTCTAGGATTTTGATCTATTCTAGTTAATGCTTCATCTATCTTTTTTCCTGGCATACCGGCATCTATTAATATCTTTGTATTCTCATTTCCAACAAAGATGCTATTTCCACTACTTCCACTATAAAGTGAACAAAATATCATTTGTTGTTCCCCCAAATTTTATTCTACTACACTAACTCTCCTTACATCTGCTCCTAGTCTTCTAAACTTATCTTCGATGTGTGGATATCCTCTATCTATATGTTCTATACTTGTTATTTCTGTTACACCTTCAGCAACAAGTCCTGCTATAACCATTGCAGCACCCGCTCTTAAGTCTGTTGCCTTAACTACAGCACCTGTAAGCTTTGAAACTCCATCAATAATAGCAACTCTACCTTCAACCTTTATGTTAGCACCCATTTTTTTAAGCTCATCAATATGCTTGTGTCTACTTTCCCATATAGATTCAGTTATTAAACTTCTTCCTGGTACCGTGCTTAATAATGTTGACATTGGTTGCTGAACATCTGTTGGAAAACCTGGATATGGAGCTGTCTTAACATTAACTCCTTTTAATTTTCCATCGTATCTAACTCTTACTGAATCATCGCCTTCTTCAATTATAGCACCCATTTCATTAAGCTTTGCTGTTATTGATTCTAAGTGCTTTGGTATAACATTTGTAATAGTTACATCACCTTTTGTAGCTGCTGCAGCTATCATAAATGTACCTGCCTCTATTTGATCTGGAATTACGCTATACGCACATCCAACTAATTTATCAACTCCAGTTATTCTTATAACATCAGTTCCTGCACCTTTAATGTTAGCTCCCATTGAATTTAAGAAATTCGCAACATCAACTACGTGAGGTTCTTTTGCAACATTTTCTAAGGTAGTTACTCCTTCAGCTCCTGTAGCTGCTATCATAACATTTATTGTAGCTCCAACTGAAACAACGTCAAAGAATATATTAGTTCCAACTAATTTATCTGCTTTAACCTTTACTGCTCCATGTTCTATAATTACATCTGCTCCAAGAGCTTCGAAACCTTTTATATGTTGATCTATAGGTCTTACTCCTATTGGGCATCCCCCTGGAAGCTCTACTCTTGCTTCTTTAAATCTTGCAAGAAGTGCTCCTATAAAGTAATATGATGCTCTCATTCTTCTTACATCTTCTGTGCATGCATCATATGTATGTACTTCTGTACTATCTATTTCTAATGTATTATTATCAATTTTATTTAATTTGCATCCTAAGCTTAAAAGTATTCTTTCTAAGCAATGTACATCTTCTATATCTGGTATGTTATCTATAACACACTTTTTTTCACTTGCAATTATTGCTGCTGGTAATATTGCAACCGCTGCATTCTTTGCTCCATTTATATCAACTAAACCTTTTAGAGGGTTCCCTCCATTTATAACTAATTTTTCCATCCAATTCACCCTTATTTTTTAGATTCTATATATTTAAAATTCCCAATATTTATATTAATTATCCAAAAAAATATCTATTAGACATTATAATCCTATTATCATTTTTTATAGTTCGATTATCATTATAACACAAAGTTGTATTATTGAAATAATTTTTTTAATAAAGTTAAAAAATAAGATAGATAAAAGCTTTGTAACGCTTTTATCTATCCATTAAATAGGTTAATTATTAATATTTACTATTTTAGTAGTCTAATTCGAAAGAATTGCAGTCTGTACATTTCTTTGTTTCAGCCTTAATTTCATGCTTACCTACTTCAATTACATTTAGAGTGCAATAATCTTCATTTTTTGAATGATATTTACACTCATCAACTATACATTTGATACTAGAATTACTATCCATATCTAATCCCTCCTAAAAGTTTAATTTACAATATTATTATCTGCATATCTATCTTATTTATTCCCTTTAGTTTTTTTCTATAAAGTATTATGTTATAATTTATAGAAAAGTTTGGATAATAGAATCCATAAGAATATATTATGTGAGGTAAGATATGAGATATTATATTGTTGCATTATTTGATAACTCTTCATACGAAGTTATTAATCCAGTTCAAAAGACAGTGTCTAGAAAACTAAAAGCAAGTAGGAATTCACCGACACCTTATATTGCACTAGAAATAATCGATAATCCTAATGTAGAAAAATTAAATACAGTTATTGAAAAGGTATTAAAACCTTATAAAAAATTTAAAATTGAACTTTCTAGTGATCTTTCTATTAGTGAAGACTTAAAGACAGTAAACTTAGGTATAAGTTATAGAGGATACATAAAGAAAATAGAAAGAGCCCTTACAGATACTCTAAAGCTTCATGGATTTAATGTTAGAGAAAATAATTCAGATAATCCTTCTGTATCTTTAGCTAATCTAAATTATATTTCTAAAGATACTAAAAAGAAACCTTTAGATTCACAAATTATTCCTCAAAATAAGATAGAGAATAAGACACTTAAAATAGATAAATTCCAGTTATGGAAAGTTCCTCACAATAAAAGAGAATTTAAAGTTAAAGATTTTGAATTAAAAACTTTCTAAATTGCTATATTTATCGTTTTTTTATTAATAACTTCATTTATATTAAATGAAGTTCTTTTTTTTCCTCTTTAGTTCAATTTTTATAAATTTTTAGAATTTTTCAAATAAATTTTTTTGTATTCGTTTACCCCCCTTTTCATAAATAGAAAGTTTTTGTAAAATGAATTAGTATAATTGCCTTAAGAACAGGGGGATTTGTTAATGTTTGTTTCAAATTTATTCAAAGTACAAAAAGAACTTGATAAAAAACTAAATATCAACCCAGAATTAGATGAGTATAAAATTAAAGCTCGTCAAAATTTAGAACTACACATAAAGATAAGTGATCTTGCAAATGAAACTAATTGTTTTGCATATACAACTGATACAAAAGAAAACATTGATGATAATGTAATTCTATCAAAATATGTGCAATGCTTAAAACAGGTACTTTCAGTTGGTATTACTAATGGATATGATAGAGTAGACGAGATTTCTATACAATCTAATGAATATTGCTTAAGCGACCAATTTCTTAATTTATACATAGATATAAATGATTTAATTATTTCACGTTCTGAAGATCACTTTGAGACGTTATTTGAAGATTTACTAAGTCTTGGCTATGCTTTAGGCTTCTCAGAACAACAAATAATACAAGAATTTAAACGGCTATCTAATTAATTTTTCTGCTATAAGATTTTTCTTATAGCTTTTTTTATTATATTTAGCATTTAATTGGTAACAATAACATTGAGGTGATTTAATTGTTAGGATTTATATATGCAATAATATCTGGAATTTCAATGAGTCTTCAAGGAGTATTTAATACAAGGCTCGGGGAAAAGATAGGAACTTGGGAAACAAACACTTTAGTTCAATTAACAGGGCTAATAGTTACATTAATCGTTACTGTATTTATAGGCAAAGGTGACTTTAAAGCTTTAAGTGGTGCTAATAAAATATACTTATTAGGTGGTGCAATAGGTGTTGTTATTATCTTTACGGTAATGATGAGTATTGGATCTTTAGGCACTACATGTGCCATAGGCATAATTTTAGTATCTCAACTTGTTACAGCTGCTTTAATTGATTATTTTGGTCTTTTCGGATCCGAAAAAGTGAATTTTACCTTAAAAGAATTCATAGGTGTTGCAATTATGATAATAGGTATTATAGTATTTAAGTGGAAAAGGTAACCTAATATTTAAGGAGATGTACTTATGAATTTTTTTAAGAACATACACTTTTTATCACAATTAACTTATAACAATCTAAAAGAATACTTTAAAACTAGAGAATCCTCACACAATGATCCAATAGAGGAAAACTCCATACACTGGTATGGTCATGCTACAACAATAATAAATTTATCTGGAAAAATTATAGTAACTGACCCAGTTATATCAAATAGATTAGGATATTTTAAGAGAGTTATTGATAAACCTTTTGACCTAGCTGAACTTAAAGTTGATTACATTGTCCTTTCTCATGGACATATGGATCATATGCATTTTCCTTCATTAAAAAGATTAAGAAGGCTTAATAAAGATGCTACAGTTATAGTTCCAAAAGGATATAAGAGAATTTTATCTACACTTGGATATAAAAATGTAAACCTCTTAAGAACTGGTGATACTTTTGAAGATGATTTCTTAAAGATCACTTCAGTTCAAGCTAATCACGATGGCCGTAGATTCTATGTAGGTATAGATGATGAAAGTAACTCATACCTTATAGAAAGAAATAATACTAAGGTATTCTTCGCAGGAGATACTGCATATACTGAAAATTTTAAGGATATTGAATGTGATATAGCACTAATGCCAGTAGGTTGTTATAAACCAGCTAGATTCCAACACATGCATTGTTCCCCTGAAGAAGGTTATAAAATGTATAAGATGATGAAAAGTAAGACAATGATTCCAATACACTATAAAACATTTAAAATTTCTTTAGAGGATTTTAATGAGACACATGAAACTCTTGTTAACTTTAAAGACGATACAGTAAAAATAATTAATGTAGGTCAAACTTACAAGATATAAAATAATATTAACAATTAAAGGACTTAAACTATAATATGGTATTGTAATAAATATTATAGGAGTCCTTTATGTTTAATCTCAGAAGTAAGCTTGACTACAATTTAAATATTGCCATAAAAGAAAATGCTTATCAAAGATATAGAGTTCTTATAAAGTGTAAAACTTTATTTTCTTCTATTGTAAAAAAGGTTTCTCACTTTAAAGATGCTTTAATTTATCCATTAGAGTATTGTAATATTGTTGTAGCCAATTTAAATAAATATGAAATCAAATTAATTTTAGAATATCCAGAGGTTGAAAAAATCTTCTTTGATGACTATTTATTTTTATGCGGCATGAGCGTAAGTGCAGCAAATAATTGCTATTCTCTAAATAAATATAAATTAAATTATTCAGGTACTAACATAAAAATAGGCTTAGTTGATAGTGGAGTTTATCCTCATACTGATTTGCTAAGTCCTAGTAATAGAATTGAAGAGTTTTTTGATGTTATTAATGGTGCTCAAAACCCTTATGATGATAATGGACATGGCACTGCAATGGCTGGATTAATTTGTGGTAGCGGCATATCTTCAGATAATTTATATAGAGGTATAGCACCATCTAGCAAAATAGTTTGCTATAAAGCCTTTGATAAGTTAGGCAAGGGATATGCCTCTGATATACTGTATAGCATAGAAAGCATTATAAAATCTTCTATATCTAAGAATATAAGAGTATTATGTCTTCCATTTGAATTATTAAATCATAATTATTATATTATAAGTGCATTTAACTCTATGTTTGATGCTGCTATAAATAATAAACTGATACCTATAGTGCCAAGTGGAAGTACTGATTCAAATTTCAATAATATTATGGGAATTGCAACTTTAAAGAATTGTATAACCGTTGGTGGAGTTGAAACTAAAAATTCCAGCAAACCATACCAATACTCTTCAAAGGGTCCATATTGTAAATTAGTTAAGCCTGATTTTGTTTCAGCGTGTACTAATATAACTTCCCTTAATAGTAATACTTCTTATATATCCGAAAAAAATGGCACCAAGCTATATCCGCCTAAACTTGATGCCAATTATAAAACATTTAGTGGCACTTCATTATCAGTAGCTTTTGTAAGTGCTGTATCTGCACTTATTTTAGAGCATAATAACTCTTATACGTTTAATGATGTTCTATCAATAATAAAGCTTGCTTGTGATCGCAAAGATCTACCTAAAGCAAATGTTGGAGAAGGTATTTTAAATTTTAATGATATATTAAAGTAATTAATTTATATACCCTTCAGGATTTACGGGATTTCCATTTACTCTCAATTCAAAATGCAAATGGGGTCCTGTACTCCTTCCAGTATTACCCACCCTACCTACAATATCTCCCTTTTTAACTCTATCTCCTTCTTTAACCTCAAACTTACTCATATGAGCATATCTAGTTTCTAACCCATCCTCATGTTCTAAAATAACAACATTCCCATATCCATCCCTTTCATAAAATACACTTTTAACTACACCATCAAAAGCTGCCATAACCGGATCTCCAATATCACCTGATATATCCATTCCCTTGTGCATTTTACCCCACCTCTCTCCAAAGGCCGAAGTTATAACCCCTCCTCTAGTTGGGCTGCTTAAAAATGCTAAATTGCTACTTATAGGACTCTTTGTTCCCTTACTTACTATCTTACTTTTACTACTTTCAATTATATTTTCAGATAAAATCTTAGTCTCAATCTTCTTTCCATTTCTATATGTGATATTAACAACTTGCTCTTTCTTGCCCTTTTTGCCTTCTTCTTTAACTTTACTCTCTCCAAGCATTAATTCATCCGTTCTTTCTATCTTTACTGCCGGTTCTATATCTACTACTTGCTTATCATTGACCACTAGATCTACATCTATTATATTTTTGTTATATTGCGTGATCTTATCAGCTAAATAATCACTGCTATTTAAATTAGATATCTTCGTCTTCTCTTCTTTTAATTTTATATTACCTTTTATATTTATTGAAGATATCTTATTTCTATCTATATTATTTTCTTTAGCATAATACTCTCCAACCTTTGATAAGGCATAATCTGCTTCATCTTTATCTAATACATATCCTAATTTTTTATTATCTATATTGAATGATTTTAGTGTTACCTCTTCATCCATTGTGCTTAGAATACTATCTTCTATCTCGTTATATGTACTTAACTGAACATCTTCGCTTATTCTCTTAAACGAAAGATTTTCTTTATGAATCTTTTCTTCATCTTTTAACTTACTATTTAAATTATCTACTATACTTATATAATCTGCTTTCGCATTTTCCTTACTTGCACTATATCCAATTACGGCATCTCCTATGTATACTTCAAACGCCTTGGTTTTAATATCTAAATAAACGTTAATTAATAAAAAAGCTATGAACGTTACTGTAACTGAAAAAATAATTTTTTTCCTACTACTCGAATCCATAAATCTCTCCTCTTTTTCTTAAAATTTGTAACACTTCTCTTAACTTAACCAATAATTGTTTTTTTATACATATGTTATTTTTACCTTAAGTTGTTATACCACTATCACTTTGTTATAATTAGTTTACATATAACCAATACTATAATTTAGACTTATTAAATTTAATTTGAAAGGTAGAGATACGCTAAATGAGCACTTTTATGCTTAAAAACACAGCCTTAAACTTTACTCCTGTAAGCAATGTGTTTATAGAAAAATACATGCCCAAAGCCCGCGGTGAGTTTGTTAAGGTTTATTTATTAATGTTAAAATATAATATTGCTAGCGAACCTGGAGTTAACTCCTCTATTTTGGCTGCAACATTAAATTTACTAGAATCAGATATAATGAATGCCTTAAATTATTGGAATGATGAAGGTGTTATTAAATTAGTACCTATAGATAAAATGAATAACTTTAGTATAGAATTCTTATCACTTGAAGATGAAGATCCTAATGTAAATAAAGAAAATATAAATATTCTAGAAGCTTTAAACAATAGTGAAACAACTGATATGCTTAAGGATATTGAAAAAATTCTTGCAAGACCTTTATCTAGTAAAGAAATGGAGATATATCTAGGATGGCAACGTGAATTTAATTTCCCATCTGAACTTATTCTTATATTAATAGAATATTGTTCATCAAAGGGTAAAAATAATTTTAGATATATAGAAAAGGTCGCAGAATCTTGGAATGATATGAATATCAAAACTGTTGAGGAAGCCCAAATTCACATTAAGCAAAATGAAGATAAATGGACTAAAATAAGAAGAATACTTTCATATCTTGGAATGAAAACTTCAGAAGTTATGAAGCCTCAAGAAGAAATGCTTGAAAAATGGATTTTTACTTATAAGTTTAATATGCAGTTAATTGAAAAAGCATGTGATATATGTTTTGAAAGACTTAATAGAGCTGACTTTAAATACATAGATGGTATATTAAGTAAGTGGAATCAAAATAATATCAAAACAATTGAAGATATTGCCCTTAAAGATAAGAATACAAATAAATCTAACAGTAAACAATTTAAAACTAATTATAACAATAGTAATTCTAATAAACCAAAGGCTATAAGATTCAATGATTTTACGCAGAGAGAATATGATTATGACTCTCTAGAAAAGAAATTGTTAGGATGGGATAAAGATGATTAAAGGGTACCAATCAGAGTTAATGGAAGTATATCAAAAGATTAGGAATGAAGAAGATAAACAATTAAAACAAAGAAGAGCGGAAATAAAATCTTTATATCCTGAAATATTAGAGCTAGATAATGATATTCATAAACTTTCATTAAAACTTACAATGACAATTTTGAAAAAGGACACAAGTGAAGCTGATATAAGAAAGATTAAAGATGAGATAACAGATTTAAGAGCAAAAAAATGTGAGCAATTAGTATCACATGGATATGATCCTGAGTATCTTAACATGCATTATAGATGTAAAAAATGCCAAGATACTGGTTATATAGGAATCGAAAAATGTAATTGCTATAAAGATAAATTAGTTAAACTTTATTATAAAGATTCTGATCTTCAAGATATTTTAAAAGATAATAATTTTAGTAACTTTAATATGGAATTATTTTCGTCTTCAAAAGAAATCGGAGAAAAATATTCTTCTAGAACTAATATGAAAAATACTCTTGATTTTATTATGAAAGACTTTATTCCAAACTTTTCTCATGGATCAGATAATTTATTATTCTACGGAACACCTGGAAGTGGTAAAACATTTCTTTCATACTGCATAGCCAAGGAATTATTAGATAGAGGCTTCCTTGTAGTATATAAAACTTCTGATGAACTAATAAGATGTTTAAGAGATATAAAGTTTAATAATAACTATTATCTTGAAAAGTTATTAATTGATTGTGATCTTCTTATAATTGATGATTTAGGCTCAGAACAATTAAATGACTTTGTTGCTACTGAACTCTTCAATCTTATAAATAGGAAGCTTCTTAAAAAGAAAAGAATGATCATATCAACAAACTTAACTTTATCAGGAATTGCTAAACACTACAGTGAAAGAATTTCTTCAAGGCTTCTTGGTAATTTTAGATTGTATAAATTCTATTCTGATGATATAAGAATAAAACTAAATCTAGCAAAAAGATAATATTTTATAATAGTTAAAGGAGTATTGTAGACACAATACTCCTTTATTATTTTGATTTATATTTTAAGCAAACAGTCTCCATACTTGTGTTGTAATGAAGCAAACAATTATACCAGCAATTGTTGGTATTATGAATCCTAAAGCAGTCCATTTAATACTTTTTGTTTCTTTCTTAATTGTCCAAAGTGTTGTTCCACATGGATAATGCATTAAACATAGTATCATAGTATTTATTGCAGTTAACATTGTCCATCCATTAGCAATTAATAATTCTTTAAGTTCAACTAAGCTATCTAATTCTAGCATTGTTGTAGCTCTTAAGTAACTCATTATTATTATAGGCATTACTATTTCATTTGCTGGTAAACCTAATATAAATGCCATTAATATATAACCATCTACCCCTATTGCATTAGCAAAAGGACTTAGAAAATCGGCACATATAGATAGCAACGTAGCATCTCCAATCATTATATTAGAGAATATCCATATAACTACCCCAGCTGGAGCTGCAACAGCTATAGCTCTACCTAATACATAAAGAGTTCTATCTAATATTGACCTTACAATAACTTTACCTATTTGAGGCTTTCTATATGGAGGTAGCTCTAATATAAAATTTGAAGGTAATCCTTTTAATATAGTCTTTGATAATATCCTAGATACAATTAATGTCATTAAAACACCTAAAATGATAACTATGGTTACTGTAATAGCTGATACGAAGCTTCCCTTAATACCTACTGCTATTCCTCCTACAAATATAGATGCTATCGAAATAAGCATAGGAAATCTACCATTACAAGGCATAAATACATTAGTTAATATTGCTACAATTCTTTCCCTTGGAGAATTAATTATTCTACAGCCTATTATTCCCGCTGCATTACATCCAAGCCCCATGCACATAGTAAGGGCCTGCTTACCACAAGAACAACATTTCTTGAAGCATTTATCTAAATTAAATGCTATTCTTGGCAAATATCCTAAATCCTCTAACAAGGTAAACATAGGAAAGAAAATTGCCATAGGTGGTAACATAACTGAAATTACCCAAGCTAAAGTAACATACACACCATCAATTAATACTCCGCCTATCCAAGATGGTAAGTTAGTTCCCACAAAAAATTCTCTAAGATACTCTTCCCCATATCCAAACATATTAGCTAGAAACTCTGATGGATAATTTGCTAAAGTTATAGTTATCCATAATACAACAAGCAGTGTCAATATCATAATAGGTATTCCTGTTGTTTTAGATACTAATATTTTATCTATTTTTCTTTGAGTTTTATTATACTCTCCACTTCCATTAATAACCTTACTTCCAACTATCTCAGCTTTTTTTATTATTGATTCTATTATCTCATCTTCTATAGCTTTATTTTTATCTGTACTTTTAATATTATCTTTTATTTTGTATATCATTTCTATATATTTTTGTTCTATATTATATTTAGAATATACCGTGTTTAGTATGTCTTCATTTCCTTCTAATATTCTAAGAGAAATCCATCTACATTTTCTCTTATCTACCTCAATAGCTTGACTAACTATAGATTCTATTTTCTCTATTGTTTTTTCTATATTAAAATTATAATTTATTGCATTCTCTTTTTCTCTCGTTGATTTTACTTCTTTTAATATAGCTTCTTTTAACTCCTTTATGCCAACTCCACTTGTGGCTGATGTCGGAACAATAGGTGAATTTAATTCCTTTGATAGAATATCGAAGCTTATCTCTATATTTTTCTTTTTTGCTTCATCAATCAAGTTTACACATAATATTACTTTTTCAGTTATTTCAGATATTTGTATAAATAGGTTTAAGTTCCTTTCTAAGGATGTAGCATCAGCTACAACAACTACGATATCTGGTTCATTAAAGCATATATAGTCCCTAGCAATTTCTTCTTCTTCAGAATTTGATAACAATGAATATGTTCCTGGTAGGTCTACTACTTTTATTATTGAACCTTTAAATTCATAATACCCTTCTGCATTAGTTACTGTTTTACCTGGCCAATTTCCGGTATGTTGATTTAATCCAGTAAGTGCATTAAATACAGTACTCTTACCTACATTTGGGTTTCCAGCTAATGCAACAACATAATCTTCTTTAATGTTTCCCTTTACTTTATCTGATGATAATAATCTAATTCCTGTAGAATTTTTAGTTAATCCCATATCCTTTCTCCTAACATCTTATTACTTCTATCTTTTCACCATCCTCTTCCCTTATCGCAATTACAGTACCCCTTATCAAATATGCTTTTGGATCTCCAAAAGGTCCCCCATACAAAACTTTTATATTCGTTCCCTCTATTATCCCTAAGTCAAAAAATCTTCTTCTTAAGTTTCCTTCTGCTTTTACATCAACAACTTTAACATTTGATAATATCTCCGCTTCCTGTAAATTCATCTTTTATTCCCCCTCTTAAGGCAATACCTTATGCTTATTATAGTTTTATCAGGTAAAGCTTAACTTTTATAATTTGACCTTTGCTTATAATAAATTATGATAAAAAATGATCTATTGTGATTGATATAACATGTAATTTTTTGCATAAAAAAAGAAGTAAGTATATACTTACTTCTTTTGGCGACTCAGAAGGGGCTCGAACCCTCGACTTCCAGCGTGACAGGCTGGCACTCTAACCAACTGAGCTACTGAGCCGTATTAAATTTATGTGGTGGGCACAACAGGGTTCGAACCTGTGAC
>JBBVGE010000371.1:0-1318 GCA_040144665.1 Clostridium perfringens
AAAATGAGGAAGACATATGTCTTCCTCATTTTAACTTGCTTCTATTTCAGATTGTAATTCATTCATTAATTCTTTTACTGTAGTTATTTCTTTTATTCTACTTACGTTTTCTCCACAGAAGATAAGTCCATTATCTAAATCTCCTTTAACAGAATTAATAAGAGCTTGTGTAATACAATATGGAGTATTAGCTGGGTTGCAAGGGATTAAACAATTGTAACATTTTTCAACCTTTATATTTCCACTAAAGGTTCTTTCTACAAAAGGATTTAATATTGCTCTTCCAGGCATTCCAACTGGACTTTTAACTATTCCAACATTAGAAGGTGTTGCATTAACGTAAGCTTCCTTAAAGGCATCAGATGCATCACATTCTTTTGTAGCAACAAACCTTGTTGCCATTTGAACTCCAGATGCACCAAGTTTTAAATATTTAGCTATGTCTTCACCTGTAAATACACCACCAGCTGCAATGATTGGGATTTGTTTATTGTACTTTTCCTCATATTCTTTTACATGATTTACTATATCTTTAACAGTATCATCAAAAGTTTCATTAGCTTCTTCAATTATATCTTTTTTAAATCCAAGATGACCTCCAGCTTTAGGACCTTCAACTACTATCATATCAGGTGCTACATTATCGTGTTTATCCCATAATTTAAGTATAACTTTAGCAGCTTTTAAAGAAGATACTATAGGAGCTAATTTTACGTTATATCCTTTTGCTAGCTTTGGAAGCATAGTAGGCATTCCAGCACCAGAAATTATAAGATCAATTCCTGATTCTATAGCAGTTTTTATATATTCAGCATATCCATTTGTAGCTACCATTACGTTAACTCCAATTATACCGTTATTACATTTTTCTTTTGCAATTTTTATATGTTTTCTTAGAGCTCTAAGATTTGCTTCTAATGAGTTAGTTTCAAAATCATCTTCCTTAAAACCAACTTGAGCACTAGAAATTATACCTATACCTCCAGCATTAGTAACAGCTGAAGCAAGACTTGAAAGGGATACGCCAACACCCATTCCACCTTGAATGATAGGTAATCTTGAAACTAAGTTTCCTATTCTTAAAGGTTTTATATTCATACAATACACCTCATTTAATTTGATTTTTAAATATTTTGATTATCAAAATATATTTTAGTTTATTATAATCTAAAAGTTATTAATTAACAATATATATATTATAAAAAAATATAGTTGACATAATATTATATATTATGATAAAATGATATACGTCTTAGGGGTATGGCTCAATTGGTAGAGTAGTGGTCTCCAAAACCATTGGTTCTGGGTTCAAGTCCTA
>JBBVGE010000372.1:0-71913 GCA_040144665.1 Clostridium perfringens
AAAAGAACTATCAAAATTTTGATAGTTCTTTTTTATTTAATCTCTTATAAATCTATTTACTACTTTCTGTATAATTATTGATTGTATGTTGTACATTGTTTATTGATTGATCCACTGAACTTAATGAATTTTGAATTAAGCTCTTATTTTGTTCTTTTTCTACTGAGCTAACAGCTTCATTTAATTTTGTTTTAGCCTTATTTAATTCATCTAAACAACTCTTTACACTTTCTATTGCATTTTGTGCCATCGCAATTCACTCTCCTTCTTTCTTAGTTTACATTAATATTATCTGTAGTTTTCTTTAATTGATACTCGGTTATTTTAGGTTATACTTCTAATATTTTATGTATATTTTATGAATATTTTTATTAAAAAGGGTATCTTTTTTTAACTTTTTACGTTATTATGTATATATAATGTATATTTATAAAGGAATTATGCATAAAGTTTATATAAAGGGGAGTAAATTATGGAAAAGGTAAATACTAAGTATCACACGTCGTCATTGTTTAAATTTATAATACCTTCTTTAGTTGGAATATCTTTATTTATGATACCAATAAAGATAGAAGAAAATATAACTATACCAATAGCATTTATGGCTAATTTTATTGAGGGGAATTTTACAGAATTACTTAAGTTCATGGCATTAATACTTATTTCACTATCAGTTATAGGTAGTGTTGTTATAAAATTATTTAAGCCAAAATTTTTAACTAAAAATACTTATTTTAATAATTTATTTAATGTAACACCACTATGGTTTATTGCTAGGATCTTAGGAATGATATTTATTATATGTACATTTTTTAAAATTGGACCAGAATTTATATGGTCAGAAGCCACTGGTGGACTTGTTTTAAATGATTTATTACCTATACTAATAGCAGTTTTCCTATTTGCAGGATTCTTACTTCCACTACTTTTAGATTTTGGTCTTTTAGAATTTGTTGGTTCTCTTCTTACTAAATTTATGAGACCTATATTTAACTTACCAGGTAGATCTTCAATTGACTGTATAGCTTCATGGCTTGGCGATGGAAGTATTGGTATACTTTTAACTTCAAAACAATATGAACAAGGTTTTTATACTAAAAGGGAAGCTGCCGTAATTGGTACAACATTTTCTGCTGTTTCAATTACATTCTGTTTAGTTATAATATCCCAAGTAGGACTTGCTCACATGTTCCTACCATTTTATTTAACAGTTACTCTTTCAGGAATAGTTGCTGCAATAGTAATTCCTAGAATACCACCTCTTTCAAGAAAGAAAGATGAATACTTTGGTGGTCAAGATTCAAAAAACTTAGAAGTTATACCACAAGGTTATACTCCATTTTCTTGGGGACTTGAAAAGGCTGTAGAAAAGGCCAATAGTAATACTAATTCAAAGGAGTTCTTTATATCAGGGATTAAAAATGTCTTAGATATGTGGATTGGTGTTCTTGCAATAGTTATGGCTATGGGTGGAATTGCACTTATGATTGCAGAATATACTTCAATATTCCAAGTTATGGGCACACCATTTATTCCATTATTAAAATTACTTGGTGTTCCAGAAGCTGCAGCTGCTGCTCAAACATTAGTTGTTGGATTTGCTGATATGTTTATTCCATCAGTTCTTGCAACTAGTATAACTAGTGAAATGACAAGATTTATAGTTGCTTGTATATCAGTTACTCAACTTATTTATATGTCAGAAGTTGGTGGACTTTTACTTGGCTCAAAAATTCCAGTTGGATTGAAAGACTTAGTAATATTATTCATAGAAAGAACTATTGTAACATTACCTGTTATTGTTATAATGGCAAATATATTCTTTTAATTAAAGTAAAAAACCTCATCTAACAGATGAGGTTTTTATTTAATATTCAGTCATATATGGTATAATTTGTATAATATATTTAAATTAGGAGGTAATTACTATGTATAGTTTTACTAAAACATGTCCTAAATGCAAAGAAGATTTTAAAGTTACTCAAGTAAAAATGAGTAGAATTACAAAATGTCCTCACTGCAAGACACCTTTAATAGCCACTTTATCTAATACATTTGTTGCTGGAATATGCTTGGTTATAGGTTATGGTTTATCTCAAATCCTATCCTCTAAAGGAATTGTTCCTTTCTATATTCCATTTGTAATAATAGCTATAATTACATTATTTATAGTAGAACCAATTACCATGAAATATAAAATAAAAGAATAGGGGTTTATTTGAAAGTATATAGCAAGTCTCTCACAAAATAGAGACTATATCCTCTGTTTTAATTAGTAATTTAAGATATAGACTCTATCTTATTTTCTTTTAGGAATAACCAATTGATAAAGCCACTTATAACTCTTAATAAATTAAATAGGAGCGATCCTGCTAAGGATATTGTTTCTTACGGTTTCCTCTTTATATTTATGTAAAAATAATTAAGTAATTAAATTTATTTTACTTCCTTTTTGCAAACTTAAATAGCATAAAATTATAAATTTTAACCGAATAAAAAAGAGCATTTCTGCTCTTTTTACTAAATAATATTAAGATTCTATCCTTTCCTTGGTTGGATCACATTCTGGTCTTTTTACTTCTGAAACCATAGATAACTTTGTCAAATAATAACATTCTTCCCTGTACATATGATCAAGCATAAGAGGCCTAAGCGTTCCTAAAACCTTCTTTTCTGTAATTAATTTTTCTAATTTCTTTAAGAATTTTTTAAAACACAACATTTCTTCATTTGCATCCTGATTTAATCTGTTTAATGCTGGGAACTCACTTAGTCCAGTTCTCATATATCCTTTCATTTCGATTGCCTTTTGATATAATGAATCGAACTTTTTCCTATACTTCATACTCAATTTTATTAATTCTTTTTCAGACATATCAAGAGAACTTGAAATTGATGCAGCATGACCAGATCCATCAAGTAACCATAGTTTATGATAATGTATAGGGTTTACTAAGTTTAGTTGCTTATCCACAATGCAGCTTAGAATAAATATATATTCTTCTACTTCATTTACCATATGATTTATAAATGTTGGTGGTAAATTAATCTTTATCTTACCAACTAATTGTTCTTTAATAATCTTAAGTTTAAAGGTACGAATTTCACGTGCAGCATTATAAGCTAAATTATTTAAAGTTATAATCTCTGCTTCTTCTAAATCCATTCTAGACTGTTCTAAAAGTTTATCAAATAAATGTATAAAGTGCTTCGCTTTCTGTATTTTTTCCTCTTCCTCCTCCGCTAAGGCTATTAGTATAAACCTAGAATGGTCTCCTAACACCTGAAGCCAAAAGCGGTGTTCAAATAATATTTCGCTTCTATAATCCCAAGCTTTCAAAAAATTTCTCCATTAAATATTTCTTTACTTGATTATATTATAATTTTTCTAAAAAATTGTTACATTTTTTATACTTTATAGATTTAATAAATAATAAAGAACTCATCCAAAGTACTTATCAAGATAATATTTTTGGAGTTCAATATAATTTATATACTTTTTAAACTTAAGTTTTATAATTTATTTTTATCTATATGAATTATTTATATACAGATTTAAATATACCATTATTAGAATTAATAATATAAAATAATCATGCCCTAATTAAGAATAACTTCTTACTAGATTGCAAATATTAATATAGAAAATTAAACAAAAGGAGTTGAATATTTTGGCTAATTTAAATGAATTAGAATTACAACATTTACGTCACCTAATCGGTGCTCATGGTACAATTGAAAAAAAATTAACAGATTATTCTAATCAATGTACAGATGCAACATTAAAGCAAATGTTACAAAAAGATGCTCAAGATGCTAAAAAAAGTAAAGACAAATTAATGTCTTTCTTAGGATAGGAGGTAGTGTTTTATGCAAGAAAAAGAAATGATAAATGATTACCTTGCTGGTTTAAAGGCTAGTATAACTGGCTACGGAGGTATAATAGCAGAAACAGAAAATAAAGAACTTCGTGAGACTATTCAAATGATGAGAAATCAAGATGAAACTCGTCAATATGCTCTTTTCCAAAAAGCAAAAGAAAAGGGATATTACATGCCTGCAGCACAAGCAACACAACAAGAAATCTCAACAGTAAAACAACAAATGTCACAAGGCTAATCTTAAATAAAAAGAGGTGAATTTTTTAATTCACCTCTTTCTATTTAAGATTTCATAGGTAATTTTTAATCAAATATAAGCTTTAGCATTCCTTCATTTTACGCTTATATTTTTCTAATATTCTAATATAATGATTAGCTTCTCTTAATAAATGGTCTGCAAGAAGAGGTAATATTATAGATCGTATTTCACATTCATTTATTCCTTTTGTCCCAGACTCCTTAAAATTCTTAATTTTAACTGTTTCATTTAAGCTTTCCATTGTAATATTATCTATTGTCTCATAAGTCATATTTTGTGTCTTTTTAATAATTTCCTCATACTCTTTAGCAATCTTATTCGAAAGCTCAATCAAATCACTCTCAGCTGGATCAAGTAATCCTCTATTAAATAATGCATGCTCCATCATAATCTCATTCCAAAACAATTCAGTCTCCTTAACATCTTTACCATCAACACTATAAATATCTTTGCTACGCTCAAGCTTTACTATATAGTCACAATATAATTTTGCTTCTTCAATTATATGTTCAATAAGTGAAGGATAATTTGTTGTAAATATTTCGCAGCACAATACACAATCTAGTACCTTTGCCTTTAAATCTATAAGTCCCTCGACTAATTTCTTAGCTTTCTTGTTTAGCTGTTTTACATCTTTTATCATTCCAGATTTAATATATTTATGTTTCTCGCAATGTAATCTTAACTCCATCATAGTTATCTTTTCATTTATCTTTATACCTGTAAAATGTTCTGTTTTTCGTTCTGTACTTAATGTATAGTCAGTGAAAAATTCTCCTGATTCTAATACCTCTTCTCTAATTACACCTTCACTTAGCTTAACTGTATCTAATAAAAGTTCCTCAAACTTTTGCTTGTAACAATCTGCTTCTTTAGCAAGCTTAGAATTCTTTGGTGTAAATCCTGCCTCTAAAAAAATAGCGTGTTCTTTCATAATTCTTGCAAAGAATAGGTGTAATTCAAGAGATAAAATAATATATTTTTTATTACTTATCATAACTCTCCTCCAAAAAAAATTTATTACATTATATTCTTAAATAATAGTTTAAGTTCTTACCATATTTAAAAAGACTTTTTTATTATATAAATACTACTTTTTACTATTTAATTTACTGTATCTTATACCGTTAGTTATAAAATTCTATCTATAATAATAAAATATTATATTATTATTATATTTTTGAGAGGCAGTGAATATCATGTTAAAGCAGTATTTTAATATAAAAGAACTTAGTAAAAATGTATATCATATCTATGCCCCATTTAATGACTCAGACGTTGTTTGTAGTACTTTAGTTGTTGGTACTAAGAAGGCTCTACTAATTGATACTGGTAGCGGATTAGGTAGTCTTAAAGAAGTAGTTCATTTAATCACGGATTTACCTATTATAGTTCTAAATACTCATGGTCATATAGATCATGTAAACGGGAATTATGAGTTTAATGAAGTATATATTCATAAAGATGATATTAATATAAAAAATAAATATCAAACACCTGAAGTTAAAAACTTTCTTGTTGAATGCTTTAAACATCGAGATTTAACCTTGCCTGAAGGATTCTCAAGTAAAGAATTTATATTTCGAAAAGACAAGTCATTTTTAATAGCCTTAGAGGATGGATATTTATTTGATTTAGGAAATAGAGAACTTGAAGTAATTAATACACCTGGACATACTAAAGGCTCTATTTCCCTTTTAGATAGAAAGAATAAGTTGCTTTTTAGCGGTGATACAATATCATCACAGGTATTAATGTATCTTGATGAAAGCACTTCAATTAATGAGTATATTAATACTTTAGAAAAATTAAATAAATTAGATTTTAAAACTATTATAGCTTCACATTATCTATCTCCTTATAAAAAATATATAATTCCTAAGTTAATTCATTGTGCTAAAAATATAAGTGTTTCTGAAAGTAGCATTTATAAAAATCCCATGAATCCATTTGAAGGATTGATTTATTCTGAAGGCGGAAACTCATTTATGGAACCTAATGTTATATCTATTGTCTACACAAAAGATAAATTGTAAATTAGTTATTAACCTAAATTTTTATATAAAAAAGATACACAGTCAGATAAGCTGTGTATCTTTTAAAACAGTAACTATAATGTTTTTTCTATTTCTACAAATGTTTCATTGTAGGTTACTTGTCCACCTATATCTGATATTCCTGAATCAGTTAATACATTAGGATTCCCATGTTTATCCCACCAACCTATATACATCATCACAACATCATCACCTATAGAATTATCTATATTAAGTTCTACTTTTATACTACCATTTTTTGATTTTAAATTTATAATTTCACCATTATATACATCTATAATCTTTGCCATATTTTCATTTATATAAGCTTTAGATATACCTTCTGTATCCATGAAATGTTGACTAGATAAAGAGTCTCTACCATGATTAGTTAATAATCTAAATCTATTTTCTTTACTACCTGAGAAGTCATCTTCATATAAAGAAATCTCAAACTTTCCTGAAGGTGTTAAAAATTTTTTATCCTTCCATGCTACACTCTTGTGTATGGTTATATATTCATCTTTTATTTTATCTAACGATATATCTTCATAGTACTTGTTAAGTGGTTCTATTACCTTAGTCAAATATTCTTTCTTTGATACTAACGGATATTCTTCCATTCCCATTCGTTTTGCTAATTCTCTAAAGAAGTAATACTCATCCATATAAATATCTTTAGGTTCTACAAGCTTCTCATTATAGATAATGTATGGATTCATCATTGAACTAAATAATAAGTCTTCACTTTCTAATGTACTTGTAGTTGGTATAAACATATCACACATCTCTGCTGTATCTGTCATAAACATATCAAAACAAACCTTAAATTCAATCTTATTCATTGAAGCTTTAAGTTTATTTAAATTAGGTAATTGATTTAATAAATTACTTTTAGTTATGACAGCCATCTTTATTGGAATATTTAGCTTCTCTAGACATTCTTTTTTTCTTATATCTTTAGTGAATATCCCACCTTTATAATAAGTATCACCTTTTATTGTTTCATCAATAAAATCACTCATATCACTTACATAAAACAATCTATTATCACCAAAATCTTCACTACTATAAGGGTCACCATTTACTACTTTAGGATAAACTTTATTTGCATAGTTTACTCCTCCACCACTGAAGCCTATTTGTCCTGTTATAGCACCTAAAGCATCTATTGCTCTGATTGTATTTCCACCATTTTTATATTTTTGCATTCCATAACCTAATAAAAGGGTAGAATATTTATCAGTATATAATTTAACTAATCTTTGCACCTCTTCTCTATCTACTCCAGACCTTCTTAAAAGCTCTTCTAAATCTAATGATTCAACATATCTTCTATATTCATCAAATCCTAGTACATAAGAATTTATATACTCTTTATCGTATAAATCTTCTTCTATAATTATCTTTCCCATTGCTAAGGCTAAAGCACAGTCTCCACCTGGCTTAACTCTTATATATAAATCAGAAATTTTAGCAGTCTCAGTATATATAGGATCTATAACTATTATTTTGCTTCCATTAGCCTTGGCCTTTCTAATCATCTGTATAGTATGAATAGTCGTAAATGCAGGATTCTTACCCCAAACAAATATACTTTTACTATTTAACATATCCTCTAAAGAATGGCTTCTAACATCTCCAAAATCATATTTCTGAGCTTTTATTCCAGCACTCCAGCAGGGTCCACCCTTTGATGTACTTACTCCACCATACATATTAAAGAATATATTACCTATACTCTTTAATATAGAGCCATTACCGTACTGTTCATAGTACATAATTGATTTTGAGCCAAAATCATTCTTATACTCTTTTAATTTTTCTGCCATAATATCTAGCGCTTCATCAAAAGATATCTTAACCCACTTATTATCCTTTTTTATCATAGGAGTATATATTCTATCCTTATGATTCAATCTGTCTAAATGAGCCAATCCCTTTTTACATACAAACCCTTTAGTATATGGATGTTCCTTATCTCCTTCTATTTTGATTATATTGTTATCTTCAACATAAACATTAAATTTACAGCAATCAAAACAGTCAAGAGTACAACCATGACTTAATTTTTTCATAAAGTGCCCCCTTATTTTTAGAAAGTATTTTAAATGTTTTTATCTATAAATTTCTTTACTGTATCCCAATAAAGTTCAGGATTTATTGATGCCGCCTTAGCATGTCCAGCACCCTTTATTACTAACTTTTCCTTTTTACAATTTGCCGCATTATATACTTCATCTAACATATAATATGGAACAAAATCATCTGCATCACCATGTATAAATAACATAGGTGTCTTTGATTTAGCAACCTGCTTTATTGCAGATCCCTCTCCAAGCCAATATCCTGCTCTTATCTTACTAACTATACTTGCTGCATTCATTACTGGAAATGATGGTAGCTTGAAAAGTGATTTTAATTGATATGAAAATTCATCCCATATTGATGTATAACCACAATCCTCAATTATAGCTTTAACATTGCTTGGAAGCTCTTCTCCAGATGCCATCATAACTGTAGCTGCTCCCATTGATACTCCATGAAGTACTATATTTGCATTCTTATCTTCTTCTATTATATGATCTATCCATTTTATAATATCTAATCTATCATCCCACCCCATACCTATATAATCGCCTTCGCTTTTTCCATGACCTCTTAAATCTGGAATTAGTACATTATATCCCATATCATAAAAAGGTTTTGCAAAGCTAGACATTTGCTTTCCTTCGCTAGTGTATCCATGAACAACTATAACCCAGTTATTTGTTTTCTTTGTATTTTTAACTTCATAGCCATGAAGTTTAAGCCCATCATTAGTTTTTACATATTTATCTTTATAATCTGATTCAGCTAAAAGCCACTCTAAATCTTCAGCTTTAGTTTCCCCACTAGTTTCATCTTGAGATACTGCATCACTACTTGCTTCTTCAGTTTCACCAAATACTAGATCTTTTGATACGTGTGGATTAAGTGCTAAATTATAAAAATAGTTTCCTACAAAACCTAATACTCCACCTAATAATATTAAAATTATTAATATTATAGAAATTATTATTTTCATATATTCATCTCCCCCTCCTACTTAATAATATACTAAAATTTTATTATATACTGTTCACAAATAACTATATATAATAAAATCTTAATATAAATACATTAATTTGGGGTGAATTTTAATGAATGAGATAATAATAAAAGAAGTGTTTTTTAATACTGAAGAATATAAATCTGAATTAGAAATTAGAGATAAGGTTCTAAGAAAGCCTTTAGGTATGCATATATCCGATGATGATTTAGAAATAGAAATAAATGATTATCATATTTGTGCACTTATTAATTCTAAGGTTGTTGGTACACTGCTACTAAGAAAAATTAGTAATACTACATTTCAAATGAAACAAGTTGCTGTAGATGAATCTTTGCGTAATAAAAATATAGGAAGAAACCTTATATCTTTTGCCGAAAGCTTTGCTAAGGATAAAGGTTTTACCAAGATAATATTAAACGCTAGAAAAACAGCTATATCATTTTATGAAAAGATTAATTACAAGAAGATAGGCGAAGAATTCACCGAAGTAGGAATTTTGCATATGAAAATGACTAAAGACTTATAATAAAAAATAACAGAGTGTTGATAAGGTCAACACTCTGAAATATTAGAAATAATTCTATCATTTTTTTAATTTATTTTCTAAAAGATTTTTAAACTTACTTAATGATTCTTTTGATTCAAATATATTTTTAGGAATAAGAATCATGGAATATGCATTTTTTAAACTTTTGCTAATAACTACAGTTCCCCAAATATTACCTAAATCCATTACTTCTTTCAAATTAATATTATTCAGTTCTATTTTTTTATTATTAACCCCAGAATAATATACCTTTTCACCTTCAACCTCTAATTGATGAACGTATTCTTTTTTCCAATAAGTAATTAAAGTTTTCCTTGCTTTAAATTTAATATAAAAGTTAACAAACACCCATGTAACAGCTACAACAGCGATATATATTATGATATATTCTAAAAATATATAAATAAAATCCCTGTCATACTTATTTTCAATAACACTTTTGATAAATAAAACAATTGTTAAAATACCAGCTCCAATATATACAAAAAGCGTTTGTTTTTTCCTAATTTTTCTTAAAGTAAAACTATTTTTAATAAAATCCTTTATTTCATTATCATATAGCCTATCATCTACTGAATACTTATAATTCATATTACCCCACCCAAATACCAATTTTGATATATTTTAACATTAAAGAGTAACTTGTACAAGTTAAATTAGATATTAAAATTTCATTTACTTCACTATTGAAAAATATTTATAAATCGTATACTTAAAATCTATTTTATCTTAAGCTTCCTATATCTATTAAAGGCAGCCATTATTTCTTGTTTTCTTGGAAGTGCTAAGTTTCCAGCCCCACCTTTAGTTCCACTAATTGATAGTAATCCCTTATTTTTTATCTCATCTATTATTTTATCTGTTATTTCAATCATAGTAAGATTGTTATTAACTAGCTTATCATCAGCCCATTTCATTACGTTTCCGATTGTAGTTACTTGCTCTCTATCTACTATTTGTTCAACAGATCTTAAATTTAATTCTTCTTTATTTATATTAAGTCCATCTACCCCTAGAGTCTTAATTTTTACTCCCTTAGGACCTTTTTCTATTGATCCCTTTAATAACTTTCTATCAAAGTTTATGTTAACCTTTAAATCTCTATCTTTTATTCTCTTAAGAATAAGTCCCTTAGCTAATTCTTTAGCTCTTACTGTTACATCCTTTGGCTCATATGCATCCATTTGTATTACAGTATCTGCAATATCAAAATAATCTCCTGAACTTCCAACAACTATAATAGTTGATATATCTTTTTCTTCATATATACCTCTAACAATCTCTATAAATGGAGTTATTGGCTCATTTTCATTAGATACTAAGCTTTGCATAACATCATCTCTAATCATAAAATTAGTTGCAGATGTATCCTCATCTATAAGTAACAGATTACTACCTGACTCCATAGCTTCGACTATATTTGCAGCTTGTGATGTGCTACCACTAGCATTTTCACTTGTGAATCTCTTAGTGTCTTTTCGATTTGGAAGATTATTTATAAATAGTGATATATCATCTTTTATTATTGCTCTTCCATCCTCAGCTCTAACTTTCATAGCTGTATTATCAGATATAACATATTCTCTTCCGTCACCTTCTATGTGATTATATACTCCAAGTTCTAAAGCATTTAAAAGAGTTGATTTACCATGATATCCTCCACCAACTATTAAAGTTATCCCCTTTTTTATTCCCATACCTTTAATTAGTCCCTTGTTTGGTACATTTATTGATACTTCTAATTCCTTTGGTGATATAAATTCTTTTCCATCTCTTAATGGTCTAGTTGATACACCACTCTCTCTTGGAAGTATTGCTCCATTAGCAACAAATGCAACTAATCCTAATCTTTTAAGTTCTTCTCTTATAAATTCTTGATCACATACAAGTTTAACTCTATTTATAAGTTTATTTTTATTTAGATTTCCATATTTTAAGCTATTATCTACTATCTTTGGAAGGAAATCATAAAGTATCTTTTGAAGTTCTCTTCCTAAAACACTTCTTCCCCTAGCCGGAAAACCAACTTCAAATCTTGCTTCAATTTTATCTTTATCTATAACAATTGCAGTTCTATCTAGTATTTCTTGTGGACATCTACTTATATTTATCATTCCACTTTTACCAGATCCCATAACTCTTTCTCCAAATTTATTTATATTTTGAGAGAAAACCCTAGTTATAAAATCTTGTACTGCTATTCTTTTGTGATTTTCATTAAACAAATCATATGGAATCTTATTTATATTACTTTTCATACTAACTCTTATTCTAGATGGTGATGCAAAAGGATCTCCTTGAACATGATCTATATGAAGTATGTAATCTGAGAAATCATAATCTCCCTCTAATGTTTTATATGCCTTATATCCTCTACCATCTATAGAGTCTATTTGTCTTTTTAAATCATTTAAATTCTTCATAATTACTTTTTCTCTCCTTTTTCTATTAAGAATTCATCTATAATTTTCTCACCCATTCTTCTATACATATTACTCATATTTATCATGGAGCATAATAATAAGAATTTTTCTTCAAAATCCTTATCTTTATCATTTTTAACCTTCTCTTTTACTGATTCATCTTTATTATAAACACCCTTTTTAAAGCTCTCTAAATCTTCCTCGCATTGTTCTAAATAAGCATTATAAATCCCTCTTAGAGGATATTCTGATCCATCTTCAAATTTTTTTACTATATGATTTAAAGAGGACTTTATATCACTTATTGATAAACCACCTTTTAGATTATAAATAAGGCTCATAAGAATTAAATGATCTTTTGAATACTTCTTATTCTTAATTGGCATAAGAAGCTTTCCTTTAGCATAATTATTTATCATTGTCTTAGTTAATACCTTATCATCTTCATTTCTTTTGGCATCGTTGTATTTGCTTTCAAATAATTGTATAACTTGATCCATATATAGATCTATTTCTGGTATTTCATCTAATTTAATATTTTTTTCTAAAGATAATTCTTCTATCAATGATATTATTTGTTCTTTTTCCATAACTTCACTTCCTAATCTAGTTTTAAAAACTACATGTTAAAATATCTATATTTTAATAATAATAGTATTTTAAAGATAATTCAATATTTTTACAGCATTTTAAGTATTTTTACTCATTTTTGAGTCAATAATAACTTTGACCATATTTAGTTTTAAAGAATATAATAATATTATAATAAGTAGTTATCGAAACTATGTGGAATTTTTTGGAGGTTTAAGTATGGATAAATATTTTAGAGAACCAGTAAACGGACTTACTCATCTTATAGGTGCTGCTCTTTCATTAATAGGATTAATAGCTTTAGTTATAAAAGCAGTATTAACTCATAGTGGATTTATTGCTATACTGTCAGTTATTATGTTTGGAATCAGCATGATTTTACTTTACTCTGCTTCTGCCACTTATCACTCAGTTATTTCTACCGAAAAGGTAATATATAGATTAAAAAAATTAGATCACTCAATGATATTCGTACTTATCACTGGATCATATGCGCCATTTTGCTTAATAGCTCTTAACAATAAAATTGGCTGGATCCTATTTGGTGCAGTATTAACTTCTGCTATACTTGGAATTATATTTAAAATGTTTTGGGTTGGTTGCCCTAAATGGGTTTCAAGTGTAATGTATATAGCAATTGGTTGGTTTGCTATATTTGCAATATACCCATTATCACAAGTATTAATGCCACAAGCTTTATTTTTATTAGTTCTTGGTGGAATAATGTATACAATCGGCGGTGTTATATATGCTTTTAAGGATGATAGAATCCAACTAGGAGCTTTTGGTACTCATGAAATTTTTCATATTTTTATAATGCTTGGAACTCTATGCCACTTTATAGCAGTGTTCTTTTTCGTTATTTAAATATGTAAAAAGGAGTGTCCTTACTATTATAATTTATATAATAGTAAGGACACTCCTTTTAGCTTATATTATCTTGAGCTTTCATTATATATATTCTCTTAGCACTATTATTAATGTCTAAAGATTTTAGTCAACATCACCACATCTTCTATTTTCTAATTGAATTTTTTATCTATTATTTCTTCGTAAGATATGTATCCATCATCCCTTAAATTTTTTAAAATAACTTTTATTAGTGAATATATAGGAACTACACAAAAAGCTGCTATAGGCCCTCCAATTGCAGCTGCTCCTACAACTAGGAATATATCTGTTATAGGATGTATCTTCATAGCTCTTCCCATTATAAAAGGTACAACAACTCTTCCCTTTAAAGTTTGAGCTATTATAAATAATATAGTAAGTTTAATTATCATAGTTAATCCCATAGATGCTGCAAGTATATAAGGTATTATCATAGATATAAAAAAACCTACAAAAGGAATAAATGCTAATACAAATGTTGTTGTTGCTAGAAATAGTGCACCTGGCAAACCTATTATCTTATATCCTACGAAAACCATTATAGCTAGAGATAAGGCTACTGTAGCCTGACCTATTATATAACTTGATAATACGGTATCACTTTGAGATAATATATTGCCTACAATATCTTTATATTTCCTAGGACAATATTTAAGTACACGAGGCTTAAACTCATCTCCATCTCTTAATAGGAAAAATGTTATTAAGATTACGAGAATAACATTAGAAAATAACATCATTCCTTTGTTAAATATGTTGCCTAAATTAGATAATACTAAATTAACATACCTTATAATTTGATTAGAGAATCCTTCTGTAAATCCTCTTAATTGCCCATCTGCCATCCCTCGTGCTGCAAAATCTCTTATGTTATTTTCCATTAATATGGAGTTTATAATTTGTCTTAATTGTACTATTTGCTTTACAAAATATTCTCCAAAGTATTTTACTATACCTGATAGTATAAATATAAAAATAATAAGAGTTAAAGCTGTAGCCATAGAATGCTTTAAACCCTTTCGTACAAATATCTCATTTAATGGCTTTAATATGTAAAATAAAAAAACGCCAAATATTATTGGTGTGAATATAACAAAAATAAACACATCAATAAATTCATTTATTACTTTAAATCTTCCTAACATATATAATAAAATCACTATTAAATTAGCTATAATTAAGTAAGATATAACTTTCTTTATCTTCATGATAAACTCTCCTTTTTTTCATTATGAGGTTAGTTTATCCAAGTTAGTCTATACCATACATTTTGCTACTTTATTACATCTTCAAAATTCACTCTAATTGCTTTTTCTATATCTTTTGGATCCATTTCTATTTGAAGACCTATTTTACCACCACTAA
Source organism: Clostridium perfringens (assembly GCA_040144665.1). GTDB lineage: Bacteria > Bacillota > Clostridia > Clostridiales > Clostridiaceae > Clostridium > Clostridium perfringens_A. The sequence goes on from JBBVGE010000372.1 coordinate 15,088, forward strand.
AAACTATCTTCTCTAATTCTAGTCCTTCTTTTTGTATGAATGTATTATATTGCTTTTTCATACCTATAGGAGAACATCCACCTCTTATGTAACCAGTTAATTTATTTATATCTTTAACATGTATCATTTCAACTTTTTTCTCTCCTGATACCTTAGCTGCTTTCTTTAAATCCAGTTCCTCAAGAACAGGAATAACAAATACATAAAGATTTTTTGAGTTACCAATTGTAACTAATGTCTTATATACTGTCTTTGGCTCTTGACCAGTCTTTTCAGCAACTGAAGCTCCATCTATATGACCATCTGAACAATCATACTCAAGTGCATTATATTTTATTTTATTCTTATCTAGTATTCTCATTGCATTAGTTTTTTGCATAATAATCACTCCATTTTAATAAATCTTATATACTTATTATACACCTAACCTTAAATCTATCCCTAATAATGAAGATATTGAAAACATATGTCCAAAAAAATATATTTTCAAGACTAAGATTAATCCTAAACTTAAAAATCGTTAAATCATAAAAGAAATGGTACATGCTTGGCAAAAGAAAAATAAAATTATAATAAAATAAGCTAACTTACATTATAAAAAATATAAGTTAGCTTATTTTTATTTCTTTAGATTATTTTTTCTCATAAGTAGATATACTAAAATAGCTATTCCAATAGTTAATACAACAGTTGTTATAATTCCACCTTCAGGTCCAAATGTTCCACCATTAATTAAATTATTTTGAGTAACCTTTGTATTTATTAATATTCCACCTTCAGCTTCCATTCCACTTACAAGGAATCCAAATATATTTCCTTGTGCAAAATTCCATGCTCCATGAATTGCGCAAACTCCAAAAAGACTTTCTTCATATATAGCATAAATAGCTGCAAACACTCCAAAAAGTATTAAATTCACTATTGCAAGTGGATCTATTCCTGGATTTCCCAAATGTAAAATCCCAAAATATGATGATGAAATAATAATAGCTACTATAGGATTTATCTTAACTCCTAATGTTGGCAGCATATGTCCCCTCATCATTATTTCCTCTGATGCACCTTGTATCATCCATGCAATAATAACCAATATAAATGGGCCTGTAAAAGATATATTTATATCCTTATTAAATACAAACTCTCCATTTCCTGTGCATACTATTAACACCGCAATAATTCCCATCATTAATATTCCAATTAGAAATCCTCTTAAGTATCTAAAGATTGTACTTTTATCTATATTAAATCCCATTGATGATATATTTCTTTTTTCTTTTAATTTAACTATTAAGAAATATACCAATATAACTGAACCTGTAGATAATATTAAATTCAGTGAAAATAAATTATTATCTATAAATTCAAATTGCTTTATCCCTATAAAATTAATATATAAAGATACAACCATAACTATAGGAACAGTAAGAAATGGCGCAATTATTGGAAGTAATAATGTAAATATTATTCCTGATACTTTACCCTTTTGTACTTGCTTAAATACTCCTTCATTTTTATTAAATAACTTTTTCAAATAATCTTTCCCCCTTATGTTATAGCCATATTATACCATATGTTTCATTGTTAAATTAATTCCTTCTACGGAAAAAAAGGAGTAAAAATCTACTCCTTAATTTAAATAACGTGTTATGAATTATCCTATTCCCCCATAAATAATTCCAAGTACTATTACGCATATAGTTGTAATCGTAAATACATACTTACTCATAACTATAAATCCCTTGCCAAGCTTTCTTCTACTTCCTATATTAACTTCTTCAAGAGCCTTATCACCTCCGTGTATAAAGTAGAATGCAATTGCAACTATAAGTGCTGCAATTGGTGATATAACTATTGTTACCATGTTAGTAAAATTATCAAATCCACTCATACTTAAGTTTAATGGTATTGATAATATAAATCCTGCAAGTGCAACAAATATTGAAGCTTTTTTTCTTGTAATTTTTGTCTTTTCCATTAAAGCTTCAACAGGCCCTTCAAGCATATTTATTGATGAGCTTATAGCTGCAAAAAGTATACTTAAGAAGAATATAACACTTAATATATGTCCTCCTGGCATTGATTTAAATATTGTTGGCATTGTTATGAATAATAATGGCGGTCCAGCCTGTGGATCTAATCCAAAAGAAAATACTGCTGGCATTATTACGAAGGATACTAAAAGTGCTGCTGATGTATCTAAGATAGCTGTACTAAATGCTGATTTTGGAATATCGAAATCTTTATCAATGTAACTTCCATATACAACCATTCCACAGCCATTAAGTGAAACTGTGAAGAATGCTTGCCCCAATGCCATAATCCAAGTTTCTGGTTTTAAAAGATATGAGAAATCTGGTGTTAAGAGATATTTTACTCCTTCCATAGCATTGGGTAGTGTTAAAGATCTAATTGCAAGTAATATAAAGATTATAAATAATGCTGGCATTATTATTTTATTTATATTTTCAATTCCCTTTGTAACTCCAATGTATACAATTATAAGAGTTATTGCTATTGCTATAAAATTGAAAAATATGGAACTACTCGTACCTGCAAAGGAATTAAAATAATTTGGTATATCTACTTTTGATATATTACCTGTTATACTCATACCAAAGTATTTTATTATCCATCCAACTACAATATTGTAAAACATAAATACTCCCATAAGTCCAATTGCAGGTATTAATGAAATAAATTTATTAAATTTTATACCCTTATCTTTAAGTATTTTACTAATCCCTGTTGACGATCCTCCTTTGAATCTTCTTCCAAAAGAAAACTCTGTCATAAGTCCTATAGTACCAAGACCAAATACAAATATAAAGTATGGTATTAAAAATGCTGCCCCTCCATACTGACCAAGTCTATACGGAAACATCCATATGTTTCCAAGGCCTATTGCCGCTCCTATACACGATAATACAAATCCTACTCTACTCCCAAATTTTTCTCTTTTCATTTTAATATCCCCCTTCTTATCCTACTATCCTACTAATCAATATACATTTAAATTATGTAATTGATACTTAAATTTATATATAAAAAAGCCACATAGGTGATTTCTCTCCTATGTGGCATATTTATCATAAAAATTAAAATACCACATAGTTATTTCGTCCTATGTGGCTAATATATTAAATCCGAACAAGTCATTTAACCCTAACCATCATAGATACAAACTTAAAGTTTCGACTAAAGTTTGTATCTATAATTAGTTTCATAAATACAAACTTTATCTATAATAGTTAAAGTAATATGCTATATTAACTTTTTTTACAAAATTGAAGTTAATGCAATTTTTCATGACCGATTCTCCCAACCTACTTTTTAATATAAGTTAATTTTACCATCATTATAAAAAACTTGTCAATATAAATTCTTAGTATGTAATATGTTATCCAAGTTATTAAATTTACTGACTTTGACGCTATTTACCTAATGTTTATTTTGTTATGGTATTTATTTTAATTTATATGTTATAATAGGCAAATAAATATATTTATGAAATGAGGTAGAATAAGATTGATAACTGTATCAAATGTTAGTTTAAGATATGGTGGACGTAAGCTTTTTGAAGATGTTAACTTAAAGTTCACTGCTGGAAACTGTTATGGCGTAATTGGAGCTAATGGTGCTGGTAAGAGTACTTTCTTAAAGATTCTTTCAGGAGAAGTTGAACCAAACACAGGAGACGTATCAATTGCTCCAAATACAAGAATGTCTGTTTTAAAACAAGATCACTTTCAATATGATGAATATGAAGTTTTAGAAACAGTAATTATGGGTAATGAAAGATTATATCAAATCATGAAAGAAAAGGATGCATTATATGCAAAACCTGATTTCACTGATGAAGATGGCATAAAGGCATCAGAACTTGAAGGAGAATTTGCCGATCTTAATGGATGGGAAGCTGAATCAGAAGCTTCATCATTACTTCAAGGACTTGGTATTGGTACTGATATGCACTATAAAAAGGTTTCAGAATTAACTGGTGCAGAAAAGGTTAAAGTTCTTTTAGCTCAAGCTTTATTCGGTAATCCTGGAATTCTTATACTAGATGAGCCTACAAACCATTTAGATATTAAATCAATAAACTGGCTTGAAGAGTTCTTAATAAACTTTGAAGGAACTGTTATAGTTGTATCCCACGATAGACACTTTTTAAACAAAGTTTGTACTAATATAGCTGATGTTGATTTTGGTAAGATTAAGATATTTACTGGTAACTATGATTTCTGGTATGAATCAAGCCAACTTGCTCTTCAAATGGCTAAGGACCAAAATAAGAAGAAAGAAGAAAAAATTAAAGAACTTCAAGACTTCATTGCTAGATTTAGTGCTAATGCATCAAAATCTAAACAAGCAACCTCAAGAAAGAAGTTATTAGATAAAATTACTTTAGACGATATTCAACCTTCTACTAGAAGATATCCATTCGTTGGATTTAAACCTGAAAGAGAAGTTGGTAATGATATATTAGTAGTTGAAGGATTAAGTAAGACTATCGACGGCGTTAAAGTTCTAGATAATATAAGCTTTAGAGTAAACAAAGATGATAAAATTGCTTTAGTTGGTGCTAACGAAATAGCTATAACTACATTATTTAAAATATTAAACGGTGAAATAGAAGCCGATAGTGGTACATTCAAATGGGGTGTTACTATATCAACTTCATACTTCCCTAAAGATAATTCAGAATTCTTTAATGATTGTAACCTATCACTTGTTGATTGGCTTAGACAATTCTCAGAAGAAAAATCAGAAAGTTACATAAGAGGTTTCCTTGGAAGAATGTTATTCTCAGGTGAAGAAGCATTAAAAGAAGCTTCAGTACTTTCTGGAGGAGAAAAGGTTAGATGTATGTTATCTAGAATGATGCTTTCAAATGCAAATGTATTAATGCTAGATCAACCTACAAACCACTTAGACCTTGAATCAATAACTGCTGTAAATAATGGACTTAAAGACTTCAAGAGCGTACTTTTATTTGCTTCTCATGACCATGAGTTCATTCAAACTATTGCAAACAGAATCTTTGATATTAAAGAAGATGGTAGCTTAGTTGACAGGGTTATGACATACGATGAATACTTAGAAACAGTTAAATAATTAAAAGCCTTAGGAATTTATAATTCCTAAGGCTTTTTTATTTTCTCTTTAATATATTCTTTATCTTATTTTCAACTGTATGTTTTTTCTCTTTATTATCTAATTTTCTATATTTATATGTGAACATTATTATTATAGCTATTATTAATATTAATACTAATGCAAGCATTCCCATTAAAATTTTTATATTACCATCTAAATCATTTATTTTTTCAAATATAGGCTTTTCCTTTGGAGCACTCATAACAAAGCTTCTTACATTTCCATACTGATCTATAATCTCTGAATCGCCAGTAAGCTTAAATGCTTTCTCTGATGATGATAAGTACTCAGTTGATTCTCTTAACAATTTATCGTTAGGTGATGTAAGTACAAGCATACCTAATTGATTATTAAATGGTGATTCACTTAATTGATATGTTGTTATTTGAGAACTAAAAGGATCTGTTAAATATAACTTCTCATTTGACTCAAAGCTTTTATATCCTTCCTTATATTTAAACCATAAATTATCATTTACTTCTTTTATAAATGGATTATTATCTGGTGTACCATATATTAAAAGGTTCTTTTCTTCCTTTTCGTCTCCTATTTCTGATCCTTTCTTTACCATTAGATCTCCTGTATTATATTTTAAATCCTTTCCCCAATATGAAACTATATTTCCTAGTGTAGTTAAATCGTCTGACCCCATATTATCTGGAGTAACTATTAACACATTATTAAGTGCACCATCGTTTACAAATGGATTAGTATAGTTATCAAAATAATAGTTAAGTTGTTTTGAATTTGGTAAGTATAAATAAGAATCTCCAGTAACTAATGCCCATGGTGTATCTTCACTTCTCTTTTCACACCATACACCTACCATTTCTAAATCAAACGCAACTTGAATATTTAAGTAACTTGTTTTCTTAATATCAGATGGTATATTTAATTCTACAGAATCTCCATTGGCATTTTCTTTAGTTAACTTCTTACTTCCTATTGGAACTCCGTTTATATAAACAGTTACTAGTGACCTATCAAAATCTAAATTCTCTGAATATCTCATATTAAGTTTTATTTTTCCACCATCTGCAAGAACTCTATTCTTAGGTATATAATATGATAAATTTGCAGTTCTTCTAAAAGGTCCCTTTAAAAGAATTTCATCATTTCCAAGTTCACTAAAAGTTATTTTATTTGAAGGCTCTGATATAGTATCTAATTCCTCAGTATTATCATCGACTATATATTGATCCTGATTAATTTGAGATACTAGGCTATCATTCATCATAAACTTAATTGACTTATTTAACATATCTGGATTATTTGATACTAATAATAGTATTTTTGTATTTTCAGTTTTTGTATAAGGTGATTGTTCCTCTTTTATTACCGATCCATTCTTAAAATTTCCTGGATCAACTTTATTAAAATAACCTTTAAGTTCATTCGGTAGACTATTTTCTTCACCTATATATATTATGTTGTAATCTTTATAATCTTTTATATCAGAATATTTTATTATCTTCCCATTATAGTCACCATTTTTATATATGCTTCCAAGATATGAATTCATCATTAGTGCTGATGATATATCACTATCTGTATAGTTATCTGGCACCACAATTACAGTTCCAGGATTTTTATCATCATTAACTTTTAAAAATGGATATGGAAAATTTGAAATATCATTACCTGAATCTATATTTTTATAATTTACTGTTACCTTAGAACTATCGTATATATCAAGCCAATTTGCTGAATTTACATCATCAACACATGGTAAGTCTGTAACTCTTGCATATGCATTTACAGTAAATTTATTACTTCCTTCCTTAAATAATTTTTTCGGTATTTTTACCTTTAAAGTTTGAGTCTCTTCTTTCGGATTATATGCTATTTTCTCTGATGAGAATGGTATATCATTTACTGAAAGAGTTAAATAACTTTCAACTCCCTTTTGAACAACTTGGTTCATACTAAAATCTATCTCTGCCTCAACATAGTCTGTATCCCACCATTTTTCTATATTAAAAAACCAGCTATGAGAAGAGAATACACCTTTAAAGACTACATCCGAATCTATATAAAAAGTTTTTTTGTTTGATTGGTTCGTAACTTTATTCTCTTTAGGTGAGGCATTAGCCATATTATGATTTAAAGTAAATCCTATAAGGATGGTGAAACTAAATATTAGTAATACCTTTAAAATCCATCTTGCTTTATTGTAACTCTTCATATTATATCCTCCCTTCTAAAATCTTTCTGTTTTGTACCATTTAACTTCCCTCTTAAATAATATATCTTCAATGTAATTATAAAAACCAATTAATGCAACAATGGCCCATAACTTACAATAAAAGAAATACATAAGGAATATAATAAGCGTATTTTTAAATGTAAGTTCTCCCTTCTCTGTTGATATAGCTACCATTATAGATAATATAAACATAACTATTGCAACTAACCAAAGCATTACTCCATACCCAGTTAAGTGTAAAGTGATAAGTCCCATCATTCCGAGTATAAACAAACTATCTGAAATAATACTTGCTGATAAAAATAAAAAATATGTCATAGCATAATAGAGAATATCAAACCTAGTAACGCCTGCATTGCTTTTAAATAAATATTTGAAATTTTTTATTACTACATAAGTATTCCCTTTTGCCCATCTCGTTCTTTGCTTAATCCAAACCTTTATAGTTTGAGGCTCTTGTTCCCATGTAACTGCAAGAGGCATGAATTTTATCTTGTATCCCATTCTATACATTCTAAAACTTATTTCTGTATCTTCTGTTATTGCTTTTGTGTCCCATCCACCCATTTCTTCTATTATGCTTCTTCTTATAACGAAGTTTGTTCCTGGTATAGTACATAAATTTAGTAGCTGCCATCTACCTGCTTGTGCCATCCATTGAAATGTAAGTGTTTCTATATTTATAAACTTTGTAAGAAGGTTTCTTGATTTATTCCTGCACCTAAATTTTCCAATAACAGCTCCAAGCTCATCATCTTTTACAAGAGTTTGCACCAAATATTTAAGTGCCTTTTTTTCTGGTGTATTATCTGCATCATATATTGCAAGAATCTCTCCCTTACTTTTTTCAAATCCAATATTTAAGGAATTAGATTTCCCCTTTCCTCCAATTATACTATCTGTACTTATTACAATTAGATTTCTATCTGGATTATCCTCTTGCATTTCAGTTAATATATCATGTGAATTATCACTTGAATTATCATTAATAACTATAATTTCATATCTATCCTTTGGATAATCAAGGTCCAAAAGAGATTGAACTGTCTTTCTAATAACCACCGCTTCATTGTGTGCTGGAACCATAACAGATACAAAAGGATAATCTTTTAATTCTTCATCCATTTTAACTTTTAATACTCTAGTATAATAAACATACCCAGACACAACTAATATTACATTTATAAATATTATCACCCATATAACGGCCAAAGAATATAAGGCCAAATAATCAAATATATTCATATCTATCTCCTTATTTAAAGTACTTTCTTTTATCTTTCTTTCTACTCAATATAACTATTATTAAGAAAATACTACATGAAGATACAGCTATTACTATAATTATTTTTATAGGCTTTTCAATGCTTACTAGCTCTTTATCTTGCTCTGAACTTCCATTTTTCTCTACAGCTTTTGCAAAATCATCTTGACTTATAAAATTATTTTGAGTAACTAGATTTCCATCTAAAAAAGTACCCTTCACATCTGATGTTATTATATTGTCATTTAATTTAACCTCTATATTTAAATATCTTGGATCATTAAAATAAACCTCTAAATCATTAAGTTCATCTATAATATTTTTAAACTTATCATAAGGTATACTATTATCAACAGATACAGCAATATCTTTAAAATCCTTATATCTTATATCATTTATTTTTGTATAATCTACCTTATCTATAACATTATCAAATTTTATATTTTTAAAATATCCTGGATCTTGAATCCTAATATCCTCATTTTCACTCACAAAAATTGTATTTGTCTTTTCAAGAAACTTCTTCATGTCATCTCTATATAAGAAGAAATCTGGTATATTGAACCCTAATGGATATATAAAATAATTCAAATAATTTTGATATCCTATTGTACTTTTATCAATTATATCTGCTGAAGGTACAGAGTTATCCTTAAGATATGGACTCTTCAATACTACATAACCACCTTTGTACTGAGCATATCTAAGTACCTCCGCAAATCTTTTCATTGCATTAAAATCAGTATTTTCAAATACAGGTGTTGCACTAATGAAAAACTGAATACCATGATCACTTAAATAATCTATTTTATTTACTAATTCATTTAAATCTATAAACGGATTAACATTATCTAACATGAAATATTTTTTCTGAGTCCATTTTCCTTTCTTATTGAAGGTATTAAAAATTTTCTTTTGAGTGGAACTATTTAATGAATTTAACTTAATGTATGTTATGTTAGATTGTCCTTTAAACTCATCATGATTCTTTCCTATCCAAAATATATTTCCTTTGAAACTTTTAATTTTATCCTTCAACTCTCTACTTAGGCTATTATCTTCATTGCTTAATATAATCACATTGCTATGCTGTCTAAGTAAATCATCTTTAAAGTTATTAAAATTAACTATCTCTACATTAGTACCAAGTGATAACACCATTTCATTTATATAGTTTAGGGTATTTTTACCTTCTCCATATTGAGTATAGCTGTCATATAATATAATTATATTATCTAATGCTGATGCTGAAACTTTCCTTTCTGGAAGTATTCCAAATAATATAGTTGCAATAAAAATATAAAAAATATAATTCCTATATTTTTTATACATCATACTCAACCTCGGCTTCTGCTCTTCTTAAGAAATCAATTGGATCTTTTATATCTTCACTCCAAGTCTTGTATCCAACTTGTATTTCCAGATTTAATCCTCCAAGTAAACTATCTTCATCTAAGACTATCTTATTTATTTCTTCCTTAAGTCTGCTCATAACAACCCGTGCGCCATCTTCAGGTGATAATAATATATAAGCAAAAGTTGAATCATTAACAATATACTTTCTATCCTCATCTCTTAATAAATTACTTATCCTATTTGCTGCAAAAGCTATAACCCTTTTGTACTTTTCTTCTCCAAGAAAGCCTTTTATTTTATTACTATATTTAATATTTATAACCATTAATGTTATAGGTACATCCTTACGCCTCTTTGTCATGCTTATATAAATTGGTAATTCATTCATAAGGGCTCTTGAATTTCTCAAACCGGTCTCGTGATCAATCATTACAAGCTTATTATTTCTTTCTTTTAATTCAGTTAATTCTTTCTGTATATTAAAAATAAGACTAGATAAATTAGATGTTATTAAAACTGCAATTATAATAACTATAGCCCAGAAGTAAGTACTTGCCTCAATCTTAGCATTACCTCCTAAAGCAAAATAGAGTTTTATACTCATATAAATAAAATCAACAACTAAAGCCATTACTAAAGATAATGTTATATTCGTATAATAAGATATAACCATAAAAATAATTAAAATTAAAAATAATATATAATTTTCAAAATTACTTTCTAAACGCAACATATTAAAAGCAAGTAACACTACAAAGAAAAATGCTATTAATAAGGTTACTGCTAAATCTATCTTTTTTCTTATATCTAATGAACCCATACCTTACACCTCCTTAATGTCTTTCTTTCTCAATAAATTTAATATAAAATATATGAACATCATATCCCAAGACATGTTATACATAAACTCATGCTTAGATAGATCCGCATCTCCAGCTCCAACTAAGGATGCTGCTATCTGGACTAATCCTATTAAGAATATATATATATAAGCCTCTTCCACTAGTCTTCCACTGCTATCAGTTTTATATATTGATAATCTATATCTCTTTATAGATGAAATGAAAAAGACCATTATATAAATCATAGATGCAATAAATGTTTTAGGTAAATATTCTGCCTTAAATGTGCTCCAACCACTAAAGAAATAGCATTTATCCCCTGGCTCCTTTCCTGCACTTTTTTCATAATTCCCTTGTGTAACAGGCCTTATATAATAAGCGTTTCTAAATCCTATATCAATCATCTTAAACATATCCCTTGGATGTGTAGCATAATAAAGGATTATTTTATCTATAGTAAAATGATCGTAATATGACTTAATAAGATCCTTATCCTTTAGGTCAATTTGAGGGACATCTACAAAATAAATTGTATTTTCTAGCAGGGAATATTGATCATTTATATTCATATCATTTAATATTTTATCTGCATCTCCTTCATCTAAAAGAATCCCTCTATTTAATGAGTGATATCTATTTATATAGTCAAAGTCTCCTTCTATTGATTTGTAAAAGAAAACAGCTCCTACAACAAACGATATTGCCATAATAAAAGACAATATTTTTATCGATAACCTATTTGTATAACGAACCACCCTCCACATTAAAATTGCAAGTAATATACCAGTAGGTGCTAATTGTTGTTTAGCTCCAAAGAATATAAAAGATGACACTAAAAACGCTATAAGGCTATACCAAGTAAACTTATTAAACCTTATCATATAAAGCAATATACCTACACTTAATAAGAAAAATGGTATATTAACTCCTTCTCCATAAAAGGAATTAAAATATGATATATAACCAGTATCCATAAAAATAAATATATATAATAGTGTTATTGCTAGCTTAAATATAGGTCTCCTAAGGTAAGATGTAAATACTTTTACTAATATGTAAGCTGCTATTGCATGAAATATAAGTAATATAGCAGCTAAAAATCTGATATCAAATACCTTTTTATTTCCAGTAATTAATTCATTTAATATAATTGCTGGTCTTATTAAAATAGACTGAGTTGATATAAGCATTCTTTTATTACTGCTATAGTACTGATTTATACCATAATCTTTTTGAATATATTTAAAATGTTCATCTTGCTGATCTTCTGGATTATTATTTAAATAATGAAGGTCATTTTGACTTATAATTCTAAAAAAGTCACCATTATTAGCTACTCCAATTATAGGTTTTATAAATAATGTTATTGATCCTATTAATAAAACTAATATAACAGCTAATATCGGGAAATTAACTTTATCTATTAAATTATCTACTCTTATCGCACCCTTTTTGATATTATTAAATAATTTCATACTAAAGAGCTACCTTTCTTTTATAATACCTTTATTTAAATCATACTCTTTTAAAAAGTATATATAATAAACATTATACTTTCTATAAATACTTTCTATATTTTTTGTTAATTAATATTGAATATTATTAAAGGTTAACTTATTTAAATTAGTTAACCTTTATATTATTAAAATATCCATTTAATTATTTTATTATGTTCTCTACAATTTCATGGACGAAGTCTATATGATTTTTTGCATATCTCTTTACTTCATCTTCTGCTCTATTAAATGTATAGCTATTATCTGTTATATCAAACATTGATATATCATTAAAAGAATCTCCTACTGTATATATATCAGTAAAATCTCTATTTTCTAGCTTTAATACTTCTGTTAACCCATTTCCTTTTGATGAACCTTTTGATACAATATCTACAAAAAATTGATTTCTAAATATTCCAAGTTCATCCCCAAACATACCTACTAAATTTTCTTTTATTTTCTCTGCTCTCTCTCTAGAACCATCTGTTGCAAATACGCTTAATATAAGTGCACCACTTTTTAAATTTAATATATCTTCTTTTGATGCTACATCAACATCTAATTCTGCAAAGAACTCAAGATTATTTAAATCTACACTAGGATTCTCAATTAAATTCATTCCATTTCCATTATCAAAATAAACCATTGTATTTTCTTCTTGTGAAAATTCCTTAATAATCTTTTCTGCTACTTCAAAACTTATCATACTATTCTTTATTACTTTAAGGTCCTTATTTAATATTAACGCACCATTGCAAAGTACTAAATAATCAAATTCTAAATCATACTTTTCTAAAACATCTTTCATTCCTAAAAAAGTTCTTCCAGTAGATATAATAAATTTGTGCCCCTCTTGTCTTAATCTCTTTATTCCTTCAATGTCCCCTTTATTAATTTCTTTATCAACTAATAAAGTTCCATCAAAATCACTTGCTAGTATCTTCATATCTCCTCCATAAACAAAAAAATATATCTCACACTTACTATAGCATGAGATATATCTAAATTACAGATTATTATATAAAATTATACAATTTCTTCTGATTTTTTATCTTTTTTCTTATATTTAAGATGTAATAATTCATGAGCTTTTCCATGACCAGGATCTCCCATATATGTTTCATACATCTTTAATAAAGCTTCATTTTCATGAGATTTTCTCTTCTTAAAGTTCTTATCTTGATTATATAAAACAGATGCTCTTACAGCTCTTACATTTATCTTTTCTCTATCTGTAGCACTTACATGTGGTTGTCCACCGCCATCTACACATCCACCAGGACATGCCATTACTTCGATGAAATGATATTGTTTATTATCAAGTCTTCCACTTTCAATGAACTCAAATAGATTTGCTGAACCATTAACTACAGCTACATTATAGTCTTTTCCGCCTATATTTACAGTAGCCTCTTTAATTCCATCTAATCCTCTTACTTCAGTATATTCTACGTTTTCTAAGCTTTCATTTTCAACAAAGTCTTTTGCTGTTCTTATTGCAGCTTCCATAACTCCACCTGTTGCACCAAAGATTACTCCAGCACCAGTGTACTCTCCCATTGCAGGATCTTGAACTCCATCTTCTAAGTTAGCAAAGTCTATCTTTCTAGCCTTTATCATTTTAGCCAATTCTCTTGTTGTAATAACAGCGTCTATATCTCTTAATCCGTTTTGTTCCATTTCTGGTCTATCAGCTTCATATTTTTTAGCTGTACATGGCATAACAGTTACTGTAAATACCTTTTTAGGATCAATATCAGCTAATTGAGGATAATATGTCTTAGTAGCAGTACCAAATATTTGTTGAGGTGATTTAGCTGTTGATAAATTATCTATAAAATTTGGATAATAATTTTCAACTTGTCTTACCCAAGCAGGACAACATGATGTAAGCATTGGGAATGGTCCACCGGCTTCTATTCTTTGGATAAGCTCAGTTGCTTCTTCCATTATAGTCATATCAGCACCAAAGTTTATATCAAATACTTTATTGAATCCTAATTCTCTTAAAGCAGTATATAACTTACCAGTTACATCTACCCCATAACCCATTTTGAATAATTCACCCATTGAAGTTCTTACAGCCGGAGCCATAGCAACTAATACATGCATTTCTGGATCAGCTAAAGCCGCTTCAACTCTTTCAATATGTGATTTCTCTTCTAATGCAGCTACTGGGCATGCAGCTACACATTGTCCACATAATAAGCAATTTGTATCATCAAAACATTTATTATCTGTTGGAGCTACCATTCTAGTTCCATCAAAGTTTGCTATCTTTATAGCTTCTGTACCTGATTTTACTTTACAGCTTGATTGACATCTACCACAAAGTACACATTTTGTTCTATCTATAGTGATTGATTTACTTCTTTCATCAACATATTCACTCTTATCTTTTGGTAAGAAAGGAGTTGTTGCTCTTCCCTTACTCTTTATAACTAATTTTAAAAACTCACAAGTTTCTCTTCTTGAACATGGTCCACACTTAAATTCATGCTTATTTAATAAAGCAGAAACTCTAGATTTTACTCTTTCTTGGACCTTTTCTGTATTTGTTCTTACAATCATTCCATCTTCAACTTTTGTAAGACATGCTAGTGCAAGATTTGGTTTACCTTCAATCTCTACTGCACAAACTCCACACTTACCAACATTTCCACACTCTTTTAAATAGCAAAGAGTAGCAATGTCATCAATTCCATTAGCTCTCGCTGCATCTAATATATTAGTACCCTCTGCAACTTGGATTTCCTTATCATTAATAATTAACTTTTTCATCCTAAAAGACGTACCTCCATTAACTTAATTTTAAAACTCTCTAAACAAAAAACATTGTTATAATTTTAACTTATAATAATAAAAATAAAATTTATATTATTAAGTATAAATTTATATAAAATATCTACTTATATTTAAACTACTATTAAATTTTAACCTATTATGATGTTAATATCAATTGGAAGTTCCTATATTATCTATTATAAATTCCTATAACTTGCATTAATAAATGATTTCTACTATACTTTTATTATGTTTATTAAGAAATTTCCAATAAAAGTAATAAAGGAGTAAGTAATGATACTTGTATACAACAGAACTACAAAATCATATGAGGAAGAAAAGGTAGCTGGAAGAAAATATTTAGAATGGTGCTATCAATCACCTGCTGGCAAACGCCTTACTGAATTATTAATTAAGAAAAAACTTTGCTCTAAAATGTATGGACTTTTCTGTGACACTAAATTAAGTACAAAGAAAATACCACAATTTATAGAGGACTTCAATATTGATATGGATATATACTCTAAGAATGCCTCTGACTTTATAACATTTAATGATTTCTTTGCAAGAACAGTATTACCAACTGCACGTCCTATTCCAGCAGATAAAAATGGCCTAATGTCACCTGCTGATGGAAGGCTACTTGCATATGAAAACATAGATATGAATAAAATTGTTCAAGTTAAAGGAATTACATATAGCTTAGAAGAACTTCTTGGAGATTCAAATATATCTAAGGAATATGATGGTGGAACTTGTTTGATATTCAGACTTTGTCCAACTGATTATCATAGATATCATTTTATAGATTCTGGTATCCCTGGACCAAATCACTTTATAAAAGGAACTTACTATTCAGTAAACCCTATAGCTGTTGATAAAATACCTAAATTATTTTGTCAAAATAAACGTGAATGGTCAGTATTTAAATCAGATAACTTCAATGATGTACTTTATGTTGAAGTAGGGGCAACATGTGTTGGTAGTATAATTCAATCATATACTGTAGGAAAACACGTTAATAGAGGCGATGAAAAAGGATACTTTAAGTTTGGCGGATCAACAGTAATACTATTCCTAAAAAAAGGAGTAGCAAAAATTGATGATGATATAATAAAACAAACTGATTTAGGATATGAAACAAAGGTAGTTATGGGAGAAGAAATAGGTACCAAAATATTATAGTAAAATAACTCAAGATTTAATCTTGAGTTATTTTGTTTATTATATCTTCTATTGTTTTTTTAAATATATCTATATCTCTATCAAGTATAACTAAATGTATACCCATCTCTCTTGCTCTATCAATTACAGATGATTTATTTGGGGGTTTAGTAGCTACAAGTATTTTTTTAGAATTTTCTCCTCCAATTCTATCACTATATACTTTCAACTCATTAAGTGTATTCTCATCATATTTTGCACTATCTTTGCAAGATATACACACCATAATAGAATCCTTAATAGCTACAACATCTAATTCATTTTTTATATTCCCATGAAGTTCGTTCCACATAAATACAACTCCACTTTTAACATCATCAATAGAATTTATTTCTCTAACTATACTTTCTGTAAGAACCTCAAGCCAAGTTCCACTTTTAAATATAAATCCCTTTAGATAATCATTTAAAAATGTAACTTTTATATTTTTATCTTCTTCTATCTCTATTAAGTTTAACTTTTTAAGATTATTTAACACTTTAAATAAAATATTTTCTTCTTCTCTATCTAATTTTTCTTTATTTATAGTAACTATTCTTTGATTATTATAATCATGTACAAATACCTCTGTATCATACAGCCTTTGCTTATACTTATGCCATACATCCATATTTTCATAGATTATCTTAGAAAATTCTAGTATCTGATTATCACTTGTAAACCTACATTCATTAGATATTATACTATTACCACTTGATTTAAATACTTCTTCTATATCTAAGTCTGCAAGTTCTTCCTCTAATATATCTAAATCATCTTTAAACCAATATTCTTTCTTCTTAGGTATATCAATATATACTCCATCTATACTAAGTTTTCTACATTTATATAAAAGTCTGAGAGCTTTTAATGTATCTTCTAAAGTTAAGTTTATTATAATCCTATTTCCTTTACCTTTAAGTCTATCTATTACGCTATCTATATCATCTTTTGTCACTTCAATTTTTCTATTACTATTACTCTCTCTGTATATACCCTTTAAATTACTAAAGATTTCTTCTTTATTTTCATTACATTCAGCAATAATTATATTTTCAAACTTATATTTCTTATCTAGAATCAATCCACTATCATTATGATCACTAAATACTGTAATCAAAGTATGCTCTTTCATAATACTTCTCCTTAAATATCTATTTTATATTAATTTAACCTTTAACTATAGCTTTCATTCAGAGAAAGATATATAGTTTTTATCTAATAATTATCATTATAAAAAAGAAAACCCTTATGGGTTTTCTTTAAGTTTAATCTATAAATTATCTATAGTATTACTTATAAAATTAATAAGCTTACTGTTATCAAATACATATTCCTTCAAATCTATTTGTTTGTAGTTTTTAATAGCTTCATTTAGTGAATCAAAATCCGTACAATTAATTGTATATCCTTCTTTTGATAGTTTATTGCATATTTCTAATTGATGATCATCATTATGTTCATTATACTTTGAAAGTCTTGGCATTGTTATAACCTTCTTTTTATATCTAAGACCTGTAAGTATTGAACCAACTCCACCATGAGTTATAACAAGGTCACTTTTATTTATATATTCATTAAATTCTTGTGGTGATAAAAAAGGTATTACCTTATATTTTTTTGAAGAAAATTCTGTATTCCCTGATTGAATTACAACATCTTCTTTAATATTCATATCTTCTAAATACTGCAACATTCTTTTAAATTCTAACTCATGAGTTCCTAAAATAACGAATATCATTAATATAAATCTCCTTTGTAAATTGCATGTTCATATACATCAACCATTTCTTCATGTTGAACTAAGAATACATCTGCAATTTTATTTATCATTCTACCAGACATACTTTGAGAATTTACTCTTGCAAACGTCTCAATAAATATTATTTTCTTTTTAAATAACTTTGCTATATAACATATTGGAACTGCTGTATGAGCTCCAGTTGTTACTATTACATCTGGTCTTATTTTTAGATATAAAACTAATGATTTTAATATATTATATGGAAACTTAAACATATAACTAAACATATAATTTCTAGCTCCATATACTAAGTAGTTTATTCTATTTCCATAATCTTCTTTTAGCTTTAAAGTAGTATCATTCTTTTCAGTTATTATATGATAGTCATATTTTTTAAATATGCTCTTTAATTGCATTAATTCAGATAAATGACCACCTGTTGATGATATAAATATAACTTTTTTCATACCTCTCACCTAAATTTCCTTTTTTAAGATTATTCTATCTACAAACCTTTTAGATGCTAGACCATCAGTATCATCAAAGAACTTATTTTTGAAAGCTTTTATTTTTTCATAATCGCAATCACTACTATTTAGTATTTCTATAAGCTCATCAGTAGTTTTAACTATTGGACCTGGTACAAAACTTTCATAAGGATAGTAAAAATCCCTCTCATGTTCATATGAGTCTAAATCATCTGCATAGAATATCATCGGTCTTTCTAATAAAGAATATTCAAAGACTATAGATGAATAATCTGTAATAAGTAAATCTGTCATAATTAATATATCGTTTATAGCTGGATAATCTGATAGATTAACTATTCTATCATTATTTATCTTTATAATATCTTTTACAAATGGATGCATTTTAAGAGCTAATACGTAATCTTTTGGCAATATATTTACTACCTTTTCTACATCGAAGGCTATATCCATTTTTGCATCTGATTGACTATTTCCCCTAAACGTAGGCGCATATAAAACTATCTTTTTACCCTTAAGTTCTGGATATTTACTATAAACTTTATCCATAGCATCTTCTTTCATTTTATCATTAAAGAAAATATCAGTTCTTGGTATTCCTATAGGATCAATGTTATCCTCGCTCATATTAAAAGCCTCTGCATAATATTTAGATACTTCTTTTGAACTTACTAATACGTGTGAATAATTAGTATGTATAGGTATATACTTAACATAATTATTATCAGCACCAAAATTTTTATCTAATATACTAAATCCAAACTTCTTAAATGCACCACATGCATGCCACACTTGAACTACTTCTGTACCTTTTCTAAGCTTACTTACTGTATACACTGGAAAGTAGAAATCATCTATTAAAAAATATTCTGAAGTCGCCATATAATGTGTAGCTTTCATCATATGAAGAAAATACGTTATTATTCCTTTTGCGCCTCTATTAAACTTTTCGTAAAGGAACTTACACTCATATCCTAAATTTCTTGATTCTATTTCATCATGTATATATTTAAAATTCCCATTCATAGTATCATTTCTATAAGTTGCAAACACTATTCTTTTCTTTACTGGAAATATATAAGAACAATAATATACAATTCTTAATAAGTACTTTAATATTACTCTCTCTAATGTTTTCATGTACTAAAATCCTCACCTTAAGATATATTTAAAGACCCTTATAAAGGGTCTTTATTTTTAATATTAAACTCTCCAATTTAATACTGTTTTAAATGGAGTTGTTAAGTCATGCTCAAATCCTTTTATTATATCTTCGATGCCTCTTACATCAATAACTGTTGAAATCAGTTTTTGTAATTGGTTTTGAGCATCTTCATGAGCTTCTAAGAAATCTACTCCTTCTTGGAAATCAACTCTTCCACTTCTACTGCTTCCTACAAATGTTAAGCCCTTTTCTAAAACCATTCTAGTATTTATAGGCACTGGATTTTCTGAAACTCCAAGTAGTGCAATTGTACCTTCCGGGTTTATGTAATCTATTATTTGATCTATCGCATATTGGCTTCCTTTTCCACCAACTGCTTCAAAAGCATGATCTACTCTTAAATCCTCTGGAATATTATCTATTTGTATAGTTTCATCTACAAATGAGAAGAAGTTTAACTTTTCTTCATTTTTACCGAAAACTATTATTTCTGATTCTGGGAATTTTTTTCTAAGTATTAATGCAGTTATAAATCCTACATTTCCATCTCCCCAAATTCCTATCTTATTTCTTCTATTGTGAGCTTTTCTATCAAATCTATCTATTGAATGAGCTGATACACTTATAAGTTCTAAGAATGAAGCAACATCATGATTTATATTATCATATTTTATTATACGATCTCTTCCCATAAATACATATTGTTGCATAAAGCCATCATATCCACTAGCTCTAAATTTGCTTGTTGTTAAGTAATTTTCTGCTATTATGTTGTCAACTTGAGTTGGAGTATTTGGTATCATAACTACTGTATCACCAGGTTTAAATTCTCCCTTTGGATCATATATAACTTCTCCAACACCCTCATGAATTAGAGCCATAGGAAGTTTCTTCTTCATAGCTTCCTTGCCTCTTGTTCCTGTATAATATCTTTGGTCTGCTGCGCATATTGATAATCTTGTAGGTCTTACAATTATTCCTTCTCCATCTAAGCTTCTCTCTTCAAATTCTACAGTGATTTGCTTAGGTGCAATTAATCTATATACCTTATTTATCATTTATATCATCCCTCACTAAAGCATTTGCTAGTTTTAAGTCATATGGAGTAGTTATCTTCATATTGAATACTTCACCTTGTACTAACTTAACATTTTTCCCTTTAACAACGAATATCTTTGCAGCATCAGTTAATATCTTCTTCTCATCATCTGATAATGAATTATATAAATTAGTTAACTCTTTTATATTAAAACTTTGTGGCGTTTGTCCTTGATACATAAAATCACGTCTTGGAATATCACTTATTATATCTCCATCAACTGATTCTACTATTGTATCAAATGCTGGAACAACAGTATCACAAGCTCCGAATTCTAAAGTAGCATCAATATTATCATTTATAATTCTGTGAGTTAAAAATGGTCTTACTGCATCATGAGTAACTATTATATCGTCATCATTTATTCCAAATTTTTCTTCAATATATCTTATACCACTCATTATTGATTCATTTCTATCTGAACCACCTGCGCATATTACTATATTATCTGCTAAATTTTTTGGTATGTATTTATTTATTAAATCATTAGTGTGTTGTATCCATTGCTTTGGTGTTGTGATTATTATTTTATCAAATCTTGCATTTAATAAGAATGTCTCAACTGTATGAATTATTATTGGTTTATCTCCAATTTTTAAAAATTGTTTTGGCATTTCAGTGTTACCCATACGAGTACCTTTTCCACCTGCTAATATCTCTGCGTATATCATATTATCACTCCCATAAAATTTTATTAATTATACTTCTTATTTACCTGTCTAACCTTAAAAGTGTATCTACAACTCTTTCTGTTGATTTTCCATCAAAATGATCAAAAAAAGTATTTCTGAATTTCTCAAGTTTTTCAACTTCAAATTTATTTTCCTTTATTATATTTATAATATCACTAGTTGTTCTTGCTATAGGTCCTGGAACAAAACTTTCATATGGATAATAAAAATCTCTTGAAGCAATATAATCATCTAAATCATAAGCGAAGAATATCATTGGTCTATTTAATAGTGAATACTCAAAACAAACTGATGAATAATCAGTTATTAGAATATCTGTTATAAATAATAGATCATTTATTTCCCTTTCTTCTGATAAATCTATAACAAAATCTTTACATTCATTAGGTATATTCATAGGTTCTTTTATAAATGGATGTAATTTTGAAATTATTATATACTCCTCTCCTAAAACCTCATAAAGTTCCTTTATATTAAATACTTCAAAGTCATAAGTTGCACTCTTTTGTCCGCTTCCTCTAAATGTAGGCGCAAACATTATTACTTTTTTATCTTTTAAAATAGGATATTTATTATAAAGTTCCTTAATTTTTTTGTTTTTATATTCATCATCAAAAAATATATCAGTTCTAGGAACGCCAGTTGATATTACTCTACCTTCTGAAATTCCAAAAGCCTCTGCATAATGTAATTTTATATTTTCTGAACTAACTATAGCCTTTGTATAGTTTCTATGATTTTTTGACTTAACCCTAGGACCACCCTTTTTCCCTATTCTACTAAATCCAAAAGTTTTAAATGCTCCTGTAGCATGCCATAATTGAATAACTTCAACATTATCTCTAATATCATACTTATATATTTGTGGATAATAATCATCAAGTAAAATATATTTACTTGTTGCTAAATAATTAACAAATCTAATCATTTCTTTTAATGATCTTTTTGCTGTTATACTTGGCTTAAGCATAGACTTTATCTCGTATACACCTCTTTTTTGTAATTCATTATATACGAACTCGAAATTACCAGTAAAGTCAACTCTACTATCTGATAAAAATGTTACTCTATTTTCTACTATCTTTTTATGCTTAGCTATACTATATATTCTCTGCAAAACCCAATTTCCAAATTTTCTTTTCTTATTTTTTAAATTCTTCTTTAATTTAATTGCACTAGGACTATTTATAGTGATATTTTTAATATATTCATTACTTGATAACTTTTCATCTGATACATTTATAGTTATAAATCCGTCTTTAACTTCTAATACTTCTTTTCTTATAAGCTTCTTACTATCAGATTCTAATTTTTTGGGAATTATATGCTTAAGTTCTTTTTTTTCTCCAACATATTTTAAATCTGTTTCGATTTTTTCTCCATTAGCATTTAAATATAAACCAATTTTCCAAATTCCTTTTGATAATGGTTTTCTATAATTTATACTACTTAAATCTATAAAACCTTCAAATCCTGCATAATCATAATTAGTATTATCATCTTTATACTTATCCGTTATATCAATTCTTAACTCATTTTTTGCTGGCATTATAAATTTTCTATCATCATTATATATAAATAAAGACTTTTTAATCTTATAATCTTTATCTATATTTTTTCCTCGAATTAATGCATATCCTCTTATATAAATTCTTTCTACATCCGAGTTCCAATCTATATGCTCAGCGCCACATACTAACTTATCCATTTCATCACCTTACTCGTTATTTAAAACATCATGATCTATATAAACTAATCCAGTTCCATTTTTATTTTTATTATCATTTTCATTATATTCAATATTAAAAGATCTTTTATTTGAATATCCTACAAAGAATATTCCTGTACCTTCTCTTAATTCACCTGATAATAAGTATTTTCCAGGTAATAATAAATTTTTTATCTTTATTTTTAAAGTATGCTTTCCTATACTATTTTTAATTAAATAATCCTTATTCATTTTATCACTTGAATAAATCAAGTTAGTTGCTGCATCTCTTATTGTAAATGACCATTTTAAATCTGGCATATCCTTTTTCACTTCATAATTGAAAGAATATACTATATCTTCACCCGCTTCAAATTTACCTTTATTTTCAAATTTGAAATTAGTCACTTCTATATATGCCTTTTTATCTATTTGAGATTTCCCTTGTGATTTTTTCTTCTTTTCTTCTTTAGCTTTTTCTTCTTTTAAGAAATTTTCATATCTCGGTAATAATTCTTGAGTTGGTCCATAATCTACTAATTCCCCATCTTTTATCCACATACATTTTGTACAAAATGATCCAACTGTATAAAGTGAGTGACTTACAAAAAATATTGTCTTACCATTCTTTCTAAACTCACTCATCTTTCTTAAACACTTAGTTTTAAATACATCATCTCCAACAGCTAATGCCTCATCAACAATTAATACATCTGGATCAACATTAACTGATATTGCAAATCCAAGTCTTGCCTTCATTCCACTTGAATATGTTCTTACTGGCTGATTAATATGTTCTCCAATATCTGCAAATTCAACTATTTCTTCAACTTTTTCATCTATTTCTTCTTTTTTGTATCCAAGTATAGCCCCCTTTACATATATATTTTCATATCCTGTAAGTTCCTGATCAAATCCTGAGTTTAATTCAAGTATTGCTGATATTTTACCTTTAATATCTACATTTCCTGATGTTGGTTTTACAACTCCTGTAATTATTTTAAGTAAAGTTGATTTTCCTGCACCATTTTTACCTAAAACACCAACAGCCTCTCCCTTTTCTATTTCTACGTTAATGTTTTGCAATGCTTTATATTCAGTGTAATTTTTCTTATTAAACATTAAATCTATAACCCTTTGAAAAGGCTTCTGATATATCCTATACGTCTTACATATATTATTTATTTTAATCGCATACATCTTTTAATCACTCCTATAATATGTCTGCAAAATAATCTCTTAATTTACCATGTATAAATATTCCGAATAACATTAAAATTAAAACAACTCCCCAAAAGTATAATGTTAATGCAGGGCTTTGCCAGAACCATTTATGATATAAAATAGAATCTCTAAAACCTTCTATAACATAAAAAAAAGGATTTAATTTTACAACTGTATTTAACAATGGATTTGTTATGTTTGCAATAGGCCATAATATAGGACTAATCCAAAATATTAAGACTATTATTGAATTTAATAAGAACTCAACATCTCTACTTACTACAACTAATGCAGATGTTGTTAATGATATAGCTACTAACAAAATAAACGCTGCAAAAGCATAATATATTGTTTGTAACCAATATATATCTGGATAAATTCCATTAGCTATACACATTATAATGGCAATTCCGACAAACATAAAACTACTAATAAAACCTGATAAAACTTTAAAGGTTGGTATTATAGATGTAGGAAACACTATTTTAGTAACTAGATATCTATTTCTTCTTATAGAACTTGCTGCTGGCACTAAAGTATCTCGTATAAAGAACCATGGTACTAATCCTATAACTAGCCAAATTATATAAGGCTGATCAATTGATTTTGTAGTACCTTTAAGACCTATCTGAATAGTAAACCAATATGCAAAAACAAATATCATATTTTTTATTAAAGGCCATAAAATACCTAAAGCCGTTCCAGAGAATTGTTTCTTTAGATCTTTTTTTGCCATATTCATTATTTGCAAGGGATTTCTTATGTGTTCATCTACTACAACTTTAACACTCTCTATAAATTTCATAATCTCTTCTCCTTGTTCTATTATAATGCATCTATTATATCATATTTTTAAAGCTATAAAAAACATTAGAATATTATAATACCTTCTATTTATATAGCTTAACTACTACTTTCTTTTAAGAATTTATATAAAATTAAGTTCGATTTTAAAATATTTCCTATTACTTTTTTGTATTAAAAAAGGATATTTTATTTAAAATATCCTTTGATTTGGTAGAGCGTATAGGAATCGAACCCATAATGTACCGTCCGTAGCGGTATGTTATATCCATTTAACTAACGCTCCATATATTATATTTTATTAACAGAAATATCTTATCATAATTTTTTGACCAGTGCAAATTTATTTAAACTAACTTAAATGGAAAGAGGCTATATTAGAAGCATCTTTCCGTACTATAATTAATTATTTAAAGATATATGTCTGAGAACTCTATTTCTAATAATTGAACCTTATCACTATGTTCTTCAAACTTAACTTCTTCTTTTTCTAATTTAATATTAGGAAGCACAACTGTAAAAGTAGAACCTTCTCCTAATTTACTCTTTAAAATTACTTTTCCATTATGAAGCTCAACTAATGACTTAACTAAATCTAAACCTATACCACTTCCTTTATGTTCACTCTTTCCATTACCTTGATCAAATCTATTGAAAATTTTCTTTTGATCTTCTTCACTTACTCCTATACCATTATCCATTACACTAATTTTAATATTTTCATCATCTATCATAAGAGTTACATATATATAATTTCCACTTGGTGAGAATTTTATAGCATTTGAAATAAGGTTTATACATATCCTATCAAGTGCTTGTGGATCTACTCCAACTATACACTCTTCTTTATTTGTATCAAAGATAAGAGTTATATCTTTTTGTCTTGCATATTTATCTATAGAACCTATAGTATCTTCAAGGAAATTTACTATTTCTATATTTTTCTTATCCATTTTAAAATAATTCTTTTCTAATCTAGTTACATCAATTAAATTATCTATTAACTTTAGCATTTTATAGCTATTTCTTTTTAGCATTTTTAAATATTCTTTTTCTTTATCATTATAATTGACATCTTTATTTTTCTTGATACATTCTAACATCTGATTTATACTCATAATTACATTAAGAGGTGATCTTAAATCATGAGATATATTCAGTATAAATTTTTCTTGCATCTCCTGCTTAACTTCTAAATTCTCTATAAGTGATATCATATCTTCTTTCGATAATTCATTTACCTTATGTTTAAATTTATTTTGGACCATAACTCTCCCTACCTTACCCCTATTTTAACCCTATATAAATTTTATCACTATTTTTAAATACTAACAACCATTATTTTGTATAATATCCTTAAATTTCATTTTAATATCAATTAAAATTATTTTTTAAATTTATATTATTTTAAGGTTTTATTGATATAATTTAATAACTTGTGTTTATAATTATACTATTAGATAATGTACGTATAATTAATTCATAAAAAGGGAGGTTTTATTATTAAAAATTTTATTATAATGACAGATTCTAGTTGTGATTTGCCAAAGGATATAATAGATAGATTTTCTATACATTATATCGGTCTTATATGCAATTTAAATAATACTGAGTATGTTGAAGACTGTGGAAAATCATTAAGTTATTCAGATTTCTATAATGATTTAAGAAATGGTCTAATGCCAACTACATCTCAGATAAATAGCTTTAGATTCCATGAAGCCTTTAAGAAATATGTAATGGAAGATATTTCAGTGATATATCTAGCATTCTCTTCAGCACTAAGTGGAACTTATAACAGCGCATTAATTGCTAAAGAAGAAATACTTGAATCTTATCCTAATGCAGATATATCAATAATAGATACTCGTTCAGCTTCACTTGGAGTAGGACTTTTAGTTTATGATGCATGCACATTAAAAGAAAATGGTGCTTCAAAGGATGAGATTATTAAATATATAGAAGATACTAAGCTTAAAGTAAATCATCTATTTACAGTTGATGACTTAAACCATTTAAAACGTGGGGGTAGGATTTCTCCTACTATGGCTACTATAGGTACACTTCTTCAGGTTAAGCCACTTCTTTACATTCCTGATGATGGTACTCTTCAAAATTTCGGTAAAGTAAAGGGCAGAAAGAAATCAATAAAAGCTTTATTTAATAAGTTTGAAGAAAAAGTAGTAGATCCTAATAATCAGACCATATTTATATCACATGGTGATTGCTTAGAAGATGCACAAAGCCTAACAAATATGATAAAAGAAAAATATAATACAGAAATAATTATAAATTATATTGGACTTGCAATTGGAAGCCATGCCGGCCCAAATACACTAACTATTTTCTTTAAAGGAAATAATAGAGATATCAATTAAACATAATCCTCTTTTAAATAGTTAATACTATAATTGAAACTATTTGAAAGGGGATTTTTTTATGAAAAGTTTAAAAGGAAGTAAAACAGCAGACAATCTAGCTAAGGCATTTGCAGGTGAATCTCAAGCTAGAAACAGATATACATTCTTCTCAAGAGTCGCTGCAAAGGAAGGTCATAAACAGATTGAGGAAATATTCTTAGAAACTGCCGAAAATGAAAGAGCTCATGCTAAGGTTTTTTATGATCTAATGATTGAAGGCCTTGGAAAAGCTCAAATACACGTTGATGCAGATTACCCAATAGGGTTTGGAACTACTTTGGATAATCTAAAGTATGGAGCTGAAGGTGAGAGAGAAGAGTGGGGCACTGCTTATCCTGAATTTGCTAAAGTTGCAGAAGAAGAAGGATATCCAGAAGTAGCATTTGCTTTCTCTAAAATATTAGAAATAGAAAAACATCATGAACAACGTTATTTAGATTTATATGCTAACTTAAAAGATGACCTTTTATACAAACGTAATGAGCCAGAATATTGGAAATGTAGAAATTGCGGATATATATATGAAGGAATTGAAGCTCCCAAAATATGTCCTGCCTGTAAGCATCCTCAAGGATATTTTGAAATTATGTACGATACTGAGGCCCTTGGCAAAAGTAAAGAATATGCTCCTAAGTAATTGGAGGCAAAAAACGAGATACTTATAAGTATCTCGTTTGTTTTTATTATAAAACATTAAATTTTGCTATACTTCCATTTTTAGTTGCATTTACTTCAAGTTTTGCATCTACTCTTTCTTTAAGCTCTTCAACATGAGATATTATACCAACTAATCTCCCTCCACGTTGTAAGTCTAAAAGACTATCTATAGCATTATCAAGAGATTGTGGGTCTAGCGTACCAAAACCTTCATCAACAAACATTGTTTCTAATGATACTCCCCCACTGTTTGATTGAACTACATCAGATAAACCAAGTGCTAAAGATAGCGATGCCTTAAAGCTCTCTCCTCCTGAAAGTGAGCTTACATCTCTTGAACTTGCTGTATAGTTATCATAAACTTCAAGTTCTAGTCCTTTTTGACCTGCACCTTTACTTTTACTTGTCTTTCTTCTAAGGGAGAATCTATCTCCTGTCATTTTTTCTAGCCTTAAGTTCGCTGCATCTATTATATCTTGGAAATATGATGCTAATACATATCTTTCAAATGATATGTAAGGAGCCTTTCTTCCATTTGAAAGCTCTGAAAGCTCTCCTATAACTCTATATTCATCTTCCTTTTCTTTAAATTCTTTGTTTAATTCTATAACCTTTTTTAAAACGTTCATATTATTATCTATTATAGAAAACTCTTGCTTTAATTTATCTTCTTTTTCTTTCTCGTCTATTTTCATACACTTGATTGAATTATCTATTTCTTCTATAGAAACTGCACTTATATTTTCACATTTTTTATTTAATGTTTCTTTAGATTCCATTAATATTCCGATTTTTTTATTGTATTCAATTATTTCTTTATCCAGAATATCTATCTTATCAATATCTCCTTTGGTATTGTTATAATCCTCTACATTTAAAAATCCTTCTTTTCCTAGACTAACTACAAAATTTTCTTTAGCTTTCTCAATATCTTTTTTAAGCTCTTTAATGCTTTTTTCTATTTCTCTACATTTTGATTTCTCACCTTCAAGAATCTTTATAGTATTATCTCTCTTTTTTACTAGTGCAATTAATCTATTCTTACTATCTTCTAATTGCTTTTCTTTATCTTTTATTGATTTTGTTAAGCTGTTAATAGAATCAACTTCATCTGGAATATCTTTTTTAAGATTATTAGATGAAGCCTTTAGACCCTCAAGCTTTGCAAAGGTTTCTTTATCTTCAGTATTTAGTAATTCAATTGAGGCTTCTAATATTTTTATATCTTCTTCTAATTCCTTATTTCTTTTTTGAAGCTCATCTTTATTATTTATCTTAATTACAATATCCTTTAGTTCATCATTTATAGAATCAATTAAATTCTTTAATTCAATTCCCTTATCTCTTATGATATCTTTTAAATTATCTTCATAATTACCAAAATTTTTCTCTATATTTATTGACTTTAAGATATCATTGATATTTTGTAATGCATTATTTGCATTAGAATTTATTTCAGTTAAG
This sequence comes from Clostridium perfringens, assembly GCA_040144665.1. Taxonomy (GTDB): domain Bacteria; phylum Bacillota; class Clostridia; order Clostridiales; family Clostridiaceae; genus Clostridium; species Clostridium perfringens_A. The sequence continues at coordinate 44,864 of JBBVGE010000372.1, forward strand.
TTTATTATCTTTTCATTATTCTTTTTTTCATGTTTTTCAAACTCAATCTTCTTTTTCTTTAATTCCTCTTCTGTTGGAATTCTTCCACCACTTTTACTTGCTGGATTTGGATGATCTAATGAACCGCATACAGGACAAGGAACTCCATCTACCAACTCATTTGCTAATATACCAGCCTGCTCCTTCTTATATATCTCTTCTAAATCTTCATACTCACTTTTAATGTTTTTGTATTGAATTTCAAACTGTGCATATTCATTCTTAAACCTTGTATGCTCATTTTTTATACCTTCATATAATCTTATTTTTTCGTATAAATCTCTTAATTCATTAATTCTTTTTGTTTCATCCTTTATACTGTTTTCTAAGTTAACTTTTTTGATTTCAAGCTCAGAGATATTTTTTAATATAGCTTCATTTTCTTCTCTAATTTTTTTATTTTTCTCTAAACGTAATTGCTTCTTTCTTATTTCAGTAGTTATTTCCTTAATTCTATTTTCAAAAGTTGTTATTAGCCTTTTTTCTTTTTCATAAGCTTCTATCTTAGGTTCTATGTTTCTTAACTTTCCTATCTCCTCAGTAAGTTCAACTCTCAATTTATCATTATTTTCTTCAACCTTTACAAATTCCTCTTGTTTACTTAATTCACTTTTTAAGCTTTCTATATCTTTAATTGAATTATTATATTCTGTATTTTTTATTTCTAACCTTTTATTAAAATCAATATATTTTTCTTCTATATACTTAATTTCTTTAACTTTTTTTATTTTTAATAATAATTCCTTTTTACTTTTAAAATCATCTTCTTTAAGTAATTCTTTTTCTAAATTTGCTGTTGTTTCTTCTTTTTCTTTTAGTAAAGCATTATTTTGCTCACCTATTAACTTTTCTTTATTTTTTTGTTCTAAAGCAGCTTTTATTTCATTTAACGAATCCTTATTTTTCTTATATTCGCTCTTCTCTCTATTTATTAATTCAGTAAGCTCTTCAATTACTAAAGGAAAATCTATATACTCACCAATTAAAATATTATGTTCACCTTGTATATTCTCTAAATAGGTCTTCATCTTTTCTTTACATAAGTTTCTTTCCTTACTTAATTTAATAGCCTTATCTTTAAGTGATGACTGTATTTTTTCAAAGGCATAAGTATTAAATATTTTTCTAAAAATACCTTCACGTTCTACAGAACTTGCAAGAAGCAATTTCTTAAACTCACCTTGTGGAAGCATGACAATTTGTTTAAATTGTTCCTTTGTTATACCTAAAATTTCAGTTATTTTGTCATTAACAGCCTTAACTTTAGTAATAACTTTACTATTTGGAAGTACTAACTCTGCTTCTGGTTCTTTATCTGTAAAACCTTCACCTCTAGTTTTTCTTTTCTTTTGTTTAGGACTTCTAACTACTTTATATAAATCTCCTCTAAGTTCAAATTCTAGCTCTACAAATGTTTCCGTATCATCATCTGCAAAGTGGCTCCTAAGAGAATCATTTTCTCTAGACTCTCCGCTTGCCTCTCCGTATAAGGCATAACTTATAGCATCAAATATAGTAGTCTTCCCAGAACCTGTAGTACCTGTTATAACAAATATATTTCTACCCTTTAATTCTCTAAAATCAAGTTCTTGTTTCTCTGCATATGGTCCAAATGCTGATATTACTAATTTAACTGGTCTCATAAACTACACCTCCTCTTTTAATATTTCATTTATAGTTTCATCTATAATTTTACTTTTCTCTTCTGTAAATTCTCCATCTGATAAGGCATTATAAAATTCTTCAAACAAATCTTTTTCTGATTTACTTTTATATCCCTTTTTAGCTGATGTATTATTCTCATCATATTTTCTTTTCTTTTCTCTACTTATTAGCATAACATTTGGATATACAGCTCTTAATTTTTCTATTGGATTTATAAGTTCACCCTCATCTAATAGAATTGCCTGTATATAATCTTCTTTTCCATCTACTACGTCTCTACCAATCTCTATAAGCTCATCTATATTTCCTTTTATGATTCTTAAATCTCTTAATGGTTTTAATTCTCTTAAGTCTAAAGTTACATTCTTATTTTTATCTATATAAAATATTGTAACTCCTTTCTTTTGATTAACTTCTGAAAAAGAATACTTTAGTAATGAACCTGAATATCTTACTTCATCTCTTCCTATTTTTTGTCTTCCATGAAGATGTCCAAGTGCTACATAATCAAAATCATTAAATATATTACAATCTATAAGATCTGTTCCACCTATTGATAAAGGTCTCTCAGATTCACTTACTTCAAGATTTGCAGCCTCATATTTATCTTCATCTGATTCTTTAGCTTCTTCTCTATACATAGTTACATACCCATGAGCTACTAGTATATTTCTCTCATTTTTATCAATGTTTTTATTTATCTTTTCTACAACTGCCTTCATTGCATCATTATGATTTTTAATTTCACTATTATCTAAAAGTTTCTTAATTACTGATGGATCTTTATAAGGTATTAAATAAAAATTCACTTTACCATATTCATCATCTATCTCTATTTTTCTATATAACTCTTCATCACGCCCTACAATATATAGTCCTTGTTTTTCTAATATATTACTAGCAAAGCATATTCTCTCTCCGCTATCATGGTTTCCTGATATAGCTAAGACCTTTATTCCTTTTTCCATTACTAATTTGCTTAAAATATCATTTAGTAATTCTACCCCATCAACAGGTGGGATTGATCTATCATACATATCACCAGCTATTATAAGTACATCTGGCCTTTCTTTATCTACGAGTTTGATTAATTCATCTAGTATATATTTTTGATCTTCTAACATTGAAAACTCATTTACTATTTTTCCAATATGCCAATCACTTGTATGAATAATTTTCATATTAATCCTCCCTACCATTTCTACTATGTAAATTAATTATATCAAAAAAGGTGATTTCTAACCCTTAGAAATCACCTTTGTATATTATTATTTTATTTTCTTTAAAAGATCTTTTTTAATGTATCTTAATATAAATATGACATATATTACTGTTCCAGCAATAAATGGTGTATCAAAATATATATCTGGTCTTATTAAACTAAATGGTAATAGAAGTATGCTTGGAAGTGTTCCTGCATATACAGCTAATGAATACATAGCACTCGCCTTCATCCTTAATCCCATTATCATTCCTATTATTATTGAAATTGCTGCTACTATTAAGCAATTAAGTATTAATGTCATAAAGTATTGGAATATTGTAAATACAATAGTTAATGGAATTATAATCGTTGATGCAACTTTTAATTGATCAATAATTGTTTGGTTAGTATATTCCCCTGTAAATGCATCCTTATATAGAATATCTTTGCTAAGACCGCTTGATCCTACTTTAATTCCATCTTTAAGAAGTAATATATACATATCTCCATGTACATATTCATCCTCTATTTTTTCTGACTGACTTAAATCTTTATTGCTATCTATATAAACAACCATATTTCCTTCATCAAATCTAATGGGACTATCTTTCATTTCTAATATTCCATTCTTTATAGAAAAATCATATTTAGGTTCATTAAACTCTATAATACCTTCATTTATATTATTTCTAATCTTAAATCCCATATATACACCTTGTATACCACCAATTATAAGACTAAGAATAAGCGCATATAATATAGCTCTTCCAAGTCCATCTCTTACATACTCAGAAAAAGTTTTTATATTATATATGTTATTTTTTAGCTTACTAAAAAAACCATCTCTTTTCACGTTCTCTACTCCTTTAAAATACTCTTATATAATTATTTTTTCCTAAATCCTCTTTAACTATAGTAACACACTAAATTATATTATTAAATATTTTGTGTTTAATATTCCATAATTTGGTCAAGTATTAAGGTAAATATTATTTTAGGAGGGGTTTTACTTTGTCAGATATGAAAGAACTTAATAATACACCAGATGAAAATACAAATAATATACAAGAAGATAATCACTTACAAAAAGATAGTAAAACTAATAATAATTCAGACAAAATTCTAAATGAGTACAACCTAGATGATAAGGACAACTTAGATGAATTAGAATTAGATAATAAATCTCATAAAAAATTTAATCCTATAAAGATAATTACTGCATTAATAGTTCTTATATTTATAATTGCAGGTATAGTAAGCTATCAAGCTTATCAATATAAATCACTGGTATCCACTTTTAAAGATTATTTTGATTCAAGCAATTATTCAGAAGCTAATAATTATATTGTAACTTCTGGAAATTCTAATATATTTAAATCTCTATTTTTAGAAGATGATTTAGAAACTTACTTTAGAATAAAACTAACGGACATAAAAGATAAGATAAACCTAAATGAACTTTCAACAGATGATGCTCTAGTAGTAGTTAATGAAATGAATAGATATGCTATATTAGATACAAATTTACAAAATGATTCTTCTGTTCTATCTCAAGGTACAAGTAATAATACTCCACTATCTAAAGGTGTCTTAGAATTTGAGGAAGGTAACTACGAAGATGCTATTTTAACATTACAAAATATATCATCTAATGACCCAAGCTATCAAAATGCTAAAAATTATATAACTAAATCTAAAGAAAAAATAAAAGAAAATCTATTAAAAACAGCTGATGATTATGAAAAGAAAGAATATTTTACAGCTGCCATTAATTTAATAGAAGGAAAGCTTAATCTACTTTCTAATGATAAAGATTTAGTAAAAAAAATTGAAGATTTAAAGGATTCTAAAGATAAATATCTAGCAAGCCAAAAATCTTCTACAGCGCCTGCAAGTTCATCTCAACTTGTAAGTGCAATAAATGCATCAAATATAAACGTATTAGATATAGAAAGCTTAACTGATTATCTAATATATGTAGATACTGCTTCTCAAACTACTAATATTTATACTGGCTCCAAAAACAAATGGAACTTAAAAAAGTCAATGAAGTGTTCTACTGGTATAAAGGATAAAGAAACTCCATCTGGTGTTTATACTATTCAAAATAGAGATGAGTGGTTTTTCTCAGAAAAATATAAACAAGGCGGTAAGTACTGGGTTCAATTTGATGGAGATTATCTTTTCCACTCACTTCCTTATGATAAGGATAAACAAACTGTTCTAGATACGACATTAGGCACTCCAGCATCACATGGATGCATAAGATTATCATTAGAGGATTCAAAGTGGCTTTATGATAATATAACAAAAAGTACTAAAGTAATAATAAAATAATCCCTTTATATTTTTAATACCTTATCTATTAACTTATAATATAGATAAGGTATTTTAATATTGTAGGAGGAAATTATGAATATAGATATTCCTAATAAAGTTAAATTTATAATAAATAAGTTTTATGAAAATAATTACGAAGCATTTATGGTTGGCGGGTGTATAAGAGATTCTTTGCTTTTAAAAGAACCTAAAGATTACGATATTGCAACTTCAGCTACCCCAACAATAACTGAATTACTCTTTGATAAAACAATTCCAACAGGAATTAAGCACGGTACTATAACAGTACTTATTGATAAAGAACCATTTGAAGTTACAACCTATAGAGTTGAAGGTGAATATAAAGATAATAGAAGACCTGATGAAATATCTTTTGTTACAAATATTAAAGACGATCTTTCAAGGAGAGATTTCACTATAAATGCTTTTGCTTATAATCCTAGAGAAGGTCTTAAAGATTATTTTAATGGATTAGATGATCTTAAAAACAAAATTATAAGAACAGTCGGCGATAGTAATAAAAGATTTAATGAAGATGCCCTTAGAATAATGCGTGCTATAAGGTTTTCTGCTCAATTAGATTTTGATATTGAAGAAATGACTTTAGATGGCATTAAGAAAAATAAAGAATCACTTAGAAATATAAGTGTTGAAAGAATACGTGATGAACTTTGTAAATTATTATTATCTGATAACCCAAGAAAAGGTCTAATTCTTTTAAAGAATTGTGGCGTTTTAAATATAATAATTCCAGAATTAATACCACTAATCGGGTTTAATCAAAGAAATAAATATCATCATGAAGATATATTCAATCATACTTTATCTGTAGTTGAGAATACTCCAAACGATTTAATATTAAGACTTTCTGCATTATTTCATGATATAGGAAAGCCTGATTGTTTCTTCATTGATAATGATGGTAATGGTAGATTCTTTGGACATAATAATATTAGTGAAGATATTGCTAAAAGAATACTAACTAGATTACACTTCGATAATAAAACAATTAAAACTGTGTGTACTCTTATTAAAGAGCACATGAATGTTTTAGACAATCCAAGTAACTTAGCAATAAAAAGATTAATAAATAGAGTATCAGTAGATAATATTAATTTACTATATTCTCTTCAAGAAGCAGATATAAAATCACTTAAAATTCCTGATGAAGCATTAAATAAACTTAATATTATGAGAGATAAAACTAAATTCATTTTAGAATCAAAGCCTCCAATGTCTACAAAAGATTTAGCTATAGACGGTAGTACACTAATAAGTGAATTATCTTTAGCCCCTGGAAAAATTATTGGAGATATATTAAATCATCTTCTTCAATTAGTTTTAAAGGATTCTTCTTTAAATACTAAGGAAATTCTTTTAAAAAAATCTAAAACTTTTATTGAAAATAAAAAAGGTTAAATATACATTTAACCTTTTTTAATAGTATTTATTCTTTTATTTTTTTATTAAACTTCTTTTTATTTAATATAGATATTACAATAAGAAGTATTACTCCTACACAACTACAAACTATTCCTATTCTTAAAAATGGTGTTTTGTAAGTTAGTTCTATACTATGGTTTCCCTTATCTAAATTTGCTCCTAAAAATGCTTTATTTACAGGGAAAGTTTTTGTTTCTTTTCCATCTATCCTCAAAGTCCAACCTTTTGAATAAGGAATTTGGAAGGTAATTACTCCATTCACTTTTGAATCTATGGTACCAGTTACCTTATCATTTGATATATTATCTATTTTCATAGAATTCTCTTTAAGTTTATTAAATTCATTGTTATATTCTTCAATTGGCATACTAAATATATCTAATGAATCAAAAGTATATTTTCCTGGTTTATTAAAAGTCAAAATAATTTTTTGACCATTATTTGACTCTTCGTTATAATATCCCAAATTAATTAAAGTAGCATCCATAGTAAAAGCATCTGATCCATCTAATGATCCACGTTGATCAAATGTTTTACTGATATCTTTATATGATGCCTTTAACTTAAATGCATCATATCTACTAATATTATTTAACTTAATATCTTTATTTTTAGGTATATATTTTAAATTACTTAAATTTACATATAACTCACCAGCTGGAATAGTATTATTTTTTATATTAAGAATTACTTTTTGATTAGCCTTAGTAACTACTATTTCATTTTCCTCAATCTTTGCTGTACTGCTTTTTGTATCAAAATCTATTTTCTTTATCTTTGTATTTATATCATTTAAATTACTCTTAAAATCTTCCGGAGATACTGCTGCTGCATAAGCTAAAGATTCTTCTTTTTCCAATCCATTAAATGAATCAAATTTATTTTCATCTAGTATGTTACTATAAACATAACCAAAAGGAAGCGCATCTTTCTTCTCATATATAGAAAACTTTCCGACCTCTTTAATCTTTTTAATTGATGGATCAAAGTGTGGATTCTTTGATGATTTTCCTATATAGTATTTAACTCCCATTACATTGCTAACTATAGCTCTATTATCAAAATTAATAATAGGACTATTAGGTGTAAATGATCTATTATTCAAAGTATTAGCAAATTGTGATAAGCTTGAATTATTAACTGATAGATATGAATCTATTCCATTATAATTTAAAACTAAAGAATTATTTCTAGTATTATTACGAGAAATATTATCTGCTTTAGCTATTCTATAAAAACCTTCATCATTTTTCTTAATATATTTTTCAGCTCCATCAAATGATTTTTTATAATAATTTAATGCCTTACCTTTTTGAATAAATTCTCCTATATAATTACCTTCATTATGACTATACCTATAGTAATTATTAATTACTATATTTACTGAAAGTAAAATTAAAATAGAAATAAAAATCAATTTATTATTTATATTACCTTTATTCTTATAATTGTATGTTATTATTCCAATAACAAAAATGCCAATAAGAATACTAGGCCACATGTTATTTTTAAATTCAGTAAATTTAAATTGTATTATACCAAATAATATATAGAATACTATTATAGCAATCATCCAAAAAATATCTTTTTTGTGAATATTTTTTATGTTATCATATCCAACACTTATAGTTATACTTGCCATAAATGCAAAAGCAAACGTCCATCTATTTGATATAGATAAAAATCCATTCATTGCCTTTCCCACTACTGGGAAAAGTAACATTACAAAAAATATAAGTATCATATAAAAATATGTTTTATGTTCTTTTCTAGTCCTAAAAACAATTGGTAATAAAATAATTGTTAATATAGGAAATACCAATATAACCCAAAATGGGTAATTTCCACCTGATATAGACCCATAAATTAAATTCAAATAATATGAAATTGGATACAATATCATACTTGCTTGACTGCTTTCGTTAGCTAGTCTGGACGAATTAAGTACTGTATATAATGTTGGTGCTAAAACAATTCCTGAGATTAATAACCCAATTGCAAAATATATAATTAGATTTAATAAATATTTCCCAAACTTTAATTCTTCCTTTTTATATAATTCAATATATCTTAAAAATGCATATATCAAACTAATTATTGCAATCATATAGAAAAAATAAAAATTTGAGATCATAGCTATTGCAACAATTATTGAAAACTTATATTTTTTTCTATTTTCAAGCACATTTTCTATACATATAAACGCTAATGGTAATATAATTAATGGATTTATAAAATATGGATGCTTAATTGCTGACATAAAAATAAATCCTGAAAAAGCATATGAAACACTACCTAAAATTGAAGCATATTTAGAAAACCTCATCTTTTTGGCATATAATATAAATGCTATTCCAACACAATATAATCTTATTACAATTAATAAATTAAAAACTAACTCTAATTTATTTAAAGGAAATAATAATGATATGTAATCGAATAGATCTCCTAAAACATAATATGAATATGTTGCCATTAGATCATTTCCATATCCTATTGACCATGACCATTCAGGAAAACCAGCCCCTGGATTTTTAATAAAACTTCTTATTGTTTCATTAAAATTATATAAAATGGAATAATGCTGCCTTATTCCATCAGCATCCCAAATTAAAGATTTATTAGCTTTAATGAACATTAAATAGAATAATGAAAATACTATAAAAAATACTATGGTATATATAAATACTGGTGATTTCTTTATTTTATTTAAACTTTTCATATTTATTCTCCTAGTTTATATATCATCTTTCCCAATGTATCAAAATTCTTAGTTATTTCATCTTTAATAGCTTCTTCATCTTCATCAGTTCCTGAATATTCATCTATAAAATATAATGGTCTTCTTTTCACTTCTATGAATATTCTTCCTAAATATTCTCCAATTACCCCTAAAAATATAAGCTGTATTCCTCCAATTAATAGCATTACACATATTAGACTAGAATACCCCGGTACATCTATTCCTGTAATTAGTGTTTTAATAACTGTGAATATCATATATAAAAATGCTCCAAATGCAATTATTCCTCCAACAATAGTTGAAATTCTAAGTGGTGCTGTAGTAAATGAAGTTATACCTTCAACTGCTAAATCTATTAATTTTAAATAGTTCCACTTTGTTTCTCCGGCAATTCTTGGATCTCTATCAAATTCTATTGCCTTTTTCTTAAATCCAATTAAACTAAACATCCCTTTTGTATATCTTTGCTTTTCAGGAAAAACTTTTAAGGCTTCTATAGCACGTCTACTTAATAATCTAAAATCTCCTGTATCTTCTTGAATTGGTACCCTAGATACTGATTGTAACATTCTATAAAACATCTTTGATGTAAACTTTTTAAGGAAGGTCTCTCCCTTTCTACTTTTCCTCTTTGCATATACATCATCATATCCTTCTTCAAAATATTTTACCATTTCAATTATAAGTTCCGGTGGATCCTGAAGATCTGCATCTATTATAGCTACTGCATCTCCTGTAACATAATCAAAAGCTGCACCCATAGCCACTTCTTTACCAAAATTTCTTGATAAATTTAAGTAACAAACCCTTTTGTCATTTGCTCTATATGACTTTACTATATCCAATGAGCTATCTTTACTACCATCATTAACAAATAAAAATTCTAATTTATAATTCGGCATATTATCAGCTAATTTTATTAATCTTTCATAAAGATGAGGTAATGATTCTTCTTCATTGTACATAGGAATTATTATTGATAACTTCTTCATGTAATTTATCCTTTCTATTTGAATTTTAATTTTCATAAGTAATTATACATCAATTAACTTATTAAAAAAATTTCCTTTAAAACTTTATATATATACATTTTGTAAATATTACTGTATAAAAAAATTAAATTATATATAATATACCACAATTTACTTTATTATGAAATAAATATAGGTATATATCAGTATTTCTTCTATATAATCTGTTTTATAATGAATCTAAATGTTATAAACAATACAAAAAGAGCTTAACTTAAAAATATAAGTTAAGCTCTTTTTTTAAATACATATAATTTGCTTAATATATAATTTAATATAATAACAATAATATTTATTATAATCTTACTTACCATATCTTCCATATGAATAACTGATACGAATAAATACATAAGCCCCATATCTAATGCACCCGTTGCTCCTCTTGATATAGTAAAATCAATTAATTCTTTAGTTACTACTTTTAAACTATAATTTCTACTATCAAATACATATATTTTATTAGTTATAAATGCAAAAATTACAGAAGCTATCCATGCTCCTATATTACTTGCCATTAATCCGATTCCCAATGCTCTTGTAAATAAGAAAAAGCTTATGATATTAATAGCAGTTGTTAGTACCCCAAATACTATATATAATATTTGTTCTTTAAACTTATTATATAACTCAATAATTCTCTCCAACATAATTTCCTCCTAAGAACTACTCTACATTAATCTATAATACCATAACTTTTTCTCTTCATCATAATTTATTTTAATTAAATATCTATTTCTTTCTCTGGATAGAATAAATAAAGATATCTACTCTTTACCTTTTTGCCTGTTATTTTTTCTAATGCTTCAGTATAATAATCAAGTTGAACTTTATACTTCTTATTCATTTCTTCTTCTATATTATCTTTAACATAATCAGTTTTATAATCAACAAGAATTATTTCTCCATCCTCTTCAAAGAAAAGATCTATAACCCCTTGAAGTCTTACCTTTTCATTAATTGACTCATCTGATAAATTTTCTTTTACTTCTTTAGCACTTATCCTTGTGTAAAATGGTAATTCTCTATGAACCATTCCTCCACTCTTATATACCTTTAATATTCTCTTTCCTATATCACTCTTAAAGAAATTAAATATTTTAAATGGATTAACAGCATTAAATTCATCTTTAGTTAGAAGCTCATTTTGTACCATCTCTTCAAGTTGTAATTTTATTTCATCTAATGAATCTATTCTTTCATAATCTATCTTTTGCATAACAAAATGCACTGCTGTACCTTTTTCAGCTCCTGATAATCCCTTTTCCTCTTGAAGAAATCTTGGCTTTAGAACAATTTCTTCTTTAAATAATCTTTCTCCACTATACTCAACTTCAGCTTCATATCCAGCCTTTTTTAAATCTGAAACTGAAAAATTGCTTTTAATAGTTGTTGCTTCTTTAAATTTATATCTATATCCAAGTCTTCTTTCGATTTCTTTATCCACAGTTTCTTCTTTGCAATTAATAAACAATTCTTCATCAAGAGAAATTTCATCCACAACCTCTAAATTTTTTTCCACAATTAGATTGTTTCTATCCCATAACTTGACTTGCCATGTGGATAAGTCATCTTTGGCTATTTCATTAGATACTCCTATTCTTTCTCTAATCACTTCACCATCTCTATGCTGGCAAAGAGCCATTCCAACCCAATCTAAATAACTTTTCCCTTTAAAAACTTCAGCTGGTGATATTCTGTTCTGTTCTATACTTGCAGATTGAAACCACTTTTCCACAGTTTTATCTATATCACGAGTAGATCCAGTTATAATCAACTTCTCTTTTGCTCTAGTAAATGCAACATATAATATTCTCATTTCTTCTGATAAAGTTTCTAGTCTTATTTTCTTTTTAATAGATTCCTTAGGTAAGGTTCCATAACTAATTCTTTTTTCTAAATTAATGTAATCTGGTCCAAAACCTAAATCATCATGATGAAGAATTGAGTTATTTAGATCCATTAAGTTAAATTGCTTTCCAGCTCCAGCTAAAAATACAACAGGAAATTCTAATCCCTTACTTTTATGGATACTCATAATTCTAACTACATCTTCATTCTCACCTAATATCTTTGCACTTCCCATATCTCCTGATGATCTTCTAAGCTTATTTATGAAATTTATAAAGTTAAATAATCCTTTAAAACTAGTTTGTTCGTATTGCTTTGCTCTTTGGAATAATATTTTTAAGTTCGCCTGTCTTAATACTCCATTTGGCATAGCTCCTACATATCCATAGTAAGAGGTATCCATATATAAATACCAAATAAATTCATCTATTGGCATATATACAGATTTATTTCTCCACTTATCAAGGTAATTAACTAGCTTATCACATTTACTTTTAAGTTCCTCAGTAGCAATCTCTTCACCTTTTGAAATGGAAACTATATTTTCATAAAAATATTTATCTTTATTTATTATTCTAATATCACTAATCTCCTCAGCTGTGAAACCCATAAAAGGTGATTTTAATACTGCAATCATAGGCACATCTTGAAGTGGATTATCTATAATTTTAAGAAGTGACATTATAGTTCTAATTTCTATTGATTCAAAGTATCCAGCACCTGTATCTGCATAGACAGGTATACCTTCCAATCCTAATTCATCTAAAAATACTTCTGACCAGTTCTTAGTTGCTCTTAAAAGTATTACTATATCCTTATATTTAAGAGGTCTATATTCGCCTGTATCTTTATCTAAGACTCTAAACTTCTTCTCATTTTGCTGTGACATAAGTTCATTAATTCTTTTAGCCACAACTCTCGCCTCTAAGTTTATTGAATCTATATCTTCATCATCTTCTATATCATCTAAATCTCTAGTATCATTTTTATCTAATATGTGAAGCTCAATAGGTCCACCTGCGTAACAATTATCTTCTTTTACTTCTTTAAAATTTGCCCCTAAATTTAAAGCCTCTTCATCTGTATACTCAAGCTCTCCAACACTATTAGACATAACTTCTTTAAAGATGAAATTAACACCATCTATAACTTCTTCTCTACTTCTAAAATTCTTATAAAGTTGTATAACTCTATCAAGTCCACCCTCTTCTTTAGAATACGTATTATACTTCTCTAAAAATAACTCTGGTTTTGCCTGTCTAAATCTATATATACTCTGCTTAACATCTCCAACCATAAATACATTTGGATCATTAGTATTCTTTCTAGATACAAGATTTATAATGGCCTCTTGAACATTATTTGAATCTTGGTATTCATCTACTAATACTTCACCAAAGAATTCTCTAAAATTTTCAGCTACCCTAGATGGTTTTGTCCCTCCATCTTCACCTTCTTCTATAAGAATCTTTAAACATAAATGTTCTAAGTCATTAAAATCAAGCATATTTCTTTCTCTTTTACTCTCGCTAAACCTTTTAGAAAAATCTAATGTAATTTCTATAAGCTTTTTCATAAATGGATATGAAGCTCTTATTCCTTCTAGAGACTCCTCTGGAGTCATAGAAAATACTTCGTCCCTAAGCTTCCCTATCTTCTTCTTTACCTGATCTCTAATACCCTTAACTAACTCTTGTGCCTCTGGATCACTTACATTATTTTTTCTTATAGATTTAAGTCTTCCAAATGATATCTTAGATAGTGCATTATAAATATCATTAAGTCCTTTATTTAAGCCATCCTTTAAATTAATAAGTGATGATAATTCATCATTAAATACATCTAAGTATGGTTCTATTCCTTCAGTATTTGATATAACATCAATAGCTTTATGATACATATTTATAAAGCTATCAACTTCCATTCCTATATCATTTTTTAGAACTTTAACCCATACTGTATCATTTAATTCATCTAAAGATTTAATATTAAACTCTTCTGCTTTTTCCTTAAGCCATCTTTCTGGCCAAGGCCCACTCATTGAAAATCTGTATAAATCTAATATTATTTCTTTAAGCTTTTCATCATCTTTACTTCCTGCATAAGCTTCAACTAAATTAAAAAATTCTTCATCATCATTTTCGTATAAATCTTCAAATAGTTCATCTATTATTTCATTTTTTAATAGTGTTCCTTCTGTCTCATCGCCAATTCTAAAGGCAGGATCTAAATCTATAGTATGGAAGTTATTTTTTATAACATCTAAGCAAAATGAGTGCATAGTTGTTATGTTTGCTCTACTTAAAAGTGTTAACTGCTTTTGAAGATTTTTAGAACTAGGATTTCTTTCAAGCTCTTTTGTTATTGCAGCAGCTATTCTTTCTCTCATTTCAGAAGCTGCTGCACTTGTAAATGTAACTACTAAAAGTCTATCTATATCTATAGGATCCTCATTATCTGTTACGATTTTTATAATTCTTTCAACTAATACAGCGGTTTTACCTGATCCCGCTGCAGCTGCTACTAAAAGATTACACCTTCTAGTTTTTATAGCTTCTAATTGCTCATTGGTCCATTTTGTTTCTCCCATGACTATTCTACCTCCTCTCCTTTAACGTGATTCTCAATCTTTTGCCATATCTCATCATCACTTTTCTTTATGATAAGCTTATATTTATTATCCTTTATACTAGTATCAAATTGACATATAGCTGAATAATCACAATAATTACAATAAGCTCTTTGACTATTCTTAGTAGGCTCTATCTTAATTTTTCCACTTAACATATCAGTACAAAGCTCTATCATCTTCATATTTACATATTCTCTTAGTATATTAAATTGTTCTTCTGTTGCAACAGAACTTCTTGATGAAAAATCTCCATCTTTTTTAAAACTAGCTGGAATTATAAGAGAATATGTTTCCATAGTATTATCCATTGCTCTTACTAGCTTAGCATCTTTTAATATAAGTCCATTCATTTTAAGTTTATCTAGAACTTGTTTTTGAATTTCTTCATCATCTAATCCTTTATTGCTTCTTATTATAGGATCATCTATTTTAAAATAAAGTATTGCACCTGGAATTGCACCTGTATTTAAAATATATTCTGAATTTCTAAGTAGTGCATCTAAATATACTAATAATTGAATTTGGATACCATAATATAATTCTGTTAGGTCAAACTTCTTAGCTCCTGATTTATAATCTATTACCCTAAGATAAGTATTGCCATCCATATTTAATGTATCTATTCTATCTATTCTACCTGTTAAATAAACTCTTTCTCCAGTCGGTAAATCAAGCTTTATTGGTTCTCCACCATCCATTGCTCCAAATTCAAATTCATTTCTAAATACTTCAAATTCTCCTCTTTTCATTTGTTCTGAAATAATTGATACTGATTTTGTAATAACTCTTTTAAATCTATCAGTAAAATATTTATATCTCTTTGTGCTATTAAGTATTGAATTAGAATCCTCTTTAAGCTTTACATCAATTAAGCTTCCAACTATTTCTCTACACTTTTCTCTATTTAGTTCTGACCATGATAGTTTTTCTTCTTTAACTTTATTAGTAAACTTATCTAATATCTCATGCATAAATGATCCTAAATCTGGCGCAGAAAACTCATATATTTTTCTGTCTTTAGCTTTTAATCCATATTGAACAAAGTATGAAAATGGACATTCTGCATACTTTTCAAGTCTTGAAACACTAAATCTTAGATTACCGTTCTCATTTTGGTATAGCTTTCTAATTTTTTCTCTTGAAATCACTTCTCCAGTATTTGAATAATCTATACCTTTAAATATTGTACTAGTCTTCTCCTCAAAACCTTCATGTTTCATATACCAACTAAATACTTCTCTCCAATAACTATCAACTTCTTCTCTATCAGCCTGTTTTCTAAGTGCTAATATAAGCTCATTAAAAGTTGGTACTGGGGTTGTTATTTTATTAAATTCATCATATTTTTGAGGATAATTGAATATATCACTTTCCTCTTTTAAATTATTAAGAATCCTTTTAAGTCTAGGTATTATAATTGATGGCCTAAGCGATTTACCTTCAAAATCTGCCATAGGATACGTGACCATTAGATATCTACTTGGTATCGTAAGTGCAGTATAAACCATATACTGTTCTTCAAATGCTCTTGCCTTAGTTGTTGATGCAAGCTCTATTCCCATATCCTTTAATATATCTCTATCTCTATCTGATAGTATTCCTTCATCCTTGCTTGCTGCTGGTAATACACCATCATTAACACCAACAATATAAAGTGCCTTTACTTCTCTTCCTTTAACCCTGGCAATATCTCCTATATTAACTTGATCTAAAGCAACTGGTATAACACCTATCTCCTTAGTTTCAAATCCAGCATTTAAGACCTTATAAAACTCCTTAGGTGATACTTTATCCTTTCCAATTACATCAACTGCTTGATCTAATATCTCCATAACCATTGATGGCACTTGCTCATATTCTTTAATTTTTCCTTCTAGGCCTTCTTCACTAAATACTTCTATCCATTCATCTACTCTATTAAATACATCTAAATCTAGTAATAATTCATATATAGCAGTACAAATTTCTCTAACAGATTTTTCACCTTTTATTTTTTTGTGGAACGTCATTAGAGGTTCTCTTACCTCTTCCATTATTTCTTTTATTAATAGCTCATCTTGATTCTCATAAACATCTTCACTCTCGAAATATCCGTCATTAACTTCATCTGTAGTCCATCTATATCCTTTTAATCCATGAGCTAATATATAATTCTCAAGAATATCAATGTAATTTCTATCTATTTTTATAAGTCCACTCTTTAAATATTTAAATACGCTTTCATATGACCAGTTTTGTATAAGAATTTCAAAAGCTGACATTATTAATATAACTAACGGGTTGCTTAGGACTTCTATCTTCTTATCTAAGAAATATGGTATATCATATTGATTAAACACTACAGAAGTTATCTTCTCGTATGCTCCAATATCTCTACATACCACTGCTATATCCTTATATCTATATCCCTTATCTCTAACTAACCTAATGATATCTTTAGCTATCATATCAATTTCATCATAGCTATTATTTGCTTTATATAATCTTATGTCTTTATTTTTTCCGCTATATATCCTAAAAGGATATGTAAAGAAATGCTTCTCAATATGTTTAAGTTCCTCACTATCTTTAAATCTATAAGGATATTCTTTATTTAAATTTATAGATTCTAAGTAACCTATGTTATTTTCCTCCATAAGCTTAATAATTCTATTTTCTGTGCTTTTTAATACATTAAATATATCTGTTACTTCTGATTCTTTGCCGCTACCTGACTCATCCATACATAAAGTTATATTAATCTTGCTCGCACTAAAAGCTAACTCCCTAATTACATCAAGCTGCTGTGGAGTAAATGTTGTAAATTCATCAATCCATATTTCCGCACCTTCATAAATATTACAACTCTTAAGCTTCCTAGCTAATATAGTAAGCTCATCATCTCCATCGATTACGTTATTTTCTATTCTTCTATTATATTCATTATAAAGATCAGCCAAGTCATTAAGCTTTTCTTTTAATTCCTCATCCTCAGCCTTTTTAGCTCCATCTAATAATATTTCCTGCGAAATATTATACTTTTTAAATTCAGTAATAGTTTTTGATACAATATCAATAAACCCTTGTTGTCTGGATATCTTATTAAAGTATTCAAGTTCTTCACCTTTTTCTTGAAGAAGCTTATAAATAAGCATACTCTTTCCTTCATCTTTCATATTTTGATGAACTCTTCCACCACATTCATCAAATACTCTTTGAGCCATACTCTTGAAACTTAAAACTTGTGCTCTTAAAAGTGCTTTCTCTCCAGCCATATCCAAAAGCTTATTTTCTGTTTGGAAGGTATATTGTTCTGGAACTAACAATATCAATTTATTTTGTTTTTTATTATCTAATTTTTTTCTAATCTGGTCTAAGCAAAACCTACTTTTTCCGCTTCCTGCTCTCCCATAAATAAATCTAATTCCCATAACTAAACTCCTATTTGTTAAATTTACATATTTTAATTATATCCTAATTATATAATTTATCTAACAAAATAATTTAATACATAAAAAAAGCACCTAACAAAAAGTTAGATGCTTTATGGCGGAGAATCCGGGATTTGAACCCGGGCGCCAGTTGCCCGACCTACGCCCTTAGCAGGGGCGCCTCTTCAGCCACTTGAGTAATTCTCCAAATGCCTTCTATATTTAAAAATATATGTGGCGGAGAGAGTGGGATTCGAACCCACGGTACCCGTGAAGGTACGCCGGTTTTCAAGACCGGTGCCTTAAACCAACTCGACCATCTCTCCATGCGAAACACAAATAGAATTATATCAACATATATTTTTTATGTCAACTATTTTTTTAAAATTTATTTAATTACTAGATATTTTATTAAATAAATACTAGATACCTTATATATAATCATAAGGTATCTAGCTTATATAACTTAACTATTTTCTAATATATTCTTTTATATACTTTAATTATATCTTTTTTTCTTATAAATACATCCAATTATTATTAATCCTAGTGCCACTATTGATATCATACTACCTAAATATAGACCTTCAGGAACAAATTTAAATTCAACTTCATGTACTCCATTTGGTACATTTACTCCTATTAATGAATCAAGTAATTTTATTTTTGGAACTTCCTTCCCATCAATAGTAACAGTCCAACCTTCATCATATGGAATTGATGTATATAATACGTTTTTTGAATCAGATGAGTTTACTATGCCCTTTATATCAGTGTTACTGAAATAATTTATATCATATTTATTTTTTGACATATCTTTATAATCTTTTTCATAATTTTTTATATTTAAATAATAAAAATACTGATTTTTTATATTAAATTTATCTTTTTTAAGCTCAATTTTAAAATTTAACTTCTCACCAATATCTCGCTTGCCTAAAGGTATAACTTTATAGTTTTTATTTGAAAAATATGTTATTTTCTTATTATTGAGATATATTTGTGCTTCATATATTTTATTAGTTTCAATAAATACATATAAAGGATCACTACTTTGATTTTCCATAGTAACTTCTATGTATGCTGGATTATCTTTATTTTTTTTCGTATATTCTTTAGTTCCTTCTATATATTCAACAGTTAAATTAGTTAACTTAATACCATAATCATCTTTTTTGTAATAATTATTTTCGTTATTGTTCTTTATCATAGAGTCTAAAATATCATCTTGTATTTTAAACGGATTTTTTTCATCTTCTATATTTAAATTAGTAATATCCTTATTTACCATAAAACCTAATGGTAAATAGTAAGGATTTTCATATACGTTTATTCCATAAGTACTTCCTAATAAGTTATAGTAGCTATTATATAATTCTCCATCATTCTCTTTAGATAATATATATTTTACATCTAGTAATGAATTTGCTGTTACTGTTGATGTCATACCTTCTCCAAATAACACTTTACTTGATATATAGCCCATTTTACCTAAGAAATCTTTTACATAAACCTTATACATTGAACTAAAGTGAGATAATCCATTATAGTTTAAAAGCATAGGGTCATTAGTATTATATACAAAACTCTTACCAACTCTATAAAAACTATTATCTTTATGCTTTATACTGCTCAAAATACTATCTAACTCTAAATTATATCTTACAAATTCACTTCTTTTTGCATAATTTAATTTCATATTTATTTCTAATGCATGTATCCCAAGCTCTCCAAGCATCAATATTATTATAAGAAAAGTAAGTAAATTATCCCAACTTATTTTATTTTTTTTAATTATAATGAGGATGCAGTATACTACTGATAATGCTGTGCTTAATATAATATTAAATTTAGATAAATATACATAATTTAGCCTAAACATAATTACCGAAAGTACACATATTGATATTAATGTTATTACTATAGATTTATTTGATATTTCTTTTATATTTATATAAGCCTTATATGCTAATAAAATCATGAAAAAACTAAATAAAAATGAATATCTATATGGAAAACCAACTGGTTTATTAAATCCATGCCATATATAATCAATTTTATTTACATAAAAACTTACTAATAAAATACCAACAACCATAATTGAGAAAATTTTTTCTCTTCTTTTTATGCATTTATTAAAGAAATATAGTATAAATAAAATAGCAATAAATATTCCACAATATATATTAGGTAGTCCTTTTAAAATATCATTATTAACTAATCCATTTATATAAAATTTTGATAATATATCAAACATTTTAAAATTCTCCTGTATTGTAGCTGAGAAAAACTCAAATTTAGCCTTTCCACCTAATAATGCATATACAGTGGGTATTAATACAAATGAACTAAGGGCTCCACCTAAGATAGAACCTAATAAAAAATATTTAAACCTATTATAAATAACTGACTTAGAAAAATATTTCTTATTATAAATACTTGACACAGCAATTCTGTATATAAAATATATAACCGAAAAAATACATATTATAAATCCTATATAAAAATTAGTTATTATGCACAATGCTAATGTAATTATATAAGCTAATATTTTCTTCTTGTTTATAATGTTATCTATACTAATCAAAACTAATGGAAGTAATATGACTCCATCTAACCACATAATATTTGATTGATACATTGTATTATAAGCCATCAATGCGTATGCTGATGAAAATATAATTGAAAAATAACCAAAATTTTCAAATGATTTCTTTAAAAATATTGATAATGTTAATCCACATGCCCCTATTTTTAATAAAGTTATAACTAAAATAGATTCAGTAATCATTTCTTTTGGAAATAATGCTAAAATTATATTAAATGGGCTCATAATATAATAAGCTGTAAGCCCAAACATATTTCCTCCCATTTCTTTCGTAAAGGAATATAATAGATTCCCATCACCCAATAAGGCGTTTCTAAACGCACTAAAATAACTTACATATTGTCCTCTTAAATCTCTAAATAATAGCGTTTTATCTCCACAAGGATATATTTCAGAAGTTGCATAAACCATTAGCATGATTATTACAGGGATTAAAAATGATAGTAAATATATGCTTCTTATATTACTTTTTATTTTATTATATTTCATATTTATTCCTCCACTACTACATACATTTATTATTATCTAAAATATTCCATATAATACGTTATATTTAAATATTTCTCTATTTCCTATTTGCTTAATTGAATTATTTAAACATTTATATTATAATTATTGGAAATTTATATTTTAACAAAATCGGAGGAATCTTATGAATTTATACATTTCAGATTTAGACGGAACTTTATTAGATAGCAATGCTAAGCTTTCTAATTATACAAAATCTACTCTAAAAGAGCTTATTGAAAATGATTTAAATTTTTCTATTGCAACAGCAAGAACTCCAGCTACAGTTGTGCCTATACTATCAGATATTGATATAAAGCTACCTGTGGTTGTTATGAACGGTGCTGCAATATATGATATAGAAAATAATAAATATCTAAAATTTAATTCTATCCCATCTAAGT
Organism: Clostridium perfringens; assembly: GCA_040144665.1. Classification (GTDB taxonomy): domain Bacteria; phylum Bacillota; class Clostridia; order Clostridiales; family Clostridiaceae; genus Clostridium; species Clostridium perfringens_A. The sequence continues at coordinate 66,738 of JBBVGE010000372.1, forward strand.
CAGTAGATAAAATATTATCTATATTATCAGAAAACAAAATTTCTGCATTATCATATACACTTTGTAATAATCATATAAATGCATACTATGATAAAATTAATAATCATGTTGAAGAAAAATTTATAAAAGATAGGGCAGGAAGTCCTCATAAAACCTTTATAAATGCTTCTTTACCTAAAGATTCAAATGTTCTATATTTTTTACTACTAAATAAAGAAGATATCGTAATGAATATATTTAGTAAAGTAAAAGATATAGAAGGTATATATGCTATTGCTTATAAAGATGTTTATAATAATGGTTTCTATAATTTAGAGATATATAGTAATAAATCTTCAAAAGCTAATTCTATAAAAGAAATTATGAGCCTTTTTAATTTCGATAGATTAATTTCTTTTGGTGATAACTTAAATGATATTCCTATGTTTGAAGTATCTGATGAATGTTATGCAGTAAAAAATGCTGCAAAAGATGTAAAAGATTTATCTACTTCAATAATTGAATCAAATGTCAATGATGGAGTTGTTAAGTACTTAAAATCATTATCCTTGTAGAAGTTATATATAAAAATAGCAGAGATTTAATAAATCTCTGCTATTTTTATATAAATTTATGCTACTTTATTACATCTACACCCATGTATCTTCTTAAAGCTTCTGGTACTGTAACAGTTCCATCTTCATTTTGATAATTTTCAAGTATAGCAGCTACAGTTCTTCCCACAGCTAATCCTGAACCATTTAACGTATGAACGAATTGAGGCTTACCCTTTCCATCTCTAAACTTAATATTAGCTCTTCTAGCTTGGAAATCTTCAAAGTTTGAGCAGCTTGAAATTTCAACATATCTATTGTAACTTGGCATCCAAACTTCTAAGTCAAACTTTAATGCTGCTGTAAATCCTAAATCACCTTTACATATTCTAACTTTTCTATATGGTAATCCTAACTCTTCTAGTACTTCTTCAGCATCTCTAACTAATTTTTCTAATTCATCATATGACTCTTCTGGTCTTGAGAATTTAACTAACTCAACCTTATTAAATTGATGTTGTCTTATAAGTCCTCTAGTATCTCTACCTGCTGACCCAGCTTCTGCTCTAAAACAAGCTGAATAAGCAACGTGCTTTATTGGAAGATCCTCTCCATTTAATACTTCATCTCTATACATATTAGTTACTGGCACCTCTGCTGTTGGTATTAAGAAGAAGCCATTATTCTCTACTTTAAATGCGTCATCTTCAAATTTAGGTAATTGACCAGTTCCAGTCATACTATTTCTATTAACCATGTAAGGAGGTAATATTTCTGTATAACCATGATCATCTGAATGTTTATCCATAAAGTAGTTAAGAACAGCTCTTTCAAGTCTAGCTCCTAATCCTTTATAGAATGTAAATCTTGAGCCTGCAACTTTTCCGCCTCTTTCTGCATCAAGTATACCAAGGTCTGCTCCTAAATCCCAGTGAGCTTTTGGTTCACCTTCAAATACTCTAGTTTCTCCCCATCTTTTAATCTCAACATTATCAGCATCAGAATCTCCTTCTGGAACTTGTGGATTTGGAATATTTGGAATTCTAAGCATTATATAATCCATTTTTTCATTTACTTCAGCAAGCTTAGTATCATGTTCTTTTATTTCATTTCCAAGCTCCTTCATTTCAACCATTATTGGAGCTACATCTTCTCCAGCTTTTTTAAGTTTTGGAATTTCTGCTGAAACTTGATTTCTCTTACTCTTTAATACTTCAACTTCACTTAGTATATTTCTTCTTTCTTCATCTAATTTAACTAACTCATCAATAATAGTTACATCGAAATCTTCTCCTCTATTAGTTAAAGCTAACTTAATCTCTTCTGGATTATTTCTTATTCTTTTTAAATCTAACATTTTTATTCCTCCTAAAATCTATTTGATCATTTAATTTTTTACATATAAAAAGAGCCTATTATCCCTAATAAAGGGACGAATAGACTCCGCGTTGCCACCCTAATTGATAAGAAGTTATTTCTTATCCTCTTAATAAATTTAACGATTCACACCGTACTGCTTGTATTCACAGTCCCTCCAAGGTGGATTCATATTAATTAAAGCTATCAGTTTACACCAGCCACTGACTCTCTTAAAGCTTAATTAAAACTACTTATCCTTATCATCGGTTTGAAGTATTTTATGCGATTATCTCTAATATATTACATCTAAAGCTTCTTTGTCAATATTTTACTCAATATATTTTCTATTCACTATCTATTCTTTTACTACATACGATATCTATACCTGTATTTAATATATTTTTACATATAATATCTCCAGTATTAATAGGTGTACTTGCATATATTCTTCCTATAACTTTAGAAAATTCTTTCCATAAAACTATATCAACCTTATCACTACTCTTTACAGGTACAACCTTATGTTTAATATCTCCTTTAATTCTCACAACACTAGTAAAAATATCTTTCTTACCCAAAAGTACTCCTCCTCAAACTAGACCTCATTGAATTCTTTTATTCTGCCTGCTACAATTTTAGAATCCTTTGAATTTCTAACTATATCAGTTGGATTTTTATCCATTTCTCTTGCTAATATATTTAATATTTTTCTAATACAATAGGATCCATGACAATTACCATATCCAGCTCCTGTTCTTTTTTTAACACCTTCAACTGTTCTAGCGCCAAGAGGTCTTCTAATACAGTCTATAATCTCACCTTCGCTTACTTGATTACATGCACATATAATGTTTCCATATCGTTTATCTAGCTTTATTACTTCATTTATTTCATCTCTATCTAGCTCTTTAAATCTATAAAATTCTCTTCTTTTATCAATAAAATTTTTCTTTAATGTTGAATTCATTGAATTAACTATATTATTTCTTATGCTTTGTGCAATAGCAGGTGCTATAGTTGCCTTACCATAATGCTTACCAGTAACTCTTATATAGCCATTATCAAATTCACTATTATCAATAACCATTTCATCTCTTTTATACACTTCTCTAATCATTTCACTAATATTTTCTTTAGTTACACTAGGTACAATATATTTACTAAAATAAACTCCTTTATTAGTATCTAATACATTGGTATTTTTAACTCCAAACATAGTACCACCATTAATCATAGGAGAATTAATAACAAATGTTTGCTCATCAATAACATTAACTACTATCTTCTTAAGATTATTTTTAATCTTATCTTCAGCTAAAAAGTAATTCATTTTCTTTTGAATTATTTCTCCTAAGACTTCTTTTGGAGATTCTTCCATAGTTTCATTACCATCAAAGTATATTTCATCTGGAATAGTATTTATAACTACTTTACATTTAAATTTATTTTTATTTGTAATTACATCAAATCCCTTAGTTATTTTAGTAGTTATTTTAGATATATTTAAAACTTCTTCCTCTAATCTAAAATTAACTCCATTATCAGCAGCCACTTCTGCATATGCTATTGATAGATCATAAGGGGCTATTATAGCTGTATTTCTTGAATATAAAGCCATCTTTACATCTACCTCTAGATTAGGCTCTATTTCTTTTATTTCACTATCATTAACTAGTTTGACTCCAGATATACCTCTATTTTTTGCATTTAAATACATTTCCTCAAGCTTAGCACATTGCATATCATTAGTAGCTATTCTAAGGGAACCTACTTTCTTATATGGAATTTTAAACTTTTCACAAGCTTCTCTAATAAGACCGCTTCCTATATTCTCGAGACCAGCCATAACTTCATTAGAGGTTTCTGATCCATCATATACAATAGCCGTATTTACTACAGCAATATCATCTGCAACATCATACCCCTTTTCAATTAATGCTATATTAAGATTGTATTTTGAAAGTTCATATGCAACAGCACATCCAACTATTCCTCCACCTAGTATTAATACATCATAATCCATACTTTTAATATACCTCCATATTTAAACCTTAGTTGCTTAAGAAACCACAAAACCCTTTTCTTTTAATTCTCTCTTTATTAAATCCATATTAGTTTCATCATCAGCTGAAATAGTATGTATATGAACACCATTTGTTAAAACTGATAATGGCTTCGCCTGGTTAACTTTATATTTTTCTACAAAGTTATTTATATCATTTAAATTCTTTATCATTAACATAGCCTTTATCTCTCCGTATAGAGGATGCTCTACAATTACATCTTCTACAATCCCACCATACTTTATGACTATCTCTAACTCTTCCCTAATATCATCACTATCATGAGATACAGCAATTACAGATTTAACTCTGTTTTCCTCATTAGCTATAATGTATCCATCTGGAGTAGCTATTATTTTATTTCCTCTTGCCCTTAGTATGGCAATATCCTTAACTATTATCTGTCTAGTAACATTATATAATTTGGCAAAATTAGTCCCCTTTATAGGAGCATTATTTTCTATCAATCTTACTAAAATATCTTCTCTTCTCTTATTTGAATCCATTCTGCTATTATATATCCTCCTTAAATAGTTTTAGTATCCTTAATTTTTATTATCGCACTCTCTTATTATTTTAAGATATATATTATCTTCTGATTCTTTAGACTCTTTATGGTGCTTCTTTACTACTTCTAATAACTCATTATCATATCTATGTAAATCCTCTAATATTCTAACTCCTTTTTTAGGATGATTATAATACACATCTATTTTTTTAATCTTAGTATACTTTCTAAGATTTCCATTAGTGAACTTATCTAATATTACTATTATGGACTTATCTAATACATTTAATGATTTCATAGTCTTACCAACATCATGTAAAAGAGCCGCCTTAGCTAATTTATTTTTATTGATTCCTATATTCTCTTTATCAGCTTTTTCTAATGCATCATTGCAAACTCTGATACAATGCTGCTGTTCTGATACATTTAATCTATTAAATATTTCTACTTCTTTTTTATTTAAATATTTTTCTATTAATTTATCGTCTATACTTTTCCATCTAGAAGTTATATGCCAAAAAAATTGTTTAACTCTATATATCATTTTTAATTCCTCAAATTTTAAAATTCATGAAAAAAATATTTTATTTTCTTACTTTATAATACCATTTAGATTATATCTTATCAATTTTATATAAAACAAAAAAAGCTATGAACCTAAGTTCATAGCTTTCCACCTATTTGGTGGAGATAAAGAGATTCGAACTCTTGAC
>JBBVGE010000373.1:0-2910 GCA_040144665.1 Clostridium perfringens
TTCTTCAGGTTTTGGTTCCTCTGGTTTTGGTTCCTCTGGTTTTGCTTCCCCTGGTATAATAGGATCACTTGGATTAAACACTACATTATGACATTCAAAACCACCATCTTGTTCTAACTTACTTGCTACTAATTGACCATTAACACTACCACTATGAGTATCTATAATAGCATTTGGTGCTATCAAGGTACCTGCAATTGCATATGCATTTATATTTACTTTACTTGCATTAGGGAAATACCACATAATACTCTTTGAATATTTTCTAATTTCAGGCCAATCTAATACTTTTCCATCAAAAAGAATTGCACCACCCATCTTAAATGTTATCTCTTTAGCATTAGAAGTGAATATGATAATCTTCTTCCCCGCGATTCCTTCTTGTTTATATAAATCAATATTCTCAATAGTTGATGATTTGAGATTTACTACTAGCGAGTTTTCCTTATCATCCATTTTTGTTTTAACCCTTGATATAGCTTGAGACTTTAAATTATTTATATGATTTTTTATTATATTAGGATTTATTATATTAAGGCTCTTTCCTTGGTCTTTATAACTTTTCATAATCTCAAAGCTTTCCTTATTACTTACAACTATTGTTTTTCCAGCTACATTTGAAGGTGCCTTTGTAATATTTCCACCTACCATAAGACCGGGTCCGTTATCATCATAAGGATCTCCAACAACGGGAGTATTAAAATCATGATATCCCCTAATATCAAGATTCCCACCAATAGCTGCGGCTCCTTCACAATCAGCATTATAAGCAACATAATCTCCATCCAAAATAGCATTATAGTGATTTAACTCACCTAAATTAGCATTTTTTTCTGTAGCATTTGCTTTTGTACCTATTAATCCTATCAAAGCAAATACATATACCCCCAATATTAAAACTGCTAATACCCCTTTCCTTTTTTTCATGAATCCCTATTACTCCTTCCCAATAAATATTAATAAAAGTATTTCTCTGGAAATAAAGTGATTAATTTAAGCACTATTTATTTCCATTTATTACCATAAGAATATTAACATATTGCTAATATGTATTCAATTTTTATAATTCGATATATTTTGAATAGATTAATCTTTTTATTAAATTTATTAAAAGAAATAATACTTAGCATTAAGCTTTACATTTTTCTATTTTTGTAGTTATAAATTCTACATTTTTTTCATATTAATAAGGCCTTTTTTATTTTTAAGATTATAATTTCTTTATTGAATATCGTCGAAACTTTTGTATAACTTTTTTCAAAATAAAAAACTAAACCTAACATTTACTTAAATTAGGTTTAGTTAATTATATTTCTAATATATTAAATTAGATTTATTGTGTTAAATTAATGCTTCTTTTATGTTATCTATATCTTCATTATTAATTTCTTGAAATCTATATTTTTGATTACACTCAGGGTATTTATCCTTATCTACTTCACTTAAAAACATATCTAAAGGTCTAACAAATATACCAAATTCACCATACAAAGCCTTATATACAACTAGCTCTTCCATTGTTTCTGAGTGTCTTGCTACATCTATTACTAAATATAATTTTCCTTTAAAGTGCTTAACAACTTTTCCTTTTAAACTTTCTATAGATCTACTCATATGACTTTATCCTCCTAAAAATATCTTATCTATCAAATACTAAAGATTTAAAAAATGCAAAAAATTCTCTTGCATACATTGATGGGACCAAATACCACTTAGTATTACTGCTATAGAATTTTATATTTCCATAACCATTTCTCTTAGCAATAATGCTACTTCTTAATACATGAAAATCTGTAGTAACTACTGTAACATTAGCATTTGATATATCACTTTCTTCTAAATATTTTATTTTTTCTTTTGTGTACTTAAAATTTTCAAATGTATTAGTTGATTTATTTTCTAGTATTATCTTATTATTATTTATTCCTTCTTTTACTAGGTATTTTTTCATAGCTTCAGCTTCTGTTATACTTTCTCCAGGCCCCTGCCCTCCAGAGACTATTATATCTCCTTTAAAATTAGTTTCATCCATATATTTTATTGCAGCATTAAGCCTATCTCTTAATGTTGTCGTTAGATTTTCTCCTCGTATACCTGCACCTAATATTAGTATATAATCACTTTTCTCTACAGATTTTTTAGGATACATAATAATCATTCCTTCTACAATAACAAAAATTATAATTCCTAATAATAAGATTATCTTCAATGGCTTAATTGTTTTTTTAAACCATGAAAATTGTATTAGCTTTTTTACAGAGAAATAATACACGATCATAATTAGTCCTACTACTAAATAAAAACTACTAAATGTAGTATATCCAAATACTACATTTACAAAAGTAAAATATACTAAGAATATAATACCTAATATTAATAATATAATATTCACATACTCACCATCCTTTTAAACAATAATACCATAAATTAGCATATAATATAATTTAATTTTTATTCTAAGGAGATAATAAAGATGTTTATTAGATTTGAAAATATAACTAATGAAATTACTATAGATGTGAGAACAGTATCAGAATTTAATAGTATGAGATTATTTCAATATAATATTCCAATAATAAATGAAGATGAGCATATAAGAATAAAATCTTTTTATCCATTAGCTATACCTATAATATTAATAAGTCTTTATAGAAATAAAAATTATATAAAAAAGAACTTAATGCTTTTATCAAATGATGGAACTCTTCCTATAGTCATAGGTTGCTCTAGAGGCCGATTAAGAAGTCCTATTGTTTTTTTATATGCGAAGTTTATAGGAATAAAGAAATGCAAAATTTTATTTGGTGGAATAAAAGTATTTTTCCTAACTAAAGAAAAGAAAAAAAGAGATAGTAATTAAACTATCTCTTTTCGTTACACACCTGGCAACGTCCTACTCTCCCACACAGT
>JBBVGE010000374.1:0-14781 GCA_040144665.1 Clostridium perfringens
GGTTTACTTCTTTCGAATTTTGCTTTTGACATTGTTATTCCTCCTTCATTACAATGACATATTGTCATTATTGTACCGTTTTATATATTTTTAAATATTTGGTATGAAATATTTAAACCTTCTGGTAAAAATATATTCAATCTATTTAAGTGAGAGGTACTACATAAATGTAGCACTCTCTTATTTATAATTTTATCAAGAATTATTTAGCTTTCTTTCCTGCTACTTCTTCTTGAATGCTCTTAGGTACTTCTTCATAGTGGTCAAATACCATTACGTAAGTTCCTCTACCTTGTGTTCTTGATCTTAATGTAGTTGCATATCCGAACATTTCTGATAGTGGCACGAACGCTCTAATAACTTGACGTCCATTTCTTTGTTCCATACCTTCGATTCTACCTCTTCTTGAGTTGATATCACCCATTACATCTCCCATGTACTCTTCTGGTACGATTACTTCTACCTTCATTGAAGGCTCTAGTAATACAGGATCTGCCTTTTTCATAGCGTTCTTGAATGCCATTGATCCAGCAATCTTGAATGCCATTTCTGATGAATCGACATCATGGTATGAACCATCGAAACATTTTACTTTGAAGTTTATAGTTGGGAATCCAGCTATAACACCACTTTCAGCTGCTTCTTGTATACCGTTATCTACTGCAGGAACATATTCTCTTGGAATTGCTCCCCCAACGATAGCATTTTCGAATTCATATTCTCCTTCTGTTGGAATCATTTCGATCCAGCAATGTCCGTATTGTCCTCTACCACCAGATTGTCTTACGAACTTACCTTCAGCCTTAACAGCCTTCTTGATAGTTTCTTTGTAAGCAACTTGTGGAGCCCCTACGTTACATTCAACTTTGAATTCTCTTTGTAATCTATCAACAATGATATCTAAGTGTAATTCACCCATACCAGCGATAATTGTTTGACCAGTTTCTTGATTAGTCCAAGTCTTGAATGTTGGATCTTCTTCAGCTAACTTAGCTAAAGCTATACCCATTTTTTCTTGACCAGCCTTAGTTTTTGGTTCGATAGCTATCTCGATAACTGGTTCTGGGAAATCCATACTTTCTAGGATAATTGGATTTGCTTCATCACATAAAGTATCTCCAGTAGTTGTATTCTTTAATCCAACAACTGCTCCTAAGTCTCCAGCTCTTAATTCACTTATTTCTTCTCTTGAGTTAGCGTGCATCTTAACTAATCTACCAATTCTTTCTTTCTTACCCTTAGTTGAGTTAAGAACGTAAGTACCACTTTCCATTACACCTGAGTAAACTCTTGTGAATGCAAGTCTTCCTACGAATGGGTCAGTAGCTATTTTGAATGCTAATGCTGACATTGGAGCATCATCGCTAGCTTCTCTTGTTAATTCTACTTCTGGATCATCTACATCTACACCAGTAACAGCTGGTATATCTAAAGGTGATGGTAAGTAATCAACAACTAAGTCGATCATTTCTTGAACACCTTTATTCTTGTATGATGAACCACAGATTACAGGAATTATTTCATTATTTATAGTAGCTTTTCTTAAAGCAGCTTTTAACTCTTCTTTAGTTAACTCTTCACCATCTAGGTATTTCATCATTAACTCTTCATCAGTTTCAGCTATTGCTTCTATCATAATGTTTCTATATTCTTCAGCCTTATCTTTTAATTCAGCTGGGATTTCTCCTCTTTCGATGTCTTTTCCTAAGTCATCTTTGTGGATAAGAGCTACGTTTTCCATAAGGTCTATCATACCTGAGAAAGTATCTTCAGCTCCTATTGGAATTTGGATAGCTATAGCATTAGCTTTTAATCTATCTCTTACTGAATTGATACAAGCATAGAAATCTGCACCAGTAGCATCCATCTTGTTTACATAGATTGCTCTTGGTACTCTATAGTTATCTGCTTGAGTCCAAACAGTTTCTGTTTGTGGTTCAACCCCACTCTTTGCATCTAAAACAGTTATAGCACTATCTAGACATCTTAATGATCTTTCAACTTCAACAGTGAAATCTACGTGTCCAGGAGTATCGATTATATTTATCGCATATCCCTTCCATTGACAGAATGTAGCAGCAGAAGTGATTGTTATACCTCTTTCTTGCTCTTGTGCCATCCAGTCCATTTGTGAAGCACCATCATGTGTTTCTCCAATTTTATGTGTTCTACCAGTGTAGAATAATATACGCTCAGTAGTTGTTGTCTTACCAGCATCTATATGAGCCATAATTCCTATATTACGAAACTTATCTAAAGGAAATTCTCTTGCCATAATAATTCCTCCTCTCAATGAGTAATTTTAAATTCAACAAAACTGTTTTGGCTGAAGCCAAAACAGTCTTGAAATTAGTATCTGTAGTGAGCGAATGCTTTGTTAGCTTCAGCCATTTTATGAGTATCTTCTCTCTTTTTAACAGCAGCTCCTGTGTTATTAGCAGCATCTAATAATTCGCCTGCTAATCTTTCGCACATTAACTTTTCGCCTCTTTTTCTAGCAGCAGCTAGCATCCATCTGATACCTAAAGTCTGTCTTCTTTCTGCTCTAACTTCTATTGGAACTTGGTAAGTTGCCCCACCTATTCTTCTTGCCTTTACTTCTAATAATGGCATTACGTTATTCATAGCTTCTTCGAATACTTCTAAAGCATCTTTACCAGTCTTCTCCGCTATTGTTTCAAACGCTTGGTAGCATATTTTTTGTGCTACTCCTTTTTTACCGTCAAGCATGATTCCGTTTATTAACTTAGTAACAACTTTTGAGTTGTATACTGGATCAGCTAAAACGTCTCTTTTTGCTATATGTCCTTTTCTTGGCACTTTTCTTCCCTCCTTAACAATTTAAATTTAAGTTCATCGGTACTCGATATCGTTGATATCGCAAAGTGCTTCTCTCATCATCTATATAAACTTAATTCATAAATCTATGTAAACTTTGAAGATAAGCACTACATGAATTTAAGAATCCTATTTCTTAGGTCTCTTAGCACCGTACTTTGATCTTCCTTGCATTCTGTTAGCTACACCAGCACAGTCAAGTGCTCCTCTTACGATATGGTATCTAACCCCAGGAAGGTCTTTTACTCTTCCACCTCTTATAAGAACAACGCTATGCTCTTGTAAGTTGTGTCCTACACCACCAATGTATGCAGTAACTTCATATCCGTTTGTAAGTCTTACTCTGGCAACCTTTCTTAGGGCTGAGTTAGGCTTTTTAGGAGTTGATGTTTTAACAACTGTACATACTCCTCTTTTTTGTGGACAGTTTTTTAGTGCTGGAGCTGTTGATTGGTTCGCAGCAACTTTTCTTCCTTTTCTAACTAATTGGCTTATAGTTGGCATTCTTTCACCTCCTGAATTTTATTTATCTATAAAAAATTATTAGATAAAACTAATTTATGTTGTCTACAAATTAAATACTTTCTATAAAAACCTCATGAGACAAAGTTTAACTTTGTCTCAATGAAGTATTGTAGACAATTATTTGGTTGTATATTTTATTAAACATACAAGACGTATTTTAACATTTAAGAATACACATGTCAACAAAATTAATTCCTATTCAACATTTACTACGATATCTTCTTCAATTATATCATCTTCAACATCTAATCTTGCTGATCTATATCTCATCATTCCAGTACCTGCAGGAATTAATTTACCTATTATAACATTTTCTTTTAATCCTACAAGCGGATCAATTTTTCCCTTGATTGCAGCTTCAGTAAGAACTCTTGTAGTTTCTTGGAATGATGCTGCTGATAAGAAACTATCAGTAGCAAGAGCAGCTTTAGTTATTCCAAGTAAAACTTGATCTCCCTTAGCTTCTTCTCCACCAAACTCTCTTACTCTAGCATTTTCTTCTGCAAAATCAAACATATCAATTGTAGTACCTGGTAAAAGATCTGTATCTCCTGATTCAGTTACCTTTACCTTTCTAGTCATTTGTTTAACAACTACTTCTAAGTGCTTATCATTGATATCAACACCTTGTAATCTATAAACTTTTTGAACTTCTGATAATAGATATCTTCTTGCTCCATCAACGCCTTTAATAGCCATGATGTCATGAGGATTTACTGAACCTTCTGTAATTTCGTCTCCAGCTTCAATATAATCATCATTTGAAACTTTAACTCTTGAACCAAATGGAATATCATAACTTATTTCCTCTCCATCTGCTCCCATTACATGAACCATTCTCTTTTTCTTAGTTTCTTCAACTCTTACAGTACCATCTATTTCACTAACAATCGCAAGTCCTTTTGGTTTTCTAGCTTCAAATAATTCTTCAACTCTAGGAAGACCTTGTGTGATATCTCCAGCTGATGCAACACCACCTGTATGGAATGTTCTCATTGTAAGCTGTGTACCTGGTTCTCCGATTGATTGCGCTGCTATTATACCAACAGCTTCACCGATATTAATCTTTTGAGCTGTTGCCATGTTCATACCATAACACTTAGCACAAACACCAATTTTACATCCACATGTAAATACTGATCTAATCTTAACCTTCTTGATACCAGCATTGCATATCTTTTCAGCTAATTCTCCATCCATGTAATCATCCTTTGAAGCTAAAACTCCGCCAGTTTCTGGATGAATTATATCTTCTGCTGTATATCTTCCAGTTAATCTTTCCTTTAGTTCTTCGATAATTTCATTACCTTCTTTTATTTCACTAACAACTATTCCTTCGCTAGTTCCACAATCCTCTTCTCTTACTATAACATCCTGTGATACATCAACAAGTCTTCTTGTTAAGTATCCTGAATCGGCTGTTTTAAGAGCTGTATCGGCATTACCCTTTCTAGCTCCGTGAGTTGAGATGAAGTACTCAAGGACATCAAGACCTTCTCTGAATGATGCTCTGATTGGTAATTCAAGTATTTTACCTGATGGACTAGCCATAAGACCTCTCATACCTGCTAATTGTTTTATCTGTGACTTAGAACCTCTGGCTCCAGAGTCAGCCATCATGAATATTGGATTCCATTTATCCAAACTATCCATTAGTGCATTAGCAACATCTTCTGTTGTCTTAGTCCACTTTTCTATAACTCTTTCATATCTCTCATCTTCTGATATAAATCCTCTTTTGTACATTTTTTCTATCTTTTCTACTGTTTCATCAGTTTCTTTTAATAGATCATACTTTTCTTGAGGTACTATCATATCAGATGCAGCAACTGTAACAGCTCCAATTGATGAATAGTGATATCCTAAAGCTTTTATCTTATCAAGCATTATTGACGTATCTGTTGGACCATGCTTCATATAACACTTATCTATTATTTTTCCTAATGATTTCTTAGTAATTAAGAAATCAACTTCTAAATTGAATGCTTCCTCTGGATTGCTTCTATCAACAAATCCTAAATCTTGAGGAATTGATTCATTGAATATTAATTTACCTACAGTAGTCTTAATTATTCCTGATTTCATTTCTCCATCGATTTCTCTTTGCATTCTTACAAATATGTCTGCGTGAATCTCTATAGCTTTAACTTCATAAGCCATTATAGCTTCATCTTTTGACATAAAGTACTTACCACTACCTAAAGCCCCGTCCTTTTCCATAGTCATGTAGTAAGAACCAAGAACCATATCCTGAGTAGGTACACAAACTGGCTTACCGTCTGATGGTTTCATTATGTTTCCAGCTGCAAGCATTAAGAATCTTGCTTCTGCTTGAGCTTCAACTGATAATGGTACGTGAACGGCCATTTGGTCACCATCAAAGTCAGCGTTGTAAGCTGTACATACTAATGGGTGAAGCTTAATAGCTCTTCCTTCTACTAGTACAGGTTGGAATGCTTGAATACCAAGTCTGTGAAGAGTAGGAGCACGGTTAAGTAACACTGGATGATCTGCAATTACTTGCTCTAAGATATCCCATACTTGTGGCATAACTCTTTCTACCATTCTCTTAGCACTCTTTATGTTATGTGCTACTCCATCTTGAACTAACTTTTTCATTACAAATGGCTTGAATAATTCAAGAGCCATTTCCTTTGGAAGCCCACATTGGTACATTTGTAATTCTGGTCCAACAACAATAACTGATCTACCAGAATAGTCAACTCTCTTACCAAGTAGGTTTTGTCTAAATCTACCTTGCTTACCTTTAAGCATATCTGAAAGAGATTTTAATGGTCTATTTCCAGGACCAGTAACAGCTCTTCCTCTTCTACCATTATCTATAAGAGCATCTACAGCTTCTTGAAGCATTCTTTTTTCGTTTCTAACGATTATATCAGGTGCTCCTAAATCTAATAACTTCTTTAATCTGTTATTTCTGTTTATAACCCTTCTGTAAAGGTCATTTAAGTCTGATGTTGCAAATCTTCCACCATCTAATTGAACCATTGGTCTTAAGTCTGGTGGTATTACAGGTATTACATTTATAATCATCCATCTTGGATCATTTCCTGATGCTCTAAATGATTCTACAACCTCTAATCTTCTGATTATTCTTACTTTCTTTTGACCTGTACTATGTTTTAACTCTTCTTTTAGTTCTTTTGAACTAGTTTCTAAATCAATTTCACCTAAAAGATCTTGAACTGCTTCAGCACCCATTCCGGCTACAAAGCTTTCTTCACCATACTTATCCACAGCTTCTCTATACTCTTTTTCATTAAGAAGTTGTTTCTTTAATAATGGTGTTTCCTTTGGATCAATTACAACATATGAAGCAAAGTATAAGATCTTTTCTAATGATCTTGGTGACATATCAAGTATTAATCCCATCCTTGATGGAATTCCTTTGAAGTACCAAATGTGAGAAACTGGGGCAGCAAGTTCAATATGCCCCATTCTTTCTCTTCTTACTTTAGCTTTAGTAACTTCAACTCCACATCTGTCACAAACTATACCTTTATATCTAACTCTCTTATATTTTCCACAGTGACATTCCCAGTCCTTCATAGGTCCGAATATTCTCTCACAGAATAAACCGTCTCTCTCTGGTTTTAAAGTTCTGTAGTTTATTGTTTCTGGTTTTTTAACTTCTCCCCTTGACCATTCTCTGATTTGTTCAGGGGATGCTAAGCCTATTTGTATGGCATCAAAATTATTTAATTCAAACAAGGGTAATCCTCCCTTCAAAATTAGTGTTCATCGTTAAAATCATCAAGCTCTAAGTTATCTTGAAACTCTTCTAACTGAAAACCTTCATACTCTTCTTCTTCTTCAACTTCAGAAGTGTAGCTGTCTTCAGTTTCTACTACTGGTTGCTTTTCAACAAACTCTTCTGTTCCCTCAATGTTTACTTCTAAGTCCGCTGAGTCATCTTCTTCGCTAAACTCTTTAAGTCTTACTTCCTCATTGTCATCATTAAGAACTCTAACATCTAAGCAAAGTGCCTGTAATTCCTTTATAAGAACCTTAAATGATTCTGGAACTCCTGGTTCTGGGATATTTTCACCCTTAACTATTGCCTCGTAAGTTTTAACTCTACCAACAACATCATCTGACTTAACAGTTAAGATTTCTTGTAATGTATGAGCTGCACCATATGCTTCTAGTGCCCAAACTTCCATTTCCCCGAATCTTTGACCACCAAATTGAGCTTTACCTCCAAGTGGTTGTTGAGTAACTAATGAGTATGGTCCAGTTGATCTTGCGTGAATCTTATCATCAACTAAGTGAGCAAGTTTTAAGATGTACATTATACCAACTGTAACTTCATTATCAAACGCTTCTCCTGTTCTACCATCGTATAAAGGAGTCTTTCCGTTTGCATTGTAACCTGCATCTCTTAAACATTGTTCTATATCTTCTTCAGTTGCACCATCAAATACTGGAGTAGCAATGTGCCATCCTAGTGCGCTAGCTGCCCATCCTAAGTGAACTTCTAATACCTGACCGATGTTCATACGTGATGGAACCCCTAGTGGATTTAAACATATTTGAAGTGGTCTTCCATCTGGTAAGAAAGGCATATCTTCTTCAGGAAGTACTCTTGAAATAACCCCTTTATTACCGTGACGTCCAGCCATCTTATCTCCAACTGATATTTTTCTCTTTTGAGCTATATAACATCTCACAAGTTCATTAACACCTGGATTTAATTCATCTCCGTTTTCTCTAGTAAACACTTTAATATCTACTATTATACCAGCTTCTCCATGCGGAACTCTTAATGAAGTATCTCTAACTTCTCTTGCTTTTTCACCGAAAATAGCTCTTAATAATCTTTCTTCTGCTGTTAATTCAGTTTCACCCTTTGGAGTTACTTTACCAACAAGAATATCTCCTGATCTTACTTCAGCACCAATTCTGATTATTCCTCTTTCATCGATGTCTTTTAAAGCATCCTCACTTACGTTAGGAATATCTCTAGTTATTTCTTCAGGTCCTAACTTAGTGTCTCTTGCTTCACATTCGTATTCTTCTATATGAATTGACGTAAATACGTCTTCTCTTACTAATTCTTCTGAGATAAGCATCGCATCTTCGTAGTTATAACCTTCCCAAGTTATGAATCCCATTCTGATGTTTTTACCTAATGCTATTTCTCCTAAATCTGTTGATGGTCCATCAGCTAGAACTTGGTTTTTAAATACCATTTCTCCTGCGCTTACTAAAGGTCTTTGATTTATACAAGTACCTTGGTTACTTCTCTTGAACTTTAATAACTTGTAAGTATCAATTCCTCCATCAACATCTCTCTTAACTTTGATTTCACTAGCACTTACATAGCTTACTACCCCTGCATTTTTAGCCTTTGGTAGTACTCCTGAATCTGCTGCTGCTCTAAATTCTATTCCTGTACCAACTACTGGAGCTTGTGGCTTTAATAGTGGAACTGCTTGACGTTGCATGTTAGATCCCATAAGAGCTCTTGAAGCATCATCATTTTCTAAGAAAGGAATCATAGCTGTTGCAACAGATACAATTTGTCTTGGTGAAACGTCCATTAAGTCAACTTCATTAGCAGGTACTACGATAACTTCTTCCATATATCTAACAGTTACTTTATCGTGTACAAAGTGACCATTTTCATCTAAAGGCTCATTTGCTTGAGCTACTAGATATTGGTCTTCTTCATCCGCAGTGAAGTATCTTATTTCATCAGTTGCTCTCTTATTTTCTTTATCAATAATTCTATAAGGCGTTTCAATAAATCCATATTCATTAACCTTAGCATATGTAGCTAATGAGTTTATAAGACCTATATTAGGTCCTTCTGGAGTTTCTATAGGACACATTCTACCATAATGTGAGTGGTGAACGTCTCTAACTTCGAAACCAGCTCTTTCTCTTGAAAGTCCTCCAGGTCCTAAAGCAGATAATCTTCTCTTATGAGTTAATTCTGATAATGGATTTGTTTGATCCATGAATTGTGATAATTGTGAACTACCAAAGAATTCTTTAATAGCTGCAGCAACTGGTCTAATATTGATTAACATTTGAGGAGTAATTGCTTCTTGGTCTTGAATAGTCATTCTTTCTTTAACTACTCTTTCCATTCTTGATAAACCAATTCTGAATTGGTTTTGTAGTAATTCTCCAACTGATCTTAATCTTCTATTACCTAAGTGGTCTATATCATCTACATATCCAATGTTGTAAGCTAATCCTATTTCATAACTAATTGTTGCAAATATATCATCTCTTACAATATGTTTTGGAATTAATCTTGTAATATTCTTCTTAATTTCTTCTTTAATACTTTCTTCATCACTGAAGTTATCAAGTATTTCTTTTAATGTTGGATAGTGAACTAATTCCTTAATGTTAAGTTCACTTATATCAAATGAAACATGCTTTGATAAATCAACAAAATGATTACCTATTACTCTGATAACTTTGTCTTCAATTAATACATCTACTGAATTAATTCCAGCATTTTGTATATTTTCAGCCATTTCTCTTGATATCTTTTGTCCTTGCTCTACCATTATTTCTCCAGTTGATGGATTTACTATGTCAACTGCAGCAACTTGGTTTGCAAGTCTTAAGTTAATAGCTAATTTCTTATTGAACTTATATCTACCAACTCTTGATAAATCATATCTCTTAGCATCAAAGAATAATGAGTCTATTAGAGATACTGCACTATCAACTGTAGGTGGCTCACCTGGTCTTAATCTCTTATAGATTTCAAGTAAAGCTTCTTCCTTAGTTTTAGTGTTATCTTTTTCTATTGTAGCTTTGAATCTTTCTTCTTCACCAAAATAGTCTAATAACTCTTGATCACTTCCGAATCCCATAGCTCTAGCTAATATTGTGATTGGAAGTTTTCTTGTTTTATCAATTCTAACTGATATTATATCGTTAGAATCTGTTTCATACTCAAGCCAAGCTCCTCTATTTGGAATAACAGTTGAAGAGAATAATTTCTTTCCACTCTTATCTCTGTTTTGGCTATAGTATACACCTGGTGATCTTACTAATTGGCTGACAATAACTCTCTCAGCACCATTAATTATAAAAGTACCTTGTTCAGTCATTAATGGGAAATCTCCCATGAATACTTCTTGTTCTTTTATTTCTCCAGTTTCATTATTTGTAAGTCTTACTGAGACTTTTAGTGGTGCAGCATAAGTTGAATCTCTCTCCTTACACTCTTCCACTGTGTACTTAATATTATCCATATCAAGCTTGTAATCCACGAATTCAAGTACTAAGTTTCCAGTGAAGTTTCCTATTGGATTTATATCGTCAAATACCTCATGTAAACCCTCTTTTAGGAACCATTCGTAAGAATCTAATTGTACTTCTATAAGATTTGGCATTTCAGTTACATCTTTAACTTTACCAAAACTCATTCTTGTTCTTTTTCCAGATTGGACAGGATGTACCATGAATTTTCACCCCTTGTATAAACTAAAATAACCAAAAGCATAATTTCCCTAAGGACTTTTGCTTTCGGACAGCGTCATCTTTTTAGTATAACCAATTTCAACACAGTTATACTGTTTTTTCCAATAAATTATACTTATCCATAATGAATAGTACATTAAATGATAGTATCATAACATTTTATCAATGTCAATATTTTTATATTTATATAATAGATATAAATATATCCATTTCTATAAATAAAACTATATAAAATATCCAGTTTTATAGTAGGATAATTTATATAGTTTCAATTTTGGCCTTAGAATATAAAAAGGTGCTACTAATAGCACCTTTTATATACATTTTGAAATTTAATTAAAGTAAAATTACTTTAATTCTACTTCAGCTCCAACTTCAGCTAATTTAGCTTTCATGTCTTCAGCTTCTTCTTTAGCTACAGCTTCTTTAAGTGTCTTAGGAGCTCCGTCAACTATTTCTTTAGCTTCCTTTAATCCTAATCCAGTTAATTCTCTTACAGCTTTGATAACCTTGATTTTGTTAGCTCCAGCGCTAGCTAAAACTACATCAAATTCAGTCTTTTCTTCAGCTGCAGCTCCACCAGCTACTGCTCCTGCTACTGCTACTGGTGCAGCAGCGCTTACTCCAAATTCCTCTTCGCAAGCAGTTACTAATTCATTTAATTCTAAAACGCTCATTTCTTTTATAGCTTGAATGATATCTTCTCTTGTCATTTTAATTGCACCTCCAAATTTTTTAAAACACATTAACTAATTTCAGTTAATTATTCAGCTGATTCAGCTTCTTTCTTTTCTTTTATTGCATTTAATAAGTATGCAAGGTTTGATAATGGAGCCTTGATACTTCCAAGAAGTTTTGCAATAAGAACTTCTTTTGATGGAATTGAAGCGATCTTTGTGATCATTTCCTTGTCGTAGATTTGACCTTCAACTACACCTGCTTTTAGTTCTAACTTCTTATGGTTCTTAGCAAAATCATTTAAGATTCTTGCTGGAGCTGTAGCATCTTCATATCCGAATGCCATTGAAACTGGTCCTTCTAAGTATTCTTCCATACCTTCTAAACCTATTTCCTTAGCAGCTAAAGTAACTAAAGTATTTTTGTATACCTTGTATTCTACACCTGCTTCTCTTAAGCTCTTTCTTAATTCTGTGTCTTCTTCAACAGTTAGACCTTGGTAGCTAGCTAAAACAACGCTTTGCGCCTTTTCTAACTTTTCCTTAATCTCAGCAACTCTTGCTTCCTTTAATTGTCTATTCTTGTTCACTGTGTGTCCACCTCCTCACAGTATTAACTGCTTTTTCGTATTATAAAAGGTCTTCCCGTAGACAGAGGAAGACCCATAATAAACATATGTTTACAGAACCCCTCGGTAGGTAGCTATACGTTACGCGAAAATCGCACCTACTGTCTACGGAACAATATTTCATTTTTCAACAAAATCTATTATATCACTGAACTTACGTTAAGTCAACAATTATTCTGTAACTTTTACTGGGTTAACCTTTGCTCCAGGTCCCATTGTGCTTGTTACAGTAACTGACTTAATGTATTGTCCTTTAGCTGCAGCTGGTTTAGCTTTAACTAAAGCTTCCATTAAAGTCTTGAAGTTTTCATGTAACTTCTCAGCTCCGAATGATTTCTTTCCGATTGGGCAGTGTACTATAGCAGTTTTATCTACTCTGTACTCAACCTTACCAGCTTTGATTTCAGCTATTGCTTTAGCAACATCAAATGTTACTGTTCCTGATTTAGGGTTTGGCATTAATCCCTTAGGTCCTAAGACTCTACCAATTCTACCAACTACACCCATCATGTCTGGAGTAGCTACAACTACATCGTAGTCGAACCAGTTTTCTGATTGGATCTTTTGAACTAATTCTTCAGCTCCAACGAAATCTGCTCCCGCTTCTTGAGCTTCTTTAGCTTTATCTCCCTTTGCGAAAACTAAAACTCTTACAGTTTTACCTGTTCCGTTTGGTAACACTACTGCTCCTCTTACTTGTTGGTCAGCGTGTCTTGGATCTACCCCAAGTCTAACATGTAATTCGATTGTTTCATCGAAGTTAGCTTTTGCAGTTTTAACAGCAAGCTCTAAAGCTTCTGCTGGATTATATAAAGCACTTTTATCTATTAACTTTGCACTTTCAACATATTTCTTTCCCATTAATAAGCCTCCTTTGTGGTATTAGCGGTTCTTACCTCCCACTATTTTTGTGAATTACTCTTCAATAGTTACACCCATACTCTTAGCTGTACCTTCGATCATTCTCATTGCACTCTCGATGTTTGCAGCATTTAAGTCAGGCATTTTTGTTTCTGCGATTTTCTTTAATTGTTCTCTAGTTATCTTTCCAACTTTTGTTCTGTTTGGAACTCCTGATCCGCTTTCAAGTCCTAACTCTTTCTTTATTAGAACTGCAGCTGGAGGAGTCTTTAAGATAAAACTAAAAGATCTGTCTTGGTAAACTGTGATTACTACTGGTATTATTAATCCAGCTTGATTAGCAGTTTTTGCATTGAACTCCTTACAGAATCCCATTATATTTACACCGTGTTGTCCTAATGCTGGACCAACTGGTGGTGCTGGAGTTGCCTTTCCTGCAGGAAGTTGAAGTTTAATCATTCCAGTTACTTTCTTAGCCATTTTGTTATTCCTCCTATACTGTGGTATATACGGACAATAATTTTTTTGTCCTCCCACTTGATTAAAAGATTAGTTATTTATTAAACTAATTTTTCTACTTGATTAAAATCTAGCTCAGCTAATGTTTCTCTACCGAACATATCAACTAGAGCTTTAATTTTTTGTTTTTCAAGATTTATCTCTTGAATTGTTGCCACGAATTCTCTAAGTGGTCCTGAGATAACTCTTATACTTTCACCTACTTCAAGATCTGTTTCTTTTGGAAGTTCTATAACTCCCATTGATTCAATCTCGTATTCAGTAAGAGGAACTGGTTTAGATCCAGGTCCCACAAAGCCAGTTACGCCTCTTGTGTTTCTAACAACATACCAAGATTCGTCTGTCATTAGCATCTTTACTATTACATATCCTGGGAACTTTTTCTTAAGAGAAACTTTTTGTTTTCCATCTTTCTCTTCAATTACTTCTTCCATTGGTATTTGGATGTCGTGAATTAATGATTCAAGATGTCTATTTTCAACAACTTTCTCTATGTTAACTTTCACTTTGTTCTCATATCCAGAATACGTATGTACTACGTACCATCTTGCTCTTTCACTCATATTAATCGGTGATTAAACACCCAAACCTCCTTTTACTTAAGTTTCAAAACTACTTCAAAGAGGTTTTGAAAAATATAATCAAATCCGCCTACAAGTACAATATATACTACAGCGAATCCAAGAACTGCAATCAATGCCTTTTTTGTCTCATTCTTAGATGGCCACGTTATTCTTTTGAATTCCGCTTTTACATCTTTAAAGAATTTGAATACGCCACCTTTAGAAGCAGCTTTTTTAGTTTTTACATTATTACCAGTCATAATTTCACATCCTTATATTATTGTAAGTCTGTGTCGTTACTTAATCGCTAACTATTTTGTTTCTCTATGAAGAGTGTGCTTCTTACAGAATTTACAATATTTTTGCATTTCCATTCTGTCTGGGTTGTTTTTCTTGTTCTTCATTGAGTTATAGTTTCTTTGTTTACACTCTGTGCATGCTAAAGTTATCTTTACTCTCACGGTCTGCACCTCCAGTTTTAAATATATATTCTAAGAGACATACCTCTTACTGTATCTATTTCGTGACTTTATGAGTTACTTTCTCACATTATCACAATTTATTTAAACTGTCAATAATATGTCCTTTGTAAAGGACTAGGTAATTTACCCAGTCCTTATTAAAGTATATTTGACAATTTCAATCTTTTTTATTCTTTTGTTGACTATTCGATTACGCTAGTAACAACTCCTGAAC